>JAEZHK010000058.1 GCA_023416655.1 Bacillota bacterium
GATGGTGTTCCAAAACTACGCGCTGTACCCGCACATGACGGTGTACGACAACATGGCCTTCGGCCTCAAGCTGCGCAAGACCCCCAAGGCGGAGATCGAGCGCCGCGTCCGCGAAGCCGCGAAGATCTTGGACATCGAACACCTCCTGGGCCGGAAGCCCAAGGCCCTGTCCGGCGGTCAGCGCCAGCGCGTCGCGCTGGGTCGCGCCATCGTCCGTGAGCCCAAGGTCTTCCTGATGGACGAGCCTCTGTCGAACCTGGACGCCAAACTGCGCGTGCAGATGAGAACCGAGATCACCAAGCTGCACCTGCGCCTGCAGACCACCTTCATCTACGTCACCCACGACCAGACCGAAGCCATGACGATGGGTTCCCGTATCGTGGTCATGAAGGACGGCTTCATTCAGCAGGTTGACTCGCCTCAGAACCTGTATGACTTCCCGGTCAACCACTTCGTCGCGGGCTTTATCGGCACCCCGCAGATGAACTTCTTTAACGTCAAGCTCGTCAAGCGGGACGGCGGCGTGTTCGCCACCTTCGGCGACAACGCCATCAAGGTTCCCGAAGGCAAGCTCAAGAAGTTCGTGTCGGACAGCTACATCGGCAAGGACGTCATCATGGGCATCCGCCCGGAGAACATCCACGACGAGGAGATCTTCCTGGCCAACGCGCCGGATTCCACCATCACCGTTGCGGTGGAAATCGTCGAGCTGATGGGCTCGGAGACCTACCTGTACCTGAAGACCTCCGGCAAGGAAGACAACATCATCGCCCGCGTCGACCCGCGCTCCACCGCGCGCGGCGGCGACAAGATCAAGGTTGCCTTTGACGCCAACCGGCTGCACTTCTTCGACGCGGAGACCTTCAACACCGCCCTCAACCGCTAAGGGCCTTTCCGGGCGCTGAGAAGCGTTCACCGGCGTTATTTGTTCATTAATTTTCCGCCGCTGGTGGTAAGACGATATTGTCTTATCCGCTCGCGGCGGATATACTATATATTGTATAGTTGGGCGTCGGCCAGCACAGGAGGAATACCCATGTTTTTAGACCATCGCGTCATCGCGAAGATCTCAAGCCTGCTTTCGAAGATCAGCATGAACGTCATGCTGCTGGACAACAACGGCCAGGTCATCCTGCCCGAGGACAACAACCGCGAATTCACGCTGCCCGAAGCGCTTCGCCAGAACCCCACCGCGCCGCTGATCTACGGCGGTTTCACGTTGATCGGCACCGAAGGCACACACCCGCTGTTTTTGTGCCTGCCGGGAGACTCGCAGGACGTTTCCAACTGCGCGATCCTGTGCGCCGAAATGATCAACATGCTGACCAAGGTAGACCTGCCGCACGCCGACCGTGAGCAGTCCCTGAGGTGCATCCTCCGGGAGGAAGTCGAGGGCGCGGAGCTTGAGTCGCTGGCGATGGAGCATTCCATCCCGCTGGAGAAGAGCCGCTGCGTGGTGCTTCTGCATCTGTCCAACGTGGACACCGAGACGACGCTCAACATTCTGGAGAACGTCGCGCCCGAAGCCAGCGGGGATTCCATCGTGGAGATCGACCGGCACACGGTTGTCCTGATCAAGCAGATCGACGAGCCGGAAGACTTCGAGGAGCTTGAGCAGCTGGGCATGGCGATTGAGTCCACCTTCATCAGCGAGACCAGCTATCCGGTGCACATCGGCATCGGCGAGCCCAAGAAGTCGCTTGCGCTCTTGTCCGAGTCCTTCCGCGAGGCGCGCAAGGCCATCGACGTGGGCCGCGTGTACCGGCCGGACGACCATGTGTTCGTCTACCGGAAGCTCCTTCTGGAGCGCTTCCTGGCCGACATCTCCCCGGAGATGAGCCAGAAGTACAATCTGCTCATGTTCAACCGCAAGACGGCCAGACTCTTCAACGAAGAGATGCTGCACACCATCGAGAAGTTCTTCGAGAACAGCCTGAACCTCTCGGAGACCGCGCGGCAGATTTACATCCACCGCAACACCCTGGTCTACCGTCTGGACAAGGTGCAGCGGATCATCGGCCTGGACCTTCGCTCCTTCGACGACGCCGTGACCTTCAAGATGATGATGCTGCTGGGCAAGACCGGCGATCACAAGAATCGGGTCTGAAGCCACGGCGCACCCTTCCCGGTACCCTTCGCAGGACGAACGCCGCGCAAGGCGCGTTCGTCCTGTTTTGAAATTTCCGCCGCGCGAACGCCCGGATGCTATCCCGGGGGACGAGGCGCATAGGATGAATCGATCCTGATTCCTGGAGGCTTTCATGGGCAAGCGGGCTATCGTTTGGCTGTCGGTGCTTTGGATTGTGGTGGTCGTGGCCGGCGTTTCGTCGGCCATTACGTTGCGCGTCTCCGGCGGCGTCCTGCCCGCGCAGGAAGAGTCTTCCGGCTCGGTGGTGGTATCTCAGGAAGAATACCAGACCATCGAGCGCTACCGCCGCCTGGACGAGGTGCGCGGCATTCTGGAAGGCGAATATTATAAGCCGCTGGACGAGGACAAACTGGTGCTCGGCGCGGTGCGCGGCATGCTGGCCAGCGTGGGCGACCCGTACACCTTCTACTACACTCCTGAAGAAATGCAGGAGATGGCCGAACGCAGTCAGGGCGTCTACGAGGGCGTGGGGCTGCTGCTGTCCGCCGACAAGGACGGCATGCTGGTGGTCCTGCGCATCTTCGAGAACTCTCCGGCCATCGAGGCGGGCGTAAAACCCGGCGACATCGTGCTGGCCGTCAACGGCGAACTCGTGGGCGCTGCCGACGCGCGCCAGATGGACGCGGCGATCCAGATGATCCGCGACTTCAAGGGGGAGACGCTGGAGCTGATGCTCCGAAGGGGCAAGAAGGTTCAGACCATCACGCTCAAGCCCCGCACCATCACCATGCAGCGCGTGTCCCATCAGGTGCTGCCGGGCGACATCGGCTACATCATGATCTATGAGTTCATCGGCGACGACGCCACCGGTTTCATCTCGGCGATGAACGACCTGAAACAGAAAAATGTCAAAGGCCTGATCATCGACATCCGCTCCAACCCCGGCGGCCTTCTGACCGACGTGGTGAAGATCGCGGACCAGTTGCTGCCGGCGGGGCTGGTGGTCTACACCCAGGACAGAAGCGGCGCGCGGGAGGAGTATTTCTCTGAGGAGAGCCGCTGGGACGTGCCGATGGCGGTGCTGGTCAACAGCATGTCGGCCAGCGCTTCGGAGATCCTGGCGGGTTCACTGCAGGACTACGGCGTGGCCAGGATCGTGGGTGAGAAGACGTACGGCAAGGGCATCGTGCAGACCATGCTGCCCTTCAGGACCGATAATGCGGGCATGCAATTGACCACCGCCACCTACTTTACGCCCAAGGGCCGGTCGATCCACGGCGTGGGCATCGAGCCGGACGTGGCGGTCAAGGCCACGGTCGCGGTGGGTGGCGACCCCGACCTTGAAAAGGACGCGCAGCTCAAGGCGGCCTACGACCTGCTGACGAAGTAGGAGGCGGGGGAACGCCAGAGGGCTCCACCCTCCGGACCACCCGCAAGGGGCCTGATGCCCCTTGACCCCGCACAAAAAGGCATAAAGCAAGTGCAGAGTGATTCGCGTCACCCTGCACTTTGACTGTATCTATGAATTACTCTTTTGCGAGGGGTCCAGGGGAAATCATTTTCCCTGGCAGGGGTCCGGGGACAGAGTCCCCGGCGTTCTCTACGTTCCCTCACCCTCGGATCGGTTTCCGCGGCTTGCCGCAGGAGAGGCGGCCTTCGGGGCACGCGCCGTCGATCCGACAGCTGGGGCCGTACAGGGCGAAGAGCTCCGGGAAGGTTTCCGTCAGCGCGGACAGCATTCGGTCCGTCAGGCCCCGGATCTCCCACTGAGCGCGCTCGCAGGAGCGCAGTTTGACGAAATGCAATAGTTCCCGTGCGTTCACCGTCATCCAGAACGAGGTCGTGTGGCCCGCCAGCGCGTAGTAGCTGAGGTCCTCGGGCGGGAGGCCTTCCTCCGCCATCGCGCGGGCTTCGCGGGCGTTTGCGCGCATCGCGTCCTCGTAGATCGCAAGCGCCTCAGGGTTATCTCGGATGCTGTCCGGCAGCACGTAGGCGCCCTCGTTCAGCGCCGCGAGCGACGGCCGGAACATGGGGGAGAGCATCCTGTGACGCGCGAAGTGGGTTACGCAGGCCAGCGACGCGCCGTCCAGACGGAAGGTGAAGGAGAGCGCCTCCAGTTCCCGGGGCCGGGAATCGGTCAGGAGCGCGGCGTAGTCGCCCGGACGGAAGCGTCCGGAGAATTCCATCGCCTGATCCAAAAGCGCCTTTTCGTTCTGCGGCGCGGCCAGGAGCTTTACCTCCTGCATTGCTTGCGACGGCTCTCCAACGGCGCTTGAGAGCGGCTCGGTCGCGGTACGCTCATACTTCCCGCGCTCCGAGGCAAGGATGCCCGGGTAGCGCGATTCAATTTGCGCCTCCAACTGCGCACCCAGGTCCTTCAGCTCAGGGTACGCTCTTCCGCGGCCATAGCCTAGCGACAGCGCCATCTGAACGAGTTCCCGCAGGTTGCAGCTGACAAAAAAATTCGAGCGGAACGCGTAGGGCAGCACAAAGCGCGCGTCCTCACGGGGCACGAGCGCCTCCAGCCTTTCGTAATCGCCGAATAGCCGGGCCATGTGCGCTTCATAGCGGGGGTCGGCCTTCAGCGCCTGCGGCGTGTAGTACCCCGCGTTTTTGAAGTCTACGTACCTGCGGGATTTGACGATGAACGACGCGAGCCGGAACTCGATCATGAACTGTTCGGCCAGCACCGACACGTTTTCAAACGCCACGGAATAAGTCTGGTGCTCGATGAGCGATTTGTGGCCGGAGGCCAGCACCTTTTTGACCAGCGGAAGGTTTCGTTCGTCGCCCTCCGAGCGCTCGAACACCTCCATCGAAGACCCTTGCGTGGTCGAAAGCCGCGCCGCCGCGGCGCACAGTTGCAGCCCGCGATCCGTCTCCGCGATGAGGATTGCCCTGGACATACCCGCCAAGCGATCACTCCCTTTTCAGGGTATTGTATCAAATCAGCGGTCATCCCGCAATCGCAATTTACGAACCATGTCGGGAAGGGTTACACCATCAGGTTAACTGACCAAAAAGGAGTAATCGCATTTTGTAGAACATGGTCGAAAGGGGGATGACGGGATTCCCTGCAGTTCGTGAACCTGATGTTCCGAACGTTCTGTAAAATCGATCCAGTTTCCACCGGTTGTATTGACACCACCCATTAACCACAATATAATGTATTTGCATCTCGAGGCGGCAGTGCGCCGCTTTATTCATCCCCGGAGGCGAACGACATGATCGATACCATCAAAAAGCGGGACGGCCGCGAAGTCCCCTTCACGCCGGTCAAGATCACCGAGGCGATCATGAAGGCGTTTCAGGCCAGCGGCAGCGCCAAGACGGAAAAGACGGCGCAGGAACTGACGATGCAGGTCGTCGCCGAGTTGGAATCCAGCGAGAACATCGGCATCCCCACCGTGGAAGAAATCCAGGACATGGTGGAGCGGGTGCTGATTGAGAACGGCTTTGTCCGCACCGCCAAGAGCTTCATTCTCTACCGGGCGGAGCGCTCGCGCGTGCGCGAGATGAACACGCGCCTGATGCGCATCTATGACGACATCACCTTCAAGCCCGCGAAGGATTCCGACATCAAGCGGGAGAACGCCAACATCAACGGCGATACCGCGATGGGCGCGATGCTCAAGTACGGCGCCGAGGGTGCGAAGCAGTTCAACAGCCTGTTTGTGCTCAAGCCCCTGCACGCCGCCGCCCACAACGAAGGCGACATTCACATCCATGACATGGACTTTCTGACGCTGACCACCACCTGCTGTCAGATCGACCTGATCAAGCTGTTTACGAACGGCTTCTCCACGGGCCACGGCGTGCTCCGGGAGCCGAACGACATCTACAGCTATTCGGCGCTCGCCTGCATCGCGATCCAGGCCAACCAGAACGACCAGCACGGCGGCCAGTCGGTGGTCAATTTCGATTACTCGATGGCCGAGGGCGTCAAAAAGACCTTTCGCAAGCGCTACCGGGACAACATGGTCCGCGCGCTGGAATTGACGACCTCCATTCCCGAAGCGTCAGCCTTCGTCCGAAAGTACCTTGATGAACTGAAGTGCCGCTGCGTTTCGCCCACGCTGGTGGAGAATCCGGAATACAAGGCGGCGGAGCGAGAGTACCTGGCCGCGCAAGGGCTCTCCGACACAGAAATTGAGCGCGTGCAGGCATTCTCCCAGCAGAAGGCGATCGAGGAGACCGACCGCGCCACCTTCCAGGCGATGGAAGCGCTGATCCACAACCTCAACACCATGAACTCCCGCGCCGGCGCGCAGGTTCCGTTCTCGTCCATCAACTACGGCATGGACACCTCGCCCGAGGGCAGGCTGGTCATGCGCAACTTACTTCTGTCCACTGAGGAGGGCCTGGGCGGCGGCGAGACGCCCATCTTCCCGATCCAGATCTTCCGGGTCAAGGAGGGCATCAACTTCAACCCCGGCGAGCCCAACTATGACCTTTTCAAGCTGGCCTGCCGCGTGTCGGCCAAGCGGCTGTTCCCGAACTTTGCGTTCCAGGACGCGCCGTTCAACCTGCAGTACTACGTGCCCGGCCGTCCGGAGACCGAGATCGCCTACATGGGCTGCCGTACGCGTGTGATCGGGAACGTCCACGACAAGACCAAGGAGATCTCCAATGGCCGCGGCAACCTGAGTTTCACCTCCATCAACCTGCCGCGCCTTGCCATCAAGGCCAACCGGAACGTGGAACAGTTCTTCTCCGAGCTGGACAGGATAATCGACCTGGTGTTCGACCAGATGTTCGAGCGGTATGAGATCCAGGCGGGCAAGAAGGTGCGCAATTTCCCGTTCCTGATGGGTCAGGGCGTCTGGCTGGACAGCGAAAAACTGGGCTGGGACGACGAGATCCGGGAGGTCATCAAGCACGGCACGCTCTCGATGGGCTTTATTGGTCTGGCTGAGACGCTGAAATCCCTCTTGGGCCAGCACCATGGCGAAAGCCAGCAGGCGCAAAACCTGGGCCTTGAGATCATCGGCCACATGCGAGCCCGCTGCGACGAGAAGAGCAAGGAAACCGGCATGAACGTGACGCTGCTGGCCACCCCCGCTGAAGGGCTCTCTGGCCGGTTCGTGCGGCTTGACCGCGAGCGCTACGGCGCGATCCCCGGCATCACCGAACGGGACTACTACACCAACAGCTTCCACATCCCGGTCTATTTCCCGATCGGCGCGGTGGAAAAGATTCAGACCGAAGCGCCCTATCACGCGATGACTAACGCCGGCCACATCTCCTATGTGGAACTGGACGGCGATACCGCGCAGAACCTGGAGGCGTTTGAAAAGATCGTGCGGCTGATGAAGGAATCCGGCGTCGGCTACGGCTCGATCAACCATCCCGTCGACCGCGACCCGATCTGCGGCTACAACGGCGTCATCGGCGACACCTGCCCGCTGTGCGGCCGGTCCGAAGGGGAGCACCACTTCGAACGCATCCGCCGCATCACCGGCTACCTGGTCGGCACGCTTGACCGGTTCAACAACGCCAAGCGCATCGAGGAGTCCGAACGGCTCAAGCATACCTGCAGCTGCGGCGATTAGCGCCCGGGAGAGAAAAGGCACGCGTTCATTTTGCGGCGCGGCGCGGGGCCATGTGCCAGCGCCGCGCATTTTACGCGGAAATCGGGCGCATGCTTCGAACCATCAGAAAATGGCTGCGCCGCCCCGGCGGGCCGAAATTGGGGAGTATCCTATGTTGATCCGCATCGCCGGTATTGTGCCGGAGTCCATCGTCGACGGACCCGGCTTCCGATTCGCCGTGTTCACGCAAGGCTGCTTCCATGACTGCCCCGGCTGTCACAACCCGGAGACCCATGACCCGAATGGCGGAAAGGCGGTGACGGTGGAGAGCCTTCTGGACGCCATGAAAAAAAATCAGCTGCTGGACGGGCTCACGCTGTCGGGCGGCGAGCCGTTTTTGCAGGTGGAGCCTTGCGTCCGCCTGGCGGCGGAAGCCCGGGCGATGGGCCTGAGCGTCTGGGCGTACAGCGGCCACACCTTTGAGGAACTCGCCGCGGACCCGGAAAAAAGGCGGTTGCTCGAAGCCTGCGACGTGGTGGTGGACGGCCCATTCGTGCTTGGCGAGCGGACGCTGGAGAAGCGGTTCCGGGGTTCTAAGAACCAGCGCGTCATCGACGTAAAGAAGTCCCTGGAGCGGGGCGAAATCGTGCTCGAGGAACCCTGAGGGGAGGTCAAGGATGAATCTCGCGCAATACCTGAGCCAGCTTCGGCAGAACGAAGCGTTCATGCAAAACGTCGCGCACTGGCGCGAGGTGCCCGCCCGCGAGGCCCGGTACGCGGCCTTTCCGGACAATATGGACCCGGCGCTTCAAAAGGCGCTGGAGGCGCGCGGCATCCATAAACTCTACAGCCACCAGCGGGAGGCCTTTGACCAGCTTACAAGCGGGCGGAGCATCGTGGTGGTCACGCCCACCGCGTCCGGAAAGACGCTTTGCTACAACCTGCCCGTTTTGAACGCCATCCGCAGAGACCCGTCCGCCCGCGCGCTGTACCTTTTCCCCACCAAGGCGCTGTCCAGCGATCAGGTTTCGGAGCTGTACGAGGTCATCGAGGGGATGGGGGCCGAGATCAAGGCGTTCACCTACGATGGCGACACCGCCGCCAGCGCCCGCACAGCCATCCGGCAGGCGGGCCACGTCGTGGTCACCAACCCGGACATGCTGCACGCGGGCATCCTGCCGCACCACACAAAGTGGGTCAAGCTGTTCGAAAACCTGAAGTACGTGGTGATCGACGAAATCCACGCCTACCGGGGCGTGTTCGGCTCGAACCTCGCCAACGTCATCCGACGCTTGAAACGCATCTGTGCGTTCTACGGCGCGCACCCGCAGTTCATCTGCTGCTCGGCCACCATCGAAAACCCGGCGGAACTCAGCCGCATGATGACCGGGGAGGACGTGTTCCCGGTGGATCAAAACGGTGCGCCCGCCGCGAAAAAGCACGTGATCTTCTACAACCCGCCGGTGGTCAACCGCCAGCTGGGCATCCGCGCGGGTTCACTGCCAGAAACGCGGAAGATCGCCATCGACCTGCTCAAAAACGACATTCAGACCATCGTCTTTGCCCGGTCGCGCCTTCAGGTCGAGGTGATGGTGAAGTCCCTGAAGGACATCGTGCGGGAGCCGGTGGGGGACGGAGGCCGCGTCAGGGGCTACCGCGGCGGCTACCTGCCGTCGCTGCGCCGGCAGATCGAGCGGGCGCTCCGGGCGGGCGAAGTCTCCACGGTGGTCTCCACCAACGCGCTGGAGCTGGGCATCGACATCGGGCAATTGGATGTGTGCCTATTGTGCGGCTACCCCGGCACCATCGCCAGTACCTGGCAGCAGGCGGGCCGCGCGGGGCGGCGGCAGGGTGAATCGCTGACCATCCTGGTCGCCAGCTCCAGCCCGCTCGACCAGTACATCGTCAACCACCCGGACTTCTTCTTTGGCCGCTCGCCGGAGCGGGCGCTGATCAACCCGGACAATCTGTACATCCTCCTGAGCCACTTGAAGTGCGCCGCTTACGAGCTGCCCTTCGAGGAGGGCGAGCTTTTCGGCGGCGTTGCGTCCACCGGGGAGATGCTGGAGTACCTCTGCGAGGAGCGCATCCTGCAAAAGGCAGGCGGCAGGTACTACTGGATGGCGGAGGAGTTCCCGCAGGCGGGGATCAGCCTTAGGTCCGCGTCCGACCAGAATTTCGTGATCGTGGACATCTCCGCCCCTTCGCATCACCGGGTGCTGGGCGAGATGGACCGCTTCACGGTGCCGATGCTATTGCACCAGTACGCCATCTACCTGCACGAGGGCCGTCAGTACCAGGTGGAGCAGCTCGACTTCGACAACAAGAAGGCTTACGTGCGCGCCGTGGACGTGGACTACTACACGGACGCCAACCTGACCGTCAGCGTCAAGGTGCTGGACGACTTCGACGCGAGACCGATGGGCGAGATGGAGCGCCACCGGGGCGAGGTGCTGGTCAGCTCGATCGTGACGCTCTTCAAGAAGATGAAGCTGGATACCCAGGAGAACCTGGGCTGGGGGCCGGTGACGCTGCCGGAGCTGGAGATGCACACCACCGCCTGCTGGTGGACGCTGCCGGAAGCGCTGGAGGCGCACTACGGGCGCGAGGAAGTGCAGACCGCGATGGTGGGTCTGGCGCATCTCCTCCGCGGCATCGCACCCGCGTACCTCATGTGCGCGCCGGGCGACATCCACGTCAGCTACCACACGCGGGACTCCTTCACAAAATTGCCCACGCTGTTCCTGAACGACGGCGTGCCGGGCGGCCTGGGCCTTTCCGACCGGGTGTACGAGATGGACATCGAGCTGTTCAATCGGGCGCTGGAGGCGGTCCGAAGCTGCCCCTGCGAAAACGGATGCCCCGCCTGCATCGGCGCCGCGGCGGAGGGCGCGAAGAAAACGCTCATTTCCATTCTCGAGCGGCTGAACGGGGGGACGGCATGAAGCTGCGCTCCGCCGAGGCAAAGCGCTACCTGTCGCACCTGCATTTCGAGCAGCCGACAGCATCAAGAACGAAGCCGGGGAAAGTCTATGAGCACGTCGCCCGGCGCGGATGCATCCAGTACGACCCACTGGACGTGGTGGGCCGAAATGCCGACCTGACGCTTCAGAGCCGCATCCCCGGCTACAGGCCGGAGCACCTTACGAAGGCTCTGTACGCGGAACGGACGCTCCTCGACGGATTTGACAAGAACCTTGCGATCTATCCGGCCACAGACTTTCCGTACTTCGCCCGCATGCGGCGGGAGGGCAGCAGTTGGTTCCACCCCAAGGACGAGAACGTGCGGCATGCCTTCGAGCACGTGCTCCGGGAAGTCGAAGCGCGCGGGCCGCTCTGCTCGGACGACCTGGCGCTCGATGGTAAGGTGGACTGGCCCTGGGGTCCGACGAAGATCGGGCGCGCCGCGCTGGAGAGCCTCTGGCTGCGGGGCGACTTGATCCTGCACCACCGGATCGGCGCGCGGCGCTACTTCGACCTGATCTCCTGCCACCTGCCGGAGGCGCTGAGGACGGCGCAGGACCCCAACCCTCTGGATGAGGACTACCGCGCCTGGCAGCTGAAGCGGCGCATCGGCAGCGTGGGCTTCCTTGCGGACGGCCCCAGCGACGCGCTGCTCTGCACCTCCATGAAGGCCGCCGAGAGGCAGGCGGCGCTTCAGAGGCTCCTGAACGAGGGGCAGGTCGCGGAAGCCGAGATCGAAGGTCTGAAAAAGCCAGTCTACCTGCGAACCGAGGACTTACCGGTACTGGAGTCGTCGCGCGGGACCGAGCCGGACGGCCGCATGCGCGTTCTCGCGCCGCTGGACAATCTCCTCTGGGACCGCCGCCTGATCGAAGCGCTGTACGGCTTTCAATACCGCTGGGAGGTCTACGTGCCCGCGCCGCAGCGCAAGTACGGCTACTACGTGCTTCCCGTTCTTTACCGGGACGGGTTCGTCGCGCGGTTCGAGCCGCTCCACTTCCGGGGCGGCGTTCTCAGGATCGCCCACTGGTGGTGGGAGCGGAAGCCCGACCGCGCCCTGAAGGCTGCCCGAGGCGCCTGCCTCAGGGAGTTCTGCCGTTATCTGGGTGCGGAAGGCTATGAAATCCTGGAGGAATCGGTGAACTCTTCCCGTTAACAACCCTCGCCCAGTTCTCACCGTTTCCGGGCTCTAACGCGCCGGAAACGTGTTTTCGTAATCTGTGCGAACACTGATGGAGAATACAATACCGCATGCCAGCGGCCGCCCGGAAATTCCACAGATGTTGGCCTGCACAGTTTTCTTTTCGCGTTGAAACCCCATTGGTTTTTGAGCGCCCGTAGAATAGCGGACGGGTTTTGCGCATACCCATTGCCGAACCCCTATGGGGAGGCGAGGGCATGCGCGTCTTTTTCTTTTGGCTGTTGGTCCTGATCCTTATTCTCGAACCTGTGGCGATGGCGGCGGCCGACGGCGAACCGCTGGATATTGCCGCCCGGGCCTGCGTGCTGGTGGACCGCGCCAGCGGGCGCGTTTTGTATGCGCAAAATGCGGATGAGCTGCTGCCGATCGCGTCCACAACCAAGGTCATGACCGCGATGCTGGCGCTCGAGCGCTCGAACCCGGACGACCCGGTGACCGCCAGCGCCAACGCCAGCGGGGTCCCGGGCACTTCGATCTACCTGACCACCGGGGAAACGCTGACCATGCACCAGATGCTGCTGGGGTTGATGCTCCGCTCTGGCAACGACGCGGCGGTGGCCATCGCCGAGCATGTGGCGGGCAGCGTGGACGAATTCGTCGCGCTGATGAACGCGCGCGCAAAGGCCGTTGGCGCAACCGCGCACTTCACAAACCCGCACGGGCTCGATCAGGGCGGAAACGGCGCTTCGGCGCTGGGGCTGGCCAGGATCGCATGCGAGGCGCTGGAAAACCCCGAGTTCCGGAAGCTGGTGTCCACCAAGAGCGCGACGCTGCCCTGGCCCGGGAACATGTACATGCGCAGCCTCGCCAACAAAAACAAGCTCCTCATGACATTCCCCGGCGCGACGGGCGTCAAGACCGGCTTCACCAACCGGGCGGGCCGCTGCCTGGTGTTTTCCGCGCAGCAGGACGGCATGGAACTGGTCGGCGTGGTGCTGAACTGCGGCACCTGGTTTGAAACGGGCGAGACGCTGCTCAATTGGGGCTTCAACAATTTTCATCCGATGAAACTGCTGGCGGCGGGGGAAATCGCCTCCGAGATCCCGGTCACCGGCGGCCTGCGCGCCTACGCCTGCGCCGCGGCAAAAGCGGACTTTGTGGTGCCGGTGGCGGAAACCGAGCGTTGCGAGCTGCAATTGGAGCTGCCGGAATCGCTGGACGCGCCGGTCGCGGCAGGGCAGGCGCTTGGCTGGGCCCACGCGGTGGTAGACGGAAAGACGGTCGCGTCCATCCGGCTATATTCGACCGACGCGGTGGATAAGCGGGATTTCCTTTCGATGCTCCGCAGGCTCCTCCGGTTCTGGAGACTGTGGCCGTAAAAAGGGCGTTGAAAAACCACGATGGTTTTTCAACGCGTGGGAAGAGGTCTGCGTGAGCCTGAAATTCTCTGGAATTTCCGGGCGGCTCACTGACAGGCGGTATAATTTCTGCTACCAGTGTTCGCGCTGGTAGCAGAAATACATTCCCGGCGCGCAGGTCGCCGGGAATGGTCTGAAGGTACGAATAGGACGATTGGTCTTTGAAAGCCGTGGGTCTGGGCTATGGTCTTGAACTAGACCCCCTCCAGAGAGATTTTACGGACGGCGGCCAGGAAGCGGTCGATCTCGCCGTGGGTGTTGGCGTGCCCGACGCTGGCGCGAACCGCGCCGCGCTTCAGCGTGCCCTGCATGGTATGCACGCCCGGCGCGCAGTGCAGCCCGCCCCTGACCGCAAAGCCCATCCTGTCCAGCGCGTCCGCCACCGGGCCGGAGGGAAAATCCTGCAGGTTGAAGCTGACCAGCCCCGCGCGCTTTGAGACATCCTTCGGGCCGTAGACCAGCGTGCCAGGCATTTCCAGAAGCCCCCGCAGCAGGTGCTCGGTCAGCGAGCGCTCGTGGGCGGCAATCTCAGAAAGCTTCCTGGAAACGTACTGCGTGCCCGCCGACAGCCCCGCGACGCCCGGCAGGTTGAGCGTGCCGCTTTCGTACCGCTCCGGTCCTTCCGCGTTCTGGCGCATGCTGTCCGATGAAGCGCCGGTGCCGCCCTCGCGGATGGTGTTCAGTGTCAGCCCCGGCCTGATATACAGCCCGCCGGAGCCCTGCGGCCCGAGAAGCCCCTTGTGCCCCGGGAACGCGTAGAGATGGCAGCCCAACGCCTCCACGTTCACCGGCATCGCGCCCAGAACCTGCGCGCCGTCCACCAAAAAGAGAATGCCCTCCCGCGCGCAGAGCGCGCCGACCTCCCGAGCCGGCTGCAGCGCGCCGGACACATTGGAGGCCTGGGTCAATGCGATGAGGCGCGTCCTGGGCGTCAGCGCACCCCGGATGGTTTCGGGGTCCAGCGCGCCCTCCGCATCCGTCGTCAGGAGCGTCAGCTCGATCTGACGGCGTTCGCGCAGTTCCGTCAGCACGCGCAGAACGCTGTTGTGTTCCGCCATGGATGTGATCACATGGTCGCCAAGCCGGAGCACGCCCTTGATCGCCAAATTCAGCGCGTCGGTACAGTTGAAGCAGTGGATGATGGAGAGCGGATCGTTTACACCGATCAGCGACGCCAGGCGCTCGCGGCTCTCCAGCACGATTCTGGCCGCCGCCAGCGCGCGCGCGTGCCCGGAGCGTCCCGGATTGGCATTGTGCGCCGTCAACGCGTCGACGACCGCATCCACGACGACCTGTGGCTTGGGATGGCTGGTGGCCGCGTTGTCCAGATAGATCATCTTTTCACACCCCTTGGCGAATTGCCGTACAATATACGGGTGAAGGCGCGCCGCTATGTCGTGCGCCGAGAAGGAGTGAACGCGCATGGAGGAAGTCGTCGGCGTCGCCGCCTTTCGTTCTCGTCAACAGGTTATGCGATTTGAAGGCATTTTGCGACGGGCGGGGCTAAACGTTCGAGTCATTTCGACACCCAGAGACGTAGCCATCGGCTGCGGTCTTTCGGTGGAGTTTTTTATCCAGGACGCGCTGGCGGTTCAGTCGATCCTGGGCCGCGCGCACGTGCCCAACCTCATCGGCCTCTACCAAATTGACCGTCGGGGCGGCGGTCGCCCCAAATTGACCGCACTTTCGCTGACGGGAATGTAAAATCCTACGGTTTGATTGTGAAACGCCCCGGGTATATCGTATAATGAAGAGTACGAAAGAGGGGCGTTTATGCTGAAGCCGGATGTCGGGCGCGTGCTGGACGCGCTATCCGCGCTCTACCCGGAGGCGCGGGCAGAGCTTCATTTTTCCAACCCCTTCGAAACGCTGATCGCGACCATCCTCTCGGCCCAGTGCACCGATAAAAGGGTGAACCAGGTGACCGAGGTGCTGTTCGCGCGCTATCCGGACGCGCATGCGCTCTCAAGCCTCACGGTGGAGGAACTGGAACCGCAGATCAAGGAATGCGGGCTGTATCACGCCAAGGCCAGGAACATCCTGGCCACCTGCCGGGCGCTGGTGGAAAAGTACGGCGGGCGGGTGCCAGACAACCGGGAAGAACTCATGGCGCTGCCGGGCGTCGGCCAGAAGACGGCGGGTGTGGTGCTGATGGCGGCCTTCGGCGGCGACGAGATCCCGGTGGACACCCACGTATTCCGGGTCGCCAACCGGATCGGATTAGCCCATGCGGATACGCCCGAGAAGACCGAGATTGAGCTGACAGGGTTGATCCCGGCGGGGCAGCGGGGCCATGCGCACCACCTGTTGATCTGGCACGGGCGCCGCTGCTGCGCAGCCAGAAAGCCAGCCTGTGCGCGATGCCCGCTAAAGGACGGCCTGTGTGAATACGTTCAGAACGGGCAATAATACCAAAGAAATGGTTTGAGGAGCAATTCATGGCGTTATTTGTTGATGTGGTTACAATCGAATGCAAGGCGGGGGACGGCGGCAACGGCTGCGTTTCCTTCCATCGCGAAAAATTCGTGCAGCAGGGCGGTCCGGACGGCGGGGACGGCGGGCGGGGCGGCGACATAGCGTTCGTTGCCACCGAGCGCATGAATACGCTGATGGACTTCCGTTTCAAGCACATTTTTCAGGCGGAAAATGGCGAGGACGGGTCCGCGACCCGCTGCAAGGGAAAATCCGGCGCGCCCGTCGAAATTGAAGTGCCCTGCGGCACCGTCGTCCGGGACAAGGAAACCGGCCGGGTGGTGGCGGACCTGTACAAAAACGGCGAGCGGCGGGTGATTCTCCGGGGCGGCAACGGCGGCTTCGGCAACGCCCGGTTTGCAACGCCCACCCGTCAGGCCCCCAATTTCGCCAAGCCCGGCGAGCGCACGCGCTCCCGGGAGTTCCTGCTGGAGCTCAAGTCCATCGCGGACGTGGGGCTCATCGGATTCCCCAACGTGGGCAAATCCACGATGCTTTCGGTCCTGACCGCGGCAAAACCCAAGATCGCAAACTACCACTTCACCACGCTGCAGCCCAACTTGGGCATCGCGCGGCAGGACGAGTATTCCTTCGTGATCGCGGACATCCCCGGGCTGGTCGAAGGCGCATCCCAGGGCGTGGGCCTGGGGCACGACTTTTTGCGGCACGTAGAGCGCACCCGGATGTTGATTCACGTGCTGGACATCTCCGGCAGCGAGGCGCGCGATCCGCTGGAGGATTTCGACGCGATCATGCTGGAGCTTCAGCAGTACCGTGACCTTGCAAAGCGCCCGATGCTGGTGGCGGCAAACAAGACCGACCTGCCGGACAGCGCCGAAAACATCGCGCGGCTGAAGGAAAAGCTCGGCGATTCTGTCAAGATTTTCCCGGTCTCCGCGGCCACGCGGAAGGGTTTTGAGGACCTGATGCGCGCGACCGTGGCGCTATTGCGCTCACTCCCGGCGGCGGAGCCGTTCCAGGAGGAGGAATTCTTCGAGGAACCGGCGCTGGAGCCGTTCACGATCCGGAAGGAAAACGGAATCTACGTGCTGTCCGGGCCGTCGATGGAGCGGCTGGTGAATTCGGTCAACTTTGGCGACGAGGATTCGCTGAACTGGTTCCACAGGACGCTGCGCCGCTGGGGCGTCATCGACGCGCTGCGCGAGGCGGGCGCGGGCGAGGGCGACACGGTTTCCATCGACGAAATGCAGTTCGACTTTGTCGAATAGGAGGAGGTACCAATGACGACCAAACAACGCGCCGCGCTCCGGTCCATGGCCAATACGCAGGACGCCATCCTGCACATCGGCAAGGAAGGCATCGGCGATACCCTGGTGAAGCAGGCCTGGGACGCGCTGGAGGCGCGAGAGCTGATCAAGGTGACGGTGCAGAAGAACGCGCCCTATGAAGGCGCCAAGGAGGCCTGCCAGGCGCTGTGCGAGCGCGTACACGCCGAGCCCATCCAGGTGATCGGCTCCAAGTTCGTGATCTACCGTAAGGCCCGCGAGCCCAAGATCGATTTGAACGCGCTCTGATCCATTCATAAAAACGCGCTCCGCTTCAATGCAAGCGGGGCGCGTTTTAAGCGATGAAAAACCACGATGGTTTTTCATCGCTTAGGAAGAGGACTGCGGGAGCCATGAAATTCTCTGGAATTTCCAGGCGGCTCCCTGACCGAAGGAATTGTTTCCGCCACCAGTGTGCGCACTGGTTATGGAAACCGATTCCCGGCGCACATGTCGCCGGGAACGATTGGAAGCAGTCACGCGGTGACGCTGATGTGCTCCGCTTGGGTGGGGCATATTTTTTGTCCTTTTCTATTGGAACAATGCAGGCTGTTCCTGAACCGGCATCGGGGTGGGCGTGGGCGCGGGGCGGCTCAGCCAGTCGTACAGCGGGTTTGTCTGAGCCACCGAAATCAACTGGGAAGAATCTCCCTCCAGGAGGACGCCTTCACGGTATAGCGTGTTGTTGACAGGGCGCACGTAGTACATGAGATTGCCGCCTTCCACATTGTCCACGTACTCCAGCCGGTCGCCCGGCTGACCGGTCAGCTCCGCAAGCAGCGTTTCCTGGCCGTTCTGCACCCGGTAGATGCGGTACAGCGCGTCCGCCTGCACGGCGGTGAAGGACAGCATGGGATGGAACGAGGAATCCAGACCGACCTCGAGATTATATACGGCGGTCGGTTTTCTCCACACTGGGCATACTTCGGTCGGAATCTGCGAGAGGGGGAAGACCTCGTCCGCGGTGAAGGCCTTGGGCGTGTACAGGCTGGGCAGAAAAGGCCGGCCCAGCAGCATCAGCCCCTGCCGGTCGATCATCGCCCGGCCTAGCGTCGCGGGCATCGAAAAATCGCCGCCATCCGCCCGTGCACGATTCAGCTTCAAAAATTCCGTCGCCAGCTTCGCCGGCTTGTTGCTGCCGCTCTCCGCGTCGGACAGTTTGTGATTTGCGTCCGGGTTATCAAACCCCATCCACACCGCGACGCACACGTTTGGGGTATAGGCGACCGTCCAGGCGTCGCGGTTACCCGAATCGCCCAAGCCAACGGTGCCGGTCTTTCCGGCTACAGGGTAGTCAAGCGCGGACAGCGCCTTGGCGCTGCCGGTCTTGGCGGCGGTCTTCAGCATGTCGGTGATCATGTACGCGCTCTCCGGCTTCATCACCTGCTGCTTCGGGAAGTTGGCCTCGTAGACGATCTGACTCTGGGCATCGGTGATCTTCCGGATCAGGTGAGGCGAGGTGCCGGTGCCGCCGCTCGCCAGCGGCGCGTAAGCCCCGCAGAGCGCCATGGGCGAAACGCCGTCGGTCAGCGCGCCCAGCGCCAGCGAGAGGTTCCCGTCCTGATCGCTCAGATTTAGCCCCGCCTTTTGCGCGTAGAAGCGCGCGGAATCCACGTCGGTCCGCGCGAGCAGGTCCACCGAAGCCACGTTGAGCGACTTCGACAGCGCGTCGCGCAGCGTGACCACGCCGTAGTAGTGGCCGCCGAAATTCCTGGGCGAGTAGTTCCCGAAGGGGCGCTGCGTGTCGTCCACGAGGGACGAGGGCAGCATGCCGTAGCGGTCGATGGCGGCGGCATAGACCGATATGGGCTTGAATGTGGAGCCCGGCTGGCGCTTGATGTCGGTCGCCCGGTCGAGTCCGCGCTGCACATCGTAGCTGCGCCCGCCGACGAGCGACAGCACCTCGCCGTTTTTCGGGTTCAGCGCGACCAGCGCGGCCTGCGCCTTCTCACCGTCCGCCGCGTTCGAGGGGAAGCGGGCCGGGTCTTGATACAGCGTCTGGGCGCTGGTCTGCATTTCCGTGTCCAGCGCCGTGTAAATCGTGTATCCGCCGGACAGCAGCGCCTCGGAATCGATGCCCAGCACCCGGCAGGCTTCCTCGACGGTCTGATCCACGTACCAGGCGTACTTCGAATCACTTTCGGTATTCACCAGTTCCACGGGCTCGACTGCCGCCTGGTCCGCCTCTTCCTGGGTGATGAAACCGTTTTCCACCATCGAAGCCAAGACCAGCTTCCGCCGCTTGAGGGAGTTGTCCATGTGCAGGTGCGGCGCGTAGTACGACGGGGATTTCAGGATTCCGGCAAGCAGCGCGCCCTGCCCGAGCGTCAGCTTGGAAGCGTGAATGCCAAAATACGCCTCCGAAGCAGCCTCCACGCCGTATGCGCCCTTCCCAAAGTACACCGCGTTCAGGTACATCTCCAGGATTTCCTGTTTCGTTGCGCGCCGCTCCAGTTGCAGCGCCAGAAAGGCCTCCTGCAGCTTCCGGGAGACGGTCTTTTCGCTGGTCAGGTGGGTCAATTTGATCAGCTGCTGCGTGATGGTGCTGGCGCCCTGGGCATATTCGCCCTCCTTGACATTTTTTACGAGCGCGCCGCCGATGCGCACCAGGTCGACGCCCGGGTGTTTGTAGAACCGCGCGTCCTCAGCCGCCAGAAAAGCTTCCTGAACTTTGGTCGGTATTTCGTTCAGCGAAATGTTGGTGCGCTTGCCCGCGCCGGAAACGACCGAGGCCTCCCGGTCCTTGCCGTCCAGGATTCGCGTACTCTGGCTGAACGCGCTCAGCTTCTCCATGTCCAGCTTGGCCCAGGACCCGATGTCCAAAACAAACACAAGCGCGACCACCGCGGCCAGCGCCAGTACGCCCGCGATGAGGAGGATTCTTTTTCGGATTGACATTTCTCGCATCATATCGCTGCTAGTATGCCCCAATTCGCCGTCCCGATTCCCAGAACATGTCGGTGGACTGCATCTTTCGCAGATTGTATAATGAAACATATCAATGCGAGGAGGTTGAAAGACATGCAACAAACCGAAGTCGGTTACTTGCTCCTGCTTGCGATCGTCCTTGCGGTTGTATTTGGCATCCGGCTCAAGCAAAAGGAACCGATCCGGCGCATGGGGCGAGGCTTTGGCGGCAGTAAGCCTGTCTACGAAGCCAGCAAGACGACCTTTCAGGATGTGGCGGCCAATGGAGAGGCGCTTCGAAGCCTTTCGATGCTGGTCGATTACCTGAGGAATCCGGAAAAATACGGCAAAATGGGCGCGCGCATGCCCCGCGGCGTGCTGCTCTACGGGCCTCCCGGCACCGGCAAGACATTGCTTGCGCAGGCGCTGGCGGGCGAGGCGGGCGTACCGTTTTTCGCGCTGTCCGGCTCGGACTTTGTACAGATGTACGTGGGCGTCGGCGCAAGCCGTGTACGCGAACTGTTCCAGAAGGCCAAGAAGGCCGGAAAATGCGTCATTTTCATCGACGAGATCGATGCGATGGGCAAGCGGCGGGACGACAGCGCGTCCGAGGAGCGCGAACAGACGCTGAACGCGCTTTTGAGCGAGATGAGCGGCTTTAAAAAGAACAGCGGCTCCATCGTGCTGGCGGCCACCAACCGATTGGACACGCTGGACCCGGCGCTGCTCCGCCCCGGTCGATTCGACCGGAAGATCGAGGTCGGTCTGCCCGGCCTCAGCGAGCGGCTGGACATCCTGAAGCTGCACAGCCGCGGGAAACCCCTGGCGGAAGGGATCGACCTTGGAAACATCGCGGCGCAGACGGTGTACTTCAGCGGCGCGTCGCTGGAAGCGCTATTGAATGATGCTGCCATCCGCGCGGCACAGCGAGGCTCCGGGGAGATTGAGCGCGGCGACATCGACGCGGCGTTCCTGGCCACGGTCGCGGGCGAGGACAAGCCGTCCCACGCGGCGCAGAAAGAAAAGGCGACCATCGCGCTGCACGAAGCGGGCCACGCGCTCGCGACGCGGCTGCTGCTTCCCGACCAGCGGGTCACCCGCATCAGCATCCTGCCCTCCGGGAAGGGCGCGGCGGGGTACAGCCTCTCGATCCCGCCGGAGCTCTCCATCATTGGGCGGGACCGGCTGGCCAGGCAGATTCAGATTTTGCTGGCGGGCCGCGCTGCGGAGCTTCTGATCGGCGGCCCTGATGAAATTACCGGCGGCGCGTCGAACGACCTGTCCCGCGCGGCGGAGATCGCCTCCGCGATGGCACTGGACTTGGGCATGACGGGGGAACCGGGCGTTGCGCTGAGGCCGCTCAAGAACGCCTGCGGCACCGGCGACGCGCTCGACCGCTGCAAGGACCTTTTGAACCAGCAGTTTGACGCGGTGACAAGCCTCCTGAGTGACAATTCGGAGCTTCTGATGAAGCTGACCGAGGCGCTGATCTGCGAGGAGACCATCGACGAAGACCGGTTTATCGAACTGGTGGCGTAAAACAATCCATATTCATGTTAGCCCCTGTCGAACGAAACCATTCGTTCGGCAGGGGTTGTGTTTTTTCATCAAAGGATTCGCGGAACGGCTCAGAGAACATAGCTTCAATAAACAGCGGGGAGGGCGGCGGATGGTCAATCATGAACGGCGGCGCGGTGCGATGGTGGTGGCACTTTCCGGAGAACTGGACCACAGGCGGGCCGACCAGCTGCGCCCGGAGCTGGACGAGCTTCTCAAGGACCCCAAGATCAAAGAACTGGTGTTCGACCTTTCGGGCCTGAGCTTCATGGACAGCTCCGGGATCGGCATGGTGCTGGGGCGCTACAAGATGATGGCGCGGCGCGGCGGCAGCGTCTCGGTCAAGAGTGTGAGCGCGCAGATCGACCGGGTATTCGAACTGGCGGGATTGTATCAGATCGTCAGAAAACTTGCGTGAGCGGGGGGACAAAAATGAGTATCGTCAATGAAATGCGCGTGGACTTTCTCGCGTGCCCGGAAAATGAAGCGTTTGCGCGCATGGTGATCAGCGCGTTTATCCTGCCGCTCAATCCGACGCTGGAGCAGATGGGCGACGTGAAGACATCCGTCTCGGAGGCGGTGACCAACGCGATCATCCACGGCTACGCCGGACGAAGCGGCACGGTGCGTTTGAAGGCGTGTTTGGAGTCGGATGGAACGCTGACGGTCGAGGTGATTGACAACGGCCGCGGCATTGAAAATGTCGAGGAGGCCAGGAAGCCTTTCTTTACCTCGCTGGAGGGCTCCGAGCGCAGCGGCATGGGCTTTACCGTCATGGAGAGCTTCATGGACGAGCTGGACGTGCGCTCCCAGCCGGGTGTCGGCACCACCGTACGGATGCGCAAGCGGCTGATTCCAGATGCGATGCCGCTCGCGCGCAACGCTTGACCCGGGAGGACAACCAAAGCCAATTGATCGAGCGCGCGCAGACGGGCGATCCGCAGGCGATGGACGCGCTGGTGCGTACGCACCTGGCGCTGGTCAAGTACGTGGTGCGCAGGTACTTAAACCGCGGCCGGGAGTACGACGACCTGTACCAGATGGGCTGCCTTGGGCTGGTCAAGGCGATCCGCAACTTTGACACCTCCTACGACGTGCGTTTTTCCACCTACGCGGTGCCGGTGATCCTGGGCGAGATCCGCAGGTTTCTCCGGGACGACGCGCCGGTGCGCGTGTCCAGGTCCATCAAGGAGAACGCGGTCAAGGTCTACCGATACATCGAGGAATTCGAAGCCCGGAACCACAAGGAGCCCTGTTTGGATGAGATCGCCTCGGCGCTCTCCCTGTCCCGTGAGGACGCGCTGCTGGCGCTCGATTCCACAAGGCCCACGCGCTCTTTCAGCGAGCCGGTGGCGGGCGACGGGAACCTGACCCTGGGCGACACGCTGGGCGAGGATACCACGCAGCGAATCGACGACAAGCTGACCGTGGACGGGATGCTGAAAAAACTGGACGACCTGGAGCGCGCCATTGTGCTCCGGCGCTATTTTTCGCACCACACGCAGTCGGAAATCGCGCAGGATTTTGGCATGACGCAGGTTCAGGTTTCAAGGCTGGAGAGCAAAATCATCGCCCGGCTTCGCAGGGAAGCGGCGGGCGATGAGGGAGGGGATTACAGTTCGTCCAAGAGTGGCGGGAAGTCCAGCGTCGCGAAGTAGTCAGGGCAATCGCTTACGGCTGCGCCGTCAGCGATTGCGAAGGGAAAACTGCGCGCGCTTGAAATCCTCTGGAATTTCCGGGCGGCGCGCAGACTGAAGGAATTGTTTCCTCCACCAGCGTGCGCACTGGTTCCGTATACCGATTCCGGGCGCAGTGTCGCCGGGAACGATTTGAAGGTACGACGGGGTTGTCGGCCGCACGGATTACAGCACGTCAAGAAGCGGCGGGAAGTCCAGCGTCGCGAAGTAGTCGGCCGGGGTTTGCCGCCTGCGGATCAGCCGGAATGAGCCGTCGGGGCTTAGGAGCACCTCGGCTGAGCGAAGCTTGCCATTGTAGTTGTAGCCCATCGAGTGGCCGTGGGCGCCGGTGTCGTGCAGCACCAGAAGGTCGCCCACGTCGATTTTCGGCAGCGCCCGCTGGACCGCGAACTTGTCGTTGTTCTCGCACAGCGATCCAACCACGTCGTAGACGTGGTCCTTCGGCGCATCTTCTTTTCCGACTACGGTGATGTGGTGATACGCGCCGTACATCGCCGGGCGCATCAAGTCCACCGAACAGGAATCGACGCCAATGTACTCCCGGTGGGTGTGCTTTTCATGGATGGCGGTGGTGACCAGCCAGCCGCAGGGGCCGGACAGCCAGCGGCCCAGCTCCGTCGCCACGCGAAGGGGCGCGAGGCCGTTTGCGACGATGACCTCCTCATAGGCCTTGCGGACGCCCTCGCCGATGGCGATCACGTCCGGTTCCTTTTCCTCGGGGCGGTAGGCGACGCCGATGCCGCCGGACAGGTTGACCATAAAGAACTTCGCGCCAGTCTTTTGAGAAAGATCCACAACCATTTCAAAAAGCAGCTTCGCCAGCTGCGGGTAATACTCCGGCATCAAAGCGTTCGAGACGAGGAACGCGTGCAACCCGAAGCGCTCCACACCAAGCGCCATCAGTCTTTCGACCGCCTCCAGGATCTGCGCTCCGGTCATGCCGTACTTGGCTTCTTCGGGATGGCCCATCACGAAGTTGCCGAAGCCGAAGGCTTCGCCGGGGTTGAAGCGCAGGCAGATTTTCTTCGGGATGCCACCATGCTCTTTCAAAAAGTCGATGTGGGTGATGTCGTCGAGGTTGATGATCGCGTCCAGCGAACGCGCATATTCGTATTCGTCGGCGGGCGTCTCGTTTGAGGAGAACATGATCTCGTCGCCCGTATATCCGCAGGCTTTCGCCAGCATCAGTTCGGTGAGCGACGCGCAGTCCACCTTGAGGCCCTCTTCCTGAAGGATTTTCAGGATGTGCGGGTTGGGGTTGGCCTTCACGGCGAAGTACTCCCGGTAATCCTCGTTCCAGGAAAACGCGCTTTTCAGAAGCCGCGCGCGCTCTCGCAGCATTTCCTCGTCGTATATGTGGAACGGGGTGGGGATTTCCCGGATGATCGCCCGCAGGGCTTCGGTCGTCGGCTGTACTTTCGACATGAGGCACCTCGCATAAATACACGATTTATACAATTCTATACTGGTCGAATTAAGATGTCAAACGAATATTTCTTTAAAACCGGACCGCGGATTTGGGCACAGGCGATTGCCCACTTCTTTAACAACGTGGACATTGAACAAACGCCCGTTCTGTGGTAAAATCTTTTCGTGCGCCTTAAAGGGCGGGGAGGATAAATCGTTGGGCCAAAGCGAAGCAATCGACCGGATTTTGCCGGGCGTTACAAAACCTGTGAGGTATCTGGGCGGCGAGTACGGCAGCGTTCTGAAACAAATGGAACCGGGCATGGTGCGGTACGCGTTTCTGTTCCCGGACGTATACGAGGTCGGCATGTCGCACCTGGGGATGAAGATCCTCTACGACGTGATCAACCGGCGGCCCGACGCCTGGTGCGAGCGGGTCTTTTCGCCTTGGCCGGACATGCTGAACGCCATGAAGGCGGAGGGCATCCCGCTGTTTTCGCTGGAATCGAGGACGCCTGTCGCGGATTTTGACCTTCTGGGCATCACGCTGCAGTACGAGATGAGCTACACCAACATCCTTTCCGCGTTGGACCTTGCGGGCATCCCGCTGAAGAGCAGCGACAGGGAAGACGGCCCCTTCGTCATCGCGGGCGGGCCGTGCGCGTTCAACCCGGAGCCGCTCGCGGACTTCGTGGATTTTTTCGTGCTGGGCGACGGCGAGCAGTCGACGCTTGACACCATCGACGTCTACAAGGCGTGGCGCGCGTCGGGCCTACCGCGGGCAGAATATTTGAAGATGGCCGCCCGCATCCCCGGCGTGTACGTGCCGTCGCTCTACGACGTGGAATACTTTGAGGACGGGCGGATCAAGTCCGTCGCGCCCAAGCCGGGCAGCGGCGCGCCGGAAACCGTAAAGAAGGCGGTCGTCGTGGACCTTGACGCCGCGGCATATCCTGAGACGCTGATCGTACCCTACGGCGAAGTGGTTCACAACCGCATCATGCTGGAAATCTTCCGGGGCTGCACCCGCGGCTGCCGGTTTTGCCAGGCGGGCATGATCTATAGGCCCGTCCGGGAGCGATCTTTGGAAAGGCTGACGGACCTCGCCGAAAAGCTGGTGCGCGCCACCGGCTACGACGAGATCTCGCTGATGAGCCTCTCAAGCGGCGACTATTCGAGGATCACCGATCTCGCGCGGGAGATGACACGCCGGTTTGAAAACCGCAGGGTCAAGGTATCGCTGCCATCGCTGCGAATCGACTCGGTTTTGAAAGACGCGCTCAGCGAGACCCAGAAGGTGCGGAAAACCGCGCTTACGCTGGCGCCGGAGGCGGGAACCCAGCGCCTGCGCGACGTGATCAACAAGGGCGTGACCGAGGAGGACCTTCTGCGCTCCGTGCGGGACGCGTTTGAGTCCGGCTGGTCGGCGGTCAAGCTGTACTTCATGCTGGGCCTGCCCACCGAGACGGACGAGGACGTGGACGGCATCGCGGACCTTGCGCGCAAGGTTTCCCAGTGCTACTTTACTTTACCCAAGGAGAAGCGCGCCCCGGGGCTTCGCATCACGGTCAGCGCGTCGGTGTTCGTGCCCAAGCCCATCACGCCGTTTGAGTGGTGCGCGCAGCTGGATATGAATACGGTGATCGAGCGGCAGCAGCGGCTGAAGCGTGCGCTGCTTTCGGTCAAGGGCGTGGACTTCAAATACCACTCGCCGGATGTGAGCTTCATGGAGGCGGCGTTCGCCCGCGGCGATAGGCGTTTGGGTTCCGTGATCGAAGCAGCCTGGCGGCTGGGCTGCCAGTTTGACGGCTGGACCGACCACTTCCGCTACGATCTTTGGCTGGAGGCCTTCCGCGTGTCGGGCGTCGACCCGGCCTTCTACGCAAACCGCGAGCGCGCGGAAGACGAGGTCTTCCCCTGGGACCACCTGGACGCCGGTCCCGGCAAGGCGTTTCTTTTGAACGAATGGCATCGCGCGCTGCGCGCCGAAACCACGCCGGACTGCCGCCTGGGCTGCGAAGGCTGCGGCATGTTGAGCTACGAAGGAGTCTGCGTATGAGGGCGCTGTACCAGTTCGCAAAGCTCAGCCGCCTGAAGTTCGTCTCGCACCTGGACCTGCAGCGGTTCATGCAGATGGCGCTCAGGCGCACGGAGCTGCCGGTGGCTTATTCTCAAGGCTTCAACCCGCACCCGGTGATGGCTTTCGCGTCGGCGCTGGCGGTGGGCTGGACCAGCGACTACGAAATCCTCGATGTGAAGCTGTCCTCGCCGGTGTCGGAGGAATTCGCGTTCAAGGAAATGGCGGCTGCGCTGCCGCCCGACATGCCATTAAAGCGCGTCCGGCTGGTGGACGACAGCCATCCGGCGATGATGGCGGCGCTGCGCATGGCTGAATACCAGATTCTTCTGGACGGGACGGGCGCGGAAGCCGCCGCCTCGGCCATCCTCGGCTACATGGCGGAAAAGAGCGTCATCGCGCTTCGGAAGACCAAGTCCGGCGAAAAGCCCGCCGACATCCGCGCCATGACGTGCGCGCTGTCGGTGGAACCGACCGAAGTCTCTATGGGCGATGCGCAGACCGGATCGTCCGCATGTGTCAGCAATCGGACGTCGGTCTGCCTGAGGGATACCAGTACGAACGGCGCGGTCGTGCTCCGGGCGACGCTGATGCTGACCGAAAAGGCGACGCTGAAGCCGGACCTCCTGGTGAAGACGCTTTCGGAGCGCGCGGGGGTACCGGCGCCTTCCATGCAAATACATCGGTTGCGGCTGATGGGCGAAGGCCCGAAGGGTGCGGTCGATTTGATGGATTTATCATTTTAAAGAAATGGGAAGTGCGGATGGAGCGGGAACTGTTGGTGGAGTGCGCGGGTGACCAGACCCGCCTGGCCGTCGTCGAGGATGGCGAACTGGCCGAATTCTACATCGAGCGCAAGGGCCACGAGAAGCTGGTCGGCAACATCTATAAAGGCAGGGCCGCGAACGTCCTGCCCGGCATGGAAGCTGCCTTTGTGGACATCGGCATGGAGAAGAACGGCTTCCTGTACGCGGGCGACATCCTGGTGGACAAGACCGACTTTGGTCTTGACCCGCAGGCGCTGGAGCAGGAACTGAAGAGCCTGTCGATCAAGAAGCTGCTCAAGGTGGGCCAGGAGATCCTGGTGCAGGTCATCAAGGAGCCGGGCGGCAGCAAGGGCCCCAGGCTCACCAGCCACATCACGCTGCCGGGTCGGCTTGCCGTGCTGCTGCCGACGGTAGGGTACGTGGGCGTCTCCCGCCGCATCGAGGCGGAGGATGAGCGCGCCCGCCTTCGCGGGATGGCGGAAGCCCTGAAGCCGCAGGGCATGGGGCTGATCATCCGCACGGCCGCCGAGGGCGCGGGCGAGGCGGACCTCGACCGGGACATCAAGTATCTGAAAAAGCTGTGGGATTCCATCTCCCAGCGCGCGGCGTCGACCACCGCGCCCACGCTTCTGCACCGGGACGTGTCGCTGGTGTACCGCGCAGTGCGCGATATGCTGGTGGGTGGGGTGAAGTCCCTGACCATCGACGACGCGCAGCAGTACGCGCTGGCCCGGTCCACGGCGGAGATGCTCTCGCCGGAGCTCGCCGAGAAGGTGATCCACCACTCGGCCGAAACCTCGGTCTTTGAGCCCTACCGCATCGACGCGCAGGCGGAGAAGGCGCTGCTTCGGCGCGTGTGGCTCAAAAGCGGCGGTTACCTTGTGTTCGATTACGCCGAGGCGCTGACCGTGGTCGACGTAAACACCGGAAAGTTCGTCGGCAAGCATTCTCTCTCTGACACCGTCTTTCAGACCAACTGCGAAGCGGTGGTGGAACTGGCAAGGCAGCTCAGGCTCCGGGACATCGGCGGCATCATCGTGATTGACTTCATCGACATGGACCGCCCGGAGCAGCGGGAGCAGCTTTTAACGCTTCTGCGCAAGGAGCTGAAAAAGGACCGCACCAAGACGAACCTCGTAGGGATTACGGAACTTGGACTGGTGGAGATGACCCGAAAAAAGGTGCATCAGCCGATTCACACGCTGCTCATGCAGCCCTGCGCCTCGTGCCAGGGCAGCGGGCGCGTACTCTCTGATGAAAGCGTTGCGCGGGCCGCGCTGGGCGAACTCAGGTCGCGCTCCGCAGCCGGGCAATCGAGCGCGTTCCTGGTGGAGACCACGCCGTCGGTCGCGGGGCAGATGCTGCTCTTGGGCTGCCGTCTGCAGGCGAAGGCCTACGTGCTGGCAAGCGAGCTTAGAAAGAGCGGAGACTACATCATTTCGCCGGTCGCCGAAGGCGAACTGCCGCCCAAGGCTCGGCAGATCCCAAAGAACTAGTGCTCCGCCCACGCAAGAGGTTGCGATCCCGCCGGATCTTTTCGCACCTGGCGGTGTCGCTCTCCGCTTGAAATAGTGCTGCTATTCCTGCGCTGCGGCTCCTAGCCAGAAACAAAAATCTCTCGACGCTATCTGCAACTTCTATACGTCGTCGAAACACTAGGGGAGGCCCATGAAGGAAAAGGAAAGAATCGTCCCGACCGCGGAGCTGGAGGCGCAGCGCGGCTACATGCGCCTGGTCCGCCAGATGGATGCGCCCGAGAGGAAATACCACATTGTAACCCTGGGCTGCCAGATGAACGTCCGGGACTCGGAAACCATCGCGGGCATGTTGGAAGAGATGGGCATGCGCGAGGCGGAGAACAAGCTGGACGCGGACCTCGTGCTCTACAACACCTGCTGCGTACGGGAAAACGCGGAAAACCGCGCGCTTGGCAATGTGATCTGGCTCAAGGAGCTCAAAAAGGAAAAGCCGGAGCTCCTCATCTGCGTCGGCGGCTGCATGATGCAGGAGGCGGGCGTCGCCGATAAGCTCAAGGCAAACTACCCGTTCATCGACCTGATCTTCGGGACCCACAACCTGCACAGGCTCCCGGAGCTTCTCTTCCGCGTACTGGGTGAAAAGCAGCCGGTGGTCGAAGTGGAGGGTGGCGACGGCGTCATCGCCGAAGGCCTCCCGGTGCGGCGAAGCGGCAGGGCCTCCGCCTTCATCAACGTGATGTATGGCTGCAACAACTTCTGCTCATACTGCATCGTGCCCTACGTGCGGGGGCGCGAGCGTTCGCGCGCGACGGCGGACGTGCTGGACGAAGCCAGGCGTTTGCTTGACTACGGCGTTCAGGAGATCACCCTCCTCGGGCAGAACGTCAACTCCTATCAGGGGGGTGGCGGCGCGTTCGCGGAACTTCTCTGCCGCCTCGACGAAATGGGCGTGCCGCGTATCCGCTTTATGACCTCTCATCCGAAGGACCTTTCGGACGAACTGATCGGGGCCTATGCGAGCCTTAAGCACCTGTGCAAACAGCTGCACCTTCCGGTGCAGGCGGGCAGCGATCGCATCCTTTCGCTCATGAACCGCGGCTACACCCGGGAGAAATACCTGCGACTGGTCGAGCGACTGCGCGCCGTGTCGCCGGAGATCGGGCTTACCAGCGATCTCATCGTCGGCTTCCCGGGGGAGACGGCGGAGGAATTCGAGGAGACGCTGTCGCTTACGAAACTTTCGCGTTTTGATGCCGCGTTTACGTTTATCTATTCACCAAGGCCGGGGACCCGCGCGGCGGGGATGGCGGACGATACGCCGATGGACGAAAAGACCCGGCGCATCGAGCGGCTGATCGCGCTGCAGGGCGAGCTTACGGCCGAAGCGCTCAAGGCCCAGGTCGGGCTAACGCAGACGGTGCTGGTCGAGGGGGAATCCACCCGCAACCCCGGCTGGATCTCTGGCAAGACCGACCGGGGCCACATGGTCAATTTCCCGGGAAATCAGCAACTGATCGGCCGCATGGTCGAGGTCAATATCCTCTCGGCGGGCCGAAATACGCTGCGCGGAAGCGCGGAATAATGGAGGAAACCATGAACCAGGTGTTTTTAAAGACGCGGGAGCTGGGCGACGCGATCATGCAGTCCGAGGAATACAAGGCGATGAAGGGTGCCGAGGACCGCGCGATGGCCAACGCCGACGCCGCGGCCGCGATGAGTCAATATATGGAAGCGCGCCAGAGGATCGAAGCACTGCTTGAGAAGGATAATCCCGAGCCGGAAGCGCTGAAAAAACTGTCCGCCGAGATGGACGAGATCCAGCAGCGGCTTTCGCTGATCGACGACGTGCAGGCGCTGACCGAGGCGCGGGAGAGCTTCTCGAACCTCATCGAGCAGGTCAATCAGGTGCTGAAGTTCATCATCACCGGGCAGATGACGGAGACAAAGTCCGGTTGCGGCGGGAGCTGCGGCAGCTGCGGCGGCTGCGGTTCCAAAGACTTACTAAACTAAGCAAGGATGCCCTTTACCAAAGCGACCGGAGGAAGACCAATGGCCATTTCGCCGATGATGCAGCAGTACCTGGAGATCAAGGAGGCGCACAAGGACGCGGTCCTGTTCTTCCGGCTGGGCGATTTCTACGAAATGTTCTTTGAGGACGCCGTGGAGATGTCCCGCGAGCTGGAGCTGACGCTGACCGGGCGGGACTGCGGCCTGAACGAGCGCGCGCCGATGTGCGGCGTGCCCTACCACGCGGTGGAGACGTACATCGCGAAGCTCGTGTCCAAGGGATACAAGGTCGCCATCTGCGAACAGATGACCGACCCCGCCGAATCGAAGGGTTTGGTTGAGCGGGCGGTGACCCGCATCGTAACCCCCGGCACGGTGATCGAGGCGTCGCTCCTGGACGAGCGCGCCTCAAGCTTCATCTTGTCGGTCCTCGTGCGCCGTGACCGCGCGGGCATGGCGTTTTGCGACCTGTCCACCGGCGAATTCTACGCCCATGAGTTTTCCGGCGCGGCGCAGTCGCTGCCGGACGAACTTTCAAAGATCGACCCCCGGGAAATCCTGTTGGGCGACACGGACGCGCTCGCCCGGCTGGGCGCCGCAAACACCTCGGTAACGCGGCTGGACGAGGGGTATTTTGAGTACGCTTCCTCCTCCAAGGCGCTGCTCGCCCATTTCGGCGCGAAAAACCCCGCGGCGCTGGGGCTGGAGGGCATGCGCCTGGCGGTTTCGGCGGCAGGCGCGCTGATGCGCTACCTCACCGAGACGCAGAAAAACGCGCTCTCCCATATTCTGGAGGTCCGGCGCTACGAGCGCGAGCTTTGCATGCAGATCGACCGGGTGGCGGCGAGCAGCCTGGAGCTGACCCAGACCCTCCGGGGGCGGCGTACAGGGTCGCTCTTATGGCTTTTGGACAGGGCGGAAACCGCCATGGGCAGCCGCATGCTCCGGGGCTGGATTGAGCGGCCGCTCATCAAAAAGGAGCAGATCGACGAGCGGCTGGACGCGGTCGGCCTTTTGAAGGAGAACGCGTTTGCGGCAGACGCGATCCGGGAGGAACTACGGGGCGCGTATGACATCGAGCGGCTGCTCTCCAAGATCGCCTACGACACCATCAATGGCCGGGACTGCCTGGCGCTTCAGGGAACGCTTTCGCGCGTGCCGGAGCTGAAGCGCCTGCTCAACGCGTTTGAGGGCGGCTTGCTCCGCTCGGTGGACGCGTTGATGGACCCGCTGGAGGACATTGCGGCGCTGCTTGCGCGCGCGATTTCGCCGGACGCGCCGCTCTCCGTCAAGGAGGGCGGCATCATCCGGGAGGGCTTCAGCGAGGAACTGGATCACCTGCGGCGCGCCTCCGTCGAGGGCAAGGAATGGCTCAGCGACGTGGAAAAGCGGGAGCGGGAAGCCACCGGCATCAAGAGCCTCAAGGTGGGCTACAACCGGGTCTTCGGCTACTACATCGAGGTCACCAAGTCCTTCTATGAACTGGTGCCCTACCGCTACACGAGGAAGCAGACGCTGGCCAACTGCGAGCGCTTCATCACCGAGGAACTGAAGGAGTTGGAGCGCGCCATCCTGGGCGCGGAGGAGAACGCCGTCACGCTGGAGTACGCGCTGTTTACCGAGATCCGCGGGAAGCTCTCCAATGCGCTTCCAAGGCTTCAGCGCACCGCGCAGGGCGTGAAGCTGCTGGACGCGCTGGCGGCGCTCGCCAAGGTCGCGCAGGAAAACGGCTACGTGCGCCCCGCGATCCTCGAGGAGGGCGGAATCCTCATCAAAGACGGCCGTCACCCGGTGGTCGAACAATCGCTGGGCCATGACCGCTTCGTGCCCAACGACACGCATTTGGATGAAGAAGCCCGCATGATGATCATCACCGGTCCCAACATGGCCGGCAAATCCACCTACATGCGGCAGGTGGCGCTGATCGCGCTGATGGCCCACATGGGCTCCTTTGTGCCCGCCGCGTCCGCCGAGATCCCGGTCATCGACCGCATCTTCACCCGCGTCGGCGCTTCGGACGATCTGTACGCCGGTCAGTCCACCTTCATGGTGGAGATGACCGAGCTTGCCGCCATTTTGAAGTTTGCCACCCCCAGGAGCCTTCTGATCCTGGACGAGGTCGGGCGGGGCACCAGCACCTTCGACGGCCTCTCGATCGCATGGGCGGTGGTGGAGCACATCGCGGAAAAGACCCGCGCCAAGACGCTGTTCGCCACCCACTACCACGAGCTGAGCGAACTCGAGGGGCGGCTTCCGGGCGCGGTCAACTACCGCATCACCGCCCGGGAACAGGGTGATCAAGTGATCTTCCTGCGCAAAATCATGCCCGGCGGCGCGGACCGCAGCTACGGCGTGGCGGTGGCCTCGCTGGCGGGGCTGCCCGCGTCGGTCGTCTCGCGGGCGCGCCAGATCATGGCCCGGCTCGAAGTCAGCGGGCAGGACCAGGGTACGATCGGGAAGAGCATCCTCGACAAGCGCAAAAACGCGGGAAACCGGCAGGTTGGCCTGACCGATTACCGCCCGATGGAGCTGATCGAACAGCTTCGCGCGGTGGACGTGATGGGCCTGACGCCGGTGGAAGCGCTCAACCTACTCTTCAAGCTGACCGAGCAGGCACGGAGGATATGAGCATGATCCGGATCCTGGATGCCGCGACGGTGGGGCGCATCGCCGCCGGCGAGGTGGTGGAGCGGCCCAGTTCTGTCGCCAAGGAACTGATCGAAAACGCGCTGGACGCCCACTCCACGTCCGTCACCGTGGAAATCCGGGATGGCGGCGAAAGTTTCTTACGCGTCACCGACAACGGCAGCGGCATCGCGCCCTCAGACGTGCGGCTGGCGTTTGAAAACCACGCCACCAGCAAGCTCCGGGACGACGACGACCTGACCGACATCCGAACGCTGGGCTTTCGCGGCGAGGCGCTACCGTCCATCGCGGCGGTCGCGAGGGTGGAGATGACCACCCGCGTCAAAGAGGCCGAGTCGGGCGTCAGAATCCGCATTGAAGGCGGGCGCTTTCTGGATTTGAGCGAGGCCGGATGCCCGGAGGGCACCACCATCATCGTCAAAGACCTGTTCTTCAACACCCCCGCACGGCGCGGATTCCTCAAAAAGGCGGCGTACGAGGCGGGCGTGTTGGGGGAGATGGTGGAGCGGCTCGCGCTGGCCAACCCGAAAGTCGCGCTCCGTCTGATCTCAAACGGCAGGACGCTTCTGCACAGCTACGGCGATGACAGCATGCTGCACGCGGCGCTGGCGGTGTACGGGCGGGAGACGGCGGCGCTGCTTAAGCCCATCGACGCTGCGCTGGGCGGCCTTCGCATCTGGGGGCTGATCGGGGTGGGGGACGCGGCGCGGCAAAACCGGTCCGGGCAGTCCTTCTTCATCAACGGGCGCGTTGTGCGGTGTCCGCTGCTCACCCAGGCGCTGGAGAGCGCCTGCCGGGGCCGCGTGACCATCGGCATGTATCCGATGTGCGCGCTGCACCTGGACCTGCCGCCCTCGGCCATCGACGTCAACGTCCACCCCAGCAAGCTGGAGATCCGCTTCCGGGATGAGGCGCTCGTGCGTGAATCGGCAAAGGCACTTTTTGAGAAGTTCTTTCAACAAGAGCACATGACCGACATCGTGCATTCACCGCAGCCGGAATCCAAACCCAGAATCGAATACACGCCGCCCGCGAAGATCGAACAGACCGAAGTTCAAATCCCTGTTGCAGAACCGGTTGAAAAACAGACCGAATCACGGGAGACGCCGACTTCACAGCCGGAAAATCCCCTTGCAATCGCAGCAAAACCGACCAAAGCCGCTGAAAAGCAGCCTGATGGACCTGCAAAACCGTCCGAAGTCTATAATTCCACCATCCTGGGCGCGCTTCGCCCGATGATGCGGGAGAACGCCGCGATCGACCGAGAAAAATGGGTGGAGGACGCAACGCCTGCGCCTGTGGTTGAGCAATCGGCGGTCGAAGCGCCGGAAAAAGCGGTGACGCAGCCGCCCAAGACGGATTACCGCCTGATCGGCGTGTACCGGAATACCTACCTTCTCTTGGAGCAGGCGGACGCGCTGGTCATGATCGATCAGCACGCCGCGCACGAGCGCATCCTGTACGAAAAGTATAAGCGGATGCTGGAACAGGGGACGGCTTCCCAGCAGCTTTTGACGCCGCTGGTCGTCCGCGTCAGTGCAAAGGAGCGCGCGGTGATTGAGGACAACCTGGAGACGCTGAGCCAAGCCGGGTTCGAGGTAGAGTCCTTTGGCGAACGGGATGTCATGGTCCGCGCTGTTCCGTTTGTACTCAGTCACGCGTCGCTTTCCCCGTTCTTCATGGAGATGATCGAGCAGCTCGACCGCTTGAAAAGCGCGACGCTCGACCGCCGCTGCGGCGAACTGATCCAGCTATCCTGCAAACGCGCCGTCAAGGCGGGGGACCGCCTGAACGATCAAGAAATTCAGGCGCTTCTGGAAGAGATGGCAAGGACCAGCGCGCCGCCCACCTGCCCCCACGGACGGCCGGTGATGCGCGTGTTCCGGCCCGGCGAAATCGAACGCATGTTCAAGCGGCAGCAGTAACCGGAGGAAATGGATGCAGGAACTTTTGATCATCTGCGGCCCCACCGCCTCCGGGAAGACGGCGGTGGCGGTGGAAATCTGCCTCGCGCTGGGTGGGGAAGTGGTCTCGGCGGACTCCATGCAGATCTACCGGGGCATGAACATCGGCACCGCGAAACCCACGGCGGAGGAGACGCGCGGCGTGGCGCACCACCTTCTGGACATCGCGGAGCCGGGCGAGGCGTATTCGGTCGCGGCTTACCGGGAAAAGGCGATCGAGGCCATCGGGCAAATCTTCGCGCGGGGGCTGACTCCGGTCGTCTGCGGGGGCACGGGTCTGTACATCGACGCGCTGACGCGTCCGCTTGGTTTTTCCGCCCAGGGCGACGAATCCGTGCGGCGGCCGCTCGAGGAAATCGCGTCCCAAATGGGCGGGAAAGAGCGGCTGCACGCCATGCTGCGGGCGGTAGATCCTGAATCCGCGGACCGGTTGCACATAAACGATGTTCGCCGCGTCGTGCGGGCGCTGGAAATCTTTAAGCTAACCGGAAAGACGCTCTCCGAGCAGCGGGCGCTGGACTCGGGGTGCGAAGGCGCGTACCGGGGGAGGCTTTACGGCCTTTCCTGGCCCCGAGAAGAATTGTACGCGCGCATCGACCAAAGGGTCGATCAGATGATGGCGGAGGGGCTTGTCCAGGAAGTCGAGGCGCTTCTTTCCGGCGGCCTTCAAGGGCGCGCGACGGCGATGCAGGGCATCGGCTACAAGGAGATCGCCAGGGCGCTGGCGGGGGAATGCCCGATGGCGGAAGCGGTGGAGCGCGTCAAGCAGGCCACCCGCAATTACGCCAAGCGCCAGCTCACCTGGTTTCGGCGGGATGAGCGCGTGACCTGGATCGAGGCCTCGGGCCGCAGCGCGCGGGACATTTCCCGGGAAATCCTCATGCGAAAGGAACAGCCATGAACATTTCGGAGTTCGTCAGCCAGTGCGAAAGGGAATGCCGCCCGGTCTTTGAGCGGATGGAATCCATCGAGCGGTTCAATACGCAAAAAGTGCTGGACGCCTTCAATAAATTTGAGATTTCTCAGCGTCACTTCGCGCCCACCACCGGCTACGGATACGGCGACGTGGGGCGGGACGCGCTGGATCTGGTGTTCGCGGAAGTCTTTCACTGCGAGGCCGCGCTGGTCAGACCGCAGATTGCCTCCGGTACCCACGCGCTGGCGCTCTGCCTGCAGGGGCTTCTGAGGCCGGGCGACGTTCTGGTGTGCGGCGCGGGAAAGCCCTATGACACATTGGAGCAGGTTATCGGGATCGGCGGTTCGAAGGGAGAGGGATCGCTCTCCGAGTTCGGCATCGGCTACCGCGAGGTGCCGCTGAACGGCGGTCGTTTGGATCTCGCCGGGCTTGGCGAGGCGGTGGACGCGTCGACCAAGCTGGTGCTCCTGCAGCGCTCCCGAGGCTACGACTGGCGACCCTCACTGACGCTGGACGAGATCCGGGAAGCGGCCACGCTGGTGCATGAGAAGCATCCCGACGCATTGGTGATGGTGGACAACTGCTACGGTGAATTCACCGCCGAGCAGGAACCGACCGAAGTCGGCGCGGATTTGATCGCGGGTTCGCTCATCAAAAACCCCGGCGGAGGGCTGGCGCCCACCGGCGGCTACGTGGCCGGAAAGCGCGCCGCGGTGGAGAAGATCGCCTGCCGCATGACCTGCCCGGGAATCGGCGCGGAGGTCGGCAGCTACGCCGCGGGCTATCAGCTGTTCTTCCAGGGGCTGTTCCTGGCACCAAGTACGGTGGTGCAGGCGGTCAAGACGGCGATCCTGGCGGCAAAGGTGTTTGAAAGCCTGGGCTACGACGTGCACCCGGCGTTTGACGCGCCGCGCAGCGACATCATACAGGCCATCCGCTTTGGCGCGCCGGAGCCGCTGATCGCGTTCTGCCAGGCGATTCAGAAGGCGTCGCCGGTGGACAGCCAGGCAGTGCCCGAACCCTGGGACATGCCCGGCTATCAGGACCAGGTCATCATGGCGGCGGGCACCTTCGTGGCCGGCGCTTCGATCGAATTGAGCGCCGACGCGCCCATCCGCGCGCCGTACATCGGGTATCTCCAAGGCGCGCTGACCTACGCGCACGGGCGCATCGCGGTGGAGCGCGCGGTGCGCGTGCTGAAGGGCTGAAAAACACCTCCGAACGCTTTGCGGCGCGCGGAGGTGAAAAAATGAAGCCGAAAGCGGGCGGGAAGGGCTACAGCTTCCGGAACAGCGCCGTGACCTTGCCGACCACCGTCACCTTGCGGGAGTAGATCGGGTCGTAATAGGGGTTTTCCGGCTGCAGCCTCACGCCGTCCCGCTCAAAGAAAATGCGCTTGACGGTGGCCTCGTCCTCGATCATGGCCACGACGATGTCGCCATTGTCCGCGTGGCTCTGTTTTCGGACGATGATGAAGTCCCCATTCAGGATGCCGGCGCGGATCATGCTTTCGCCGCGGACGCGGAGCGCGAACAATTCGTCGTCCGTGCCGACCAGGTCCTGCGGGAGTACGATGTAATCCTCGATGTTTTCCTCAGCCAGGATGGGGATGCCCGCCGTCACGCGGCCCACCAGCGGTACGCTGCGGCCCTTGGAGAGCGGATTCTCCAGCACCTCCATCGCACGGGGCTTGGTGGAATCGCGGCGGATCAGCCCGCGCTTTTCCAACTGCTCCAGGTGCCCATGCACCGTGGAGGTGGACTTCAGGTTGACCGCCTCGCAGATCTCGCGCACGGAAGGCGGATAGCCCTTGAGTTCAATTTCCTTTTTGATGAATTCCAGTATCCGCCGCTGGCTGTTCTTGCCGCGCTCCTGCATATCAAAACCTCCGGTAAAGAACTCATAATGAGTATACCACAAAACACCGGGAGAATCAAACGCCTGTTCGGAATTTTCCTGTAAATCTTGTTTTCTTTAGCCGGAAGGCGTATACTGAAAATGCCGGGAATTCCGCGCGGGGGACCGGCGGGGGAGGTTTCCATGGAAAAACACTGCATCCTGGACGAGGACAGTCTCTGCGTCGATTGCGGCGACTGCCTGGTCTGCGACCTGGATTCGGAAAAGCTCTGCGACAACTGCATGTGCTGCGTCCAAAAGAGCAACGCCGATTATCTGGCCATCGAAATTGACGAAGTGATCAACGGAACATCGCCGGACGCGGAGCCGGGGTTCGCGAACAATAAAGCTGCAGCCTCCAGCGGGAAGCCGTCCGCGAAAGCACCATCCGTCCGTGGGGTGCGGCCGAAAACCACCAGAAGGACGCTTTCCTGAGCTTTGGGGAAGACCATCAAAACTATTCGCGAAAGACAGCTTTTGCGAATAGATACCGCCCGGTTTTGGGAATTCTAGGCCTCAGCGCTGCTTTAGCGGATAACTCGGACCTTTCACCCTTTGATTGCATTTGACGCATTTGACGAAATGCCAAACAACAACAGGAATCGAAAACTCTCTGCTACGCTGCAATATCAAGGAGTATTCATGGCCAGGAATTTGACCTACTCTGAATCCAACGCGCGCCATCAGACTGGGCTGATCCGCGAAACACTCGCGGAACTTCCGCCCGCCTGCCGCGAATTCATCCGCGCCATCGAGCCGACCACGACGGCGCTGACCCGCCTTGCCTACGCCCGTGACCTCCGGCTTTTTTTCCGGTTCCTGAGCGCGGAAATGAAGCTTTTCGGCGGCCTGACGGCTGAGGACTGGTCCTATGAGCAGATCGGACAGATCAAGGCGGTCGACATCGACGCCTTCCTCGATTACCTTTCGCTATATTTTAACGAAAACGATACAGAATTTTCGAACGCGGAGCTTGGCAAGCAACGCAAGCTGTCCACGCTCCGGAGCTTCTTCAAATTCCTTTTCAAACGCGGGCGCATTTCCGCGGACACAAGCGCCCTGGTGGACATGCCCAAGCGGCACGATAAGCCGATCCTGCGCCTCGAAATCGACGAGGTGGCGCGAATTCTGGATCTGGCGGAGTCGGGCGCGGCGCTCACCGAGCGGCAGAAGAAGTTCCACGAGCACACCAGCCTACGAGACCTTGCCATTCTGACGCTGTTTCTGGGCACCGGCATCCGCGTCAGCGAATGCGTGGGCCTTGACATCGCGGACGTCGATTTTGAGATCAACGGCTTTCTGGTCACCCGCAAGGGCGGCAATCAGGCGATTCTGTACTTCCCCGACGAGGTGGCGGACGTCCTCAAGCGCTACATGGAGGAGCGGCTCAAGCAAAACCCGCTGCCCGGCCACGAAAGCGCGCTGTTCTTGTCACTGCAGGACCGCCGCATCACCACGCGCGCTGTACAGAACATGGTCAAAAAGTACGCGCTGCAGGCAGCGCCGCTAAAAAAACGGATGAGCCCTCACAAACTGCGCTCCACCTTCGGCACGAACCTCTACCGGGAGACCGGCGACATCTACCTGGTGGCGGACGTGCTGGGGCACTCGGATGTCAACACCACCCGCCGTCACTACGCGGCCATGAGCGACGAGCGCCGCCGCCTGGCGGCAAAGTCCGTCGTTCTCCGGGAGGAAAAAAAGCACGAGGAAGGCGATACCTGATTGACATAGAGAGGCTGATTTCCGTGGGCGCGATCTCGATCTCTAGCTGCTTCGATTACTCGGTGCCGCTCGCCGTCCAATTCGAGATGATTCGGGAGGCAGGATTCCGCTTTGTATCCTTCGGCAGGAATTTCGATCACAGCGGCATTCTGGACGCGGGCCGTATGAAGACGATCAAATCCGTCCTGTCATCAAACCGCCTGTCGGTCGATAGCATTCATGGCTATGAGATGGACAAGCCGGATTCACTCGAAGTGAACCGTGCTGTGGTCAGAGCGGCAGCAGCGCTCGAAGCCCCTGTGGTCGCCCTGCATTGCAGTGCTTTCACATTTAATCCGGAAACGCTGTCCGACAAAAGAAGGGATGTCCGTGCAAAGCTGAATCAGTATGAATCCCTTGCCAGAGAGAGCGGCGTGAGATTCGCTTTTGAAAATGTCCTGCCCGGCGTCGCGACGGAATTCATGGAAGAGATGCTTTGGGAAGCCAATCCCGACCATTTCGGCTTCTGCTACGACTCGTCACACGATCAGATCGATGGGCCGCGGGATTTCGGCCTATTAAAGAGGCTGTCCGGGCGGCTGATCGCGATCCACCTTTCGGACAGGATTCAGGAATTCGTCGACCACGTTCTCCCCGGGGAGGGATTTATCGATTTTTCCGCGCTTTGCGACGTGCTGGCGAAAGCAAAGATCGGGTTTCCGCTGATGATGGAAGTCATGACGGCCCATTCCTCCATCAAAGACCCCGAGGTGTTTTTGAGGGCGGCAAAAGAGGCCGCGACCGATTTGGATAGGCGCATCCGCAGTTGATTACAGCATAAAAGCCCGCGACGCGGGCTTTTATACGGCAAACAGCCTATGAAAGCATATATTAACGAGGATCTCCCTTCGAGGATAGCGCGGGGAACCCTTCTCCCCTACGCCTGCTTCTCGCGGTGCTTCTTGATCTCACTGGTGGCCAGCTTGTCGCAAAGGTTGTTCTCCTCGTTGTCCGCGTGGCCCTTGACCAAGTTCCAATGGACGTGATGCTTCCCATCGAGTTCGATGAGCCTTTTCCAGAGGTCCTGGTTTTCCACGGGATTTTTGTCTGCCTTCAGCCAGCCGCGCCTCTGCCAGTTGCCAACCCAGTCCTTGGTGAACGCGTGGGCCATGTAGGCGCTGTCGGTGTACAAATCCACCTCGCAGGGCTCCTTGAGCGCGGAGAGGCCTTCGATGGCGGCGGTCAGTTCCATGCGGTTGTTGGTGGTGTCCGGGGCGTAGCCCGAAACCTCCCGCCGGTGCTCGCGGAAGATCAGCACATATCCCCAGCCGCCGGGGCCGGGGTTTCCGGAGCAGGCCCCGTCGGTGTACAGCGCGACCCGCTTCACGAATTGTTGAGCGCGGCCGAACGGTCGTTCGCCGCGATGACCGCTTCCATGACCACGGAACGGAAGTTGTGCGCCTCGAGCGCCCGGACGCCCGCGATGGTCGTGCCGGAAGGCGAACACACCATGTCCTTGAGTGCGCCGGGGTGCATGCCGGTCTCCAGCACCATCTTGGCGCTGCCCAAGAGCGTTTGCGCGGCCATCTCGACGGACTGTACGCGGGAGAGCCCGCAGGCGACGCCCGCGTCGGCCATCGCCTCGGTGAAGATGTAGGCGAACGCGGGCGAACTGCCGGACAGTGCCGTCACCGCGTCCATCTGGTATTCCTCCACCCACAGCTGCCGCCCCAGCGCCCGGAAAAGGCCCTCTGCGAACGCAGATTCGGATTCGGTCAGCGTGTGCTCGCGGCTGAAGACCGTCATGCCTTCGCCGACGAGCAGCGGCGTGTTGGGCATCGCGCGAAGGAGGCGGACGCTGGCCCCCACCACTTTTTTAAGCATTTCCACGCGCCAGCCAGCCGCGATGGAGATGAGCGCCTTGCCCTCAAGCGCAGCCCTCTCGGCCTTGAGCACTTTTTCGACCACGTTGGGCTTGACCGCGAGCAGGATCATATCGCAGGCCGCGATCAGCTCTCGGCTGGACGCGTGCGCGGTGATGCCAAGCTCTTTTTTGAGCGCCAGCGTATGGTCAGCGTTTACGTCATATACATGCGCTTCGTCCGACCGGAGCGCACCATGCTGAATGGCGGACCGCAAGATCGCGCTTCCGATGTTGCCGGCGCCGATAATTCCAAACATTCTCCCCTACCCCATCTCTTCTAGCGCGATTTCATCGCTTTTATGGATCCTTTTCCAGCATGCCCTTGAGCTGAGAGAGCGCCTTTCGTTCGGCGCGCGAAACCGTCATTTGCGACACGCCCAGGTGCTGCGCGACCTCGCGCTGGCTGAGATTTCCAAAATACCGGTTGATCAGAATCTTCCGCTCGGTGGGCGTGACGGCCTCGAGCATCTGCCGCACGCTCTCATGCGCCTCGAAGCGGCCGAAGCCGTGCTCATCGACGCCGATCAGTGTGCGGAGCGTCGCGCCGCCGTCGTCCTCGCCCGGCAGCATCGCGTCCAGCGAAGCGGGCATCGCTGCGCCCTGCATTTCAAGGGCCTCCACAATGTCGTCCAGCGGCACGTTCATATGCTCCGCCAGTTCCTCGGGCGTGGGCGCGCGGAAATAGACCTGTTCCAGGGATTCCCGGGCCGCTGCGATTTTTCCCAGCAGTTCCCGACCGCGCCGGGGCAGTGAGATCGTCTGCGCCTTGTCGCGGAAGTAGTTTTTAACCTCTCCGATCATCGTCGGCGTCGCGAAACTGACGAATTTGACCCCCCGGTCGGGATCGTAGCGCTCAACCGCCTTGATCAGCGCCAGCGAAGCCACCTGGTACAGGTCGTCATAATCGACGCCTCGGCGCGCAAAGCGGCGCGCGACGATCGACGCGATGTACAAATGCGCCTCGACCAGCTTGTTTCGAAGCGCCTCGTCGCGCGTCAGCGCGTATTGCCGCAGCATGTCGGTGATTTCCAGCGGGGAGGGTTTCAGCATATTCACCTCGTATCAGGCGCCCAGGGACTTTGCCATCTCTATGGCGCTGAGCGCGCTCCCATCGTAGATCACATGTGCGTCATCCACCATGGATTCCAGGATTAGGCGGATGACCTGTACCTCGTCGCAGTCGCCCACGAGCACATGGGGCTCGGCCGGTTCGCCTATGCCTTCCACGCGCATGTGCAATACGCCGCCCTCCGAGGTGAATTTGAGCTTCAGCGCATCGCACGAGGCGCACCGTAGCAGGCAGTTGCACGCCTCCTCCACGGCCATTTTGACGTCTTCGACGGCGTCCACCGTCAGCCCCGCGCGGGCGGTGACGCCGGCCGTAATCAGGCGAATGATGAGCAGCATTCTGGGTTCGGCGGGCAGCGTCAGTTCGATCGGTCGCTGCGCTTCCATGGTTTTCATAAGCATCTCAAACCCTCTCGTCATTGGTCGGAGGAAATCAGCGCAACCTGATTGGAGCCGTCCATCCACAACCGCTCGATGTTGTAGTATTGACGTTCCTCCATATGGAATATATGCACGATGACCGAGGAGTAATCCAGAACGATCCACCTGGCTTCGTTCATGCCCTCGTGTCGGCGCGATTCGACCCCCTCGGCGGCCAGCTTTTCTTCCACTTCTTCCGCCAGCGCGCGTACGGCCAGGGCGTTACGGCCGCTTGCGATAACGAAGTAATCCGCAATGGAGGTCAGGTGGCCGACGCCCAGGGCGATGACATCCTCGCCGCGCTTGTCTGTAAGCACCTCCGCGATCCGTACGGCGAGTTCCTTGGGCTGCTTCATACAATCCCCTCCGTCGATTTTTCACTGCCAAGCATTTTCATGGTGTTTTCGTCGGGCTCCAGCCCGCGCGCGCGCACATAGCGCATCGTGCTCTCCGCCGCCATCTTTACCGCACAGTCCAGGTCCCGGAGGGCCTCCGCCCGGAGTTCCTGAAGGCCCGGATGGTTCGGCCGGTTGGGCTCTACAAAGTCCGCCAGATAGACGATTTTCTCAAGTTTTGTCATACCCTCGTGCCCTGTGGTGTGCCATCGGATGGCGGAGAGGATGTGCTCATCCTCGACGCCGTACTTCTGTCTGGCCAGTGCCGCGCCCGCCGGCGCGTGCATCAGCGCCCGGAGCGCCGAGGCGCCGACCCGCTCCCCCACCAGCCGCCGCATCTCCGCGCTGTCAAGGCACCTCGCGCAGTCGTGGAGCAGTGCCGCGACGCGCGCCTTCTCGGGATCCTCGCCGTACAGTTCCGCCAGCTTGACCGCGGTCTGCTCCACGCCCAGCGTGTGGCGGTACCGCTCCTTGGACAGCGTCTTTTGAAGCTCGGTCAGCATAGGGTCCTGGTACAACTCGCGATCCCTGATGTAACGCGTCACAGCCTCGGGCACCATGCGGCCGATGGAGAGGCCGCGCGCGACCAGACGGCGCACCTCGGTGGAAGAGACATCCACCGGCGACATCGAAAGGCAGTAAACGTTCAGGTTGTACTGCTCCATCAGGTGGATTATCTGCCTTTCCACTGCTTCCACGCTGATCCCGGCCCTTGGCGCGCAGGCGACGCCTGACAGAAGGGACGCCACGCGCGGGAAATTTCGCCAGCTATTCAGGAGCAGCAGCGTGTCCGCCCCGACGATGAAGACGAACCGGTCGGACGGATGGTCTTTGGTCAGACATTCCAGCGTATCGACCGTATATGTCTGTCCCGCTCGCCGGACTTCCATATCCAATGCCCGAAAGCCGCCGCGGCCTCGAATGGCCAGCTCCACCATTTTCAGTCTGTCCTCCGCCGGCGCGAGCTCCGCTTTGTGCGGCGGGTCGCCGTCGGGTATGAAAAGCACTTCATCCAGCGAGAGTTGGTTCATCGCGGCTTCGGCCATCAGAAGATGGCCGTTGTGGACGGGGTCGAACGTCCCGCCCATGATGCCGTAGGCCTTCAAGAGCATCTCTCCTTCTTGATAGATTATTATAAACCATTTTTCGGATTCGGAAAAGCGAAAAGCGCATGAAAATACAGGATTTGCACAATATATTGATGTAAACCGCGCCGGAGGTGGGACTATGGGCAGGATCGCGCGCTGGATCGACGGGGCCGCGTTGGGGTTGATCGCGTACCTCGCGGCATTTTTGTACTTTTTCTACATGACTGGAGAGGCCTGGGCGGGCGCGCTCATGGCCGTGCCGTTCAGCGCGCTCATCGCCTCGGCGTTCGGGCGCTGGTCACGCCGCCGGGCGGATCGCAGGGAGCGCGCAAGGCGCGCCAAGGCCCTTGTGGAGCGGCTGGTCTTCCTCCCGGAGGACGAGGCGCGCGCGCAGGTGGAAAGTTACGCGGCGTTTGCCGGGACGCTGCTTCAGCGCCATCCCAAGGGAGAACCGCTGGGCGTGGATGAACTTATTTGCCTTTGGCGCGGCGCGAAGGGCGATCCACTCGAAATCGCGACCACCGGGCCGGTTTCGGACGCCGTTTGGCCTGTCGCGGAAAGCTTGACCGGGCCGAAGGTGAAGCTAATGGACGCGAAGGCGCTCTCGGATCGGTATGCAAAGAGCGCTCAGCCGCTCCCCGAGCCGCCCGCGAAAAAGCGGCGTCTCTCACTGCGCGTGCCCAGAAAAAGGGCCAAGCACTGCGCGATCTACGGATGCGCAATGCTTGGCGTATACCTTGTGACGGGGCTTTGGGCCTACCTGGCCGCGTCAATCATATTGTTGGCGCTGATGTCGCTTGCGCTTCGGCGTCCTGCTCCTTCTCCGGTCTGACCGGGGTGAACTTGAGCTGATCGCCCTCGGCGGTCACCTGTACGCGCTCGCCCATGTGGATTGAACCGCTCAGGAGTTCCTCGCTCAGCGAATCCTCCACCATGCGCTGGATGGCTCTGCGGAGTGGCCGCGCGCCGTACTGCGGGTCGAAGCCGGACTTGGCCAAGAGCTTCACCGAGGTTTCGTCGATGACGAGCTCCACGCCGCGCTCCGCGAGGCGCTTGGCGACCGCGCCCAGCATCAGCTTCGCGATGGCCAGGATGTCGCCCTCCTCCAGTGAGTGGAACACGATGATCTCGTCCACGCGGTTCAAGAATTCCGGGCGGAAGATCTGCTTGAGTTCGCCCATCACGCTTTCCTTCATCGACTCATAGGTCTTTTCGGCGCTGTCCGCGGAGCCGAATCCCAAGGTGCGCTGCTTTTTCAGCGTGCTGGCGCCAGCGTTTGAGGTCATGACGATGACGGTGTTCTTGAAGTCCACGATACGGCCCTGGCCGTCGGTCAAGCGGCCGTCCTCGAGGATCTGTAGGAGCACGTTGAATACGTCTGGGTGCGCCTTTTCCACTTCGTCAAAGAGCAGCACGGAATAGGGTTTTCTGCGGACCTTCTCGGTCAGCTGCCCGCCCTCCTCGTGGCCCACGTATCCCGGCGGCGAACCGATCATGCGGGACACCGAGTGCTTCTCCATGTACTCCGACATGTCGATGCGGATCAGCGAGTCTTCGTCGCCGAACAGCGCCTCGCCCAGCGCCTTGCAAAGCTCCGTCTTGCCCACGCCCGTCGGGCCCAGGAAGATGAACGAGCCAATGGGCCGACGCGGGTCCTTGAGGCCCGCGCGCGCCCTGCGTACGGCGCGGGCGACGGCCTTGGTGGCCTCTTCCTGGCCGATTACGCGGCGGTGCAGGATTTCCTCCAGATTCAAAAGGCGGGTGCGCTCGTCCTCGGTCATGCGGGTGACGGGGATCCCGGTCCACATGGACACGATGCCCGCGATCTCCTCCTCGCCCACCGTCTCAACGCGCTCATCGCGCCGCTGCTCCCAGGCCTTTCGGCTCTGGGCCATTTCGTTCTGCAGCTGCTTTTTCTGGTCGCGGAGCTTGGCGGCCTTTTCAAAGTCCTCGTGGGCGACGGCTTCCTCGGTCTCCTTGTTCAGGGCTTCCAGGCGCGTCTCCTGCTCCTTCATGTCGGGCGGCGCGGTGAACGCCTTGATTCGGACCCGGGAGGCCGCCTCGTCCACGAGGTCGATGGCCTTGTCGGGCAGGAAGCGGTCGGAGATGTAGCGGTCGGACAGCGTGACGGCGGCGCGGATCGCCTCGTCGGTGATGCGCACACGGTGGTGCGCCTCGTAGCGGTCCCGAAGGCCCATCAGGATGGCGACGGCTTCGTCCACGCTGGGTTCGCCCACCATCACCGGCTGGAACCTGCGCTCGAGGGCCGCGTCCTTCTCGATGTGCTTATGGTATTCGTTGAGCGTGGTCGCGCCGATGCACTGCATCTCGCCGCGGGCCAGCATGGGCTTCAAGATGTTCGCCGCGTCGATTGCGCCCTCCGCCGCGCCTGCCCCGACCAGCGTGTGCAGCTCGTCGATGAACAGGACCACATTGCCGGCCTTCTTGATCTCGGCCATGGCGTTTTTCAGGCGCTCCTCGAACTCGCCGCGGTACTTCGCGCCCGCCAGCATGCCCGCCAGGTCCAGCGAGAGCACGCGCTTGCCGCGCAGGATCTCCGGGATGTTGCCGGAGATGATCAGCTGTGCCAGCCCTTCCACGATGGCTGATTTGCCAACGCCGGGCTCGCCGATGAGGACGGGGTTGTTCTTGGTGCGGCGCGACAGGATCTGTACGATCCGCTCGATCTCCTTCGCGCGTCCGATCACCGGGTCAAGCTCGCCCGCGACGGCGGCCTGCGTCAAGTCGCGGCTGAACTGGTCCAGAACAGGGGTCTTCTCGCTCTTGGTGCCCGCAGATGCGCTGCCGCCCTGCTCGCCTGCCTTGATGGCGCTCAGGAGGTCCTCCCGCGCCTTGCCCAGGTCCAGGCCCAGTTTGACCAGCACATGGGCGGCCACGCCCTCGCGCTCGTGCATCAGCGCCAGCAGCAGGTGTTCCGTGCCCACGTAATTCTGGCCCAGATCCCGCGCCTCGCGCGAGCTCTGTTCCAGCACTTTTTTGGTTCGGGGCGTATAAGTCATGATTTTGTTTTCGGCATCCTCGTCGCCGCGGCCGAGGAGCGTCACAATCTCCTGGCGCACGTCGTCAAGCCGCACACCGTGCAGCACCGCGTCGGCGGCGCCGGGGTCGGCCAGCACGCCGAGCAGCAGGTGCTCGGTGCCCACATAGCTGCGTCCAAGGCCAGCCGCTTCCTTCTGGGCGGCCACCAGCGCGCGCTGGGCACGTTCAGTAAATCTGGAAAAGAAAGCCATAGGTACCTCCCGTTGTCAAGCAAGATTTTTGATTCGCTCGCGCAGCCGGTCTGCCCGTAGTATGTCGCGCTCGCGGTCGTTCATGTCGTGTTGTGCAAAGATGTTGAGCGACGCGTTCTGAAGGTCCATCATCATGCCGTCCACCTCCGGGAGGCGGGCGTCGACCATGTCCATCGAGACCGCCATGCGAAGGTCGGAGTACCGCTGCATGAACTCCACCGCGCCCATCATCCGGGCGTTGGCCATGAGGCCGATGGAGCGCATCAGCCGGTCGTAAAGGCTCATCGCGTCCTGCTCGCGCAGCTGGTTGCGCACGCTTCTCTCCTGCGCCGCCAGTTGCGCCGTGGCGGCCACCAGCGTCTTGACAATGTCTTCTTCGCTTCTCCCCAGCGTGATCTGGTTTGAGAGCTGGTAGAGGCATCCCCTGGCGTCGCTGCCCTCTCCGTAGAGTCCCCGCACGGTCAGGCCCAGCTTTGAAATCGCCTGGATGACCGCGCTGATCCGGTTGGTGATGGTCAGCGCCGGCAGGTGCAGCATCGCGGAGGCCCGCATGCCGGTGCCGGTGTTGGTCGGGCAGCTGGTCAGGAAACCGAACTGCCGGTCGAAGGCGTATTTCCCGGCGGCCGAGAGCACGTCGTCCGCCTCGAAGGCGAGCCGGGCGGCCTCGTCCGGCTGCAGGCCGGGCATCAGCGCCTGGATGCGCAGGTGATCCTCTTCGTTGACCATAACGCTGACGAAATGGTCTTTCCGGATCAGCGCCGCGGAAATTTCCGGGTATTTCAGAAGGTCATAGCTGATCAGGTGGTGCTCCACCAGATGGGAGCGGGCATCCCCGGTCAGGTCCTTCATCAGGTGGCACTGGTAATCGCCGGCCTTGCTGTTCTCCACGGCCTGGCGGGCGCGGCGCACCGTTTCCTCCGCCCATTCCGGGGTCATGGTCGCGGTAAACGGCACGTCCTCGTAATTTCTGGCCAGGCGGACGCGGCAGGACAGCACCACGTCGAGTTCCGGCGCTTTGTTCACCACGTCTAGCCCTCCTTCACAGCCGCATTGGCCTCCAGCTGCGCGCTGAGCGCGCGGATTTGGTCCCGGAGCCCCGCGGCCTTTTCATATTCCTCGGTTTCGATGGCATGGGTCAGCTGCTTCCGCATGCGGTCGATGGTCAGCTTCAGCGGCACGTCGCTGGGCGCGGCGCCCGGGGTGCGCCCGGTGTGGCGCGTCTGCCCGTGGATGCCCTTGAGCAGCGACTCCAGCGGATCGCGGAAGGACTTGTAGCAGTCCGCGCAGCCCAATAGGCCGCTCTTTACGAAGCCCGCGTAGGTGGTCCCGCAGCGTCCGCAGGTGATGTCGGGCAGCGGCTCCGGCTTCTCGGTCTTGACCGCGTCCAGAAATCCCGACAGAAGCCCCGCAAAGCCCCAGAGCTCCAGCGAGGGAAACTGCTGCTTGATCTTCGCCATGCAGGAAGCGCAAAGGTTCTTTTCTACTTTTTCACCGTTTACGATGGTCGTCAAACGGATGGTGGCATCCCGATCGTTGCAATCCTCACATCTCATGGCCTCTCGCCTCCTCGAGGTTCCGAAAAACCCTGACCAGCATGTTGCGCAGCACCGCTGCGCGCAATACATCCTTGGCGCTGATGGGCAGGACCAACGCGTTGCGCTCGACCGCCGCGCGCATCAGCATCGACTCGTTCCGGGTCACGAGGCCGCGTTCGAACAGTTGTTCGATGATCGCCATCGAAGCTTCTTCGGTGATCGAATTGCCCACCCGCTCGAGCAGCAGGTTCAGAAGGCTCTGATCGCTTCGGGTCGTCATGCGCACGATGCGCACAAATCCGCCGCCGCCCCGCCTGCTTTCGATGATGTAGCCGTGGTCGACCGAAAAACGGGTCGCCAGCACATAATTGATCTGCGACGGCGCGCAGCCAAAGTGCTGGGCCAGTTCGTTGCGGCGCAGGTCGATCTGCGGGTCCTCCTCCATCAGTTCCTTGATGAACCGTTCTATGTTATCGCTCAATTGAGCCACGCATATCCCTCGCTATCTGACCATCTTTGACTATATTATAACCGATTCAGCACGAAAAGCAAGGGCATCCGGCAATATTAACACGGCAATGTTTTCCGAGGCGAGGCGCTATCAATATATGCCGGAAGCGGGGGCGTTGAAAAACCCTGAGGCGCTTTTCCATGAAGAAACCGCCGCGTTGGGCGGCGGTTCAGGACATTATGAAGCACAAAGACAGTATACCGGAGAATGGATGCACGGGCGCGTCAGGATCAGGCTTCCCTGTCGGGGGCATTTTTCCGGGTTTCGCGCCACAGCGCGACGGTCAAAATCGCGCCGACCAGCAGCATAATGAGGTTGATCCAGAAGGGCGCGGCCAGCGACAGCTTGCTGAACCAACCGGCCACCGCCGGGAACGCGGCTGCGGCCATAACCATCAGGCCGTAGATCAACCCCAGAATACGGGCGCGCTCCTCAGGGTCGGCGTTGATGAAAAGCAGCGAATCGGTCAGCGGCGACAGCATCGAAACCGCGATCGCCTCCAGCGCGACGCTCGAAATGAGAAGCGGAATGGATGCCCCATACGGAGCGAGAAGCAAAAGGCCCTGCGATATCGCGAACAGACCCCAGCCAATCAGCATGGGGTTTTTAAAGCGGCTGAACCGCAGGCGCGGCACGATCACAAAAATGCAGCCCATAATGATCAGCGATTTCAAGGTGGTGTACAGCGCCACGTCGCCGTCTGTGATGCCCATGAGCTTGGTGATGAACACCGCCCAGAAAGAGCTGTTGATCGTGTTGATTACAAGGTAGGACGACAGGATTCCGATGGTCAGGATCATCCGATTTTCGCTGATTATACGCATGAAAACGTCCAAGCAGCCCAGGACCAGCTCCGGAATGCTCTGGTTTTTGGTCTCCCGCATGCGGCGCTCGCCCATTTCTGTCTCGGTGCCGATCTTGAAGAGGATGTAGAATTTGAGCGTCATCATGACGCACGCGAAGCCATACAGCACCCGCATCGTGGGCACGACACCGAAGGCATCCACCGCAAGTTTCGAAAGCGGCGTAAAAAACGCCGCCAACAGGCCCATCAGCTGCGCGAGGGAAAAGCAGCGCATCACCAGTTCGTCATCCGATCCCTCAATCAGAAGAAGCCCCCAGGAGTTGGCTGTCGTGCGCCACAGACCGTTGAACAGCGCGGCCGCGACGAACCATAGATAGTTCTGGGAAAACGTCCACAGGATCGTCGGGACCGTCCAGGCGAGCAGGTCGACGACGAGGGTGCAGAGCCTTCGGCCCATCTTGTCGGCCAAGGGGCCGCTGAGGACCGCGGCAAAGATCTGCATCACCAGCGAAATCGAGGTGACGTAGCCGATCTCCGCGGAGGTCAGCCCCAGCCCCACCATGTACAGCGAGATGTAGGGTGCGTAGAGATTGTATGGGATGCCCCATAGCGGCTCCGTCCACATGCATGCCCTGGGATTGCCTTTGAGGTGTATGAGGGTGCCTATCATGCCCCTTTGCATGCTCAGCCTCCGTTAAAAAATTTCATCAGCCACTCGTAGAGCGGCAGGTAGGCGATCGGTAAAAAGATGGCGGGCAGCAGGTTCGCCACCCGCACGCGGGTCTTTGCGGCCTCCAGCATGTTCAGGCCCAGCCCGATGATGAGCAGGCCGCCGACGGCGCTCATCTCCCGGATCACGGTTTCGGAAAGGACCGGACTCAGAACGCCCGCCGCAAGCGCGATGCCGCCCTGGTAAATCGTCAGCGGCACCAGCGACAGGATGACGCCCGGACCCATCGCCGACGCGAAGATCACGGAGGACACGCCGTCCAGCGCGGATTTGGCCAGCAGCGTCGAGGCGTCCCCGGTCAGGCCTGCCTGCAGGGAGCCAACCACCGCCATCGCGCCCACGCAGTAAAGCAGCGTCGCGGTAACAAACCCTTCGGAAAAGCGGCTGTCGGCGCCGGAGGCGAAGCGCTTCTGCGCAACCTCCCCCAGGCGGTCGAGGCGCTGCTCGATTTTGAGCGCCTCGCCGAGTACCGCGCCCACGATGATGGACACGATCACGCACATCATGTCATTGGTTTTAATTGCGTTCAAAACGCCGATGAGCGTCACGCACAGGGCCAGGCCCTGGCTGACGATACTTTGAAACCTTTTCGATATGCCGCCCCGGAGCAGTAGTCCAACCAGGCCGCCGACAAGTATCGCCGCGGCATTGACCCAAACACCGATCATACCGGCAATCTTCGCCTTCCGTAAAAGAGCAGCGCAACCATTCGGCTGCGCTGCTCCGCTTGTCGTTCAGGGATTAATAACGGCTCTGGCGCTGCGATTCAAAGCAATCGCGGCAGTAGACCGGACGATCGCCACGCGGCTGGAACGGAACCTGGGTGGGACGGCCGCAGCCATCGCACACCACGTCGAACATCGGACGATCGTTGCCGCGGGATCCGCCGCCGCCACCGCCACCGTTGGACTGACGGCGATTGGCACGGCAGCTGGGGCAACGGCCGGGCTCGTTCTGAAAGCCTTTGTCAGCATAGAACTGCTGTTCAGAAGCGGTGAAAACGAACTCCGCGCCGCACTCACGGCAAGTCAAGGTTTTGTCCTGCATCATAGAAAAGAACCCTCCTAATTGTTCGCCCTTTGATGACCTTCCCTGATTCTCCGAGTCCTGTCATCGGTAGGGCTACCACCGGGAGGGATACGGGACCAAAAGGTTTGCTCATTCTGGGCTAAAAACAGTATAGCATAGACGGACGCCGGACGCAAGGCCTGAGCGAAAATTTTATTCGGATTTTTGCCCATTTTCCGCCTTTTTTTCCTGCTTGTGGGGGCGGAAGTGCCGCTGGGATGGCGCGGGTCCTTTGTTCGGCACGGCCTCTTTCTTGTCGGTATGGAGCTTGTCGAAGTACTGGTCGGTGTTCATTTGCTTGGGCCCCTTGGGGTGCAGGATGCGGCGGTGCGGTTTCTCGGGCTTTTCGGCCTCGGCCTCCGCTTCCTTTTCTCCCTTGGGCTGCTCCTTGCCGCGGCCGCGGTTTTTCTGGTTGCGCGCGTCCTGGCGGGCCGCGATCTCGTCCGCAGTCAGCTGAACCGGCTGACCGGGCGCGTGCTGCGCCATTTGCGCCGGCTTCTGGACCTGTTCCAGCGAGTACTCCCGGACCTCAAAGCCTTCGTCGGTGCGCATGCGCACCCTCACCTTTTCGCGGATCACGTTGATGTCGCTGATCACGCCGATGCCGTCGGGGGTAAGGCACTCGCGCCCCACCTTGGGCAGCTTCTTCAGCGTGGACTCGTAGTAGTCCTGCTCGTACTTGAGGCAGCACATGAGCCTGCCGCACTGGCCGGAGATCTTGGTGGGGTTGAGCGACAGGTTCTGCTCCTTGGCCATCTTGATGGAGACCGGCTGGAAGTCGCCCAGGAACGTGCCGCAGCAGATGGGCCTGCCGCAGGAGCCAAGCCCGCCCAGCATCTTGGCTTCGTCCCGAACGCCGATCTGCCGAAGCTCGATGCGCATCTTGAATACGCCCGCCAGGTCCTTGACCAGCTCGCGGAAGTCCACCCGCCCGTTGGCGGTGAAGTAGAAGATGATCTTGTTGCCTTCGAACGTGTACTCCACGTCGACCAGCTTCATCTCGAGCCTGTAGTGCGCGACGCGCTCCTGGCAGATGTGAAGCGCCTCTTTTTCCTTCAATTCGTTGGCTTCGGTGCGGCGGATGTCCTCTTCCACCGCCATGCGCAGCACCTTTTTCAGGGGGGCCACGATCTGGTTGTCGTCCACCTCCCTGGCGCCGGTGACGACCTCGCCAAGCTCCACACCCCGGGATGTCTCCACCACAGCGTATTCGCCGGGATTGGGCCACACTTCGCCGGGATCAAAATAGTATACCTTGCCCGCTTTCTTGAAGCGGATTCCGATCACTGTTGCCATGATATCGATCCTCTCAGGCAGTCAAAATACATCATTTCCAGAACGGTTTGCCACGAAACGTTTGCATTCAATTTTTGACGGGCGGTCCCAACGCCGTAGAGGAGCAACTCGCCGTCGATGGTCAGGTTCTTCGGGTTCAGCGCGGCCTGCGCGGGCGCCATGCCCAGCGAGGCGCGCATCCTGTCACGGGCCAGGGTTTCCAGGATTTCCATCACCTGCGGCGCGTTCTCTTTGTCCCCGGCCAGCTTCTGTGCGGCCTCCGCCACCGCCCAGGGGCCTTTGAGGGCCGCCAGCGATTCCAGCACCCTCTCCCTAAGCGCCCAGTAGCCCGCGTCATTCAGCCGATCCAGCGCGCGGCCGATGGAGCCGGAAGCCGAAGCCGCCGCGAGCGCGGCCTTCTCCTCAGGCGCGCCCGCCAAAGTCAGCGCCCGCTCCGCCAGATCAACTGGTACCGGGCGGAATCGCTCGTGGCGGCAGCGGGAGACGATGGTTGGCAAAAGCTGGGAGGGCGACGTAGTCAAAAGAAAAAACACCGCGCCGCCCGGCGGCGTTTCCAGCGTCTTGAGCAACGCGTTCTGCGCCTGAACGGTCAGCTTTTCCGCGTCTTCGATCACGACGGTATGACGTCCGCCCTCAAAGGGCTTGATCGACACGCGCTGGATCAGCTCCCGCACCTCATCCACGCCGATGGAGCGCCCGGATGCGCTCACCACCGCGTGGTCCGGGTGCGTGCCGCCGAGCATGCGCCTGCAGGGCGGACATTGATCGCATGGTTTCAAAGCACCCGCGCAATGGACCGCGCGGGCACAAATGGCCGCGGCCGAGCGTTTTCCCGTCCCGGCCGGGCCGGAGAACAGATAGGCGTGGACAAACCGCTGCGCCTGAAATTCGGCGCGAAGCGGCGCGATCAGGTCGTCCAGTCCCACGAATTGGTCAAAGTTCATGTTACCCCGCGGCTAGATTTTTATGAACTGCTCCACGTCGAGTACGAAGATGGTCGCGCCGCCAACCATGACTTCAATCGGGTACGGCACGTAAACGCCGGCCGCGCCGGCCATGGGCGAAGGGGCGGTGGCGACCTGTTTCCGGCTCTTGCACACGCGTTCAATGATCTGCATGGCGCCTTCGTATTTGTCCTGGTCCACGCCAACCAGAAGCGTCGTATTTCCCGCTCGCAGGAATCCACCGGTGGTGGCGAGTTTGGTGACTCCGTACCCTTCGTTCATCAGAGTACTGACCAGCCTTCCGGCGTCCTCGTCCTGTACGATGGCGATGATCAGCTTCATCGTTTCTTCGCCTCCTTTTCTTGGAGATGCCCTGTACCGATTATATAACACGAAAACTGAAAATGCAAGCACGGCTGGTAAAAGCCGTGCTTGCACCGAGAAAAATTGAATTTTTGGCCCGGTCAGATTTCACATTGTCCCGCCTGGCGCTCTTACTTCACAGCAGGATGCAGATCATGCCGCCGCTGCCGTCGTTGATAATCTTGCCCAGCGTGTCCTGCAGCTTCTCGCGAACGTTCTCGGGCATCCGGGTGAGCTTGGTGGCCAGCCCCTCGCGGACCAGTTCGCCCAGCGACTTTCCGAAGAGGTTGCTCGCCCATAGGCTTTGCGGGTCCGCCTCGAATCCGCTGAGCAGGTAATTGACCAGTTCCTCCGACTGGCTCTCACTGCCCACCGTCGGGCTGACCTCGGTCTTGATGTCCACGCGGATCATGTGAAGCGAAGGCGCGCTGGCCCTGAGCTTCACCCCGAAGGCGCTGCCCTGCCGCACAATCTCCGGCTGCTCCAGTTTGAGTTCGCTCATCTCCGGCGAGACCAGCCCGTAGCCAGTCTCCCGGACGCTCGCCAGCGCCTGCGCCACCCGGTCGTATTCGCGCTTGGCGGAGGCCAGCTCGGTCATCAGTTTGAAGAGGTGCTCCTCGCTCGTCACCTGGGTGCCGCTGGCCTCGCTCAGGACCTGGTAGAACAGGCCGTCCCTTGGCTGGACGCGGTAGTCCAGCGCGCCCTCGCCCAGGCGGATGCCCTCGGAGGCGGCCGACTGGATGTAGTCGTTCTGCTGGAAGACTTCCCTGAGCTTCGCGTGGTCGCGCACCCGCTTCATGGACTTCGCCGCCTTGTCGGCCGACGCCATCACCGACTGGATCAGGTAGTGGTCGTCGGGCAGCGCGGTCATCCACTCGGGGATCAGAAGCTGCGCTTCTGTCAGCGGGAATTCGAACAACAGCTTTTCCAGTAGGCCACTCATGTCCGCCTCGCTCATCTGGGTGGCGTCGGCCGCGATGGCGGGCACGTCGTACTTCTCCTCCAGCGAGGACCTTAGCGCCAAAGCCTCCTGGGAAGAAGGCTGGGCGCTGTTGACCAGCACGATGAAGGGCTTGCCCAGCGCCTTCAGCTCCCGCACTACCCGCTCCTCCGCCTCCACGTAGGCGGTGCGCGGCAAATCTACGATGGAGCCGTCGGTGGTGACCACCACGCCCAGCGTGGCGTGGTCCTGGATCACCTTGCGGGTGCCCAGCTCCGCCGCGCGCTCAAACGGGATATCGTGGTCGATCCAGGGCGTGCGCACCATCCGGGCGCTCTCCCCTTCCTCCAGACCCAGGACGCCCTTGATCAGGTAGCCGACGCAGTCGACCAGCCGCACCCGGAACGTCGCGTTGTCCTTCAGGCGCACCTCCACCGCCTCGTCCGGCACGAAGTTGGGCTGCGTGGTCATGATGGTTTTTCCCGCGCCGCTCTGAGGCAGTTCGTCCACCGCGCGCTCGCGGCGGTTCGGGTCCTCGATGCCCGGGAGCACCACCAAGTCCATGAAGCGCTTGATAAAGGTCGACTTGCCGGTGCGCACCGGCCCGACCACGCCGATGTAGATATCGCCGTTGCATCTTCCGGCAATGTCCCGATACAGATTCGTCTCCATGCCACATCCTCCTTGCCGGGCGCGCCAGACGGCGTACGCCTTCCACCCATGCCATCGGTGCATGGTATGAGGACGGGCAGAGGTGTATGCCTAAGCGCGGCGGAATTGGCGGTTCAGGAAGCGCAGAAGCAGGAACAGCGCGGACACGTCAAATACGTATTGCACCGCGTTTTTCAGCGCTCGCAGCGGCAGGAGCGCAAAGTACCCCTTGCCGAGCAGAAGGCTCAACCAGAGCGTGTTGAGGACGATGTGCAGGAAGACCGCGACGATTCCCTGCGCCACCAGGATGCGCGTCCAGCCCACTTTCCCCTGATTGTGGAAGGCGAGGCCGTAAACCAGCCCGCTGAGCGCGGCGTTGAGCGTGAAGCCGGGAAAGAACGCGCCGTTTGAGTGGATGATGAACACCAGGATATCCGAAAGCGCGGCGATCAGCATCGCGGGCGTCGGCCCAAACAGGTAGGCGCAGGCGGCGACGGCCAGGTAACCAAACGAGATCCGAATGAAAGTCCCGATCGGCAGCGAGATGGTCGCGTTGATCACGACCTCAATCGCCAGAAGCATCGCGCAGGTGACCATCACGCGCGTATTCTTCAGCCCCTTCGCGGACCCCGACAAATCCCCCATCCATTGATTCATCATCGCATGCACCCCCTTTTGCGGCATCATAACATCCTGGAAAACCCATGTCAAATGAAGAGTCGAGGTGCGAAAGGTTGCGGTCATCCAAATTCCAACCATACAACTGGGTAAACTGGATTCTTGCAACTGCCAGTTCCCGGCGGCAAAACGTTTCCGGTCGCCGGAATCCGCCTGGCCGTGAAAGAGAATACTGGGAAACCGGGCGGGAAATCACCGGCAAAAACGAACGTTCGGGGAGGGTCATCCAAGTTTTGTTTGCATGGCCTGTCACGATCGGCTATAATTAGTTTGGGAGGGATTGCCATGAAGCGAACCGTGCCGGAGAAGTCCTACAAAATCCTTAGCCTGGACCCCTGGCTTACGCCGTACCGCCACGACATCCAGCTGAGGATGGACCGTTTTACGGACATCCGAAAAAAACTTCTGGGCGCGAACGGCGACCTTTCGTCGATGGCCAACGGCTATCTGTATTACGGCATCCACCGGACGGAAAACGGCTGGATCTACCGTGAGTGGGCGCCGGGCGCGGACGAAATGCATCTGATCGGCGACTTCAACGGCTGGAACCGAGAATCCCATCCGCTTGCAAAGCGCCCCGGCGGAAACTGGGAGATCGAATTCGCGCCGGACGCGCTGAAGCACGGCGATCTGGTCAAGGTCCAAGTCACAAAGAACGGCGTCCGGACCGACCACATCCCGCTCTACATTCGGAAGGTGGTTCAGAACAAGGCGGATTTGTCCTTTTCCGGCCAGGTGTGGGCGCCGAAGACGCCCTTCCGCTGGACGGACGGCGGCTACGGCCGCAGGAAGATCAGCCCGCTCTACATCTATGAGGCCCACGTGGGCATGGCGCAGGAGGAGGCGCGCATCGGCAGCTACCGTGAATTCGCCGACAACATCCTGCCCCGCATCAAGGCGGGCGGCTACAACGCGGTGCAGCTGATGGCCATCCAGGAGCACCCCTATTACGCCTCCTTCGGTTACCAAGTGTCCAACTTCTTCGCCGCCTCGTCCTGGTACGGGGAGCCGGAGGATTTGAAATACCTGATCAACACCGCCCACGGCATGGACATGCTGGTGCTTCTGGACCTGGTGCACTCCCACGCGGCGAAGAACACCGCAGAGGGCATCAACCTCTTCGACGGCACCGAGGATCAGTTCTTCCATAAGGGCAGCGCGGGCACCCACCCCGCCTGGGGCACGAAGCTCTTCAACTATGGCAAGCATGAGGTCATCCATTTCCTGTTGTCCAACTGCAAGTTCTGGCTGGAGGAGTACCACTTCGACGGCTTTCGCTTCGACGGCGTGACCTCCATGCTCTACCACGACCACGGTCTGGGCAAAGCGTTCGACGGGTACGACAAGCACTTCAGCATGAATACCGACTTGGAGGCGGTCACCTACCTTCAGCTGGCCAACGAGCTGATCCACGCGGTCAACCCCTTCGCGGTGACCATCGCGGAGGACATGAGCGGCATGCCGGGCATGTGCCTGCCGATCCGCTACGGCGGCGTCGGGTTCGACTATCGGCTGGCCATGGGCGTGCCCGATTTCTGGATCAAGGCGCTCAAGGAGGACGACGGGCGCTGGGACATGGCGCGCTTGTGGTACGAGCTCACCACCCGCCGCCCGCAGGAGGCGTCCATCGGCTACAGCGAATCCCACGACCAGGCACTGGTGGGCGACAAGACGCTCATCTTCCGCATGGCGGACGCCGAAATGTACACCGGCATGGAGAAGGCGTACCACTCGCTCATAATCGACCGGGCGATCGCGCTGACGAAGATGATCCGCTTCATCACGCTGGCGCTGGCGTCCGACGGCTATCTCAACTTCATGGGCAACGAGTTCGGCCATCCGGAGTGGATTGATTTCCCGCGGGAGGGAAACGGCTGGACCTGCAAGTACGCCCGCCGCCAGTGGTCTCTGGCCGACAACGGCTCTTTGAAGTACCAATGGCTCAGGGACTTCGATCGTGCGATGCTCAAGTTCGCGCGCAAGTATCGGGTGATGGTCAAGCGCGACCTCGTAAACCTCTGGATCGATCAGAAGGACAAGCTGCTGGCGTTTTCCAAGGGCGATCTGGTGTACCTCTTCAACTTCCACCCGACCAAGTCACAGGATGCCTTCCTCCTGCCGGTGAACCAGGCGGGCGCGGGCCGGTATCAAGTCGTGTTCTCCACCGACGACGAGGCCTTCGGCGGACAGGGCCGCATCTCGGAGGAGACTGTCTACCAGACCGAGTTCACCAAGGAGCGCGGGCTGGCCTTCAAGGTCTACTCCCCTTGCCGCACCGCGATGGTGCTGAAACGAATTCAGCCATAACCCCAACACATGCAAAAGGCCGATGCGAGCTCTCGCACCGGCCTTTTATCATACCCTTGTGGGGTCCAGGGCACTGCCCTGGCGGGGTGCAGGGGCGTAAGCCCCGCCGCCTCCCCACGTCCCCTCCCCGCGTCCCCACGCGTCGCCCTTACGCCCACAG
>JAEZHK010000127.1 GCA_023416655.1 Bacillota bacterium
TGATCATCTCGATGGGTGTCTCCTGCCCGATGGCCGAGCCGGTGACGATGATGGCGTCGGCAAAGCAGCCCTCGGCGTCCTTTGCGGACTTTTCCACCGGCACATGCGGCAGCAGCATGTTGGTGTGCTTGACCTGCACGTCGGCCAGCACCATGATGTGTTCCGCGCCCAGGTTCTTGCGGAGCGTCATGCACTCGCGCGCGCAGGGCGTCATCAGCCCGCCGTAGAATTCCACCGTGTCCACAAACACCGGAATGCGCACAAACTGGCAGTTCGCCGCCAGCGCGATGCCCAGGGAGGCCTCATAGTCGTTGAACGCCGCGTCCACCCCGACGGGGATTTTCACCGCGTCCCGGACCTTCGACGCCGCGATGGCCAGCGTCAGCGCCTGCGCCTTGTCCAGCTTGACGCCGAAGGGGCTGTCCCCCATGTTTTCAACGATCACGGCGTCCACGCCGCAATCCTCGAGCGTCCGCGCATCCTGAACGGCCTGCGCGTAGATCTTTTTGACATCGCCGCCAAAACCCACGGTCCCAGGCAGCGGCAGGCAGTGCACCATGCCGATCACGAACCGCATGCCCACACCCAGCGTTTCCCTGATGTTCATGCTATTTTCCTCCTTCGGATGCAAATCTGTGAATGCCCTCCAGCGCCGCGCGGCACAGAAGGTCCTCCGCCTCCGTGCGCGCCTCGCCCTCCAGAACCTGTTTGAGGTTTTCGAGCACCGTCACCATGGTGATCACCGCGGTCTTCACGCCCATCAACCGCCCGACGGTCATCATGCACGCGCTTTCCATGTCGATGCCGGAGATGCGGAGTTTTTTCAGTTCCTCGAACGTCTCCCGCATGTCGACGCCGCACTCCTTGGAAAAGCGGGAGTCGTGCATCTTGGTGTAGAACCCGTCCATCGTGCAGGTGACGCCGTTGTCATACCGCTTGCCAAAATCCCGCGCCACGCCATTCAGCGCGTTCACCAGCGCCAAGTCGGCCACCGCCGGATAAGAGGCGTCCACATAGCTCAGGCTGGTTCCCTCCCGCCGCATTGAAGCGATGGGGATGATGAACTGCCCCAGCATATCGTCATCCAGCGCCATCGCCGTGCCCATGCGCACCGCGACCTCCATGCCGCACTCGTACATCTCCTCCATCGCGATGGCGGCAGACGGCGCGCCGATGCCGGTGGAAGTTACCGTGACGGGAATCCCCTTGTACGAACCGGTCACGGTGTTGAACTCGCGCCTGAACGCCACGTCGACGGGGTTGTCCAGGTACTTTTTAACCACATTCACGCGCCACGGGTCGCCGGAAAATAGTACGTGTCGGGCGATGGTCTCCTTTGAGCCGCCCATGTACAGTGTCTTCATGCCATTCCTCCCAAGTCCGCCCTGTAGATTTCATACCGCGCCATCAGTTGCGCCTCGTCCGGCGCGCCGGTGCAGCAGCCTTCCCGCTCGATGATGAAGCTGGAGAGCACCGAGCCAAGCTGCCCGCATTCCTCCGGACTTTTGCCGCCCAGATAGCCGTACAAAAACCCCGAGATGTATCCGTCGCCCGAGCCGGTGGTGTCCACGACGTTTGCGCGCCGGTAGATGGGGACGCGCGCCTCCCGGAGGGCGTCGCCGTCCTTCCAGTAAACGACGCTGCCCTCGGCGCCCAGCGTGGTCACGACGATCTCCGCCCCGCCACGCCCCAGGTAGCTGGTGATTTCGCGGCCCAGAAGCGCCTCGATCGACGCCCGTTCGCACTCGTTGGTGAAGATGATGCGGCAACAGCCCAGAAGTTCGGCGAGGAAGTCCTTCGGGAACGCGTCCATGTCCCCCTTCATGCCGAACACCAGTGGGACGCCGTGCGCCTTGCACTGACGGAGGAACTCCTCGTTGTCGCAGCGCGCGCCGACGGTCATGACCCCTAGCGCCGCGCCTTCAAAATGCGCATCGGGCAGCGGCTTAAAGTAAACGCCCGCCATGGAGCCGGGATAGTACAGCGTGATGTGCTGGCCCTCGTTGTCCTGCACCAGATAGCACTGCGACGTGCGCTCCTCGGGCACGGACGTGACCGCCGAGGTATCCACGCCGCCCGCCTCCAGGAAGTCGCGCAGCCCCGTGGACTCGTAGTCCGAACCCACGCGGAGGATCGGCGTGGCGTTCAGGCCCAGCCTCGCGAGCGCGTAGGCGATGTTCACCGAGCATCCGCCGAACTGGATGTCGCCGCAGGTCTTGTTTTCGATGATCGAGGTGAAACCCACCCGCGCGGGCGACTTGATCTTGACGATGTGATCGAGGCTTATGTATCCGCTGGTCAAAACGCGCTTCATCATGCGTCTCCCGATCCCCCGCGCCCAAAGAACTCCTGAGAGCTCATCACGCGCCCGAGGTATTTTTGAATGTCCGTCAGATGCACCTGATTGACCACGGGGTCGTTGGTGGCGACGCAGTCGCCGAGAACGATGGGCTCGTAGTCCAGGTAATAGGCGTCGGTCACGGTGGCGCGGATGCAGCAGTTGGTCTTGGTGCCCACGATGACCACTTCGCGGACGCCGTTTTCCCGTAGCACCAAATCCAAATCCGTGCCGAAGAACGCGCTGTAGCGGCGCTTTTTGATCACGTAATCGGAAGGCAGAACCGTAAGCATCGGATCGATGTCCTCGCCGCCGGAGCCTTCGATGCAGTTGGGCCGCATGTTGACCAGATTTTTGTCGGGCTTGTCCTTGCGGTAGCAGTGCTGCATGAACACGATCACAAAGCCCTGCTCCCGGCAGTACTGCAATACATCCCGGATGCGCGGCAGGATCACGCGGTTCTCCGGGTAGAACACCAGCCCTTCCGGGTCGGTGAAATCCCGCACCATGTCCACCACGATCAAGGCACTTTTCGACATCTTCATCACCTCAGAATCCGCGCGCCATTGAATTGCGCTGTTTGATGGCCGACACCACCGTGAGCACCACCGCCATTACGACGTAGGGAACCACGTCGAACAGCGCCGCCGTCGGCCCGGCGAAGAGGCCCATGTTCACCGCCAGCGCCCGCGCCACGCCGAACACGATGGCGTACAGCGAGCAGCGCACCGGATCGCCCCGGCCGCAGTAGATCGCGGCGATGGCGATGAAGCCGCGCCCGGCGGTCATGTTGTTGGTGAAAAGGCCCAACCGCTCCAGCGACAGGTTCACGCCCGCGAGCGCGCAGCAGAATGCGCCGATCAGGATGGCGGCGTGCTTGTATAGGCGGGTGCGCAAGCCCAGGTTCACCGCCGCGTCCTCGTTCTCGCCGACCACGCGCACGTACACGCCGAAACGCGTCTTGTACATGACGACCGCCATCACCAGGATGCCGAGGAACGCAAGGTAGGTGATGGGCGGGTGCCCGCTCAAGAGCCTCCCCACAATCGGAATGTCCTTGACGAATGGGATCACGATCTTGAGGTCCGAAAGGTTCATCCACTGCAGGTTGATGTTGGCGGACTGCATGTACTGCAATACGAACGCCGCGATCGCGGGCACCAGCATGTTGATCGCCAGGCCTACGATGATCACGTTGCCCGAAAGCTTCACGCTCATCAGCGAGAACATCAGCCCCACCAGCATGCACGCGGCGATCGCGCCCAGGTAGGCCAAAAGAAGGTTGTGCGTCAAGAAGGCGATCAGCACCGAGACGAACGAACCGGTGAGCATGATGCCCTCGAGCGCAATGTTCAGCACGTTCGCTTTGTAGGCGAAGATGCCGCCCAACACGCACAGGAGGATCGGCGCGGTGTGGTACACGGAGTCGTAGAGGATGTTTGCCAGGATGTTCATCTAGCGCACCTCCTCAGGAGACGTTTTGCGGGCGCGGAGCTTTGACGTGAGAGAGAACCGCTCGTTTAAGAACCTCACCGCCAGGAACAGGATCATCAACGCCTGGATGACCGCGACGACTTCCTTGGGCACGCTCGTGTACATGTTGATGTTGTCTGAACCGGTTTTGAGCGCGCTGTAGAACACGGAGGCAATCAGGATGCCCAGCGGGTCGTGCCGCCCGAGCAGCGCGATCAGCATGCCGTCCCAGCCAAGCCCCGGCGTGCCGGAAAAGGTGAGCGTGTACTTGAACTCCTCGCTCATCATATAACCCGCCCCCGCGAGGCCGGACAGCGCGCCGCTGATGGCCATCAATACGAGGATCTTCCTGCGCACACGCATGCCGGTGGCCTCCGCGAACTCCGGGTTCCTGCCGATGGCCGTCAATTCGTAGCCCAGCACGCTCTTCTTCATCAGGATCCAAAAGAGCACGAAGACCGCCAGCGCGACAAAGGCAAACCCGGTAAGCCGCGCGTTGGTGAGCCGGGTGAACATGGCGCTGTCGAGAATCGTGGGCGTGCACACATACCCCGAACCCTGCTCGCGGAAAGGTCCGGAGGACAGGAACTCCAGCACCTTGGCCATCGCGTAGTTGAACGTCAGCGTGACGACCATCTCGTCCACCTTGAAGTAGGCGCGCAGAAGCGCGGGCACCATCGCGAACAGCATGCCGCACAGGGCACCCACCAGGATGCACAGGATCTTGTGGAGTATGGGGTCCGCGCCGCTCAGGAACGCGCCCACCAGTCCCGCGAAGAAGCCGCCGAACATCAGCTGCCCTTGAACGCCCATGTTGAAAATGTTCGCCTTGAACGTGATCGCAATGGCAAGCCCCGTCAAAACCAGCGGCGAAGCGTAGTGCAAAGTGTTAAAGAACCCCTTCGGCGTGAACAGCGACTTCTGGAGCATGATCCGGTAGGTCTCCAGCGGGTTCTCGCCGATGGCAAATATGATGACGCCGCCAATCAGAAACGCCATCAGGACCGGCAAAATGGAGTTGGCGATCCTGAGCGCGACGGGCATGGCTTTCTTCATGCGCTCCGCCCCCCTTCTGAAGGCTCCGCGCCCGCCATCAGAAGCCCGATCTCCTCGAGCGTAGCGGTCTTGGGGTCCACCGAACCGATGACGCCACCCTTGTACATCACGATCACCCGATCCGAAAGACTCATGATCTCGCTGAGCTCGCTGGAGATCAGCAGCACACTGTTGCCCGCGTTGCGGTAGTCGAGCAGGCGGCTGTGGATGAACTCGATGGAGCCAATGTCGACGCCGCGCGTAGGCTGGCAGGCGATGATGAGCTTCGGGTTGTTCTCAAATTCCCGCGCGATGATGACCTTCTGCGCGTTTCCGCCGGAAAGCTGCGAAACGTCGCCCGCGCGGTCGCCCACGCGGATGTCGTACTTGCCGATGTAGTCGTCCCTGCGGCGGTTCATGGTACGCCCCCGTAAAAGCCCGAACCGGCTGACCTTCTGCGTGTACCCGGCGGCGCAGTTCTGGGAAAGCGTCATGTCGCGGCAAAGTCCCTGGCCGTAGCGGTCCTCCGGGATGATGCCGATGCCCTTCTCCCGCAGCCGGTCCGGCCAGGCGTTGGTGACGTCCTCGCCGCACAGCCGGACGCTGCCGCCCGTGGCCTTCATGACCCCGGTCAGCACCTTGACCAGCTCGCTCTGGCCGTTGCCCTCGACGCCCGCGATCCCAAGGATCTCCCCGGCATTGACCTGAAAGCTGACGCCGTTCACGACGTTTTTCCCGTAGTCGTTGACGGTTTCAAGGTTCTCCACCTCGTACCGCCGGTCGCACCCAGGCGTCGCGCCGCCCTCGTTTTTGACGGTGAGCACCACGTCCCGCCCCACCATCATCTGCGCCAGCGCGCGCTCGCTGGTTTCGCTCGTCTTTACGCTGCCCACCACCCTGCCCTGCTTGATGACGGTGGTGCTGTCCGAAAGCTCGATGACCTCCCGGAGTTTGTGCGTGATGACGATGATGGTCTTGTGATCGGCGCGAAGGGCTTTCAGGTTCTCCATCAGCCGGTCCGTCTCCTGCGGGGTCAAAACCGCGGTGGGCTCGTCGAGGATGAGGATGTCCACGTTCCGGTAGAGCATCTTCAAAATCTCGATCTGCTGGCGCAGGCCCACCGACAGGTTTTCCACCTTCTCGGTGGGGTCGAGCTGGAAGTGGTAGCGCTCGATGAGCTGCCGCGCCCGCTCGATCTCTTCAGCGCGGTCAATGAACGGCAGCGCCCGGCCGCGAAAGTTCTTTACGATCTCGGTGCCGAGCAGGATGTTCTCGTACACGGTGAGGCTGGGCACGAGCTTGAAGTGCTGGTGCACCATACCGATGCCTGCGCGCATGGCGTCCTGCGGGGTTTTGAAATGGACCTCGCGCTCGTCGATCAGGATCGAGCCGCTGGTGGGCTGCAGCGCGCCGTAGAGCATGTTCATCAGCGTGGACTTGCCCGCCCCGTTTTCGCCCACGATGCACTTGATCTCTTCGGCCTCCACGGACAGGTTGATCCTGTCGTTGGCCGTAAAGTCCCCGAACTTCCGGGTCAGGTCGATGGTTCGGATCTTACTCAAGGCCTCTCATGCCCTCCCAACGCAAGCTTCGATAGATTTCCGCTCGCACCGCCATGCAGGCAATGCGAGCGGCAAATCGTGGGGTGAAATGGCGCCCGATTACTTGATCGTGAGGTGCGGGCAGGCCGTGGCGGGATCGAATTCCTCGCCGTTCTGGCGGTTGACGATCTTCTGCGTACCGGCGGCGATTTCGGCCTGGACCGCGTCCACCTTGGCCTTGATCGCGGCGAACGCGTCGGCGTTCACATGCCCCGCGATTTCGCTCATGTCGGTGATGCCGGTGCCGCCGGAGGCGATGTTGTAGCTCTGCAGGTTCTCCATGGTTCCGATGGAGCCGTCCACATACGCCTTTGTGATCGTGGCGACCGGGGTGCCGGTGTTCTTCAGAACGCTGGTGATGATGTAGCCGGGCTGCTGCGCGTCGAGGTTGCCGTCCACCATAACGGCCAGCTTGCCCACTTCCTTGGCCTTGCTGGCGACGCCGTCGCCCACCACGCCCGCCACGGCGAAGACCGCGTTGGCGCCGCTGTCAAACATCGTGCCCGCGACCGTCGCGCCCAGCGCCGGATCGCCAAAGCCCGCGTCATTCTTGGCGTAGTAGTCGTACTTTACGTCGAGCTCGGAGCAGGCGCGCTCCATGCCCTGCATGAATCCGTAGGAGAAGACCAGGATGCCGTCGGAGTTGGTGCCGCCCACGAAGCCCACCGCGCGGGCCGCGTCCAGCGCCGTCATGTTGTAGCCTTCGCCGAACAGTTGCTTCTGGTTCTCGTTCATGTACACATAGGTGTAACCGGACAGGAAGGAGCCCTCGTGCACGTCGAACAGCACCGAGATCACGTTCTTGTGGATGATGGAGCCGTCCTCATTCCGGTTGGGGTCGGCGTTGAACACCACGAACCAGGTGTCCGGGTACTGGGCCGCGATCGCGTCCGCGCCGCCCACGCCCTTCACCAGCGCGTCAAAGTCGTACTCGAGGTTGAAGATCAGGTTGTAGCCATCCTCGGCCAGGGTTTCCAGCGCCGCGGCGACCCCGTTGGTCGGCTCGACGATCTTGTACTCGATGCCCAGGTCGGTCGCCAGAAGCTTGATGCTGTCACAGGCGGACTTGTTGTAGCCGGTGTCGTTCTGGCCCGCGGCCGAGCAGACGATGGCGATGCGCGCCGGGGAAGCGGCCTGCGCCACGCCTGCCATTGGGAATGACAGGAGGAGTGCCAAAACCAGAGCGGAAACCATAGCCCGGGTGAAGTTCTTCATGTTCTCCAATCTCCTTGTCCGTTTTTAGTTCTACGAATAGAGCGTCCGCCCTAGCGTATTTGGTTGATGTAGAAGCTGAACTTGTCGCTTCTGTAGTAGCATTTAAAGGTCTCAATCGGGCATTCGCGCCCGCCGATGTCCCCATAGGTAGTGCACTGGAAAAGCAGCAGCGGCACGCCCTCCTCCATCCCCAGAAGCTCGGACACCTCGTCGTGCGCGATGACAGCCTCCACGCGCCGGACCGCGCGCTTGACCGTGATGCCGTAGCGTTTTTCCAGCACGCCGTACAGTGATTCCTTGGCAAAGTCGAATTTCTCGATCCCCTCGACGTAACGGTACGCCAGATAGGTCGTGGTCAGATTGATCGGCTCGTCGTCGGCGTAGATCACGCGTTCCAGCCGGAACACCGGCTCGCCTTCCTTCAGGTTCAGCGCGTGCTGCCGCTTCTTATCGGCCGGAATCACGGCGCTCCCCAGCACGCGACGGCTGGGCTTCATGCCGAGCCGTTCGATGTCCTGCGTGCAGCTGGTCAGCGAAATCAGGTTCTGGCTGTTCTGGTCGCCCTTGACAAAGGTGCCTTTCCCCTGAACGCGGTAAAGGTAACCCTCCCGCTCCAGCTCATCGACCGCTTTTCGGATCGTGATGCGGCTCACCTCAAAGGCCTGCATTAGCTCGCGCTCGCTGGGGATCATCTCGCCGATCTTGTACACCTCATCGTCGATGTGCTCGATGATCGCGCGCTTGACCGTATAGTACTTGGGCAGCTGAAAATCAATCATTTCCACACCTCTTAAGAATTGAACAACTGGTCATGACGTCATGTCTAGTGATTGCATTATATCTCTCACATTTATCCGGTGTCAATTGGCAATTTTTCATATATTTTATCGCACCTATTATAACGACATCCGACTTTCTGTGACAGGTCGGCCATGTCGCACAATACCAGGGTGGTGTACCCTTTGGAGAAGAACGAACAGGAAAAGCTGGTTGCATACAAATGCTGTTTCAATCCGCGCGCCCGCACGGGGCGCGACAACATCAAGCTGGGCGATACACTGATCCCCTTCATGTTTCAATCCGCGCGCCCGCACGGGGCGCGACGTCAAGATTGACCCGAAAACGAAGGAGGAAGCGTGTTTCAATCCGCGCGCCCGCACGGGGCGCGACGATTCGCGACGTTGCGCCCGAAGAAGTCAGCGGCGTTTCAATCCGCGCGCCCGCACGGGGCGCGACATCATCGGATTTACAGCATTCCATCGAACGTAGCAGTTTCAATCCGCGCGCCCGCACGGGGCGCGACGCGGGCAAGGATCGTCTCGTAGTTGTACGTGACGGTTTCAATCCGCGCGCCCGCACGGGGCGCGACGAGGAGCGTCGCCGCCAGCACGATAATGATGATGTTTCAATCCGCGCGCCCGCACGGGGCGCGACATGAATCTTCCTCCTTCGGAAACGGGTCGGACGTGTTTCAATCCGCGCGCCCGCACGGGGCGCGACCGAGCGTGATCTCCGGCTGCCTGGCCTTGAGTCCGTTTCAATCCGCGCGCCCGCACGGGGCGCGACCACGACCTCAAAAAGGACGCTGTCGTAGAAATCGTTTCAATCCGCACGCCCGCACGGGGCGCGACCACGACCTCAAAAAGGACGCTGTCGTAGAAATCGTTTCAATCCGCGCGCCCGCACGGGGCGCGACCCGGAGCTTCCGCAAGAGATCGCCCTGTACGAAGGGTTTCAATCCGCGCGCCCGCACGGGGCGCGACATCTCCATGCCGCACTTCACGGTGACGGGCAGCATGTTTCAATCCGCGCGCCCGCACGGGGCGCGACGGCCGCGGCGCAGGATGACTTCGGCACGCCACCAGAGTTTCAATCCGCGCGCCCGCACGGGGCGCGACGTGGAGGAAAGTGCGATCACCCACGGCGGCATTGTTTCAATCCGCGCGCCCTCACGGGGCGCGACGGCCGCGGCGCAGGATGACTTCGGCACGCCACCAGAGTTTCAATCCGCGCGCCCGCACGGGGCGCGACAGTACCCTTGTGAAAATGGTTTGCCAAGCCTCTTTCAGAGGCACTTTCCGCGAACCCCTCCTTTCCGCCGCAGGCGAGGATGGGAAATCAGCCGAGAGGATGAGAAAACCGAGCATTGCGGCCATCGCGAACCCACCGGGAAATCCATGATCGCTTCCGGTTCGCGCAAGAAACATATCCCTTCAGGCTCGCAGGTGGATTGTAATCTCCCATGCGATGACCCGACGGCTGGTCGGCCGCGTAAACCGGGGCAATTGGAATGGCCTTCGGCTTATCCGGTTATTGGATGAGCAAGCCTTCCGGGTCATAAGCCGCCTTGGCGCCCACGTGTTTCACCTTCCTCTTCCAATTGTCGCCCAGCAGGTAGTAACGCAGGCTGTCGGAATCGGGGTTGATGATCGCCTCCAGCCTGTGCCGCAGCGTCGTGAACTGGGCAGGGTCCACGACGCACTCGAAGACGGAGCACTGCACCCGCTGCCCGAAGTTGACGCACTGCTTGGCAACCTGCCTTAGCCGCGTCCGGCCCTGAGGCGTCGTTGTATCCACATCGTAGGTGACCAGCACCATCATTTTCCATGCCTCCTCTACCGGCACAAGAACGCGGGATAGGCGTCTAGGTCGCCCCGGATGGTCCTTGCCATGAGCAACGCCTGCACATGGGGGATGAGGCCCACGGCGATCTTCTCCTTCAGGTATGGGTGCAGGACATCCTCCCGCTTGCGCTGCTGCCACGCGGAGAGGACGGCTTTGCGCGTCTCATCGTCCATGCGGATGCTGCCGGGCTGGCGCGCGTCAAACCCCTTGCCGGAGACCTGCTTCAGGTTGATCAGCGTCAGCGCCAGCCGGTCGGCCAGATAGGGGCGCAGTTCCTCCATCAGGTCCAGCGCGAGCCCGGGCCTTCCGGGCCTGTCCCGGTGCAGAAAGCCGACCGCCGGGTCGAGGCCCACCGCTTCCAGCGCGGAGCGCACATCGCTCATGAGCAGCGCGTACAGGAAGGAAAGCAGCGCGTTGACGCGGTCCCGGGGCGGGTAGCGGTTGCGACCATCGAAGATGAAGTCATCCTTCTGGCAGAGGAGCAGATGGTCGAACACGGAGAAATAGGTTCGGGCGGCCTCGCCCTCCACGCCGCGAAGCTGGTCCAGATCCTCTGCGCGCGCAAGGCGGGCGAGCTGGGCGGCCATCTTCCTGGCCGCGTCTCTCACCTCCCCCATCGCCTCGCCGCCGTGGTCGCGCAGCGCGCGCATCAGCACGTGCCGGCAGTTGGCGACCTTGCCGAAGATGCAGCCCCGGGCGTAGGCGAGGCTGCCAACGGGGTTGTCCGCGATGGGGTACTGCTGCCTGCGCAGAAGGACATTGCCGTTCGTCTCCCCCACGACCCGGGCTAGAAACCGGCCGTTTTCATTCATGAACACCAGGGCGACGTCGCGCTCGGCGCAGAACTGCATCAGCGCGGGGCTGGCGCCCTGCCGACCGTAGCAGACGACGCCCTCCAGGTTGTGGATGGGGATGCGAAACCGGTCTTCGTCGCCCTCGCGGACGACGATGTTCTCGCCATCGCGGCCCAGGTACGCCTCCGGGGTCGTGACGTACAGCGTGTTCAGCAGCTTTCTCAAGGCACCGCCTCCTCCCGCGCGCCCGCTTCTTTAAGATAGTCGTCGTAGTATCTGGAAACCGCTCCTTTGCCCGCGATCTCCGGCACGCACAGGTCCATCAGCGAACACAGTTTGCAGCCGCGGGACAGCGGCATAGGCGTGACGCCGGACTGAAAGGTCTCGAGCATCTCCCGGCAGAGGGACCGGACCCGGTCCCGGAGCGCCGCGTCGAAGGAGACCTCCAGCCAGTGCCGCGTCTTGCCGTAGTACATGTCGCCCGAAGCGATGGCGATGGAATGCATCTCCTCCAGGCACATGGCCTGGGCGCAGAGCTGCACCGTGTCGCGCTCGTCGCTCTTGGGGGCGCCGAGCTTGTATTCCACGGGGTTTGGCGCCCAAAGCCCCTTGCGCCGGGGCAGGTGGATGCCGAGGGCGGGGTCGTCGCAGGCAGTGAACTCCACCACGTCCGCGACGCCCCGAATCCCCAATTCCAGCGAGATCAGCGGCACCGCGCGCATCACCGCGCGGTCCTTGCGCTTTTCCGAAAGAAACGGATCGTCCGCCCGCTCGTGCAAAAAGCGTCCCTCCGCCGTCCGCTCGTTTTCCTTCCACTGGCACTCCATGTGGATCAGCGCCCACTGCCGGGGGCAGAAGGCGAAGTGCTGAATGCCCGAAAGCGGAAGCAGGTCCTCCTCGGCGGTCATTACAATAGCTCCAAGACGGTCACGCCGGAGGGCAAGCCGCCCTTGTCCACGGTCACCAGGTAATCGCCGTAGCCGCGGGCGGGCTGCGTTGCGTCCACACGCTTCGCTGTCACACGGTCAAACAGCCCGATGGCCGGCGCGTTGCCAAGGCGCGATTCATGCCTGAAGGCGATCAGCCTGCGGGTGGCCATCAGGCCGCGGGCGGCGCTTCGGTCATGGTCGAACATGTTCATGAGCGCCTGCCAGAATAGCTCCAGATCCCCGTCCGAGAAGCCGGTCTTTTCCGCCAGCGGCGCGGATATGAAGCCCTCCATGCGGTAGAGGCCATAGGGCACGATGTGCTTACGGCCCATCTCCCGCTCCTTGTCGGCGTCCCGGGCGTTTGTGACGGCCATCCGGGTGATGGTGACCTCCTGCTGCACGATCGGGTCCACGCTTCGTGCAAAGCCCAACTGCACCGGCCCGCGCACCTGTCCACAGTTGACCTCGGTGGTCATGACCGCGCCGAAGGCGCGGATGTCAAAGAAGTTCCGGCACATGAAGTCCGTCACGGCCCTCGCCTTTTCGGCGTCCTTGGGCAGCTTCTTGGACTCGGACTTCAGTTCCAGCGCCTTGTAGGCCAGAAGGTGCTGGTCGTTGAGCACCGCGCCCTCGGTCACGTAGATCCGGAATCCCTCCTCGCCGCCCTTGACCAGCTCCACGTAGTTCCGCACCTTGCGCTTGACGCACACGTCCGTCACCAGGCCGTAGCCCGTCTCCGGGTCGATGCGGGGCATGTTGCCCGCGTCCGGGTCGCCGTTGGGGTTGCCGTTGACCACATCAAAGTACAGTACGAACTCATACCGGTTCTCAATTGCCTTGGCCATTGTTCTCTTCCCCTTTCGCGTTGTCGGGCTTCTTCGTGTACAGGTCCTGCCGCTGGTGGTAGTAGCCGAGCATGAAGCGGCCCTGCTGTTCCAAGCTCAAATGCGCCGGGAACGCGTCGATGCCGTTCATCACGTCCTGGATGCGCCGGTCGATGAGAAACCCGAACTCGCTCTTTTTGATGTGGTGCTGGGAAAGCCGGAGCAGGATGGGGAATGCCGCCACGGGCGATGCCGACGCCGTCGCGAAGTAGCGGTCCCGGATGGTGGCGTTGATGCCGGGGTTCGCGTCCTGCTGCGCCTTCTCCAGAAGGGCGAACAGCCTGCCCAGCCGGTACGCCGTGTCAGCGGATTGGTTGAGGCTCATCGTCAGACACTCCTCCTCGGTATTTTTCAGGATGCGGGCCCTGCGCGCCAGCACGGCCTTGATCAGGGAAACGCGGGCGTAGTTGACCGGGTTCAGCGAGTTGCCGCGGGCGTCTGCGCCACCATCGTTTGCGCGGATGCGCCCGATCAGCGCCGCGAAAACGCCCTCAGGATAGGGCCCGCCGGTGAGGACGGCGCGCATCAGGCCGCCGGTCAGCGCGCAGGGCAGCCTGTCCAGATCACCCCGGGGCGCCATCTGCGTCAGCAGGCGGGGCAACTGGATGAACTGATGCTGGGACTCGTATTGCCGGACGAGCGCCATGTCGGCGTGATGCTGGGCATTTCTACGCACCAAGTTCCCGAAGGAGTCCTGATGCCAGAAACGCACCACCAACCGGGAATTGTTGGGCGCGAGGCCCAGGATGTAGGTTCGGGTTTCCGGCGGGAAGCCCAGCAGGTTCTCGTCGACATGCGCGCCGAGGGCGACGCGCGTCAGGATGTCCTGCATCCTCTGCCTCGTCTCGTCCGACTCCCCATTGCCGCCCGCGTCGAAGCTCTGGCCGAGCAGTTCGGGCATCAGCGTCTCCGCTGCGGGTTCCTCCGACCAGAACACCGTGGTCGCGTCGCCCAGCTGCACACGGTGCTTTGGATCGGCAAGCAGCCAGTTGAGCGCCGCCACATAGCCGCGGGCGGCGTCCGCCGAGACGGGGGCGTTGACGCTCTGCGCCTTGCCGTAGGAGGTGAAGGCGTCGCAGTTGAAGGAGACCAGCGCCGCGCCGGAGGACTGGGCGTTCCGGACGCCCTTGATCGAGCTGTGCACCTGGGAGACCTGGGTTCTTTCGCCGGTGACAAGGCAGAAAGCAGCGTCGGTCTTGGCCTCCCCCTCCATGAAGCCGCCCGCGGCGGCGACCACCGCATCCTTCTGGTGCACGCGCGCGCTCTCGCCCGCCACGCGGAAGACCATGAGCGAGCCGGAAGCCAGGTCGGCGAAGCGCTCCTTCAGGTGGGGGTTGGATAAAGCCTCCTCCGGCTTCCATGTCCGAAGGAATGTCAGCACCGGTTCCGCGCCCGGAACGCCGGAAAGCGCCTTCTCGTGCTGCGCCTTGGACAGGGAGAACCTGCGCAGTGAATCTTCGGTAGGCACGCCTTCCGCTCCGATGCCAAGGAGGTAGTCCGCTTTGTCGGATAGCAAGTACGCGCAGTCCCCGCTGGTGCGCTTGACCTGGAACGGCACCATCATTTCCACGGGCTGCAGCTTCTTGCCCTGCTGCACCCTTAAATCCGTCACGCCGTAAAGCGCCCCGTCCGGCGTCAGCACCAGTTCGAAGGCCACCTTCGTCTTGGATTGTCCCGGCACATCAATGGAGACTTTCGGATCATCGCGGAGCCGCTTGTAGAGGTCGTAGAGCGCGTTCAGGATCACGGCTCGCCGCCTCCCTTCAGCGGCGGCACGGCGATGCGTCCGTTCACCATTCTCGCCCGGAAAAAGCGCGCCGTCTTCCCGTCGTCAAAGTCGATGTCGTTGAGCATCCAGCCCAGGTCCGTATCGCCGCCCTGGTAGAACGACGGGGGCGCGTCCCCCTCAATCAATTCGAAGTGGGCGGGGAATTCCCGGCAGCCCAGGTAGGGCCGGTGGAAGCACTGCCCCTCCCGCATGCGCCTGAGCGCGATGTTGTAATGCTTCTCCGGGGTGTCGTCTGACCCGGCCTTCTCCGTCAATACGAAGTGGGCCTCAACGACGTAGGCCACCTCCCGCAGCATCAGCGTGGCGCGCTGCTGGCGGTTGTCCGCGGCGCTCAGTTGGATCGGCGGCACGGGATTCCCCTTCATCGCGGCCTCCGAGGGCTTCGGAGCCTTCGCGCTCACCTCGTTGCGCCGGACGTTGTCGAAGCGGATCTCGTTCAGCACCGTGATGCCGTCCACCACCCAGCGGATCGCCGGCTTCCAATGGATCGCGTCCAGCACGCCGCGGGCCGCCGAAGGCGTCATCACGTCGTAGCTGACGCGCTCGGCCTTCATCTCCGGCCGCGTGAAGCAGGCGTACTCGCTCCAGACTTTCAAACGAATGCCATAGCCCAAACGTTCGTCCTCCTTTCGTTAGTTGTAGAGGAAATCGTTACGGTATCCGCCCTCGTCGATGTGCAAAAGCCCCCTTTCCTTCGCGTCGTAAAGGCTCAGGTCGGTCAGGAGGTACGCGTCGCCCACGGGTTCGACGCTGTGGGTTTTGAGCAATTCCTTCAGCTCGCCATCGTAGAACTGGACGCCGTAGCGCCCCAGCCTGCGCAGGTCCGCCCGGCTGGCAAAGCCCGCCCGGACGCGCCCGGCGATTTCAAGGCTCTCCGCGTCGTGGGGAACGAGGATGGTGTGGGTGTTGTCCTCGATGAGTTGAAAATCCCGGTCCACCGACTTGAACGGAAAGCGCAGGTTTTTCGGCCCGCTGCCCGAGTTCAGCGCGGCCAGAATGCCCTTGGCGTCCAAATTCTGCGGGTGCATGGCGTACAGCATGGAAAAGTACCGGGCGATGGCCTCCGGCGAAAGGGGATCCTCCTGAAAGGCGTCCATCGCCTCCCGCCCGTACTGCGCGGTGCGGTTGAACCAGCCCCGCAGCGTTTGCCCCTCCAGCGCAAACACATGCACCTGTCCGCCTTCCGGCAGCTTTCCCTCCCGGTTGCAGCGGCCCGCCGCCTGCACGATGGAGTCCAGCCCCGCCTCCGCCCGGTAGACCACCGGAAAATCCAGATTCACGCCCGCCTCAACCAACTGCGTTGAGACCACGCGGCAGGGCGCCCCGGCCTTCAGGCAATCCTTGATCTCCTGAATCTTCAAAGAGCGGTGCACCGCCGTCATCCGCGCGCTGAGGTGGAACGCACCCGGCTCCTTTGCGATGAGCGCGTAGGCCTCCGCCGCCGCGCCGCGCGTGTTGAGGATGGCCAACGCCTGCCTTTCGCCCGCGATCCTTTCGGCCAGTTCGGGGAGGCTCAGCGTACCCTCCCGCGCGATGCACACCTTTCGGAACGCCTCGTACAATGCGAGCGGGGCTTCCATGATCTCGCGGGGGCGAAGGTCTTCCGGGAAGTAATCCGAAAGCGCGGGCTGCGTGGCGGTACAAAGAACCACCGTGCAGCGGTAGTGCCGCACCAGTTCGGCGAGCGCCGCGAGGCAAGGCCTTAGAAAGTCGGAGGGCAGCATCTGCGCCTCATCCAGCACAATCACGCTGCCGGCGATGTTGTGCAGCTTGCGACACCTTGAACGGCGGCTGGAGAACAGCGATTCGAAGAACTGCACGTTGGTGGTCACGATGAGCGGCGCGTCCCAGTTCTCCGCAGTCAGGCGCAACCTGAGCGACTGGTCATCCTCGTCCTCCCCGTCGCCAAAGGAGACGCCCGAATGGTGCTCCAGCACGTTTTCCTCGCCCAGCGCGGCAATGAACTCGTCGGTGTTCTGCTCGATGATGCTGGTGAAGGGGATGGCGTAGATCACCCGCGAAAGGCCGTGGGCCGCAGCGTGGTTCAGCGCGAACGAGAGGCTGGAGAATGTCTTGCCGCCGCCGGTGGGCACGGTCAGCGTATAAAAGCCTTGTGGCAACGAACCAGACCCGGCGCACTTGGCGAGGATTTGGCTTCGGAGAAGCCCAATTTGGGATTCCTTGGATGAATCCCCGGCTGAAAACGGCGGGGGGAACCGCCCCGATAGGTATCGCGCGAGCCGGACGGACAATTCGCCCATGGACGCGCCCGGAGACCGAAGAGAGAACTTCTCCGGGTCGCAGAAGCGCTCCGTATCCAGGCTGTCGGCGTCCACAAGCGTGGAATAGATCATGCGGATCAGAGTGGCGATGGAGAACGGGTCGACGCGGGCCGGGTCCTGAAAAGGAAGCTTTAGTAATTCCGGCAGGGAGGCGAGCGCGTCGGGGTCGGGCGCTTCCTTGAGCCGCTGGGAGAGCCTTCCGATCAGCGTTCCATCCAGACTCTGGTCGCTGCCCGCGTCCGGAAGCCCCGCATGGTGGCCCAGAATCGCGTAGGAAAGAAGATAACCAAAGCCTTTGCCGTACCGCCTGACCGCCTCTTGTCCTCCGGCTGTAGAGTGATCCACCTTCGCGGAGGCTCCCCGAAGCCTCGCCTGAAAGCTCCCGGTCGCCTTGCCGTAATCATGCAGCAGCGCAGAAGCGCGCGCAAGTTCACCAGCGTCGAAGCCATTCGCGAAAGCGCCCGCAAGCTCCGCGGTGCCATTCATGTGTGCGGTGAGCGACTGCCATTCATCATCCGGCCTTGAATCCAGAGAATGAGCATAATACCTCACTGCTCATCACCCCGTTTGCTTTTACGCAAATGTATCATATTTTATAACAATATTCAAACAATAATAGTGGGTAAACTCGCTCCAGCAAACATAATGATATGAGAAAAGGGGGTAACCCAGTATGGGCGGGTGATCGGCAGAACATTGGTATCAAATCCGGATCGTTATTTCATGGGTGTCAGGATACATAGTCTTGATGCAATCCGCATCAGTTCGCATTTTCGGCATGTTCTTGTCGTCTTGTCTAATGCGCACGGAAACGCGCGCCGTGCGGTGGATGTGCGCAACAGCGCCCGTAAGCTCGCCCAATCGACGTGCGAGCCGAGGGTGGCTACGTCATTGCCGAGCCGTCGCGCCATGTAAACGGTCGGATATATGCTTGGGAGACCGCGCACATGCCGGAAGATGTTCCGCTCGCGCAGCTGCCCATGGGCTGGCTGAATGCGCTGACCGAACCCTTGCCACTCCACCTGCCCGGCAACTCGTTCCGCAGGCGCTCTTTTCGCTTCCTGATACGATCCGGAGGGGCAGCGCAACGACGTCCAATTCAAACTTGCCGCCTTGATGCGTGCAGGCGGCGTACAAAGGTGGGCAGCTTAGGCCCTCCTCTTGCATGGGCTTCAGTTGCACTTCCACCGTTGAGATAGGCGGGGCACTCGCCCCGAAGGTCGTTCCATTGTTCGGCAATTCCATTTTCCGCATTATCAGAAACAGGAAGCGGCGCGGGACGCAACAGGCCCGCGCCGCAACCTTATCGCAGACGTATTACCGGAACTTGGGCAGCCATTCTCCGTGGGCTTCGATCAATTCGTCCACCATCTTCACGATGTCGTCGATGGATAGCTCCGCACCGGTATGGGGATCCAGCATTGCGGCGTGGTAGATGTGTTCCTTTTTCCTGGTTTTGGCCGCTTCGATGGTCAACAGCTGCGCGTTCACGTTGGTCATGTTCATCGCCGCCAGCTGCACCGGCAGCCGCCCCACGCGGCAGGGCGCGATGCCCGAGCCGTCCACCAGGCATGGCACCTCCACGCAGGCGTCATCGGGCAGGTTTTCGATCAGGCCACCAACATTCAGCACATTGCCGCCGATCTTGTAGGGCTGGTTGGTGAGCATCGCCTGCATGATGTGGCTGGCGTACTCCGCGGAGCGCGGGTGGTCCAGCGTATCCTGGCTGAGCAGCTTCTCGCTCTCCGCCTTCCAGCCGTTGATCTGCTCCACGCAGCGCCGGGGGTACTCGTCCAGCGGGATCTGGAACCGCCCGATCAGTTCCGGATACCGCGCCTTGATGTAGAACGGGTTGTACTCGGCGTTGTGTTCCGAGGACTCGGTGCAGTAGTAGCCCAGCCTGTCGATGTAATCGTACCGCACGTAGTCGTGGAACTTGCCGCCCTGAAGCGCCTTTTCCTTTGCGCGCCGCTTGATTTCCGGGTACAGGTCGTTGCCATGTTTGTCCCGAATCTCAAGCAGCCACGCCATGTGATTAATGCCCGCGATCAGTTCTTTGTGGCCGGGCACCATTTCCTTCATGTCCAGATCCCGGAACAGGTGCTCCACGCACACCTGCACGCTGTGGCAGAGGCCTACGGTCTTCACACCGGTGTAGCGCTGCATATAGCCGGTCAGCATGGCCATGGGGTTGGTGTAGTTGAGCAGCCACGCGTCCGGGCAAACCGCCTCGATATCCCGGGCGAAGTCCTCCATCACAGGAATTGTTCGGAGCGCCCGCATGATGCCGCCGATGCCCAGCGTATCGGCGATGGTCTGGCGCAGACCGTACTTCTTGGGGATTTCAAAGTCAATGATGGTGCAGGGGTCGTAACCGCCGATCTGCACGGCGTTGACCACGAAGTCCGCGCCCCTCAGCGCCTCCCGGCGGTTATCCACGCCCAAATAACTTTTGATGGCGGCGCCGGCGCCCAGCCCCTTGTCGATGGCCCGGATGATGCGCTCGCTCTCCGACAGGCGGATGCCGTCGATGTCGTAGAGCGAAATCTCAAGCCCATCCTCAACCAAGGCCTTGCTGGCCATGCAGTCGCCCAGAACGTTGCGCGAAAAGATCGTGCTGCCAGCGCCCAGAAACGTGATTTTCATTGATGAATCTCCTCCAGTATTGCTGTTGGTCTCGCGAGACGCGCCAAATTTATACCCCCAGCGCGATGACTTCGCAGAGCTCGCCCTCCGTTTGAATCGTCAGCTCCGAGGCTGTGACCGGCTCGAAGTGGAACCTGAAGCACGCGCCTGGCAGCTTTGGAAGTTCTGAAAGTTCGAACGTCAGCGTCTGGTCGCCGCCCAGCGAAAGGCTGCATTTGCCCGACGCGCCCGGCGCGGGGTAGATCAAAAGCGCCTGGACCGAAACTGGTTCGCTCCAACGGAAGGCCGCCTCGCCTTGAAACGACCGTCCGACTGGCCCGCCGAGCGGGCTTAGGCCATAGTCTCCGTCGCGAAGGCATTCCGCGGCCTGCCCATCGGACGCTGCTTTCGGAAGCAGGCTGCCTGCGCCAATCATTTCGAGGGGCTTGAGTTGCGGAAACAGCGTCGGGCCGTTCACATAGGGCGTCCCGTCGTCGAGGAACCCCATGCGGTCCAGGCACATCTGGCGGTTGGCCCCGGCCAGCTTGGGGTCCGTGTGCGTGTGGTAGACGATGAAGGTTTCCGCTCCCGTCGGCGTGGTCAAAAAGGCGTTGTGGCCCGGACCGGAAACGAGCGTTTCGCCGTCCCGCTCCACAAACCGCATCAGCGGGTTGCCCGCATCCTTTTTGTAAGGCCCCAGCGGGCTGTCCCCCACCGCGGTGCCGACGCCATATTCCTTCGAAGCATAGAAGTTGGCGCTGTAAAACAGGCAGTACCGGCCCGCGTTTTTGAGCACGATGGGGCCCTCGTTCCAGAGCCAGTCCGGCCCGGAGTCCTTTTCCCAAGCCTGATCCGGGCGGGTGAGCGCTACCGGTTCGCCGTCCAGCGCGGTCAGGTCGTCCTTGAGCCTGACGCCGTAGACATGGCTTTCATGCACGCCGTCCACCACGTTCTCGGAGCAGTCGCGGGCATAGAACAGGTAGGGCGTACCATCGTCATCCACGAAAAAGCTGGCGTCGATCACCGAGTAGCCGGGATCAAACAGCGGCTCAGGAGCGAGATCCAAATAGGGTCCCTGTGGATGGTCCGCGGCGGCGATGCCGATGCGCATGCCATCCCACTTGCCCTTGCAGCGCGCCGAGTAGAACAGGTAGTAGCGGCCCTTGTAGGGGTAAATCTCCGGCGCCCAGAAGTTCCCGCGCGACCAGGATTCCTTGGAACGGCTGTAGGCGGGCTCTTCCTGGCAGACCCAGTTCACCAGGTCTTCGCTGCGCCAGATCCGGTAGCCAAAGGCGGACGACGTGGCGACGCACCAGTAAGCGCCCTCCGCGAAAAAAATCTGCGGGTCGCCGATGTCCCGGATGCCGGAGGGGTTCGAATAATACCAGTCTTCGAATTGTTCCACCGGCAATAGCCGCAGTCCCTCCGCCGAAGCAGGCGTGCACGCCATCACAAAGCACAGCGCCAGTTGAAGCGCCAACAACCTTCGCATTGATAACCCTCTTCTCCTAAAAGGAGGGCGGGCTTTCACCCGCCCCCGGTCGCGTCGGGCTTAAAAATCCACGCCCATTTTCACGCTTTCATTGGGATTCTGTTCGATGTGCATGTACATATCAGCCGCCTGCTCAAAGGGCACCACCGGATCGACGATGTTTTCGCACTTGAGCTGCCCGCTGCAGAGCATGTCCCAGCACACCTTGCACATGCGCGCAAAATCCCAGCGCGGGTAGTCCCGGTTTGGCTCGGAGCAGGCGCGGGAGAGCAGAATGTTGGGCTGGTTGAAGTGCGCCTCTCGCCCAAGGTCCAGAGCGCCGTGGCACTCCTTGTACCAGCCGACCACCGCGATGTTGCCAGCGTATGCGCAGCCGCGGATGGCCGCCTGCAGTGCGGAATAGCTCCCCGAAGTCTCGAGGATCACGTCCGCGCCGCGCTTGCCGGTGAGCTTTCTGATTTCCAGCCCCGCGTCGCAGGCGCTGGGGTCCAGCGCCACGTCGGCGCCGTTTTCCAGCGCGGCTTTCCGACGTTTTTCGATCGGGTCGCACACGATCACCATCGCCGCGCCCGAAAGCTTGGCCATCTGCGCCGCGATCAACCCGATCGCGCCCAGGCCCATCACCGCCACGTTGTCGCCGAGGCGCACATGCCCGTCGCGGATGCCGCCCAGCGCGAACTGCGCCGGGTCGTAGCAAACCGCCTGCTTCCAGGTCATGCCCTCGAGCATGGGACGGCAGTTGCCCGGATCGGTGGTGTGGGTGGGTTTCAGCGGCCCGTAGCCCGACACGCGCTGGCCGACCTTGAGGTCCGCCTTGACGTCCGCGCCAATTTCCGTGATGGTGCCGACCCAGATATTGCCGGGCCGGAACCCGAACGGGCGCTTTTTCGCCTCCTCGTCGGGCAGAAAGCACATCCATTCCTCGTCGTAGCGGTTCTCCATGAACGGATCCTCGCCGCGGAAGTGGGTGAACTCCGTGCCGTGCTTGGGCGCGGCGTGCTCCACCTGTACCCGGACTTTGTTCGCCGGGATGGGGCCGTCCGTGTACGCCCTGTAGCCGAGTTTCCTGGGTTCGGAGCCGAAAATTTCCTTAAGCTGCATGTGGTTTTCCTCAATTCTTGTTGAATTTTCTGGGATCAGCCCTTGATGCCGGTCAGGGCGATTCCTCCGATGATGTACTTCTGCGCCACCGCGAACAGGATCAGCGAAGGCACCATCGCGACCGCCGAGGCGGCCATGAGCAGCTGCCACTCGGTGCGGATCTTGCCCTGAAACAGCGACAGGCCCAGAGATACCGTGTAGAGCTCGGAATCGCGCAGGTAGAGCAGCGGGCCCATGAAATCGTTCCAGGCGTCCATGAACTGGAACACCACGATCGCGGTGACCGCCGGGATGGTGAGCGGGAACAGCACGCGCAGGAAGATGCCCCAGTTGGTGCAGCCGTCCAGCTTCGCGGCCTCGTCCAGATCCCGCGGCAGCGTCATGTAGAACTGCCTGAGGAGGAATGTGTTGTACGGCGTGGCAAACAGCATCGGCACGATCAGCGGCAGCCAGCTGTTCATCCACCCGATCTTGGTGAACACCACAAACGACGGGATCATGGTCACGATGCCGGGCAGCATGAGCGTCGACAGCATCACCATGAACAGCGCGTTCCGCCCGGGGAACTTGAGCCGCGCAAAAGAGAACGCCACGATCGAACAGGCGACGACCTGCCCCGCGATGCGGCAAAACGCGATGAAGAAGGTGTTGGCAAAGTAGCGCCCAAAGGGCAGCACGGTCAGCGCGCGGGTATAGTTCTCCCAGTGGAAGGTGGATGGGATCCAGATCACCGGGAACGAGAAGATCTCGGCCTTGCTCTTGAGCGATGTGGACAGCATCCAGAAGAAGGGGATCAGAAACATCAGCGAGCCCAGCGCCAGAATGACGAAGCACGCGATGGACGCAAGGCGCTTCCTGCGCTTGATGCTGCCGTGGTAGCCGGCTTTTGCGTCGGTCATCTGTGCTCATCTCCCCCCTCGTAGTAGACCCAGCTGGAGCTCTTGAACAAAAGCAGTGTCATGACCAGCGCGATGAAGAACACCACCCAGCTCAGCGCGGAGGCATACCCGATGGTGTAATCCTGAAACGCCTTGCCGTATAGATAAAACACAAGTGTCTGCGTGGTTCGCGCGGGGCCGCCGTTGGTCATCACGCGGAACAGCACATATTCCTGAAGCGAGCCAATCACGCCCGTGATCACAAAGTAGAAGATGGTTGGCGTGATCATCGGGAAGGTGATGTGCCGGAAGCGGTGCCAGGCATTGGCGCCGTCGATGGTGGCGGCTTCATAGTAGCTCTCCGGCACGCCCTGCAGCGCTGCCAGGAACAGGATCATGCCGCCGCCCACGCCCCAGCAAGCGCGGATCACGATGGCCCACATCGCCCAAGCCTTGTCGTTAAGCCACGCAGGCCCTTGGATACCGAGGTAGCTGAGCATGGTGTTGATCACGCCGAAATCCGGATTGAACATCCACATCCAAAGCATCGCGACCGCCACGCCCGGCAACACCGACGGCAGGTAGTACACAATGCGGAAAAACAGGATGCCCTTGGTCCGCTGGTTGAGCATCATCGCGATGGCCAGCCCCAGCGCGGTGGTGGCCGGCACGACCACGACGGTGTAGCGGAACGTGTTCCACAGCGCGTTCTTCACCAGCGGATCCCGGAGGATGTTGAGATAGTTCTCTACCCCCGCCCAGCGGATCGGCGTCAGAATGTCCCAGTAGCAGAAACTCAGGCCCACCGCGGCGCAAAGCGGAAGCAGCGTAAACGCCAGAAACCCGATCAGCCACGGCAGAATGCCAATGTACCCGTCGATCGCCTCTCGCCTTGCGAGCGGGCTCATCCTGCGCCGAGCGGGCTTTGCCACTGCGGTCATCGGTCATCTCCTCCTTGTGTAGGCGAAGCGAAGGGGGCGAGCCGCCTTCGCGCCGCCCCCCGTCAACCGCTCGATACTTATTTGCCAGCCTGGCGGATATAATCCTCGATGCCCATGTCGATTTCCTCGGCGGCCATGTCCAGCGTCTCCTGAACGTCGGCCTGGTTGAACATGATTTCCTCCCAAGCGACATCCCAGCCGTCGTGTACCGGCGGGCTGTACACGCCAACCCAATCGGCCGGGCGGCGCCACCAGGGCGCGAGCTTGGTCTGGCGGCTCTCGTCGAGCTGCGCGAAGAACACGCTGTCCAGCGGATCCTTGTCAAAGCTCAGTTCCTCGGCCACCTGCTTGACGCAGGGGAAGAAGAAGTGGGTCTCAGCCAGGAGCCTGCTGCCCTCCGGGCCGAAGGCGAACTTCAGGAAGTCCCAGGCCTCGTCCGGGTGCTTGGTGGTCGCGGCGATCGACCAGCTGGGCGCGGAGGCGTAGGTCCAGCTCTTGCCGTCCAGGCCCACCGGCATGGAGACCGCGCCGATGTTCATCTCCGCCTCCAGGAAGTCGCCCACCGCGTAGCGCTCAACGGCCATCATGCCCAGCTTGCCCAGCATGAAGATGTTGCCGGAGCCGCCTTCCTGCTCGGTGCCGCCGAAGCTCTCGAGCTGCTGCGGCGTGGGGGCGCAGTTGTCGACAAAGATCATGTCCTGAATGTACTGCATGAATTTCGCGGTGCCTTCGGAATTGATGAAACCCGTCGCCATGGTGGCGTCCTCGTTGCACATGTCGCCGCCGAAGGACCACAGCATGTTGAAGAGGCTCCAGATCTCCGGCAGGATCACGCCGTACTGCTTCTTCTCGGGCACGGTGAGCTTTTTGGCGGTCTCGCGCAGATCCTCCAGCGTCCAGCCCTCCTGGGGATAGGCCACGCCCGCTTCGTCAAACAGGTCCTTGTTGTACACGATCGCCAGCGAGAAGATGTCGCGCGGCAGCGCGTAGTACTTGTCCTGATACTTGCACATATAGTCCATGTAGGGCTGGTAGTAAATCTCCTCGGGCTTGAAGCCGTCGCGCTCCATGTACGGCGTCAGATCCAGGAACATGTTCGAGGTCACGCCGTTGGCCAGCACCGCCTCGATGTAGATGTCCGGCGCCTGGCCCGCGGCCTGCGCGCTCTTGAGCTTCTCATCGTACTGATCGGTGTAGGAGGAGATGCGGATGTCCACATTCGGGTGCTCTGCCTCATAGGCTGCGGCGACCTTCTCATAGATCTCCACCAGGGTGGCCACGTCCGTAACCCACCAGTCCAGGGTGATCTTTTCTTCGGCCATCGCCACCGGTGCGGCCATGCCGACGAGCAGGCAAGCCATGATGAGTACCGCCAGAATCTTCCTCATGGATACAGTCTCCTTTCGATGCATGTGCTTTGCGCTATTTCCGTGCGCCTTCGCGCAGGGATTACAACTGGATGGTCTTCCCGCCCTCGCGGGACGACTGCGTCGCGCCCGCCACCAGGCGCAGGCCGCTGAATCCGTCGGTAATGGGCGTGATTTCGGGTTTCTCGCCGCGCACCACGGCCATGAAGTACTCGTCCTCGTCGAAGGTCACTTCAGTTTTGAAATCGAGGATCTCCTCGCGGTTGCCCTCCTTGGTGAAGGTCAGCTTGCCGTGGTCGTGGTCGAAGAAGTCTGCCACCAGGTTTTCAAACACGACGCGGAAGTGGCCGTCCCAGCGCCCGGGGATCGCGCAGTTGCTGCCGGTGATCGTGCCCAGCGCGCCGGACCGGAACCGGATCGCCACCGCGCTGGTGTCCTCCACCGTGTAGCCCGGAACAGTCGTATGGCACAGGTTGGTCACAAAGCCGGTTACGCTTGCGGCATCGCCCATGAGGTAGAGCGCCATGTCGTAGAGATGAATGATCTGCTCGAGCACCTGCCCGCCGCTCTTGTTCACGTCGATCCACCAGGGGGTGTGCAGGCTATTGCACTCATAGTTGGCGCTGTACAGCGTGGGGCGCCCGGCGGTTCCATCTTCGATGAGCTGCCTGAGGCGCTTGACCGCGCCGCCAAAGCGCATATGATAGCCGATTTGGGTCTTGACGCCCGATGTGCGGACGGCGTCTACCATGCTCTGCCCGCGTTCCACGCTGATGGCGATGGGTTTCTCCTCGAAGATGTGGATGCCCCGCAAGGCCGCCTTTTCGAGCTGCCCGCTGTGCGCAAACGGCGGCAGGCAGACGTAGAGCACGTCCATCGGAGCGGCGTCCAGCATCGTGTCAAAATCGCTGAACACCGGGTAGACCGTACCATTCGCCTCGTTGTAATGAACGGCATCGTCAATAGGCCAGGAGCACAGGGCCACGATTTCAACCGCCGGCAGCTTTCTCAGCCGCGCGGCGTGCGCTCGCCCCATATTGCCCATCCCCAGCATCCCAACCCGAATCAACTTCTGCATAAATGCACGCTCCGTCCATTTGTAAATCAAAGCACTCACAAACTGTAATAATACTATATCTGTTTACAGAATGAAAAGCAATAACACCATCACACTCAAATATCACAGTTTTACAGTTTTTCGGCTCGGCGAATATACGCCCGAGATCATCATGATAAACGGATATACTCCCCGAACACTTTCAAGCTTTTTGCACAATTTTATTGCCGCTGCACGTAAAACAAATGTGGATTGTTTTGGATTTCTCTCCATCACATTCCACATGTCAGGCATCCAGCCATCTGTACATCCGAAAAACCGGATCTTTAAAAGTGTTCGGTATCGCCCGGTCTGCCATTAACCTGCCGCATCTTAGAGGGCGACATCCCTAATTTTGTCGAAAAAAAACGGGAGAACGCCGACGCGCTCTTGAATCCGAGCGCATCGGCAACCTCGCCGACGGTCATACCCCGGATGGCAAGCATGTCCTGCGCGCGCTTGAGCAGGACCTTTCGATGAAGCGCGACGGGCGCGACGCCGTAATAGCTGGAAAACCGGTTGCTCAGGTATGTGGGGTGCATGTTGAACTTCTTTGCGAATACATCCAGCGAAAGCCCCGGTTCCTTCAGCGACAGGATCATTTCCAGCATCTCCCGGAAGCAGTCCGGGATCCTCAAAAGCTCGTCGCTCCTGCGCGCTTCCTCCGCCGCGCCCAGAAGCCTTGCCATAATTTCGAGCGCGCTCGACCGCTTCAGGATTGCATTTTCGAGCGTGACCGCATTGCCCATCACATCGTTGTGACGCGCGAAAGCCGCCTCAAACGCCTGCGCCTGCGCGTCGCGCAGCTCGAACACCAGCGGCAGCCCAAGCAGCTTCAGCACGTCCAATGTTTCATACAGCTTGTAGTCGAAGTGCCACCACATGAAAACCGTTGGCGCATCGCCCATTTTGATATGATCGTGCATCATTCCCGGAGGCACCAGGATCACGCTGCGCGGCCCCAGCGGATGATCGCTGCCCTCGGCCCGCAGAAGCGCCTGCCCCTCCTGAATGTAACTCATCACATAAAACGGAAAACAGCGTCCCTCCGCAATCATTTCCTTGCGAATATGGATTCCATATTCATAGATCTGCAGAGACGCGCTCAGCACCAACTCTTTGAATCCGGGCATAAACAGCCTCCGGTTCCCATGTTGTCACGAACCAGTATAGCACATTTCAAGGCAAACCCACATCAAATTTTGCTATACGCTGCTTGAGCCTCCGCGCCATTCGGCAACCTTTCAACCGAATCATAGGATGGCCTGATTCACCGCATTGATCTACCGGAAGCCCGCGAAAAAGAATCCAGGGTATTGTGACCGTCATCGGCTCGAGGAAGGCCGCCAAATGAAGTTGAATTTGATCGCGCCTTGACTTTAGCGCGTCCATGTGCAATAATTAGTGCGAAAATCGAATATAGAGCATGGTTTCGCTACGGGCTTTCAGCCCCGGTGAGCGAAGAGGGAAACCGGTGAAATTCCGGTACAACAGCCATTACTGTATTTGACGGGTGCGAGGATACAATGCCATTGAGCCCTTGGGCTTGAGAAGGCGTTCTCGCGGGCGGCGCGCCGCCAGTCATAAGTCAGGAGACCTGCCTGCTCTGAATCGGATAGTTCTCGGGCAATGGAGAACGCCATGCCGAACTCGCAGAGCAGCTACGCCTTTTTGGCGTAGAAGAATGTGAATCGATATGCCTCCTTGCACACGCAGGGAGGCATTTTTGTTTGGAGGGAACATGGAAAAGGTCCGGATGATCGGCGCGGCCGGGCGGCGAAGGCTGCCTGACGGACGAGGCGCGGGCGGAGATCGCTCGGGCGGAAATCGTCTACGCCGCCGAAAGGCACGCGCATCTCGCGGGCGGAAAGCGTCGGGCGCCGGAGCCGCTGGAGCGCGCGCTGGAGGAGATGCGCTCGCATTGGAAGCTGGGCGCGAAGCTCGCCGTCGTGGTCTCCGGCGATCCGGCGCTGTATAGCCTCCTGCCTACACTTTCCCGTGCGTTTGGCCGGGAGAATCTATCGGTCATTCCGGGCGTCGGCGCGCTGTAGTCCCTGTGCCCGGCACTTAAAGAACCTTGGCAGGATGCCGCCATTCTGAGCGCCCACGGGCGGGAATTGTCCGGAAGCGCGCTGGCGCATGCCGTCCGCACCCATGAGCGCACGTTCCTGTTCTGCGATGCGCGGCACAACCCCGCCTGGCTGTGCGCCGCGCTCCGGGAAAGCGGCATCTCCGGTGTGGAAATCGCCGTGGGCGAACGGCTGAGCTATCCGGACGGGCGCGTCGTTTCCGGAGCGCCGGAGGCGATCGAGGGAGAAATCTTCGACCCGCTGTGCCTGACGAGAGTGCTCAATCCCCGCCCGGTCAAGGGCCTGCCGGACGTCGGGATTCCGGACGGCGAATTCGTCCGCGGGAAGACGCCGATGACCAAGAAAGGGATGCGCACGCTCGCCGTCGCCGCACTCAAGCTGAAGCCCGATTCGGTGGTGTGGGACGTGGGCGCGGGCGCCGGCGGCGTGTCGGTGGCGTGCGCGCGTCAGTACCCGGAAGGGGCCGTCTACGGGGTGGAGCGGGACGAAGAAGCTCTTTCGCTGATTCAAATGAACGCCCAGAAATTCTTCGCGACGAACCTTGCCGCCGTCCCCGGAACCGCGCCCGAGGCACTTCAGAACCTCCCCGCGCCTACCCATGTATTCATGGCCATGACCCTCAAGGCGGCGGCGTTCACGGACCGGGGCGCGGCATGGAGCGAAAAGCTGGGCGTCCTGTCGAGCGGCCCGCGAGCGTCCTGAACTGGGCGGCGGAGGCGTTTCAAACGGGCGGTGCGCTGCTCTTCATCGGCGCTGTGGGCATCGCGGTGCGCGCCATCGCGCCTCACATCCGCTCAAAGCTCACTGACCCCGCCGTGCTGGTGATGGACGAGTTGGGCCGCCATGTGATCACCATCCTGTCCGGGCACATCGGCGGCGCGAACGATCTGGCGCTTGCCATCGCGGAAAAGACCGGCGCGGAAGCCGTCATCACCACCGCGACGGACTTAAACGGCCTGCCCGCCATTGACCATTGGGCGGTCAAAAACGGCTGCGCCATCGAAAACCCCTCGGCCATCCGGGCGGTTTCGGCGGCGGCGCTCTCCGGAAAGCCGGTGGGCGTGATGATCACCGAGCGGCTTCTGACGCCGCCGTTTCCAGTGACGCTGGTGCTCCGGCCCCGCACGCTGGTCATCGGCGCGGGTTGCCGCCGGGGCGTGCTCCCGAACCGCTTCGAGGAAAACGCGCTGGACTTTCTGAAATCTTCGGGCGTGTCGCTCCTCTCGGTGCGCGCGCTGGCGACCATCGTCCTCAAGGCGGACGAACCCGCGTTTCAAGTCTTCTGCGCGTAATACCGACTGCCGCTTCTGACCTATTCGGCGGTGGAACTTTCCAAAGCCCCAGGCCTCTTTGCGCGCTCTGAGTACGTCAGGCAGACCGTTGGGGTGGACAACGTGTGCGAGCGAGCGGCGGCATTGGCCTCCGGCGGGCGGCTGCTCACGGGCAAGACGAAGTACGAAGGCGTGACGCTGGCGCTGGCCGGGGAGGAAGACACATGATCTACGTGGTGGGGCTGGGACTGGGCGACGCAATAATGCGCACAGCCGCCGCGACCGAGGCCGTCCGGCAGGCCCATATATTGGTGGGCTACGCCGCCTACATCGACCAGATAAGCGCGGAATTTCCGGAAAAACCCGTGTTTGAAAACGGCATGACGGGCGAAGTGGCCCGGTGTCAGAAAGCCTTGAAGTTTTCCCGGGAGGGGAAGACGTCGCTGTCGTCTGCTCGGGCGACGCGTCGGTGTACGGCATGGCCAGCCTGATCCTGGAACTATCGGACGAAGCAGACGAAATCGAAATCGTGCCGGGCGTGACGGCGGCGCTGGCGGCCTCGGCAGTGCTGGGCGCGCCGCTCTCGGGCGACCTCGCCATCGTCAGTCTCTCGGATCTTCTGACCCCTTGGGCGGTGATCGAAAATCGGCTGAACGCGGCGGGCCTGGGGGATTTTCCGGTCGCACTGTACAACCCCGCCAGCCGGTCGCGCTCGGACCCCCTCCAGCGGGCGGCGGACATCCTGCTGCGCCACAAACCGGGCAAGACCCCCTGCGGCTGGGTGCGCAACATTGCGCGGGATGGGCAGGAGAAGAAAATCCTGACGCTCGCAGATCTCCGGGACGAGCAGGTGGACATGTTCACCACCGTCGTCGTCGGGAGCAACCAGACCCTCCTGAAAAATGGCAGGCTGGTCACGCCCCGGGGGTATCGGAAATGATGCGGGAGGGCTTCACCACAGGCGCGTGTGCGGCGGCCGCGGCGCTGGCCAGCTGCCTCACGCGCCGGGACGGCGAGTGCCCGCCGAGGGTGGAGATTGTGCTGCCGGATGGGCGATCCTTCGCGCCGGAGATCCTCCCGCACGATGACTTCACCTGCGGCGTGATCAAGGACGCGGGCGACGACCCGGACATCACAAACGGCTGTGAGGTGCGCGCGCGGGTGGAGCCGGGTGAGCGGCCGGGGCCGGTCAGCTTCCGGGCGGGCGAGGGCGTGGGCGTCGTGACCGGGCCGGGGCTGAAGCTGCCGCCCGGCGAGGCCGCGGTCAACCCTGCGCCGCGGGAAATGATCGAGCGGGCGGTGCGCAGCGTATTCGGCCCGGCATCGGCGGTGGTCACCGTGTCCATCCCCGGCGGCGCGGCGCTGGCGCGGAAGACGTTCAACCCTCGGCTCGGCGTCGAGGGCGGGCTTTCCATCCTGGGTACCACCGGCGTCGTCCGGCCCATGAGCGAGGAGGCGCTGAAGGAGACCATCCAACTGGAGCTTCGCGTGCACCGCACGAGGGGCCGCGAGGCGCTGGCGCTGACGTTTGGAAACCAGGGCGAGGAGGCGGCAAAGCGCGCCTTCCCCACCGTCCCCGTCGCGCAGATGAGCAACTTCGTGGGCTTCGCGCTGGACGAGGCGGCGCGGCTGGGCTTTACGCGGCTTCTGGTCGCGGGGCATCCGGGCAAGCTCGTCAAGGTCTCGGCGGGCGTGATGCAGACCCACAACCTCTACGCCGACGCGCGGCGGGAGGCGGTGATCGCGGTGCTGGCGCGGATGGGCGCGCCCTGGGCGCTGGTGGAGAGCGTGCACGGCTGCAAGACCACCGAGGCGATGGTGGAGGCGATCCGAGGCGCGAGATATCAGGCGGTGTGGGACAGGCTCGCAGACGCGGCGGCGGAATACTGCGAGGCGCGGGTCCGCGGCGCATTGGAGATCGACGCGGCGTTCCTGGACGGCGCGGAAGTCCTGGGCGTCAGCGGGCGGATCCGCCGGGATCAAAATCGATGGCGAAAGGGTGAGCGCGTGCATGGAACCGATGGAAATTGAAAAGAAGAGCATGGAAATCATCGAGTCGGAGCTGCCCTTCCCGCTTCCCGCGGAGGTCGCCCCGATCGTCAAGCGCGTGATCCACGCGACGGCGGACTTTGGCTTTGCCGAATCCTTACGCTTTACGCCGGGCGTCGTGCCGAAAATGCGCGGAATGTTGAAAAACGGCGCGCTGGTGGTGACCGACACCAACATGGCGCTGGCGGGCTTCAACAAGGCCGCCGCCCAGAAATTGGGCGTTCAGACCGCCTGCTTCATGGCGCTGGAAGCTGTGGCGGAAGAGGCCGCCGCACGGCGCGTCACGCGGGCGCGGGTCTCGATGGAGCGCGCGCTGAAGCTCCCCGGGCCAAAACTCATCGTCTGCGGCAACGCGCCGTCGTTCCTGACGCCGCTGTTTGAGTGCGGCGCGGCGGAGGACATCGCCGTCATCGGCACGCCCGTAGGGTTTGTGAACGTGGTGGAGGCCAAGGAGAAGCTGTGGCTAAGCGGCCTCCCCGCCATCGTTTCCATGGGGCGGCGCGGCGGCAGCAACGTGGCCGCGGCCATCGTGAACGCCCTCATGTACGGCATCGAGGGGGTGAGAGCTTGAGGATCATGATCGCGGGTACGATGAGCGGCTGCGGCAAGACCACCGTGACGCTGGCGATCATGGCCGCGCTCCGGGAAAAGGGGCTAACAGTCTCGCCCTTCAAGGTGGGGCCGGATTACATCGACCCCGGCTTCCATCAGGCCGCCTGCGGCCGACCCTCGGACAATTTGGATGGCCACCTGATGGACGACTCCACCGTGAGCTCCATCCTGCGCGCGGGCGAGGAGCGCGCCGACATCGCCGTCGTCGAGGGCGTGATGGGCTACTATGACGGGATGCACGCCCGGAACTTTGCCTGCTCCACCTGGAAGATGGCTGTGGACACCCGCACGCCCGCGCTGCTCGTGGTGGATGCGTCGGGCGGCGCGGCCAGCGCGGCGGCGACGGCGTTGGGGTTCCTCCGCTTCAAGCGCAACAGCGGCCTTGCGGGGGTGCTGGTCAACCGCGTGTCCTCCCTCGGGCACTACAAGCTGGTGCGGGACGCTATCGAGGAATACACGGGGCTGCCCGGCGTGGGGTATCTGAAAAAGGACGCGGAACTAACGTTCAAAAGCCGCCACCTGGGGTTGGTCCCGGCGGAGGAGACGGAGGCGCTTTCCCGGCAGATCGAAAAAGCTGCGCAGCTTGCGCTTGAGACGGTGGACCTGGACGCCATTCTCCGCCTCGCCGCGCTCGCGCCGCCGCTGAAAGGCACTCGGAAGTCTTTGCCCGACCGCAGCGGCTACCGGCTGGGCGTGGCGCGGGACCGGGCGTTCAGCTTCTACTACGAGGAAAACCTCCGGATGCTGACGGCTTCGGGCATGAAGCTGGTCTACTTCTCTCCCCTTCAGGATGAACGCCTGCCGGAGGGCTTGGGCGGGCTGTACCTGGGCGGCGGCTTCCCGGAGGTGTTTGCGCAGCAGTTGGAAGCGAACCGCTCCATGCGGGCGAGCGTCCGCGCGGCGCTCGAGGACGGCCTGCGCTGCTACGCCGAGTGCGGCGGGCTTATGTACCTTTGCCAAACCATCGACGGCCGGGAAATGGCGGGCTTCTTCCCCATCGCCTGCCGCATGACCGAAAAACTCCAGCGCTTTGGCTACGTGAACGTGACCGATAAAACGGGGCTGACCTTCCCTGCCCACGAGTTCCACCACGCGGTGGCGGAGCCTTTGGAGGAGGTCGTCTGCGCGTTCCGGGTGGTCAGGTCAAGCGATCCGAACAGGACGTGGGATTGCGGCTATGAACAGGGGAACACGCTGGCGAGCTTTCCGCACCTGCATTTTGGCTCCCATCCGGAGCTGATCAGGAGGCTCTGGCCATGACGCACGGCGGCAACGTATGGCAGGGCGCGTCGCCCCGGGACTGGCTGGACTTTTCCGCCAACCTCCGGCCCGAAGGCCCGCCCGACTGGGTGATGAAGGCGATGGCCGTCGCGATGGAAAAGGCGCGCTACTATCCGGATCTTTCAATGCTTAAGGCGCGGGAAGGGCTTGCGGCCTACGCGGGCGTGCCCGCGGAGTGCGTCCTGCCCACGGCGGGCGGCATCGAGGCCAATGACATTATTTGCTGCGCGGGGATCGGGCGGGTTTTGACCATGCCGCCCATCACCGCCGCGCTGACGATGGCTTTCATCCTCGCGGCGGCGTGGGTGCTGTGATGGATGGATACTTCCGGCGCAAAAGATATGCCGCGCGCATTGGGGCGGCGCTGGCGGCGGCGCTCGTCAGCTTGGGCGACATGCGGATCCCGCCGGTGCGGGTGGCCGAAATCCTCTGGGCGAAGCTTTCCGGCGCGGCGGAGGCGGGCGGCTTCAAGGCAAACGAGCTGGCGGTGGTATGGGAGATCCGGCTGCCAAGGGTGCTGCTGGGCTTCCTCGTGGGCGCGGGGCTTGCGGTGGCGGGCGCGATCTTTCAGTCGCTCCTTGGAAACCCGCTGGCCGACCCCTATACGCTGGGCGTGTCTACTGGCGCCGCGCTGGGCGCAACGGCGGTGATCTTTTTAAACGTCACCTACGGTCTGACCCTGCCGCCGGTGCCCGCGGCGCTTCTGATGGCGGTGGCGGCGCTGGCCGTCGTAATCCTGATGGTGCAGCGGGGCGGCGGGATGATTTCCTCCAACCTCGTCATCGCGGGCATGATCGTGTCGGCCATCCTGTCCAGCGCGATCAGCTGACGCTGGTGCAAAACACCCTGCTCTTGGCATTCTACTCGCTCCTTTTCAGCTTCCCGATCCCCATCCTCTTCTCGCTGCTTCTAAACGAGGTGCACGTCAAGCGTTATAAAAGCTTCGTGCAGTCCATGAGCTTTCTGCCCTATTTCATCTCCTCGGCGGTCATGGTCAGCATCCTGTACACGCTTCTGTCCCCCTCCACAGGCATCGTCAACATCCTGCTCAAGCAGTTTGGCATGGACACCGTGTCCTTCATGACCCGGCCGGAGTGGTTCAGGCCGCTCTACGTGCTGCTCCAGGTGTGGCAGACCTTCGGCTACTCCGCGGTGGTGTACATTGCGGCCATCGCCAGCATCGACCCGTGCCTTTATGAATCGGCGGACATCGACGGCGCGACGCGGCTTCAAAAAATTACCCGGATCACGCTGCCCAACATGTCCGGCACGATCATCGTGATGCTGATCATCCCCATCGGCAACATTTTCACCGTGGACCTGGACCGCATCCTTTTGATGTACAACGCCAGCGTCTACGAGACGGCCGACGTCATCCAGACCTACGTCTACCGCATGGGCTTTTCCACCATCAGCTTCCCCGATTACAGCTACGGCACGGCGGTAAACATGCTCAAGTCGATCGTCGCGTTCATCCTGGTGGTGGGCACCAACCGGCTTTCCGCCAAGGTCACCGAATCACGTCTATTTTAAAGGAGGCGCGCCCATGGAAGGCAAAAAAGGGTTCCCTGTTCGACGGCGTCAACGGCGCGCTTCTCTTCATCGTCGCGGTTGCGAGCGTATTCCCGTTTTTATACGTTTTTTTCCTGTCCATCAGCGACGGCCGCGCCGTGGCCAACGGCGATGTGCTCTTGTGGCCGATGGGCGTCAACCTGGAGTCCTTCCGGTTCATCTTCTCCACACCGACGCTCTCGATTCTGTCGGGCATGATGAATTCCTTCCTCTACACCGCGGCGGGTACGGCCATTTCGCTGGTGGTCACCTTCATGACCGCCTTCGTGCTCACCCGCGCCCGGTTCAAGGGCCGCTACATCCTGATGAGCCTGTTTGTGTTCACCTGGGTGTTCGAGGCGGGCATCATCCCCTACTACATCGTGCTCAGCAAGCTGGGCTATGTCAATAACCCGATGGTCATGATCATCCCCTTCGCCATCAACACCCAGTACCTCTTGATCGCCACCGCCTACCTGAACAGCCTGCCCTGCGAACTGGAGGAGGCCGCGGTGGTAGACGGCGCGAACGACTTCCAGATCGCCTTCCGCGTGTTCCTGCCCGTGTGCAAACCCATCATCGCGACGATCGGGCTGTTCTACGCGGTCTACATCTGGAACCAGTACCTGGTGCCGCAGATCTACCTGCGCTCGGAGAACTTCCATACCATCCAGCAGGTGATCAAAAAACTGGTGATCTCCCAGGGCGACACGGTCACGCTGTTTAGGACAGTCAATGTAAACGGCCACCTGGTGACCCCCTCCACGCTCTCCGCGGCGGCCATCTTTGTGGCGATGGCGCCGATCATCTGCGTGTATCCCCGGCGGTGGTCACGCCGATGCATGAAGACGAGCGCATCCATGAGGCGCAGCTGCGCGTCCAGATCGACCGTCAGATCGCCGCGGGCGCCGCAGCGGTGTTCTGCCTTGGCACCAACGGCGAGTTTTTCGCCTTGAGCGCCGAGGAAAAGCGGCGCGTGATCGACATCACGGTGGAGCATGCCGCCGGGCGGGTGCCGGTATTGGCCGGAACGGGCTGCGTGACGACCCAGGAAACCATCGAATTGACCCGATACGCCCAAAAGGCGGGCGTTGACGCGGCTTCGGTGGTCACGCCCTACTTCGCTGGGCTGGACCAGCCGGGCATCATAAAGCACTTCACGCTCCTGGCCACCGCCTGCGAACTGCCGCTCATTTTGTACAACATCCCCGCCCGCACCGGCGTCAACATCGCCTGGAAGACGCTCGAGGAGCTCTCCCGCATCGACACCATCGTGGGCGTGAAGGACTCCAGCGGCAATTTCGACAACACGCTGCGCTACATCGAGGAGACCCCGGAGGACTTCATCGTGCTCTCAGGCAACGATTCGCTGATCCTGTGGACGCTCATGGCCGGCGGACAGGGCGGCATCTCCGGAATCGCCAACATCTTCCCGGAGACCATGGTCGAAATCTACCGGCTTTTCAAGGCGGGCGAACTCGCGGAAGCAAAACGGGTGCAGGACAGCATCCGCGTGATCCGGGACACACTGCCGCTGGCAAACCCCAATTCCGTGGTCAAACTGGCGGCGAACCTCTCAGGGCAGGACGTCGGCCCCGCCCGGGCGCCGTTTGGGATTTACAATGAGGAGATCGCGGAAAAAATCAAAGCCGCGCTAAAGCATTACCAAAGATAAAGGGTGTGTGATAAAATGAATCCAATATACGGAATCTAGTTCCCGAAAAAAGTCGTGACCGGCGCCGGGAGCATCGCCCAGCTCGCGGACATGATCCCGGCGGGCGATGGCGGTGTGCTGGTGCTGACCGACCGTGGCGTGGCACCCCTTTTATGAAAGTGCCGCTGACCACAAAGACCAGCTTGTACGTCTCAAGCAGGCGCGGACCAATCACATGGCTGCTGTCGCACTTTCGGTGGCCCGCCCACGTCAAATACAAAGACCCGTCCAGAAATTCCCGTGTGGGCGTGAAGAAGTGCTGGAGGATGTACTCCTGGCCGATGGGGATCACCCTTCCCGGTTGATCTCGATGCCGGATGCGTATGACCACAAGGATAATTTACTCCATTGCAGGCTAAAAAGCGAGCCGCTTTCGCCGGGTTTCGCCCGGCCGAAGCGCCCGAAAGGAAGGATCCGGATGAAACCTACCTTTGCCATCACCATGGGAGACCCGGCCGGCGTCGGCGCCGAGGTCACCGTCAAGGCTCTGAAAAATCCCGCGCTTTACGAATCTGGCATCCCCGTCGTAATCGGCGATTTCGTTGCCGTCCGGGACGCCAACGATTTTTGCGGCGCGGCGCTGGACATCCATAGAATCGGCCATCCGTCCGAAGCGCTGGGCCGGGCCGGGACGCTGGACCTGATCGACATGGGGCTGCTCGCCCCCGGTTCCTGGCACTACGGGCAGGTGCAGGCGCACTGCGGCAAGGCCGCCTACGCCTACGTGGAAAAGGGCATCGAATTGGCGCTGGACGGCGCGCTGGACGCCGTGGTGACGGGGCCGCTCAACAAAGAGGCGCTGCATCTGGGCGGCTACCGGTACTCCGGCCATACGGAAATCTTCGCCGACCTCACGCATACGAAGGATTACGCGATGCTGCTGGCCACGCGGGCGCTTCGCGTCATCCATGTCACTACCCACGTCTCCGTGCGCAACGCCTGCGACCGCATCAAGGCGGAGCGGGTGCTAAAGGTGATCCGCCTAGCCGGAGAGGCCATGCGGCTTCTGGGGAATGGCTCGCCGCGCATCGCGGTCGCCGGGTTGAACCCCCACTGCTCGGAAAACGGGCTGTTCGGCTGGGAGGAGGCGCAGGAGATCCTGCCCGCCATCGAGGCGGCCCGGCGCGAGGGCTTCCGCGTCGAAGGCCCCATCCCCCCGGACACTGTGTTCGTCAAGGCGCTCGCGGGGCAGTACGACATCGTCCTGGCCATGTACCACGATCAGGGGCACATCCCGGTCAAGCTGTCCGGTTTCAAGTTGGACCCGGCCACGGGCCGGTTTTTGTCAATGAGCGGCGTCAACATCACGATGGGGCTGCCCATCATCCGCACCTCCGTGGACCACGGCACCGCTTTTGAGATCGCGGGCCAGGGGATCGCCAACGAGGAGAGCATGGTCGAAGCCGCCGAGATGGCCCTCCAAATGGCCCGGATGAAGAAGGGGAACGGGTCATGATCCGGCTTTTGATCCTGGCGGATGACTTCACCGGCGCGCTGGACACCGCCGTCCAGTTCGCCCAGCAAGGCGCGAAGACCCTCGTCACCACCAGCCCTGACGCGGTGACCCGCTTTATGGAGAGTGGGGCGGAAGTAGTCTCTGTGGACCTGGAGACGCGGCACCTGCCGCCGGACAGGGCGCGGGAGATTGTCCGGGCGGCGGCGGGGTACGCGGCGGCGGTCGGCATCCCCTACCTCTACAAAAAACTGGATTCAACGCTGCGGGGCAACGTGGGCTGCGAGCTGGAGGCCGTGCTGGAAGCTTTCCCCGGCAGGGATTTGATGCTCGCGCCCGCGTTCCCGAAGGCCGGGCGCACCGTCCGGGATGGTGTGCTCTACGTCGGCGGCGTTCCGCTGAGCGAGACGGCCTTCGCGAAGGACCCCTTCAACCCCATCCTGTCCTCGGATATCCGGGAGATCATCCGGCAGACCTCCGGCGTTCCCGTCGTTGTTGAAGGCGGGCCCGGCGCGCCGGAGGGCGAGGCCGCCGTTCACCTGTACGACGCGGAAACGGACGAGGCGCTCCGGCGGTTGGGCGACGCGCTGGAGGCTTCCGGCGGCCTTCGGCTCACGGCGGGCAGCGCGGGCTTCGCCGCGGTCCTCGCGGAGAAGATCGCCTTCGAGAAGGGGAGAAGACAGCCCTGCTTGCCCAAGGGCAAAACGCTGATCGTATGTGGCAGCGTACACCCGGTGTCGCTGCGTCAGATCGAAGCCGCGTCCAGCCAAGTTCCGGTGTTCACGCTGCCGGAGGGCTTGAACGAAGCCGCGAGCCTTATGGAGACGCCGGAAGGCGCGCGCCTGCTCCGGGACATCTCCGGCGCCCTCGATCAAGGGTCCTGCGCCGCGGTGCGGTCGGTGCGGGACACATCGCAGCTCAGGAAGACGCCGCCGGAGGAGGCGGGCGTCCGGTCAAAAAATGTCGCGGACAACCTCGGCGCGCTGACCAAGGCGCTGCTCGAACACAATGACATCGGCCTGATCGTGGTCTTTGGCGGCGACACGCTGCACGGCATCATGGCGCGTATTGGGTGCGATACGCTGGAGCCTGTCGTCGAGATTCTGCCGGGCACGGCGGTCTCGCGCCTGCGGGAGTGCGGTTATCCGGGCTACGTCGCCACCAAGGCCGGGGGCTTCGGCGGGGAGGACCTGATCGAAGCCATCCTCCGGTGGCGGGAGCGCGCAAGCGTCGGACGGGAAGAGGAAAACCGGGAGGCGATTCCATGAAGCAGCATCAGGTGCTCATCTTGGGCGGCGGCATCGCCGCGCTCTCCTGCGCCGCGGCGCTCTCGGAGCGGGGAATCACGGACATCGGCGTGTACGCGGATGCTTACGGCGGAAGCCCCTGGGTGTATGTGGAGCTTCGGGACATCCGGCTGAAGACCTTAAAAGCGTATCCATGGTTTTACATCCGCATGAAAAACGCGGGCTGCGACCCGGCGAAGGAACTGGTGGAGGTCGTGCCGCAGGCCCACAGTTTCTCCGGAGGCGTCCGGGTGGACGCAAACTGCCGGGCGACGATCCCTGGGCTGTACGCCATCGGCGAGGCCGCGGGCGGCTTCCACGGCGCGTGCCGAATCGGTGGAAACGCGGCCTCACAGGCCGTGATCAGCGCGCTTCTGTGCGCGGAGGCCATCGCGGCGGACGATCGCGAGGCGTGCGACTTCGGGGATACCACGCCTGTATGGGCAGAGGACGCAGAAACGGCGGCAGCCTGGTCGCCCCGCCTTAAGCATTTTGCTGCCCGTGCGCTCGGTGCATACCGGGACGGGAGACGATGGCGGACGCCGCACGGGCTTTGGAAGAAATGCTCACCAGCGGGAGCCTGGGCACCGACCCCGCCACGGAGAACCGTGCCACTGTGCTGCTGATCATGATCCTTACCGCGCTCAAACGGGAGGAAAGCCGCGGCGTGCATCTGCGCTCGAACTTTTCCGAGAAATCCTCGGCCTGCGAACGGGAATTTACCGCCCGGGCCGAAAGTGAAGGGGCATCTCGCCTGATTCACGTCGATTGATACGATTTCATGCTATATACGCTTCGTGTGGATGCGGCGCGCTTCGCTATCCGCAGGCAGGCGACGGAAGCAATCGCCGAGTACATGCTGTTCTGCAACGGAAAGAAATCATGCTTCGCTCGATTTTCCCACTCTGACGAATTTGAGCATGACCTTATGCGCCTGGACTAAAGGCATTGGTCTCGCCGCTTTAACCTCGGCCTTAATTACTATACCCGGAATCCGCCGCTGTATCGCAGCAAGATCACCTTTCACGGTATCACCACTCACCAAAGCTTGCTTCCGAACGGTGATCCAAGACGGTTCGCGCCGAAGTGCGCCACCGTCTTGAGAAGTTGGGATGAGGTGGTGGATACATCTTGACGTCCAGTCAGGCTTGGAGTCGAACGTGCAAACAGCATACAGTGAGTAACTATTACCAATAAGCAGGGAGGATCATTTGCACCGATGACCTGATTATGCCACGTTCCATTGAAGTATTTTTCTGATATAATAGGTGTGATGTATGGGTGGATTGGAGATGGAAGATGCGGTCGCGAACGACGCCATCATCCAACAAAATCAGCGCCGAGGTCGCCAGTGAAGGAAATGCCCTTGGCGATGAACGAGTGCTGGGCGACGGACTTCGTGTCGGACCTGCTATATAATTGGAAGCGATTCAGGGCGCTGACGGTACCGGACCTTTTAAGCCGGGAATGCCTGGCGATCCATGTGGACGTGGCGATCACCGGCGAGAGGGCCAGCTTGGTGCTCTACGGGCTTAAGGAAGCGCGCGGGCTGCCGAAGCGGATCAAGGTGGACAACGCTCCGGAGTTCATTTCGAAGGCGCCGGATGCCTGGGCGTACTTCAACAAGGTGTCTTGCCGACGGTGCGATCGAAGCCGGCAAGTTCGACGGACGAACGATCACATCGAGCAGGCACTCCGGTGGATGCTGCTGGATTGATTGGATATCAGCATGTTACGATACCTTCATGCTTGTGTCAGGACGGCAGAAAAATGCCGAAGGAGGTCGTTGGCAGATGGAACGATTCGGAATTGGCAACAGCATCTTTAAACGGCTTATTCTGACATTCCTGATCATCATGATACCGATCTATGCGCTAGGTATATACATATACCAATGGAGCTTGCACATGGTGGAGAACGAGATTTCGGGCTCTACCATAGCGCAGGTTTCTTACTATTTGGAGGGTTTGGAAGAAGAGATCGAGCGCATGAAGATATTGCAGTATGACTGCCTGAACGACGAATATCTGAACAAACTTGCGATCCGGTGGGAGATCATGGATAATTACAGCATCGTTGAAAGCATGCGACAACTTCAGCTGCGGCTGATTACCATCCAGAACAGCAGCGCATACATCAAGAACGTCAGCGCACACATTTTCCCGTTCAACAAGACCATTTCCGCGAGGAGCGGTGTCGATGCGCTAAACAAGGACAAGTTTCAAAACATCCGCGTGCCGTCCGGTGTCCGAGGCGCTCAGATTGTCAATTACAACGGAGGTTACTACCTGACAACACTGCAGCAGGACAATTTCAGCAGCCGCAATCCGATTTATATGATTGAAATCGAGCTTAACCGGGATATGTTTCGGCAGGCATTTGCGCAGTTCAACACCTATAAAGGCAGCGGATCCATGTTGATAAACCTGAACGATCAAAGCCTGTTCGTCAGTCAGTCCGCGTCTTCAGAAGCGCCGTGCGATCTTGATTTGTCAGCGCTCACATGGAGCGTCGCGGGGATGCATCCCGTCAACATTTCGGGCCATTCGTATTATGTCGCGCATGCGAAATCGGATTATTTGGGCATGGGGATGCTTCGATATATTCCAGCTCAACAGATCCAGACCCCGCTCAAGAATTTCTATATATGGGTGTGGGTGTTCTCGCTCACCGCACTGTGCATCATCCTGGTGTTCGCGCTGTCGTCTTATCGGTTCATGCATAAGCCAATGGCGGCGCTGGTGGAGTCGTTTCGAAAAGTGGAAAAAGGCGATCTGAGCGTGAGCATCGATCACGACGCAAACAACGAGTTTGGCTACCTGTATCAGCGGTTCAACGATATGGTGAAGAATCTGAGGGCGTTGATTGACCAGGTGTACATGCAAAAACTACTCACCCAGCGCGCCGAGCTCAAGCAGCTTCAGTCGCAGATCAACCCTCATTTTCTATACAACAGCCTGTTTATGATCAACACCATGGCCAAGGTGGGCGATGAAAACCTGATGCCGTTCACGAAGCTGTTGGGCGAGTACTTTCGTTTCATCACCAGAAATGCCGCCGACTTCGTGCCGCTGAAGGAGGAAGTAGGCCACGCGCGCGCCTATGCCGAAATCCAGCAGATGCGGTTCCCGAGGAGGCTGAATATGGAGTTTGACGCGTGCCCGAAGGAGCATGAAGCGCTGAGCGTCCCTCGGCTGATTCTGCAGCCGGTGATTGAAAACGCATTCAAGCATGGCGTGGAGAGGAAAATCAACGGCGGGTTGGTGATCGTCCAATTTGAAATGGGACAGGATTGGCTGGGCATTGTTGTGGAGGACAATGGCGATGAGTTGACGGATTCGGCGCTCCAATCGCTTGAGCAGTCGCTGCATGATGACGGAAACAATACGGAGACCACGGGGCTGATCAACATTCATCGGCGGCTTCGGTTGCTGTATGGCGAAGCAGGCGGGCTGTTTGTCACAAGAAACGAAATGGGTGGATTGAGCGTCACAATCCGAATCAGCACATTGGGGGGTGGGGCGAATGCACCGGCTGCTGATCGTTGATGACGAAGAGATCATCGTCAATGGGCTGTATGAGATTTTCAGTGCAATGAGCAACATGGACCTGGATGTGTACAAAGCGTATTCAGGCGAAGAGGCAATCGAATGGCTGGAGCGCACGCGCATCGACATCGTGCTTACCGACATCAACATGCCCGGAATCGACGGGATGAAACTGATGGGCGAGATCCACCGGAACTGGCCGCGCTGCCGAGTGATCTTCCTGACCGGGTACAGCGAGTTTGAGTATGTATACCGCGCGATTCAGCACCCGAGCGTAAGTTACATCCTGAAGACAGAGGATCACGAGCGGGTGATCGAAACGGTGCAGAATGCGATCCGGGGGATTCAGCGCGAGGTCAAAACGGGCGATTTGATCCAGCAAGCCAAGCAGCAGATGGACATGGCGCGCGCGTTGTTTCAGAGCGATTATTTGCTGCATCTGCTGCACGGGGATGATGCGCGGGTTGCAGATTCGTCTGAATTTGAGCAGTTGTCCATCCCGTTGAAGCTTGAATTTCCGGTGTTGCTGCTGGTCGGGCAGGCGGACGGCATCGCGCCCGAGCTCAGCTACTCGAAACGGATGCAGCTGCTGCACTCGATCCGGCTGCTTGTGGCACAGTATTTGGGTGTGCAGCTTCGGAGCCTGGCGGTGATGGATGAATGCGACCGGTTTGTATGGTTTATCCAGCCCATGCAGACGGATCATGAGGGCCACCGCCGCGCGGAGGCATTTCTCAAGGGCACGCTGGAGGCCATGCAAGGCGCTTGCCGCGAATCGCTGGGCGCAACGATCAGCTTTGTACTCAGCGGTGAGCCGGTGAGCTGGCTCAACATCTCGGAGAAGTACTATGAGTTGCTGGAACTGTTGAACTACCGGGTCAACGGGCTTGACATGCTGCTGGTGGACACCGAGTTTGAGGCGAACATTCTGCGCCCAGCCATTCAGCCGGAACTGGAACAGGCAGAATCGGAGGCGCATCCTCTGGAGGCGCAGCTTCGGCACCGCAGCTTGGACCAGCTGGATTTGTGTCTGGAGCGCGGCGACCGCGAGCGGTTCTTCGAGGTGCTTTCGCCCATCACGAGCACGCTTCGCACTATCCGCAGCAAGAACAGCAACCTGGCCATCGAGGCATATGGCCGTGTTTCGCTGGGCCTGCTGGGTTACATCAATCGTTGGAAACTCACCGAACAACTGGCGTTCCACATCGGCCAGAACAAGCTGCTGCGCATCGATGCGTTTGACACTTGGGCCGATGCGGCGGACTACCTCATCGAGTTGGCTGCCATCCTGTTCCGGCTTCGCGAGGAGGGCAGCGCACGGCGCGCGGACAACGCGGTGGAGCAGATCCAACGCCATATCCAGCTGCATTTGGATCAGGATCTGTCTCTGGTGCGCCTGGCGGAGCAGGTGTGCCTGAACCCGTCTTATCTTTCGCGGCTGTACAAGCAGGTGGCCGGCACCAATCTATCGGATTTTATCGATGCCGCGCGCATGGAGCGAGCCAGGCAATTGCTTCAAAGTCCGGACGTCAAAATCAATGAGGTGGCCAGGCAAGTGGGTTATGAGACGGCGGCCAGCTTCACGCGGTTTTTCCGCAAGCAGACGGGCATGTCGCCACAGGAATACCGCGAGGGTAAACAGATGCAAACGACGTAAAGAAATGATAAGCCGGGTTGTGATTTTACTGTACACAGAGGAGAATGGTGTAAAGAATTGTGCATGGCAATCGCGCAACCGGCCTTTTATAATGAGATTGCCGATCATATGAATAGGAGGAATCTCAATGAAACTGCGTAGAACCATTTCACTTCTCCTGGCTCTGTTGCTGTTGGCCGCCGCCCCGATGGCGATGGCTGAAACCAAGGAGCCGCTGGGCAAGTTTGATCCGCCCATCGACATCACGTTCGTGCGCTGCATCGACAATGACCTGGCCACCAACATCCTGCCCAGGACGCCCGATGAGACCATCGAAAAGAACCGTTGGCTGGACCTGTACGCCAACGAGCTGGGCATCAACATCAGCTACAACTGGACGGTGAACGGCGGCTACTTCGAGGACGCCTACAAGCAGAAGATCAACGTCACGCTGGCGTCGGGCGACCTGCCCGATGTGGTCACCGTGGATGCCGCGCAGCTTAAGCAGCTGGTCGACGCGGACATGGTCGAGGACATGACCCCGTATTGGAATGACTACGCCGCCGAGTTCACGAAGGAAATCTACGCCCAGGAAGGCCCGGGCGTGCTGAACTCTGCGATGTATGACGGCAAGCTGATGGCCATTCCGAACGCCGACGCTTCCATCGAAAGCTGCCAGTTCCTGTGGATTCGCAAGGATTGGCTGACCAAGCTGGGGCTGGAAGCTCCCAAGACCATGCAGGATTTGCTGAAGATCTCTGAAGCGTTCACCACGCAGGATCCGGACGGCAATGGCCAGAACGATACCTACGGCATGGCGATCACCAAGGATCTGTACAGCGGCTGCATGGCGATGGAAGGCTTCTTCGCGGGCTACCACGCCTACCCCAACTTCTGGGCGGAGAAGGACGGCAAGCTGGTCTACGGCAGCGTGCAGCCCGAGATGAAGACCGCGCTGGCCGCGCTGGCCGAGTTGTATAAGACGGGCCAGCTGGATCAGGAGTTTGGCGTCAAGGATGGCGGCAAGGTAGCCGAGACCATCGCGTCGGGCAAGATCGGCATCGACTTTGGCGAGCAGTGGAACCCCATGTATCCGCTGATCTCGAACTACTACAACGATCCCAACGCCGACTGGACCGGCTACTCGCTGGTGTCCGCGGATGACCAGATGGTGAAGGTGCCGCTGCGCTTCCGTACCAGGTTGTACTTCGCGGTGCGGAAGGGATATGAACATCCCGAGGCGGTTGTGAAGCTGGTCAACATGCACCTGGAGAAAAACTGGGGCGAGACCAACGACTTTGGCAAGTATTACATGCCGCAGGAGAACGGCAACGTGGGCGTTTGGAAGTTCTCGCCCGTCACCCCGTACCCGCCGTACAAGAACTACAACGCATTCCAGGCGATCCATGCGGCGCGCGATGCGGGTGACGTGTCCGTGCTGACTGGCGAGCCCAAGGTCATCCAGTCGAACCTCGAGGCGTTCGCCGGTGGCGACACCACGCAGTGGGGCTGGGAGAAGATCTATGGCGACTCCGGCGTGTACAATGTGCTTAAGGAATACATCGCCAATGACGCGCTGATGGTCGAATCGTTCGTGGGCGCGCCCACGCCCACCATGGTGGAACGCCGCGCGACGCTGGAGAAGATGGAGAAGGAAGAGTTCGTGAAGATCATCATGGGCGCCTCCCCCATCGACGCGTTCGACAAGTTCGTCGAGGACTGGAACAAGCTGGGCGGCGAACAGATCACTCAGGAAGTCAACGAGTGGTACGACTCCGTCAAATAAGGCCTAAACGACAAGAGGAAGGGGCCTATAAGCCCCTTCCTTTTCTTGAAGAGTGAATTTTCCGTGGGGGTGCCGTTATGCGCACAAACAAGATCAGACGCGAGTTGCCGCTGCATTTTATGATCCTGCCAGGGTTTGTGCTCCTGCTGATCTTCAGCTACCTGCCCATGGCGGGGATTGTGATCGCGTTTCAGAAATTCATACCAGCCAAGGGACTGTTTGGCGCGCAGAAGTGGATCGGGCTGGATAACTTCAACTACGTGATGCAGATGCCCAACTTCTGGGGCATCATACGAAATACCGTGACAATCTCCGCCATGAAAATCGTATTCGGGCTTTTCGTGCCCATCGTGGTTGCGATTCTACTCAACGAGATGCGCCAGGCCAGGCTCAAGCGCAGCATTCAGACCATCATATATCTGCCGCACTTTCTGTCATGGGTGGTGCTGGGCGGCATTTTTATCGACATCCTTTCGCCGGGCGACGGGCTGGTAAACAACCTGATCCAGTCGCTGGGCGGACAGCCCATCTTTTTTCTGGGCAATAACAAATGGTTTCCGTTCACAATGGTATTCACCGAAACCTGGAAGGAATTCGGCTACGGCACCATCGTATATCTGGCGGCCATTACGGGCATCGATCCCAGCTTGTACGAGGCGGCGCAAATCGATGGCGCGGGCCGCTGGCGCCAGACGCTCAACGTCACGCTGCCCGGCATCCGGATGGTTATCGTGCTGCTGATGGTGCTGAGCCTTGGGAATCTGTTAAACGCGGGCTTCGACCAGGTTTTCAATATGTACAGCCCGCCGGTGTACGAAAGCGGGGACATCATTGACACGTTTGTTTATCGCTTGGGCTTGCTGGATGCGCAGTTCGGCCCGGCCACCGCAGTGGGGCTGTTCAAGTCGGTGATCTCACTGATGTTCATCTCGGTGTCGTACTTCTGCGCGTATAAGTTTGCGGATTACCGGATCTTTTAGGGGGTGGGTCAGATGCAAAAGAGCAGGAAGCAGATTGATGTGTTCTCTTTGGTGAACACCCTCATATTGTCGTCGCTGGCGTTGATTTGCCTGATCCCGATGATCCACATTCTGGCGGTATCGCTCAGTTCCAGCGCCGCTGCCGCCACCGGCAAGGTGACGCTGTGGCCCATGGATTTCTCGTTGAACTCTTATGCCTATGTGGCTCGGCGCGCGGCGTTCTGGCGCAGCATGCTGGTGTCTGTGGAGCGAATCGTGATGGGCGGCACGCTCAACCTGATCCTGGTAATCCTGATTTCGTACCCGTTGAGCAAGGAGAAGGGCGAGTTTCGGTCGCGCTCGTTCTACGCCTGGGCATTCTTCATCACGATGCTGTTCGGCGGCGGGCTGATTCCCTGGTACATGGTCATCAAGCAACTGGGATTGCTGGATTCCATCTGGGCGCTGGTGCTGCCCGGCGCGGTGCCGGTGTTCAGCGTCATCCTGATGCTGAACTTCTTCCGCCAGGTACCCAAAGAGCTGGCCGAAGCCGCGTACATCGACGGCGCCGGCCAATGGACCACGCTGTTTCGGGTCTATGTGCCGCTGAGCACGCCCGCGCTGGCCACTGTGCTGCTTTTCGCGCTGGTGAATCATTGGAATCAATGGTTTGACGGCTTGATTTTGATGAACAAACCCGAAAATTATCCGCTGCAAAGTTACATCCAGACCATCGTGGTGCAGCGCAGCTATAGCCAGCTGTCGCGCGAGGAGATTCAGCAGTTGGTCAGTATCTCCGACAAGACGCTGCGCTCGGCGCAAATCTTCCTCGGGTCGCTGCCCATTGTGCTTGTGTATCCATTCCTCCAGAAGTATTTCGTGAAGGGCATTACGCTGGGCGGCGTGAAGGGATAGGTGATTATATGAAGCGGAGAGTGCGAGTTGATGCGAATGATCTAAAATTATAGAAAGTGAACAGTTTATTCGGTTGACGATTCAAGGACAAAGCGTTAATATCTAGGCATGTCCAATTTTAGAGGGAGGTACACCTATGAAGCTGAGCAAGCTGGTTTCCCTGTTGCTGGCGATGTCGATGTTGTTCGCCATCGGCATGCCCGCGAGCGCTGCTGAAAAACTGACCCTGACTGACAAACCCATGACCATCACGCTGTGGGATATCGCCACCGAGGAACCGGCGCTGGGCATCCAGCAGGGCGCGGTGGATCGCTTTATGGCGGCCTATCCCAACATCAAGGTGGAGACGACCCACATCCAGAACGACACCTACAAGCAGAAACTGGTTGTCGCCATGAGTTCCGGCCAGTGCCCCAACATGTACATTCACTGGGGCGGCGGCCCGATGAACGAGTACATCGATTCCGGCTTCGGCGTGCCCGTGACCGACCTGATGAAGAACTACTGCGACGTCAAGTTCCTCAAGGCCGCCATCGAGCAGAGCTCCTACAAGGGCGAAGTCTACGCGGTGCCGTACGGCGGGCTCGGCGGCAGCGGCATTTTCTACAACAAGACCATCCTGGAAAAGTGCGGCATCGCAGTGCCCAAGACCATCGCAGAACTGGAAGCCGCCTGTGAGACGCTCAAGGCCAACGGCTACATCCCGTTCTCGCTGGCTAACCAGAACAAGTGGACCGGCTCCATGTACTTCATGTACCTGGCGGCGCGCTTCGGCGGCGTGGATGAGTTCAACGCGGCTGTGGCGGGCACCGGATCGTTTGAATCCCCGGCGTTCCAGTATGCCGCCGAGACCATCCAGAAGTGGGTCAACGCCGGCTACTTCCCCGAGGGCGTGAACTCCCTGAATACCGATGACGGCCAGGATCGTCAGCTGATGTACCAGGAGAAGGCCGCGATGATGCTGCACGGCTCGTGGCAGGCGCGCTCCATGCAGAACGACAATCCCGAATGGTATACGCAAAACATCGCGTTCTGCCCCTTCCCCGCGCTTGAGACCTCGTCCGCCGACCAGACCATCGTCATCGGCACCTCCATCGGCAACGGCTTCTCCTTTAACACCGGCGACGACGAGGAGATGCGCAAGGCTTGCTTCGTGCTGGCGACCCAGTTCTACAACGACGACATCTACAACAAGGCGCAGTTGGATAGCAACACCATCCCCTCCATCGAGGGCATGGGAGACGGCATCCAGGATCAGTGCATGCAGGGCGTTTGGAAGGCATTCTCCGAGGCGGGCAACGTGCAGCTGTGGTATGACCAGTACCTGCCGCCCGAAGTTGGCGAGGTCCACAAGAACACCTGCCAGGAAATCTTCGGCCTGACTCTGACGCCCGCGGAAGCCAACAAGGAATTGCAGGACGCGATGCAGGCGTATCTCAACGAGAAATAACATCCGATTTGCGTTTCATAGGATGGGGAAGCCCGCTGCGGCGGGTTTCCCTTTCTCGAATGTAGAGGAGGCAAGGCCGTGCAACAACACACGCTTGGGTCGGGCGCGCCCCGCCGCGCGCGGCCAAGGACGCTGGAGCAAGCCAGGCAAAGGAGCGTTCGCTATACGGCGACCCTGTTTCTGGCACCCGTCATTCTCATCATGCTGGTGTACATCCTGTATCCGATCATCTCGACCTTTGACATCAGCCTGTACAAGTGGAACGGCATCTCCGCCAAAAAAGTGTTCATCGGGCTGGGCAACTGGATAAACCTCGTCAACGACGAAAAATTCTGGATGGCCTTTCAGAACAACGTGATCCTGATGGTGTGCTCGATCCTGATTCAGATTCCCATCGCCATCGCGCTGGCGACGTTCCTGGACGCGGGCGGCAAGAAGTTCAACGTGTTTAAAGTGACCTGGTTTCTGCCGCTATTGATGTCCTCCGTTGCGGTGGGCTTTTTGTTCTCTTATGCGCTGGCGACCACGGGCGGCATCATCTCCACGATTTCGAATTGGTTTGGCGGCAAGAACATCGACTTGCTGGGCCGTGCGCCTCAGGCGCTGTATGCCGTGATCGGGGTTGTCGCCTGGCAATATACGCCGTTTTACATGGTGTTTTTCATGGCGGGTTATGCCTCCATCAACGTGGAAATCTACGAAGCCACCATCATCGACGGCGCGACGCGCGGCCAGTTTTTCCGGTACGTCGCGCTGCCCTTGCTCGCGCCCATCATCAAAACGGCTTGTATCCTGTCGCTGATCGGGTCGCTGAAGTACTTCGACCTGATCTACGTCATGACCGGCGGCGGGCCGGGCACCGCGACCGAGCTGATGGCAACCTATATGTACAAAATGTCTTTCAGCAACTTCAAGATGGGCTACGGCTCCACAGCCGCGGCGGGCATGTTTTTGCTGGTGACCACCATCGCGCTGATCGTACAGTCGCTGCTGCGCGTGAGGGAGGATGCCATATGACGGGATATCAACAATCGATGCTGAAGAGCCGAATCGCATGGGGGTTCGCGTTTCTGCTCGCGGCGTTTTGGCTGCTTGTGACCGGATTGCCGTTCATCTTTATGACGCTCAACTCGTTTAAGGAGCAGTTTGAGATGCTGCACAAGGGCGTGTTTCAACTGCCCAGCGCGCTGTATCTTGGCAACTACGTCGAGGTGTTGGGCAAAGGCATCGGCAGCTACTTCCTGCACAGCGTGATCCTGCTGGGCGGCGCGCTGGTGATCTTGCTGTTTGTGACCGCGTGCGCGTCCTATCCGCTTTCTCGCATGCAGTTCAAGCTGCGCGGGCCGGTGTATGCGCTGATCGTGGCGTGCATGTCCATCCCGATCCACGTAACCCTGATCCCGATCTTCAAGATGAGCACATCGATGAAGATCTACGACACGCTTTGGGCGCTTTTGTGGCCCGCGGTGGCGTTCGGGATTCCGATTTCCACCTACATTCTGACCACGTTCATGCGCTCGATCCCCAAGGAGATTGAGGAGTCCGCCGAGATCGACGGTTGTGGCAGAATCCGCAATTTCTTCAAGATCATCTTGCCGCTTTCCACGGCGGGCTTGTCCACATTGGCGATCTACGACGGCGTGGCCATCTGGAATGAGTTCGCGTTTGCCAACACGCTCACCCAATCCAAGGCCGCAAAGACGCTGCCGCTGGCGATCCAGGCGTTCCAGGGCGAGCACTCCATCAACATCCCGATGATCATGGCGGTGCTGGTGTTGACGGTGCTGCCCATGATTATCCTGTTCATCATTCTGCAGGACAAGCTCATCAAGGGCCTGATGGCGGGCGCGGTAAAAGGTTAGGGAGAGGCTATGGCATTGGACAAGAAATTTCGCTTGTCGTTTTCCGATCAGGCGAAGGCCCTCGTCAAACGTCTGACACTGGAGGAAAAGGTGTCGCTGATGGGCGGCAACTGGTCGCTTCAAAAGATGATGGCCGAGGCGCTCAAGGGTGAAAACGGCAGCCATTACAACATGGAACCCTATCCGGCGGGCGGCATTGAGCGTGAGGGCCTGCCGCCCATGCTGTTTGTGGATGGCCCCCGCGGCGTGGTGTGCGGCGTGGGGCAGACCACTTGCTTTCCGGTATCGATGTGCCGCGGCGCCAGCTTCGATGACGACCTGGAAGAGCGGGTGGGCGAGGCCATCGGCGAGGAGACGCTGGCGTTTGGCGGCAACACCTTCGCCGGGGTTTGCATCAACCTGCCCTATCACCCCGGCTGGGGTCGCAGCCAGGAAACCTACGGCGAGGAAAGCTTCCACATCGGGCGCATGGGCGCGGCGCTGACGCGCGGCGTGCAAAGCCGCGGTGTGCTGGCTTGCGTGAAACACTTTGCGTTCAACCAGATGGAGAACGCGCGGTTCAAGGTAAGCGTAGAGTGCGACAAACGCACCGAGCGCGAGGTGTTCCTGCCCCACTTCAAGGCATGCCTGGACGCGGGCGCGTCGGCGGTGATGTCCTCCTACAACCTGCTGCGCGGCACGCACTGCGGCCACAGCAGCTATCTGCTCAATGGCGTGCTAAAAACCGAATGGGATTTCGACGGGTTCGTGATGAGTGATTTCATCTGGGGCGTCAAGGATACCGTGGAAGCCGCCAACGGAGGGCAGGACATGGAGATGTGCTGCACTCAATACTTCGGCGACAAGCTTGTCAAGGCGGTTCGGGACGGATTTGTGCCCGAGGCGCGCATCGACGACGCCGCGCTGCGCATCGTGCGAACGCTGCTTGCGCAGGCATCACTGCCCGCGCGCGAGGGCAGCACGGGCACGGCGCAGCATTTGGCGTTGGCGCACGAAGCCGCTTGCAAGGGCATCACACTGCTGCAGAACCGCTGCAAAGCCCTGCCCTTTGAGAAACAGGCCACCCGCACCGTTGCGCTAATTGGCAAACTGGCCGACAAGGTGAACATTGGCGACTGGGGCTCCAGCCGCGTATTCCCTGCGCACGTATCCACCATTCCCGAAGGGCTGGCGGCGGTGTGCCCAGGCGTCGAAATCCTCACATGCGATGGCAGCGACATCGCGGCCGCCAAGGCGCTGGCGCAAAAAGCCGACGCGCTGGTGTTCGTGGTGGGCTACGACCACGATGACGAGGGCGAGTACATCGCAGAAAACTCGGGCGATGGCTACACCTTCGCCATGGGCGGCGACCGCCGCAGCCTGTCGCTGCATCAGGACGAGATCAGGCTGATCCAAGACGTCGGCCCGCTCAACAAGAACAGCGCCGTGGTGCTGATCGGAGGCAACACGATCCTGATCTCCGATTGGATGGACAGTGTCAGCGCCATCCTGTTCGCCTACTATCCTGGCCAGATGGGTGGACAGGCCATTGCGGAGATCCTGTTTGGCGACGTCAACCCCAGCGGCAAACTGCCCTTCGTGCTGCCCTGGCGCGAGTCCGACCTGCCACGGGTGGATTGGGACGCGGAGCGTCAATGGTACAACTACTATCACGGCTACGCCAAGCTCGACAAGGAAGGCACTGCGCCGCTGCTGCCCTATGGGTTTGGCCTTAGCTACTCGGAGTTTGTGCTGTCCGATGCGGCTTTTGCCGCTGACGACACGGGTGTGAGCGCCAGCTGTTGTGTGACCAACGCATCGGATCGCGGGGGCGATTGTGTGCTGCAGCTGTACGTCGGGTTCTTGCATTCGAAGCAGGATCGCCCGCGCAAGCTGCTGCGCGATTTCAAGCGCGTATCGCTCAAGCCTGGCGAGCAAAAGCGGGTGACGCTATCGTGCGCCACCGATGCGCTGCGCTGGTTCGACCCTGAGCGCGGCTGGACGCTGGAACACATGGAGTATCCGCTGATGATTGGCCAATCCTCTGCACCGCACGACTGCCTTGAAGGCAGCGTGCTGCTGTAGGCGCGTTCCCATGATGAAAGGCTGGTTTCACGGTTGGCCGCTGGACAAGAAGATCTATTTTGTGGTGGCCAGCTTGATCTACGCCATCTCGCTGATCCTGTTAATCGTGTGCTCCAGCTTCTACATCAGCGGGTATATTGATCAGTCCACGGCGGTGGCGCACGATCAGCTGTCCTCACTGGCGCTGAACTATGCGTCCACGCTGGACAGCTACAAGGATCTGGCCGAGTCGCTCACCATCGACGACGCCATCCAGGCCTATCTGAAGTGCGATGGACCGCTGGATCCGCGCTATTACGAGCGCATGTCCGCCGCCAAAAGTACGCTGCAAAACGCACAAAATTTGTTCTCCGATCTGATGTTCGTGGCGGTAGTCTGCTACCGATACGACGGCGTGGCGTATAAGGGTACGATCTCCAAGATTTCATCGAATTTCCTGCGTGTCTATCCGCAGGATTTCCGACAGGCGCCGTTTAGCCGCGACACGGGCACGCTGCGCATGAGCTACAACGACGCGTATCTAAAGGGCCGGCCCCTACTGAACGTGTATTTTCCGGTGTACTCGATCTCCAAAATGATCAACGAGAACGGGCTTTTGTGCATGGTGATCGACAGCAGCCTGTTTAAAGAAATATCGCGGGACGGCCTGGCGCTGAGCAGCGGCGCGGATCTGATCCTGACCGACGCCGATGGGCTCGTGGTGGCGGCATCCAACAAGGCGCTGATTGGCACCACGATTTCCGGGAGCGACAGCTTCCAAACCGGCAGCCACCTGTTCATCCAGCACAAGGTGGGCAAGTGGAACTACCGCCTGGTCAGCCGCATCCCGCTGGTGGGCATGTACAAGGGCAGCCTCGCGATGCTTTTGATGATGTCCGTGATCTGCGTGTTGATCGCGGCGCTGGGCCAGATTTTGTGCCGCCGGATCATTCGGGTGGCGTATCGGCCGCTCAACGACGTGATCGACGTAATGAATCAGGCCGCTTCCGGGCGGCTGGACGCGCGGGTGGGGCGGGAAGACATGGGCGCGGATTTCGCAAAACTCGCCGACCACTTCAACCACATGATGGAGCGCATCAACGAGTTGGTGGCGCAGGTGAAGCGGGACCAGATAACCGCCGACCAGCTGCGCTTCAACGCCCTGCAGTCCCAGATACAGCCCCACTTTCTGTACAACACGCTCGACTGTATTCACTGGCAGGCGTCCGCCGACGGCAACCAGGAGATGTCGGACTTTGTGCGCGCGTTGGCGCGGTATTATCAGCTATGCCTGAGCAAGGGCCAGGATGTGATCGCGCTGGAGCAGGAGCTGCTGCACGTGGAGAACTATCTGTTCATCCAGAACATCCGCTACGACCACATCGTGGAAGGCGAGATCGACTGTGAACCCGATTGCAAGCAGGTGCGCATCCCCAAGATCACGCTTCAGCCGCTGGTGGAGAACTCGATCTACCATGGCATCAAGATCAAAGAGGGGCGCCGCGGGCGCTTGTTCATCCGGGCCTTCCGGCAGGGGAACGATGTGCTGATCGAGCTGCGCGACAACGGCACCGGCATGAGCAGCGACGAAATCGAGCGCATCAACCAGGCGATCTCAGCCTCGGAGAGCGATTTTGGCTATGGGGTGCGCAATGTGAACCGGCGCATCGAGCTGCTGTTCGGCAGGGGGTATGGGCTGCACTACAGCGCCAACGAGGAAGGCGGCGTGACCGTCACGGTGCGGCTGCCTTTTGCGCCGGAACTTTCCGAATGAGAGGGGAACGAGATTTGCTCAAGGCGTTGATTGTGGACGATGAAAAGCTGATTCGGCTGGGGATGCGCCGCGCCATACCCTGGGAGAAGCTGGGGATCGGCGAGGTGTTCGCGGCCAAATCGGGTGGCGAGGCGCTGGGCATCATTCGTCAGCATGCGCCCGAGATCATGATCACCGACATCAAGATGGATGGCATGAGCGGGCTGGAGTTGATCGACCAGGCCGCCGTCATCGCGCCGGACATGCGTGTGCTGGTGCTGACCGGCTACGATGATTTTGAGTATGCACAGCGTTGCATCCGCCTGCAGGTTGTCGACTTTTTCCTGAAACCCATCGACGAGCGCACGCTGATGGAGGCGGTCAGAAAGCAGGTGGACGCAATTACCGCCTCGCGGCTGGATCGCCTCGAGGAGGATCGGATGAGTCGCGCTCGGGCCGTGGCCGAACAGATGCAGATCGATCGGCTGTTGCGCGATGTCGTGGCTGGCCGCAAGCCGGAAAGGGCTGTGGAGGCGCTGTGCGCGCAGTTTGGGTTCGCGCGCGACCAGCCGCTGCGAGCCGCCATCCTGGCAAGCGCCGGAGAGCCCGATGATTATGCCAATGCGACCATCAAGCGCATCTGCATCGACATGGTGGACGCGCAAAATCGCGGCGTCAGCTTTCAGGACGACGCGGGGCGCGTGGTGGTGTCGCTGTTTCTGGATGCGACGCAGGACAGTGCGCTGGAGTATCTGGGTGAACTGGGCAGCATCCTCAGTGACGAGTTTGGACAGCCGCCGCGCATGGCGATCGGCAACCCCGCGCAGCTTTGCGCGCTTTTCGAATCGTACAGGGACGCGGCGCAGCTGCTGGAGCAGGAGGTGGGCGACTCGGGTTTCATCATCCAGACCCCCTTCGCGCGCAGCCGTGAGGACGATTTCCGCGCGGCGTTCGCGCAGATCCGCGATGCCATGGGGGGTTGCGGCGCAGACGCGTCGGGCGTGCTGGCGCTTTTTAGTAAGTTTTGCAAGATTGCCATCGAGAGCAGCCTCTCCGATGCCGCCATGGGCCGATGCTGCTTCGAGCTGGCTTCCACGCTGTATTGTGCGTTCATGAGCCACACGGGCTTTATGGCAGGGGACGAGCTGCCACAGTTGCTCAACGCGCTGCAGGCTGCCCGCGCCGATGAGCGGCTGACGCTGACGCAAGCGTTCATCACGCGGCTGCTGGAGGGGCGCGAGGACCCGAAGCAGCATGAGATGGTGGACCGCGCCAAGCGATACATCGTTGAGCATCTGGCGGAGGAACTGAGCGTGTCCGAGATCGCCGCCAAGCTGTACATATCGCCCAACCACCTGTCGCGGCTGTTCAAGCGGGTGACTGGAGAAGGTTGCTACGAGTATGTAGTCAGAAAGCGCATCGAGCGCGCCAAGCAGCTGCTGGAGACCACCTGCTACAAGCCTGCCCAGATTGCCGAGATGGTGGGCTACAACGACACCAACTACTTCTCGCTGGCGCTCAAGAAAAATACCGGCATGTCGCCTCAAAACTATCGAAAGCAGTTTACTCCCTAACCAGTAACCGTTGATACGCCTTTGGGGACATACCAAACGCCGCCTGGAACACGCGGTAGAACGTGCTCAGGCTTTCAAACCCCGCCTCGAAGCTCGCATCAACCACGCTGTGGCTGGCGCTAAGGATCAGCTCGGCGGCGCACTCGACGCGAAGCGAGTTGATGTAGCTGTTGAAGCTGCAGCCCACGCGCTGCGAGAAGCAGCGCGAAATCTGGTACCGGCTGACGCCCAGCGCCGCGCCCACAGAATCCAGGGACAGCGGCTGGCGGTAATGCTCTCGAAGGTACGCGAGCAATTTGTGCAGCAGCTGCTCATCCGAGACGGCCGTCAGCGGCTCCAGGCGCAGCGATGCCAGCACATGCCCCATAAGCACGAGCAGGTAGCCGCGAATCAACGGGTGGTTGCCCGCTTCCAGCTGGCTTAACATGTCCAGCGCGGACAGCGCGTCGGGGTGAAGCTGCGTACAGGACAGAAACGGCGATTCCGGCCGGAAATTATCCAGCTTTTGCGCCAGCTCGCCCACCATGGCGGGCTCGACGATCAGCAGTTTTACCGTGCTTAGGGATTCGGTGCGATAGCTGTGCACTGTGTCCGGGAACACAATGGCCAGATCGCCGGGGCGCAATCGCCGCGCCTGCGCGCCGATGCTCAGCTCGATTTCGCCTCCGGTCGCGCAAACCAGCTCCACATGGCGGTGGATGTGGGGCACGAAACTCAGGTTGTGTGTCTCTGTGATGGAAAAAGCCTTTTCCCGCAATTCGTAAAACGCTATCATTGATGCAGGCCTCGCAATATTTGGGAACAGTTCAACCGAATTTGAGAGGAATTATATCATGATATGTGGTATTGTGCAACCAGTGGGAATGAACCGGATGAAAGGATGTGCTTTGAATGGTGAACATCGCGATGATTGGCGTGGGTGCAATCAGTGGCATTTATTTGGAGAATCTGACCAAGGTGTTCAAGCACGCGCGGCTGCTGGGCGTTTGCGACCTGGTGCGCGAGCGTGCCGAAAAGGCGCAGGCAAAGTATGGCATCCCCAAGATTTACGATGACATGAACGACGCGTTTGCCGATCCTGAAGTACAGGTCGTGTTGAACCTGACCAGACCCTATGAGCACTTCGAGGTCACCAAGGCCGCCCTCATGGCGGGCAAGCACGTGTATTCCGAGAAGCCGCTGGGCGCGGATTTCGAAGAAGGCTTGGCGCTGGCTGCGATCGCCAAAGAAAAGGGACTGATGCTGGGCGGTGCGCCCGACACCTTCCTGGGCGCGGGTATCCAGACCGCGAGAAAGCTGATCGACGACGGCGTGATCGGCGACGTAGTGGGCGCGGCTTGCTTCATGATCTGCCATGGCCACGAGACGTGGCACCCTGATCCGGCGTTTTATTATAAGCGCGGCGGCGGCCCGATGATGGATATGGGCCCGTATTATGTGACCGCGCTGATCAACCTGATGGGCGGTGTGGCGGGGGTGACCGGCGTCACCAAGAAGAGCTTTGACAAGCGGATCATCACCAGCGAGCCGTATCGCGGCGAGGTGATCGATGTGGACGTCAACACCTACCTCACCGGCGCGCTGCATTTTGAATCCGGTGCGGTGGCTACGGTGTTCACCACGTTTGACGTGTATTACGGCCAGGGCAATCAGGCGCGCTTCGAGGTGTATGGCACCAAGGGTACGCTGCTGGTGCCCGATCCCAACACCTTCGGGGGACCGGTCAGGCTGTATCGGCCCGAGGATCAGGAGCCTGCACAGGCCATCGATCCCGGCCTTTTGAAGGCGCCGGGCGCGATGATGGGGTTCAAAGAGATCCCTCTGATGTTTGATTATAAGGACAACAGCCGGGGATTGGGGCTGGCCGACATGTGCAAGGCCATCGAAGACGGCCGCGACGCGCGCGCCAGTTACGTGCAGACCGAGCACGTTCTGGAAGTACTGACCGCGTTTGATAAGAGCAGCGAGGCCAAAGCCTACGTGCCCATCACCACCAAGTACACACGCTCCGCGCCCATGAAGAACAACCCGATGCACGGGATATTGGATTGAGGAGGGCATGCACATGAACGTTGCATACACCGGCTGGACCTGGCTGATCAACCACAAGGACAACCCCAAATTCGAGCTGGAGCAGGCGATCAAGGAATGCAAGCATCTGGGCTATGACTTTCTGGAGAATTTCGCGTTCATCGCGGATTACTACGAGGATCCGCTGGAGCTCGTCGCGCTGCTCAACAAGTACGACGCCAAGATGGTCAACCTGTATGGGCATTTCTCCAACGAATGCAGCGATGAGGACTATGATCGGTCCGTCAAGCAGATCGACTTTCTCGCGGCCATCGGCGGCACGCACTACAACTGCCAGGCCGCAATGTGGAAGGAAGCGCCGCTCAAGCGTCCCACCGACGCGGCGCAGATCGCAAAGTACGCAGCGCTCAGCAACCGTTTGGGCGCGTACGCCAAGAGCAAGGGTGTCGCGCTGTGTTTCCATCCGCACGCGCAGACCGCCGTGTTCACCGAGGATCAGATCGACTGCTTTGTGAAGGACACTGATCCGTCCGTGGTGTGGCTGTGCCTGGACACCGCGCACACCACCATCGGCGGCATGAGCGCGCCCAAGGCGTTTGGCAAATACGCCAGCCGGCTGGGGTATGTGCACTTCAAGGACGTCGACCCCACCGCCGCCGAGGGCGAGCAGCCCATGGCTTCGTTCCGCGCGTTGGGGCTGGGCACGGTGGACTTTGTTGGCGTTATGGCAGCACTTAGAAACGGCGGCTACGACGGCACGCTGTGCGTCGAGCTGGACAACCCCGAGGTGTGCAACTACCAGTCCGCCGAGGTGTCGCGCAAGTACATCAAGAACGCGCTGAAGCTGTAGGCGTAAGGGGGCGGTTGGCGATGTTGTCAGGGAAGAGCGTACTGATCACCGGCGGCGCGGGCGGGCTGGGCTCGGCAATGGCGCGCCTGCTGGCGGCCAATGGCGCGTCGGTGCTGATCCTGGATATGGAGGCGGAGAAGGGCGAAGCGCTGGCGTCGGAGATTGGCGCTAAGTTTTTCGCCATGGACGTCACAAGCGAATCGGACTGGGCGAACGCAATGCGCTTCGCACTTAAGCAAACCGGGCGCGTGGACGTGCTGGTCAACAACGCGGGCATCAACATCAGGAAGCCCATCGAGGAGATGAGCTTTCCCGAGTGGCAAAAAATGATGGATGTCAACACCGGCAGCGTGTTCCTGGGCACAAAGCACGCCATCCCGATCATGCGTGCGCAGGGCGGCGGCGCGATCATCAACACCTCGTCGGTGTGCGGGCTGATCGGACACCGCTACACGCCCGAGGCGTACACAGCCTCCAAAGGCGCGGTCACACTGCTGACCAAATCCGTGGCGGCGCGCTACGCAAAGGACGGCATCCGCTGCAACTCGATCCACCCCAGCACGGTGTATACGCCGCTGGTGGAGGCGATGTTCAAGGACCCGGAGCGCCGCGCCGAGCGCATCGGCGAAGTGCCGCTGGGGCGGTTGGCGAGCGAGATGGACGTGGCCAACGCCGTTCTGTTTCTGGCCAGCGACGAGGCGTCATTTCTCAATGGCGTGGCGCTGCCCATCGACGGCGGCGTGACTTGTTACTGATGAACGGGGGGATTGCTTTGGATTCCAAGAGTCGCTTTCATGAACTGCAGCGCGTGGCGCTGGACGTGCGCGCCGACATCCTTCAGATGATTCCGCCGGGCAAGGTGGGCCATCTGGGCGGCAGCTGCTCCATCACGGACATCGCGGCGGCGCTGTATTTTGAGCATATGCGCGTGTTTGACGATCCAAAAGACCCGGCGCGCGACAGGTTGGTGTTTTCCAAGGGTCATGCGGTGCTGGCGCAGTACGCCTGCCTGGTGGAACTGGGCTATGTGGATCGAGCGGAGCTTGCGCGCGTCAAAACCCTGGGCGGCACGCTGCAGGGCCATCCGGATATGGAATACACGCCGGGCATCGAGGCGGTGACCGGCTCCTTGGGGCAGGGGCTGTCGGTATCGCTGGGCATGGCGCTCGGCCTGCGGCTTGCTGGCGGAACCCAGCGCGTGTTCTGTGTGCTGGGCGATGGTGAGCTGGCAGAGGGCCAGGTGTGGGAAGCGGCCATGGCGGCCGCGGCTTTCGGGGCGGACAACCTGTGCGCGATCGTGGATTGCAACCGCGTACAGGCCACGGATGAGACAGACAAGGTGTTCCCGATTCCAAACCTGCGCGCCAAATGGGAGGCATTTGGCTGGCATGTGATCGAAATCGACGGCCACGACTTCCCGCAGATTCTGGATGCGCTGCAGCGCGCCGCGCGGCAAAAGGACCAGCCAAGCGTGATCATCGCGCACACAATCAAGGGCAAGGGATTCGATTTCGCGGAAGGCAAGGCAAAATATCACAACGCCTCGCTGAGCGAGCAGGAATACGCGCAGGCGATAGAGGCCATTGAGCAGATGAGGAGGGAGCTTGCATGATGCGAAATCAGCGAACGGCTTACGGCGAGGCGCTGGTGAAGCTGGGTGCAGATCACCCTGGCGTGGTGGCTCTGGAGGCTGATTTGGGCAAGTCCACGATGTCCTGCCTGTTCGAGCAGGCTTATCCGAGCCGCTATTTTCAGATGGGCATCGCCGAGGCCAGCATGGTGTCCACCGCCGCCGGGCTGGCGCTTGCCGGATTTACCCCGTTTGTACACTCGTTCGCGGTGTTTGCGTCCGGGCGCGCCTACGACCAGATTCGATCCTCGGTATGTATTCCGCGCCTGAACGTGCGCATATGCGGCTCGTCCGCCGGGCTTTCGGATTTTGGCGACGGAAAGACGCACCAGTCGGTGGATGACATCGCCATCATGCGCGTGTTGCCCAACATGACGGTGCTCTCCCCCGCGGACGCGGTTGAAACTGAACTTATGGTCGGCGCGCTGGGGGATTGGTGCGGGCCTGTGTATCTGCGCGTCAACCGCAACGACCTGCCGGTGCTTTCGGGCGCGCATGCGCCTTTCGAGCTCGGCAAGCCCCGCCTGATGCGCGAGGGTGAGCACATCGCCGTGTTCGCGACGGGGATTATGGTGTCCATGGCGCTGGAGGCCGCCGAAGCGCTTAAAACTGAGGGCATCAGCGTGCGCGTGGTCAACATCCACACCATCAAGCCGCTGGATGTGCAAGCGGTGCGCGCATATGCCAGTGGCATGCGCGCTGTGCTGACCGCTGAGGAACACTCGGTGATCGGTGGGCTGGGTTCTGCGGTGCTGGAGGCGCTGGCCGGGGATCGCGTGCCGGTCTCGGTCCTGGGCATTCAGGACCGCTTTGGAGCCTCCGCCGCGAATTATGGCGAGTTGATGGCTGCGTATGGGCTGACTGCCGAGGCCATGGCAAGTCGGATTCGGATGATGCTGAAATAGGAGGCGATAGGTTTGAACATTGGATTCATCGGTTTGGGCATCATGGGCAAGCCCATGGCGAAAAATCTGCTCAAGGCCGGACATGCGCTGATCGCGTGCGACATCAACCGGCAGGCGGTCGCGGAGCTGACGGGATTGGGCGCGTACGCTGCGGACTGCGCGCGTGAGGTGGCCGAGCGGGTTGATCTCGTCATCACCATGCTGCCCAACTCACCGCAGGTGCGCGAAGTTGTTATGGGGGAAGGCGGCCTGATCGAGGGCATCCGGCCTGGCGCGACGCTGATCGACATGAGTTCCATCGCGCCGCTGGTCAGCCGGGAAATCAGCCGGGCGCTGGCGGATAAGGGCGCGTTCATGCTGGATGCGCCGGTGTCCGGCGGCGAACCCAAGGCGATCGAGGGCACATTGGCGATCATGGTGGGCGGCCCGGAGGATGTGTTTGAGCGCTACAAGCGCGTGCTGCAAAACATGGGCGCGGCTGTCACGCGGGTGGGCGAAATCGGCAGCGGCAACATGGCCAAACTTGCCAACCAGATCATGGTGGCTGCCAACATCGCGGGCATGGCGGAGGCGCTGGTGCTGGCGGCAAAAGCGGGCGTCGATCCGAGCACCGTGTACCAGGCGGTGCGCGCGGGGCTGGCGGGTTCCACGGTGCTGGACGCCAAGGCACCACTGGCGCTTGTGGGCAATTTCAAGCCGGGGTTCCGTATCGACCTGCACATCAAGGATCTGAACAACGCACTGGACACCGCGGCATCCGTCGGCGCGCCCGCGCCGCTGTCCGAACGGATCATCGCCATGATGCGTGAGCTTTCCGAGGAAGGCCATGGAGCGGACGACCACGGCGGATTGGTCCAGTACTACGAGAAACACGCTGACACGACCATCCGGTCATGATTCGATCAGTAGGAGCATCAACATGAGCACGATAACAGTTGACGCGAGGCGAACCATCGGCACCATCAACAAGAATATTTACGGGCATTTTTCCGAGCATCTTGGAAGGTGCATCTATCAGGGGCTGTATGTGGGAGAGGATAGCCCGATCCCCAATGTGAACGGCATGCGAATCGATGTGGTGGAGGCATTGCGGCGCATTCGGGTCCCTGTACTGCGCTGGCCAGGCGGCTGTTTCGCAGACGAGTACCACTGGCGCGATGGCATTGGTCCGAAAGACCAGCGCAAGCGCATGGTCAACACCCACTGGGGCTATGTGGTGGAGGACAATTCATTCGGAACGCACGAGTTTTTGGAGCTGTGCCGACAGATCGGCTGCGAGCCGTACGTAAACGGCAATCTGGGCTCAGGCACCGTGCGCGAGATGAGCGAGTGGGTGGAATACCTGAACTCGGACGGCGATTCGTCGGTCGTGCGCGAACGCCAGGCCAACGGCTGCAAAGAGCCGTTCGGCGTGAAGTATTTTGGCGTGGGCAACGAGAACTGGGGCTGCGGCGGCAACATGCGCGCGGAATACTATGCCGACGAATACCGGCGCTACCAGACTTACTGCCGCAACTATGGCAAGAACAAACTCTTCAAGATCGCCTGCGGGCCGAATGACAGCAACTACGAGTGGACGGAGGTGCTGATGCAGCGCGCGGGCAAGTATGCCGACGCCATCACGTTGCACTATTACACGGTGACCGGCACCTGGCAGCACAAGGGCAGCGCCACCCAGTTCTCCGAGCAGGAATACTACACCACGCTTAAAAAGGCGCTGGTGATGGACAAACTCGTCAGCAATCACTTGCAGATCATGAACCGCCACGACCCGGAACACCGCGTTGGGCTGATCGTGGATGAGTGGGGCACCTGGTTTGATGTGGAGCCTGGCACCAATCCGGGCTTCCTATATCAGCAGAACGCCATGCGCGACGCGCTGGTGGCGGCGCTGACGCTGAACATTTTCAACACGCATTGCGACAGGGTCGTCATGGCCAACATCGCGCAGACGGTAAACGTGTTGCAGTCGGTGATCCTGACCGAGGGGAACGAGATGGTGCTCACGCCAACGTATCATGTATTCGACCTGTATAAGGCGCATCAAGACGCGACTGGATTGGATATCCATCTGGACGGCGTTTCTGAGTCAGCCGAGGGCGTACCGCTTTTGAGCGCCAGCGCTTCGGTGAAGGACGGCGTCCTGACGCTGACCGCGGCCAACACCAGCGCCACGGAGGCAGTGGAAACCGTTGTCGAGCTGTCGGGCTTTGGGGCCAAATCTGTGACCGGGCGGATTTTGTGCGGAACAATTCGGGACTACAACGATTTTGACGCGCCAAACAGGGTGACGGTCAGGCCGATGAATGTTTCACTGGATAGCGGAAACATTTATATCAAGCTGCCCGCCTGCAGTGTTGTCGAAATTACATGCCGCTGATTTGCCGTCGTTGCCTACTCTCGGATATGGAGGACGAGCGGCCGTTGTATCTGCTGATGCAGGACTGGCTGGAGGCCATCCCGGAAGACGACAGAGCCGCACCCGAATTATATCAAGTGCGGCTTTCTGCATGTCAATGTTGTCGATATCTAGTGAACGGCATGTGCGCCCTGTGCGGCTGCTATGTGGAGCTGCGTGCAGCCAAGACTCGAATGCACTGCGTCGATACTCAGCCACAATGGTAGCTATAAACGTAAGCGGAACAGAGAAGTGGCGGGCAGCTTTGCCGCGGTGGCAAGGCTGCCCGCCTTTTCAAGTACCTACGAGCCCATAGAGGACCCGCCTCTGCTCAATCCTTTAACTGTAGGATAACACCGCTCTCCACGTGCCGCAGCCCCGGGAACGACGAAAACCTTGCTCGAGTACATCTCAATGGTTCATCCCGTGCTGAAAACCTTCATTACTCTATGGTCGACTGCATTTTCCCTCATGCGATTTCACTGAGGACTTCCTCTTCGAGAACGCCATAGATCTTCCGCCGTTTGATGGAGATTCATCCCATTGATTCGCTCAATTCGATGGATTGACCCGGCAGGAAATGCGCCCGGTCCTCGCAAAGCGCCGCAAATCGCGGTCGCCATGGAGCCGATGGTATCGGTATCGCCACCCAGGTTGGCACATAAGCGCGCACAGCGAACCGGGTCCCCCCCAGACAACGTCAGCATGGCAAACGCGGAGGGCACCGAGTCTGCGATTGGCAGCCCTGTCCCCACCAGCGTATAGACGCGCTCAAGCGCTTCCTCGTCCGTTCCCGGCGCGCGCACCAGGTCCGCCGCCCATAGAATGCGCTCGGCCACGGAGGGCGAAACGACCGGGTAGCCCTCACGCTCGCCAAGCCGGGCGGCCCGCACCGCAACGGCGATCAGGATGTCGATGGATTGCTCGCCGGAGATGGCGCAGCCTACCGCGGCGGCCACCGCGCAGGCACCCGAGATGGCCGCGCCGGTATTGTGGGTGGGCAGGCATAAAAGCCGCACCTGCTCCACCAGCGCGGGCGGGTCCTCCATGTCGGCGATCATGCCCAGCGGCGCAACCTTCATCGCGGCGCCGTTGGTGGTCCCCGCCTTGCCAGCCTCCGCCATGTCGGCGCCCTGGGCGATTCGGTCCAGCGCCGCGCGGGTGCTGGGGCCGATCACCTGCTTGCCCTTCCCGGCCTGCCCGGCCCAGGCGCGTAAGCGTTCGACGAACCGGGCCGGGTCCACCCTGCCTTGATTCTCGATCAGCATCTCTGCAACCATCAGCGTCATCAGTGTATCATCGGTCACGTCGCCCGCCTGAAAGCTGCTCGATATGAAACTGTCCGGGTGCCCGGGCAGGAGGTCTCGGATCTCGCCGAAGCGCTCCAGAATCTGCGCTCGGGTAAAAAACTCCGACGGCATGCCCATGGCGTCCCCGTAGGCCACGCCCATCAGCGCGCCCAGGATGCGCTCCTTCCCAGTCACGGCTGCGCCTCGAAAAACGCCTTGATCTGCGCCTGACTTGGGCTGAACCTCGCGCCCAGGCCGGTGCAGGTATACCCTGCGCAGGCGCTGGCAAAAACCATCGCTTCTTCCAGCGAAGCGCCCTCCAGCAGATGCTTCACCATGAACGAGCCGATGTACGAGTCGCCCGCGCCGGTGGTATCGACCGGTTTGACCCGGACCGCCGGAACGCGCGTTTCGCGGTCCTGCGCGTCGAACGCCACCGAACCCTCCGCACCCAGCGTAAGCACGAGAAGTCCGGAAAAATGCTCCCGCACAAATCGCCTGCATGCCTCGATGTCCTCCGTGCCCGCGAGACCGAAAAGCCCCAACCGGCACGGCGCGAACACGTCCGCATACTGAAGGCAGTCCAGAATCATCTCCCCGGTGATTCCCATGTTCTGCATGGTGTCAAGCCCGGCCTGCATGTTGAATACGGTGGTGACGCCCTTCGATTTCGCGCGTTTCAGCGCCGCCAGCGCGGGCGCGTAGGGGAAGAGATCCGTATAGAATACCTTCGCGTCGTCGATCGGGCGCATGTCCGCATCCTCGCCCGTCGAAAAAAAGGCGTCGCCCACGTCCAGCATGATGAACTTGCGCCCCTCGGGGTCCACCACGATGTTGGTGTGAAGCGTAGTGCCACCCTGCATGATGGCCATCGCCGAGATGTCAACCCCCTCGCCCACCAGGTTCTTCAGCACGTCCACGCCGATCTGATCATTGCCCACGGTGGCGATGTAGCCGCATTTCGCGCCCAGCCTTGCCGCCTGCACAATCACGTTTGTGCCGCTGCCGCCGGGCAGATACGTCGTGCTCCGGATGAGGCAGAACCCATCCTCCTTCGGCAGCGCGTCCACCTGCATGAGCACATCCATCGCCAAAGAGCCCAGTCCCACAATATCCACAGCCGAACCTCCCAAAAACGGGGCATCCCTCAGGACGCCCCGTCGCGTTTTTAGTGTACCCTGATGAAACGGTAACTCGCGTGGCTGCCGTCCAACACCGACACGCCCACCGAACCGGTCAGATAGGGATCGCACTCGTCGGTATGGCAGACCTTCACGCCCGAGCATTCGGCTTCGATCCGATTGCCCTTGACGGTAACACGAATGATGTACTCCTCGCCCGCGCGCCATTCAAGCGGCGCCTCGGCCAGCGTCGTGTAGCCGAACGAGTTTTTCCGGATCGCCAGCTTGCCGCTCATCAGCGCCACCGCGTAACTGCGGATTGCGCCCTGCACGCGCACATTGACCATGTGAGCGCCGCCAACGTGAGGCGTCAGCGCGAACTCAGCCGTATAGTCGGCCCAGTCATAGCGCCCGGTGTACGCCTCGGCGAAATCGGAACAGCTCAGATGCAGCCGCCCGTCTGCAAGGTACATCAGCCCTTTGACCTTTGTGAACTGGCTGATCTCGCGGTGTAGGCCGGTCCAGACCTCCTCGGTCTCCTTGGCGAACTCCACCGAGTAGTCCGGCACGCCGTCAAAGTACAGGTCGTCCACCAGCGCCGAGAAGTCGCCGGGACGCATCCCGTGCTCGCCCGCCATCTCAAACACGAACCCGGCCTCGTCCAATAAGCCGCCCTCAAGCGCCGGAATTGTGAACCGCATCGAATGCCACTTCCCCTTGCCCAGCAGCACGCGCTCGCCCAGATATTCCTCGCCGGTGCGCTGTTCCCGGGCATATAGCCGCACATAGGCCGGCTGGCTGTACTCGGGGATGAAGGCCGCGCCGTGCACCGTCTGGCCTGGGTAGAGAAGCGGCGAGAAGCTGGGGTCGTAGCGCGAGTTGTGGAAGTGTTTGGGCTGGTAGTGGGTTTGCTTGTACAAGTACACCTTCCCGCCCTCGGGGGATACGGGCATGACGTGCATCTTGAGCGAACGCTTGCCGCTGAACGCCGTTTCGTCGGTGTTGATCAGCGTGACCTCGGGTACGCTGGCAACCCTGGGACTTAACTCGACGCGGACCCGCAGGGAGTGCGTCGACTTGGGGTATTCGAAGTGGCAGCTGTCAATGCGGTTTTCGATGATCTCCCGCCACGGCTCGGGCAGCTCCTCGCCCGCCACGCGGTAGGCCAGCATCGCGATGTAGCTGGCGCCGTAGGGCACGTCCATGATGTTCAGCGAACCGATGCAGCTGGAGCAGACGAGCAGGTCGTGCACGGGCTTGATCCACTCATCTCCGATGCCCTCGATGCCGCAAACGACGCCCATGATCGTCGCCACGTTGCCCACATTGCAGTCGGTATCCCAGCCGCACATGTTGCAGATGTTGATGGTGTCGGAGAAATCGCCTTCCCCGTACAGCAGCGCCAGGATCATCACCGCGATGTTGGGGATGATGTGGCAGTTGCCCGGGTAGCGGTCGTAGCCGAAATTGTCGTAGATATACTGGAAGCACTCGCGCCAGCTGTCCGGGTTGGCGTCGTGGTACGCCATCACCGCGCGCACCGCCCGGGCGTATTCACAGTCCGCAGGAATGTAGGAAAGCGCCTTTTCGAGGATAGTCTTGATGTCCCGCTCGACAAAGGCCAAGCTGATGCACACCGCAACAAAGATGCCCCCGTACACGCCATTGCCGCCGTGGGTGGCGCCGGCCGCCTGTTCGGCATACCGGGCCGCCAGCTCCGGATTGCCGGGCGCGACCAGGCCCCAGGTGTCGATGAAGATCTGCCCGCCGATCTGCTCGGCCACCGCCGCTCCGTTCTGCTCGATCGAGCCGGAGCGCGGCGCTTTGATGCCGTTCCTCAGATTGAGGTAGGCGGTGTGCTCGGTGGAAACCCCGTACCCGCCCCACCAGAAGAATCCGTGTTCAAACGGGGCGTAGTTGAGCAGCGCCTCGCCGACGTCCTGCGCGGTCAGTTCTTTGCCGGGCTTCAGGTCGTCCAGCGCCCGGAGGAAGAACAGCGGGCCGTTCGAATCGTCGTCGGCGGCGAATTCCTTATAGTCCACCGGGTAGTGCCTGAGATCACCGTAAATGTCCTTGATCTTCTGATACGTCCAGCCTTCGATGGGCGCGCCCAGGCGAATGCCGATGATCTTGGCCAGCCAGCCCGCGTACAGCCGCTCCAAATAGTTATTGGGAATCATGTTGCCCTCCTTATCCTTTCACGCTTCCGCTGGTCATACCCTCAATAAACCGCCTGCTGAAAATCAAGTACAGGATGATGACCGGCGCGATGGTAATGACGCTGGCGGTATAGATGTAGGCCATGTTGCTGGAGTATTCGCCGACGAAGCGCACGTAGCGCGTCGCCACCGTCTTTAAGTTGTCGTCCGTCAGGAAGGTGTTTGCCCACAAGAACTCGTTCCAGACATGGACGAACACGAGCAGCGCCACCGTCAGGAAGATGGGCTTCGCGATGGGCAGCGTGATCCGGACGAATACGCCCATCTCGGAGCAGCCGTCGATCTTACCGGCTTCCTCCAGCTCCCTGGGAATGCCGCCGAGAAACGTCCTGAGCAGCAGCAGGTTGAACGGGATCTGGCCCGCGAGATACACGAGGATCAAGCCCCACTGCTCATTGGGCGAATTGACCAGGCCGATCCGGCTGAGCATGTAGTACTCCGGCACGATGTATAAAAACCCCGGCAGCGAGATCGCCACAAAGAAGTACGCCACGCAGAAGTTGCGGCCTTTGAACTGCAGCTTGCTCAGCGCGTAGGCCGCAAGCCCGACGACGGTCAGGACCAGCACGATCACCACCGCGGCGATGAACAGGGTGTTAATAAACGCCTGAGAGTAGCCGCCCGTGCGCCAGGTATTGGGGTAGTTCACGACCTGCATGTCCATCGGAAGCCCGATGGGCATCCGCTTGACCGAGGCGTCCGAGCGCAGCGAATTGAAAAACACCTGCAGCAAGGGGAACACCGCGAAGAGCGCCATCAGCGTCAGGAAGCCGTACTTGATGGCGTCCACCACCAAGTCCTTGATCCCCCTCTTTTTACTGGTCAACTTCGAGCCCTCCCTTCCTGCTCACATACTTCTGAATAAAGTAGAACAACAGGCAGATGAAGCTCTGTACCACGCAAAGCGCGTTGGCATAGCCCGCCTTGTACTTGACGAACGCGTTTTTATAGATCCACGTCGCCAGAATCTCAGTTTGGTTGGCGGGGTTCCCGTAGGTCATTACGTACACGTAGTCAAACGTCAAAAACGACCACATCACCGTCATGATGACGACAAACGCGATGGTCGGCAGGATGCCCGGAATCGATACGTGGAGGAGCTCCTGCCGCCAGTTGGCGCCGTCCACGCGCACGGCTTCGTACAGCGACGTATCGATCTGCTGCAGCGCGCTCAGAAACAGGATCATCACAAAGCCCCACCAGTGCCAGTTGTCCACAAACGCCACCGAGAACAGCGCGATCTTCGGGTCACCGATCCAGAGCGTCTTGGCCAGATCCGTCCAGCCCCAGGCCTTGAAGATTGAATTGATGCCGTAATACGGGTTGAAGTAGGCCGACCAGATTTTGCCGGCGACGGCGGCGGAGATGACGTAGGGAATGAAGTAGACGGTGCGGAAGAACATCTGGCCCCTGCGCGCCCGGACGATGGTCATGGAGACCACAAACGCCAGGATGATGGGGACCGTGATAAAGATCGCCAGCCATTTCAGGTTGTTGCGGATTGCGATCGCGACGATCTTGTCGCGGAAGATCTCCTCAAAATTCTGCCAGCCGATGAAGACCGGGTTGCCCAGCCCGTTCCACTCGTAAAACGACATGACGAGCGTCGAGATCGCAGGCCCGCTCACAAGGATAATATGGATCACAAGCGCGGGCAGCACAAAAAGGTAGGGCACCCAGTTGATGCGCCTCGCGCGTAGATTGGGCTGCGTGTTGCCGGTCATGGCCTTCCCTCCCTCAGACAGAAGAAAATGTGCGTGGTCTGATCGGTACGCGCGCGGCACGGCGGCGGTGCCAGGAAAAGCCCACCGCGCGCAGATTTCGAAGGGCCGGGGCTGCGCGGCGCAGCCCCGGCATGTGGGCTTACGCTTACGGCACGAAGGGCGAATTGCCGGTCGCGATCGCGTTGTCCACGAACTTCTGGACTTCGCCCAGATACTCGTCAATGGTCAGCATATCCAGGAACAATCCGTCGGTCTGCTCGTTCATGTAGACGCGGGCGTCGCTGGGGAAGAACGTCCAGCTGCAGTAGCCGACGTTGCCGGAAGCCTGCGCGTCCATCAGCGTCTTGTACATGTCCAGCATCTTGGGGTCCATGTTCTCGGTGAAGAGCGACGTGTCAAACGCCTTGACCGGATAGGGCTGCCAGTTGCCCTCTTCGACGGAGGAGATGTGACGGTCCATCGAGGTGAACAGGTAGTTGAGCACTTCCGCCGCGGCGTCCGGGTTCTTGGTGTTGGCGTTGATCATGTACGCGCCGCCGGTGGCCAGCGGGAACACGCGGCCCACGCCCTCGCGGAGCTCGGGCATCACGTCGATGTCCCAGTTGCAGTTGGGGTAGGTGTTGCGCAGCGTGCCGGTGGCCCAGGTGCCGTCGATCATCATCGCGGCCTTGCCGTCGGCAAACATCGCGACCATGTCGTCGTTGGAGATCGCCTGGCTCATCTTCTCGCCCAGATAGCCCTTCTGCCAGTAGTCCACCATCATCTGGATGGCGCCCTTGATCAGCGGATCGTCCCACTTCTTCTCGCCCTTGAGCGCCGCCTTGATGGTATCCGGCCCGGCATAGCAGGAGAGGAACGTGGAGTACAGCCAGTCCACGGCGCCCTGGTAGTTGCTGTTGCCAAAGGACATCGGCACGATGCCGACCTCCTGGCACTTCTTGCAGATTTCCTCAAGTTCCGCCGCGGTGGTCGGATAGCTCCAGCCGTTGGCCTCGAAGACATCCTTATTGTAGTAAATGACCATGCCCTCGAAGGAATTGGGCAGGGAGTACAGCTTGCCGTCGAACTTGCAGGTCTCGTAGGCCCAGGGGAAGAACTTGTCCGCCCAGCCGTACTTCTCCGCGTACTCGTCCAGCGCCAGGATGCGACCGGCCTTGGCGTACTCGTTGGCGTCCGTCGGGCCATCCACCGCCGCGATGTCGGGGCCGCCGCCGCCCGCGATCTGCACCTGCAGCGTCTGCCGGTCGGAGTAATACTCGATGGAGATGTCATAGTCCGGGAACGCCGCGGCGATCGGGTCCTGCATGAACTTCAGGCGGAGCTGTTCGTCCAGGTCCGTCACCATGGTCGCCTGGTTGGCAAAGACCACCTTGGGCTTCTCGCCGCTCGCAAGGGCGATTGTGGGCAGGCAGGTCGCGATGAGCAGGACCGTGAGCATCAGGGCAAGTGTTCTCTTCATTCCAGAATCCCTCCTATGATTTATGGATTGTATCCATAACGATCGTGAGACGGGGGTTCGCGTCTTTCCGCATGTGCGGCGAACTAAAAGCTGGCGCGCAGCACCTCTTCGCGGGTGGGAATGGCGTTCTGGGCGCCCGGCCTGGTCACGCAGATCGCGGCCGCGCGCTGCGCGAAATCCACCGCCTCGGCAAGCGCCATACCGCCGATGACCGAGCTGGCCAGCGCGCCGGTGAACGTATCGCCCGCGGCGGTCGTGTCGACGCTCTTCACGCGGTAGGCGGGCAGGATGCGGGGCTGGCCGTCCAGGAACAATGCGACGCCGCGTTCGCCCAGCGTAATGACGGGTTCGGCCACGCCAAGCGCGCGGAAGCGGTTCAGCGCCCAGTAAACGTCCTGTTCGCCGACGACCTCCCGCCCGAGCAGCGCGCTCGATTCGCCCTCGTTGGGCAGCAGGTAATCGACCTTCGCATACAGTTCTTCGGGCAGCGCCGCCGCGGGCGCGGGCGTCAAAAATATCATTCTGCCCTTTTTGTGCGCCGCGTTTATCACAGCCAATACGGTCTCAAGCGGGATCTCAAGCTGAAGAAGCAGCGCGTCGCTCGCTTCAATCAGCGGTTCCAGCGACGGTTCGAAACCGACACTGGCGTTTGCGCCAGCGTGCAGGATGATGCGATTATCCCCGCCGCAGACAGTGATCGAAGCCACTCCGGTCGACACGCCGTCCAGCGTCCGAACCGCCCGGGTGTCCACGCCGTTCGCGCCCAGCGAGCGCAGCAGTTCGTGGCCGAACACGTCGTCCCCCACGCAGCCGTACATCGTCGTCTCGGCGTCCATCCGGGCAGCCGCCACGGCCTGATTCGCACCCTTCCCTCCCGGCGACAACAAAAATCCCGTACCCGTAATGGTCTCTCCGGCGCTCGGGATCCGACCGGCAAAGATGGTCACGTCCATATTGATGGAACCAACCACCAGGATTTTCCCCATTGGCATACTCCTCTCAAAAGCGTCCATTTGCTCGTTCGTACGGCTCTAATCGAACCGCAAAGCCCGGGGCACTGTCCAGTCCGGCGGGCCGACGCCGCCTCAGCCGTCCTGCGTCTGCCCGTCCACCATGAAATCCAGCGTCTCCTTATCGACCAAGAACCTGGGCGCGGCGCCGTAGTAGGTGGTGGAGTACCCGGCGGCCACGTTGGCGTGCCGGATGCTGCCGACGAGATCGTAATTCTGGGACAGGTACACCGCCAGCGTCGCGCAGAATACATCTGCGGCGCCCGTGGTGTCCACCGGGGTGAAGTCCGCGGCGGCGAAGTAACCGCCCATCTCTTTCGTCCGGTAATAACCGCCCTTCGAGCCCAGCGTGATGATCACCGCCTCCACGCCTCTGTCGAGGAAGTACTGCGCCTTCTCCTCGAAGGTGTCAAACTGCGGGCAGAGCGTATTGATCTCCCGCTCGTTGGGCAGGAGGATGTCCACGCTGCGGAGTAGCCGCTCGTCCAGATAGCTGAGGACGGAGGGTTTCAAGATCACCTTGCAGCCGTGACGCCGGGCCAGTTCCGCCGTGAAGGTGACCAGGTCCATCTTCATCTCCGTCTGCAGAAGGCAGAAGCTGGCGTTTTCAAACAGGCGCGCCTGCTGCTCGATCTCCTCGCAGGTCAGGCAGCCGTTGGCGCCCTCGTAGATGACGATGCTGCTCTCGCCGTCCTCCTGCACGTAGACATAGGCGTGCCCGGTATCGGCTTTGGCGGTGGACAGAAGGCCGTCTATGTTGACGTTGTTCTGTTTGAGGAAGTTAAACAGCTTGCTGCCGTCGTAGTCCTTGCCCACCTTGCCGATCAGGTAGACTTCCGCGCCCAGCCTGGCCGCGGCCGACGCCTGGTTGATGCCCTTGCCGCCGGGCATCGTCGCGCGGCGCGTCGCCTTGGAGGTCTGGCCCATGCGGGGGAAGCTTTCGATGCTGATCAGCGTGTCCATGTTCAGTGTGCCGACCACGACCATTTTCTTGCTGCGCAGCGTGATCGGAACGTCGACGCTCTCGCCCTCGGTCAGGTTGTAGTCGACCTTGAAGGAATCCTCCTCGCCGGACTGCTCAATGCTGGAAATCAATCGCCTGCACACGCACTCGCCCAGTTCGCCGTAGGGCAGCACAACCTGCGAAATGCCCGGCAGCCGGTTGTCGCCCTCCTCCGCATCGTTCAGGCAGACGACCGACAGGTACTTGGGGATCCGCCGGTTGGTCCGGCCAGCCTCCTCCAGCACCCGCGCCGCCAGATTGGCCGACGTGCATACCACGCCGGTCACCGAAAAAGGCACCAGCTCGCCGGGATCGTCCGCGTCCATCAAGTGGTGGATCAGGTTGTCCACCGGCACCTGGTAATCGAACATGCACTGTTCGCATCCGGCCCTGAAGCGGTCGTACTTTCCGCCGCCGACATCCGTCAGGCAGAGGACGTTCCTGTGCTTGCACTTCATCAGCGCTTCCATCGCCAGATAGCCGACTCGCTGATAGTCGAATGACACACACCCGGCTGGGCACACGCCGCCGTCTCCGACCGTCAGAACGGGAATACCACTCTTTTCCAGCTCCGCCGCGCACTGGGGGTCGGAAGCGCTCAGCGGCTCCCAGATGACGCCATCCACGTTGTGCCTGAGCATCATCATCAGGCTCTTGTACTCTTCTTCGGCCGTTTTTGAAGTGCAGACGATGGTGCTATACCCGAGGCAGCGCGCTGTCTCCAGAATGCCGGTCAAAAAGCCCTGATGCACGCCGTTGCCGTCGATCAGGACACCGATCAGAAAAGACCTCGTGTTCTGCGCGGAGCGGATCCCCTCATAGGGCTTGTAATTGTACTCCTTGATGATCTTCAGAACCCGGTCGCTCGTCTCCGGGCTGATGCCGTCTCCCTTTCCGTTCATGATCTTGGACACCGTTGACGTCGAAACGCCGGCAAGACGGGCGATGTCCTTGATGGTCATGCTTGGCCTCCGCGAAATAAGTTTTGTAAACGTGTTTCGTTAATATACTATATCATATTCCATAAATTGTCAATCTGAAAATACGTGGATTGTGAGATTTATATAGCGGATGGCATGGGATTCTTTTCGAATTCTCAATATGGGGCAATACGAATCTGTTTACGGGAGCGTACCTAATGAACGCATTCGGGGTTGATGTCTCCAAGGGGAAGAGCCGATGGTTGAGATCGACGTTTGCTTTTCTTAGGGTAGTTATGATGGGCCGCAAAAAAGCCGCCATCAAATTTGCGAAAAATCGGATGGCGAGATTTTTGAGCGGAATAATTCTGATGGCAAGGACAAATGGCTGAATATTCGTATATCGCGAGCTGGGAGCAGTCAGCGCACACAAAGGGGGGGAGAAACCGATTTGCCATCAGGCCATTGGCATAAATGGCAGTTGCCAACCACGCAACGTCTGGTTGCAATCGGGGTCCTGGCGGCAGATTTGGCGGTGCGTCTGATCTTATAGTTACCCGCTTTTGCGATTTGTTGCAAGTATCTGGTTGCATCGGTTGAAAAACTGTTCTCTATACTTAGAACCATCATCCTTGGATACTCCTTTTCATCTCAGATAGCTCGGCCATGACAGCGTGGAGATCACCTACAATCGGTACATCCAATTCATCGAAGGGGATATTGACGACACGCTCCGGCAGTCGGCGGGAGCGTAATTGGGCGTAGAAAAGACGGGCAGCTTTGCCTATGGCAGAGCTGCCCATCTACTATGAGCTGCGACACCGGTATTGGCGTACAACGAGCGAGCCCATTTCTCCTCTCGTCCGCAGCTTGGTGGATTTACCCAGAACCAAGGGGAAATTGAATGTGAGCTACATTAAGACGGCGTACTCTACCGTACCGGCGGAGCGCCCTCGGGTGTAAGGCAACCTACTTCACCAAGGAGATCGCGGATCTTTGAGGCCGCGTCCTGATCCAGCACCACCACACCGCGGGGCAAAAGCTTCAGGACCGTCGCGGGAATTTTTTCGGTAGGCGCGCTCCGGTAGATTTTCTCCACGATTTCCGCTTTGTGAGGGCCACCGATCTGCAAAACAACCTTTTTGGCGTCAAACATGTGGCGCACGCCCAGCGTGATGCCCCGGGTGAGCTTCATGCCTTCGGAGAAGTACTTCTGCCCCACCTGCGCGGTCACCGGATCCAGCTCGACGACCTTTGAATACGAAGCAAAATCGCCGCCCGGCTCGTTGAGCCCCAGATGCCCGTTCATCCCCGCACCCAGCAGCATCACATCGATGCCGCCGTGCTCAAAGATGACCTCATCCACCCGCCGGCACTCAGCCGCAAGATCGCTTGCGTGCACGTCAAAGCGCGTGATGCGCTCCGGGTTAATGCCAAGAGGGCCGTAAAAATTGGCCATCATAAAGGCGTTGCAGTTCTCGCGCTCATCGGCGAGATCCAGCCACTCGTCAAGCGCCACGAAGCGCGCCCGGGAGAAGTCCACTTCTCCCGCGTCCGACATCTCTTTGAGCAGCTGGAAAGTACGCGCGGCGGTGGATCCCGCGGGCAGCGAGACGAGAGCATCCGGCCGCGCCCGCACCGCTTCGGCCACCAACCGGGCGCTCCTCAGGCTCATGGCCTCGTAATTGCGCTCCAGCCAGGTTTCTGGGACTTTCACCGGGAGCTCCGCGCCCAGCGCCTGGGCGGTCTCCTCCATGCAGTGGGCCAGCGTGCCGTCCTTCAAGCTGCGCGCCACGCAGGCAGCGCAGTTGCCATGGACGGTGCAGACGACATACGGACAGTTGCAGCGCATCCAATCACCCTTTCACGGCCCCCATGGCGAGGCTCTTTTGCACGTTTTTGCTGAGCAGCGCGAACATCACCAGCGTGGGCAGCGTGGCAACCGACAGCCCCGCGCCAATCAGCCCCCATTTTGTAGAGTACTTGCCCACCATGTCATTGACGCCCACGGTGATGGTTTTGTATTTTTCGCCGCTGACGAAGGTGATCGCCAGCATCATCTCGTTCCAGGCGCTCAAAAACGTCAGGATGGCGACGGTGGACAGAATCGGCGCCAGCATCGGAAGGATGATCTGGTAAAACAGGCGATAGATGTTCGCGCCGTCGATGAAGGCGGCCTCCTCCATTTCCCTGGGCAGCGCCTCCAGCGCGCCCACCATCAGAAGCACCGCGGTGGGCATCGAAAACGCCACATAGGGGATGATCAGCGCCCAGTAGGTGTTCAGAATCGGCTTGAGGTTGACAAAGAGCGGCAACAGTACCGCGTGCAGCGACAGCATCATGCCCGTCAGAAACAGGACGTACACGGATTTGCTTAATTTCCACTTCATGCGCACGATCGCGTAGGTCGCCATCGCGGACAGGAGCAGCGTGATAAAGATGGTCGAAGCGGTCACGATGGCGCTGTTGAGAAGGTATAGACCCATGTTCCCTTTGGAGAATATCTTTTCGTAGTTGCTCCACGCCCATTCCAGGGGAAGCCCGATGGTGTTGCCCCCGAAGATCTCGGCGTTGCTCTTCAGTGAAAAGGTAAACATCCAGTACAGCGGGAACAGTTGCATCAGCGCGATGACGCACAGCACGACCGACAGGAGCGGATGGGTCTTGTTGATGGCGGATTTTCGCTTCGTCATATCCCGATCCCTCCTCTCTCAGTCTCTCCGGATGTCGGCGAAGCCTTTTTGCACCAGCAGCGTAAAGGCCAGACATTCCACAATGATGAAGATCGCGATGGCGCTGGCGTATCCGTATTGGTTGGTGGTGAAGATCTTTGTGAACATCAGAAGAGACGGCACTTCGGTGGCGTGCACCGGGCCGCCGCGCGTCAAAATGTAGAGGATGTCGAAGGACTTCAGCGAGCCGATGACGGCAAAGATCACGCAAGCCTTGATCATCGGGACGATCTGCGGCAGGGTGATTTGAAGGGCAATCTGCCACTTGCTGGCGCCGTCCACCCGGGCCGCCTCAAAGATCTCTTCGGAGATAGATTTTGCGGCGGAGTAGAACAGCAGCATATGGTAGCCAATGTACTGCCAGATCATCGGGACGAAGCAGGCGGCCAGGGCGGTTGACGTATCGCCCAGCCACTCGCGCTGCAAGAGCGGAAGCCCCAGCGCCTGAAGCGCGACGTTGAGCAGGCCGTAGCTTGGGTGGTACACCTTCATCCAGAGGTTGGCGATGATGGTGCCGGAGATGATCACCGGCACGAAGAACAGGTTGCGGTAGGCATTTTCACCCTTGACGCCGACCGCCAGCACCAGCGCCAGCAGCATCGAAAGTGGCAGCTGGATGAAAACCGACGCCGCCGCCAGAATCAACGAATTGACCACCGCACGGTGGAACAACGGGTCGTTCCAGAGCGACAAGTAGTTGTCTATGCCGATGAACCGGGCCTGGGTGATGCCGTCCCACTGCAAAAAACTGTACCCGGCCGACTGGACGACCGGCACCAGCGCGATCATGCAAAACCAAATGAGTCCCGGCAGGACGAAAAAACAGATCGCCTTCCGGTCCCGCAGTGCGCGTTCCATCCTCAGGCCTCCTTTACAGCGCGCGGCCCGGCCCCCGGCCGGGCCGCGCGGAATCTACTGTTATTTGGCCTCCACAGCCGCCTGCATCTGCTTGGCAAAGTCCTCGGGGGTGACCGTCCCGGCGATAAGGGCCTGCAGCAGCTGGTAGTGTGTGTCGATGGACGCGCCGGCGAGGAAGGTATCCCAGGCCAGCACGTAGCCGGACGAAGTCTGAATCAGGTCCTTGATGGCGATCAGCGTGGGGCTGACCTCGCGCTCGTCCACGTTTTCCAGCTTCCAGGCGGGCAGGCTGTCGCCGATCTTGTAGCACTCCTCGGACATATACCTGGTCATGCCCAGCGCGAAATCGAACGCCTCGTCGGGGTGCTTCGTCGCCGCGTTGACCATCATCATGTCGATCACACCGCCGCTGAAGGTAGTGGCGTCACCCTTGCCGCCCTCGACCGTGGGCATAGGGACCACCTTGACCTTGCCCTGGATGGCGTTGTCCTCGCTATCACAGCCGGAGGCGACCCAGCTGCCGCCGTAGTACATCGGCACGAGGCCCATGTAGAACTCCTCTTGCGCTTCATCGGCGCCAATGCCCAGCGTGCCCTTGGTGAAGGCGCCGGCGCTGTTCATGTCCACAAGCAGCTGTGCGGACTTCACGATCTCCGGCGTGTCCAGCGTGGCCGTGCCCGCCAGCGCCTGGTTCATGTAATCCGGCCCTGCGGTACGAACCGCCAGCGCGTTCTGGATCATGCCGATGTGCCAGCCGTCCTTGGCGCCAAGCACCATCGGGGTGACGCCGGCTTCCTTGAAGGTTTTGACAGCGGTCATCATGTCGTCCCAGGTCTCCGGGATCTTGACGCCGTGCTGTTCAAACAATTCGGTGTTGCAGAAGAGCACGCCTGCCCACTGCTTGAGGGGAAGGCCGTACACCTTGCCACCATAGGTGGCGTAGGTCAGGGTGCCGTCCAGCAGCTGGTCGTAGACGCCATTCTTCTCGAAGTAGCTGTCCAACGGCATCACCGCGCCTGCGTCCACAAAGGTTTTTGCGTACCCGCCGCCCCAGCACATGAACACATCGCCCTGAGAGCTGGTGGCCGCCGCCACCTTCAGCTTCGTGTTCTGGTACTCGACCTCCTGGGTCGCTACGGCTTCGATCTCGACGTTGGGGTGCTGCTCCATGTACTTGGCTACGTAATCGTCCACAATCTGCCCCATCTTGTCGTCGGGCCAGATGTGCCAGAAGGTCAGATGCACCTTCTCGGTGCTCTCGGCCAGCGCGGGGCCGCTCATGGCAAAAACCAGGACCAAAACGGTGATGACTGCGATCCACCTGAGGTTCTTCATGGTTCGTTCGCTCCTTCTCCATTTTTACGAATCATATGAAAGCGCAACGCGTCGCGCTTTATATGTGCATCAATTTCGTCCGGTCTGGTTCCCTCGAGGCCATCCAGTGCCATCAGCACCGCGCCGATGACCGGCTCATACACGCTGTCCACAATCCGCGCCCCGGCGGCATGGCGGTGGATTTCCGCCGCGACGCTCTCCTCCAGCACCGGGATCCGGCACTTGAACACGCTGCCGGACAGCACCACCTCCACAGGACCTTCCAGCATGTCCATGCGCCGAAGGCCCGCCACCGCGTAGCGCGCGATGTCGCGCCCGAATTGGGCGAGCACATCCAGCGCCGCCGGATCGTTCATGGCGGCCGCCTGCTCCAGGAGCTTGGGGACTTCCAGCTTGCGCCGCTCCCCCAGGCCCACGGTCACCTTGGCCATGAGCAGCTCGTCCACCGAACGGAATCCAAAGAAGTCCAGGAGAAGCCCCGTCAGCGCCGTGGGGCCGGTCAGTCCAGCCTCTGCATCCAGCACCGCCTGAATCGCCCGCTGCGCCAGCGCACTGCCGCCCTGACAGCTTTCATCAATGTAAAAACCGAATACATATTCGTGCTGCGCATCCCTGCGAACGGCGCAGTTGAGCCCGGACCCCGCGCAAAGTACGCAGCCAGAGGGGCTCGACGTACCAGCCCGGAGCGCGATCACCGCATCGTTCACCGCGTGGATCTGTTCTGCCGGTACATCCAGCTGCCGAGACAGCGCGTCCCGCAATAACGGCGCCTCGTGCGGCCAGTCAATGCCCGTCATGCCGGCGGCCAGGCGCGCGACCTGAGAATGCGCGATGCCTGCGGCACGAAGCGCCGCACCCGCGGCCTCCTGAACCGCCTGCATGGCCTTGTCCATGCCGTGCTCCGAATGGCACGCGCCCCGCCCCCAGCCGATGCCAGCGAGGTTCCCAGCCTCGTCGGCCACCACCGCGTGGGTTTTGCTGGCGCCCTGATCAATGCCCAATACGTAACGCAACGCCATTCTCCCCTACTTCAGATGGAATTGGGGCAGGTACTGCTGGTTGGCCTCCAGCAGTTCCGGCACCAGCTTTTCCACCAGTTCGTATTCCCTGACCAGCGGATGGGCCAGGAGCGCCCACTTCATCTTGGTCAAGCTGCCCTCCACCGCCGCCTCTACCGCCAGCTGCTCGTAGTTTTTGACGGCCGCGATCAGGCCCCAACACATCTCGGGTACATGGGCGACCTTGAGCGGCGCCATGCCCCGCTTATTGACCAGGCATGGGATTTCCACCACCGCGCTGTCAGGCAGGAAAGAAATTGCGCCGTTATTGGGCACGTTGACGACCATTTCCGTATCTCGGTTGTTAAAGACGGCGTTCACGAAGTTCATCGCCACTTCAGAGTACCCGCCGCCGCCGCGCTTTTTGAGCGAAGTAGGCTTATCAGCATTGTCCGGGTCCGCGTAGGCGGCGTAGGTTTCCTTCTCCAGCGCCTGCACCTGCTGCCCGCGTGTCATGGGCGCGGCCAGAATCTTTCGGATCTTTTCGCCGGTCTGATAGAAATACTGAAGATACGGGCTGGGGATCACGCCCAGGAGCTTTATCAATTCCAAGCTCACCGAGTCGTTCTGCGCCGCGATCTTCATAAACTCCTCGTCCGTTACCGGGCGACCGTCGATGGTGATGTTGGAGATGAAGTTCATGTGGTTCAGGCCCACATAGTCGTACTGCACCCGGTCGTAGGCGATGCCCAGGGCTTCCTTGGCCCACATCTTGGGGAAGATGCCGCCTGAGCAGAAGCCCGCTATCCGCGCCTTCGTATACCGGGTCACCGCCTCGGTGACCAGCCCCGTCGGATTGGTGTAGTTGATGATCCAGCCCTTGGGCGACAGCGCCTCCATGCGGCGCGCCACTTCCAGCATCACCGGAATGGTGCGGAAGGCCTTCATCATGCCACCCGCGCCGGTGGTCTCCTGCCCCACCAGGCCGTACTTGAGCGGGATCTTCTCGTCCAGCACGCGCTGGGTGTTGCCGCCCACGCGGATCTGGGTGTCCACAAAGTCCGCGCCCGCCAGCGCGTCGTCCAGGTTCAGCGTGGCACGAATCGTGGCGGCAAGGTCCAGTTTTTTAGCGAACCTTTGGCAGAACCCCTCCATGATCGAGAGCCGCTTTTCATCAATGTCGTAGAGCACAATCTCCTTGACTGGAAGCGAATCGCTTCGGGCCGCCATTTCCTCCAAGAGTTCCGGCGTGTATGAGCTGCCAGCTCCGACAATGGTAAATTTCACCGCGAATCCTCCTTTGTGTATCGTTCCACTTTTTGGCGAAAGCCAGCCATTTCAAGCCCGGCGGGAATACCCTTTGATTTGCAGCCTCTGGACGCCGTCAGGGTGTGTATCGCTCCACATTTGATGCAAAAGAATACCTTACTGCCTCGTGGTGTCGCGGATGATCAGCTGCGGGTAGAACACCACCCGCTGCTTTTCCTCGACCTTCCGTTCGATGTCCTGGATCAGAACGTTGAGGGCGCTGACGCCCATCTGCTCGAGCGGCTGTGACAGCGTGGTCATCCGCTTCAGCGGCCGGTCGATCCGGGGCGGCTGGTCGTCGTCAAATCCCACCAGCATCACATCCTCCGGCACCCTGACCCCCGCGTCCTCCAGCGCCATCATCACGCCATAAGCAGTGTTGTCCGATGCGCAGTAGAACGCGTCGGGCAGCCTGCGCTCCACCAAAAGGTGGGATCGCATGGCCTTGTAGCTGCTCTCCACGGTGAAGTCGGCGCTGACGATCATGTCGCTGCTCACAGTCACGCCGTGGGATTGCAAAGCCGTGATGTAGCCGTCCCGACGCTCCAGCGACACCTTCTGCCGCATGTCGCCCCCCACATGGTAGATGCGCCGGCAGCCGCACTGGAACAGGTGGTCCACCGCCAGCTTGGAACCGAAGGCGTTGTCCACGATCACGTTGTTGATATTGAGCCGAGGAAACGTATTCTCCACGACCACAAAGGGGAAGCTGGCTTCCGCCAGTTCCTCGATCAGGCGCTCGTCGTCCAGACTGCTGCCATAGAGCAGCACGCCGTCGGTCCGGCCCTGGGAGAAGTACTTGATCGCCCGGTTCTTCAGCGAGGTGCTGTTGCGGCCGCTGGCAAACACCACGTCGTAGCCGATCCGGTCAGCTTCTTTTTCGATGCCGTCGATCAGTCCGAAGAAGTAGGGCTCGCATAACGTGTCCATAACCACGCCGATGGTTTGCGTCTTCTTAAGCACCAGCGAACGCGCCAGCTGGTTGGGCTTATATTGTAGCTCGGCCATGGCGGCCAGGATCTTTTGGCGGGACTTTTCACTGACGCCGCTCTGCCGGTTGACGGTTCGGGAAACCAGCGTCTTGGAGACGCCGGCGAGCTTGGCCACGTCGTATAGGCTGGACATGCGGCGTCACCTCAAATGTGTAACGATAAACATATTGTAACCCCGTGCCGGATTGATTGTCAAGAGGGGGGTTCAGTTTTTGCTTGTCTGGTCGCGATTTTCAGGACAGCGATATTTCCGATCCTTTGGTAGACGTAGGGGCTCTAGAATGTGAAAAGAGCATAGATACCATGCAAATAAGGCAACACCGTGCAAAGGGGTATAGGTAGGGCATGTTCCACGGATATCCAAGGGCGTACTATCTATGTTGGGTTTTGCATCGTGCAGGAACCGTATCAGACCAGCAAACCCCGCTTATCGGCCAGACACAGATTTACCAGCGCGAACATCATCTTCAGTTTAGCGTTCCCATCGGACTTCAGCGCCCGGTCAGGCCGCTTGCGGCCGCTTCGTCCATCACGATTACAGCGCAGGGGTGCATCCGCAACGCGGAGGCCGGGAGTTTCGGCGTAATGGGGCCGAGCACAAGATCGCGAATGACCTCGGCCTTGTCCTCGCCCGTCGCAATCAGAAGCGTCTTCCGCGCGCGCATGATTGTTCCGATGCCCATCGAAATCGCGGTACGCGGCACCTCGCCCGCAGAAGAAAAAAAGCGTTTGTTCGCGGCGATGGTCGATTCCGTGAGCACGACGACGCCGGTCCGATCCAAGAAGGCGTCGGCCGGTTCGTTGAAGCCGATATGCCCGTTTCTGCCTATGCCCAGGACCTGCATATCGATCCCGCCGGCCAGACGGATGGCCTCCTCATAGGCGCGGGCGTTTTCCGCTCCATCACCAGTTCCGCATGGCACGTGCGTATGGCCTTTGGGGATGTTCACGTGCTCGAAAAGGTTCTCGTCCATGAAGCGGCGATAGCTCTGGGGATGCTCCGCGCCGATCCCCATGTATTCGTCGAGGTTGAAGGTTGTCGCGCGCGAAAAGTCCAACAATCCCTCTCGGTGCATTCGGACCAACTCACGGTACGTTGGGATCGGGGACGAGCCGGTCGGAAGGCCGAGCACGATGTCGGGCTTGACGAGTATCTCCGCGGCGATGATCGTCGCAGCCTGTTTTGCGACGCATTGCGAATCCTTGAGTACATGAATCTGCATCAGTAGATCCTCCTAAACATTCAAACGCGCGTGCCACGGATTCCCCCTCTTCAGAATCCGTCGGGGTTCAAGCGTTGCCAATTCCACGCGTCGCGGCACATCTCCTCGAGCCCCCGCGCCGCCTTCCAGCCGAGAAGGCTCTCCGCCTTGGCCGGGTTCGAGTACACCGCTCCGAGGTCGCCGGGTCTACGCGCCTGTATCCGATAGGCCACCTTCACGCTGTTCACGCGCTCGAAGGCACGGATGACCTCCAGCACGCTGTAGCCTCTGCCGGTGCCCAAGTTGAACGCCTCGCAACCAGCATGGTCCAGCGCGTATTCGATTGCGCGGACATGCCCCTCGGCAAGGTCCATCACATGGATATAGTCCCGCACACCGGTGCCGTCCGGCGTGTCGTAGTCGTTTCCGAACACGTTCACATACGCGTGCCGGCCGGCGGCGGTCTGCGACACAAAGGGCAGGAGATTGTTTGGGGTTCCGCCCGGACTCTCGCCGATGCGGCCCCCCGGATGCGCGCCGATGGGGTTGAAGTACCGCAGCAACACCACCGACAGCGCGTCGTCCGCGCGCGCGGCGTCGCTAAGAATCTGTTCGCACATGAACTTCGTCCAGCCGTAGGGGTTGGCGCAACCCAGCGCGGCGTGCTCGTCCACCGGCATGGGCGCGTCCCCGCGGTACACCGTGGCGGAGGATGAGAACACGAGGCGCTTCACGCCGCGCTCGCCCATGACCTTGAGCAGCGTCATGGTGCTCGACAGGTTGTTCTCGTAGTAACGAAGCGGGATTTCTGCGGACTCGCCCACCGCCTTCAGCCCCGCGAAGTGGATCACGCAGTCGATCACATGCTCCCGAAACACTCGGTCCAGCGAGGGCAGGTCACACACATCCAGCCGGTAGAACGGGATTTCGCGCCCGACGATCTCCTGAACGCGCGATAAAGCGCGCGCGTCGCTGTTTACGAGGTTATCGACCACGACCACATCGTAACCTCGCTCCGCCAGCGCCACGCAGGTGTGCGTGCCGATGTATCCAGCGCCGCCCGTCACCAGGATTTTCATCGCCTCTGCTCCTCTGAGACGATGCGCCGCATCTGATCCCACTTCGAATCCATGTCCGCCACGAGCTTGAACTGCGTGCGGGCGCGATCCAAATTCTGCGCTGGGCGATGGGTGCGGAAGTATTTGTCTCCCTCGAGGTAGTCCGTCAGAAAGCGAACACCGCATTCCAGCGTCATCAGCTTCGCGCCCATCGGCAGGGTTTCAATCTCCTCGCGGGTGAGCGTCGCGCCGCAAGCCTCGAGAAAGCCGTCGGTGTATGCGCGGAAAAGCTCGAGGCTGATCGAAACCTTCGAGAGGTCCCGTTCGTCCTCCGCGCCGGTGCTGGCGCCGAAGCGGATGGAGTCGCCGAAATCGTTCCCGCTCAGCCCGGGCATGACCGTGTCCAGATCGATCACGCACAGGGGTTCCCGGGTCTTCGCATCCAGCATCACGTTGTTCATCTTGGTGTCGTTGTGCGTAACCCGGAGCGGCAGGTCCCCGCGAATCAGCATGTCCAGCATGACGCCAGCATGCACTTCCTGGCTCAGCGCGAAATCGATCTCTGGCCGCACGTCGCGCGCGCGCCCCAGCGCGTCCGCCTCGATCGCGCGGTGCAAGGTTTTGTAGCGGTTGACCGTGTCATGAAATTTCGGAATGGTCTCCGAAAGCGTGGCCGCGGGAAAGTCTGCGAGCCGCGTTTGGAACCTCCCGAAAGCCAGCGCGCTCTGGCGAAACTCCCAGGCGCTCTCCGGTTGATCGATGCAGACGCTGTCCGTGATGAATTCGTACACCCGGTAATAGCCGGACTTCTCAGCATCGACCGCGTCTTTCCAATAAATATACTCCTCGCCGTCCGGCCTCGGCACGAGCGTCAGCACGTGGCAATGGTCCAGGCCGCGTTGGCGCAGAAAGCGCGTCACGGAGGAGATGTTGCGCATCAGCGCGGGCACGTCCTTGAAGATCGCGTCGTTGATCCTCTGCATGATGTATCGGTGTCCCGAACGGGTATTGACCAAGTAGGTTCGGTTGATGTGCCCGTTCCCATACGGCGCGCAGGAGACCGCTTCCGCGTCCAGGGAAAATCGGGCAAGTATCTCAAGCATGGGTTCGCCTCCTCAGCGCCACAAATGGTCGGCATAGACGCCATTTCGCTTCATTTCCGCGATGGCCGCGCGCACGCGCCGCATGTCATCGTGGTAGGTCACGCCGTACCACTTTTCCCGCGTGGGCAGCACGCTTACGTGGGCCTTTCCCTCCTGTATCAACTGATTCGGGATTAGGGGCAGGAAGTACTCGCATTTGAGTGGGTTCGTCGTAAGGTTCGATTGTAGGAAGTCGCCGAAACGCGCTTCGATCTCTGCGAGAATCGAGTGCCGGAACCCCCACAGGTTCATGGACACGATCGTGCCCATGGGGAGGAACGTGAAATCCGTTCCGTTCTCGGTGAAGGCCGCGCCGCCCTCTCGCGGCTCAATGTGCGTGCGCTCCACGATGCCGGTGAGCTCGCCTTTATCGCTCACGGAGCAGATTCCGCGTGCTACGTGACCGAATTCGGTCATCGTGTTTTCCACCGGGTATCCCACCATCGCGTGTCGGTTTTCGGGCATGGGCGCAGCGAGAAAGTCGTAAATAGCCTTGAACGAGCTGCGGCCGTAGAAATCGTCGGCGTTGATCGCCGCGAAGCTGCCACGAAGCTTGTCCGTCGCGCACAGGATGGCGTGGGCGGTGCCCCAGGGCTTCGTGCGCCCCTCCGGCAGCGAAAAGCCCGGCGGAAGCCGATCCATCCGCTGGTGCGCGTACTCCAGATCGACGCGCTTGGAAATCCTGTCGCCGATGACCTCGCGGAATTCCGCTTCCATCTCCGACTTGATGACGCAGACGACCTTTTCAAACCCGGCAAGCACGGCGTCGTAGATCGAGAAATCGATGATCAGATGCCCTTCGTCATCCACGGGGTCGATCTGTTTCAGGCCGCCGTACCGGCTCCCCAGCCCCGCGGCCATGATGACGAGGGAGGGTTTCGCTTCAATGCTCATGTTGCCCCTTAATACTCCGGCAGGCTCGCCGCCGCGATGGATTGCCCCACCCTGCGGCTGGACTCATCCGGCAGGTGGAGTTTGATGCGCCCGAAAAGCTCCGGGAACTCAGCTGTCAGAACCTCCTTAGCGCGCTCGATCAGAATGATGCCACCCTTGCCGGAAGTGACCCGCCCCATGATGAGCACATGAGAAATCTCGTAGAAGCGCGCATAGTAAGCGACGGCATAGCCGAAATACGCGCCGATGGTCTCGTAGATCGCGGCGGCACGCGCGTCGCTTTGCTCCATCAGTTCCTGAACGACGCGGAGTTTTTCCGCCGGGGTCAACGACTCCTCGAGCGAAATGCCCGCTGCGGGGGCCAGCTTGATGATTGCGTCCTGCGAAAAATATTTTACACCGCAGCCGCGATCTTTGGACCACTCGTCTTCCATCGCGCCGGGGAAGAAATCCACCGGGACGAACGCCAACTCGTTCAGCCAGCCGGTGATGTTGCCGTCCAAATCGATGTATCCGCCGGCCTCGCTGGTGCCCATCGCGATGCCCAGCACGCCGTTTTCATTCAGATCCATCGCGCCCGCGAGCGCCGTCACGTCCCCGTCGTTCGCCACGACGATGGGGATGCCCATACCGATCTCACGGGCGGCGTCCAGGTACATGTTCTTGACACGCTTTTCGAAGTCCTCGTCGGACACCTTCAGAAAAAGCGAGGCGACCATGATCCGGTTGTCAATGTACACGCCCGCGGAGCTAACGCCGATGGCGTCTACGCGAGGCATTTTGGAGGCCGCCGTGCGGAAGGATTCCAGAATGCCCTGATACTGGTATTCCGGATCGGATTGCGTCTTGGGGTGCCAGATCACCTCTTCGGAGTACACCGCCACGCCGTCGATGACCGCACTCACCTTTCGATCACTTCCGCCCGCGTCAAAACCGATGCGGTATCCGTTCAAATGGCGTCCGACGGCGCTGGCGGAGCGCTTTGTCCGGGGCATATCCGCGGCATTTTCAATATAATCCACCCGGAACGGGCGCTCATAAACGCGGCTCATGAAGCCGCGATCAAATTCCCGAAGCCCGCCAAAGTCATATGCGGCGCGCAGGTATTCGAAGATTGCCTTGGAGCCATGCACATGGATGTGGTACCCTCCGTAGATCCATAGAAGTGTCTTGACGACGCGCTCGACCACGGCACAGTTACGTGTGTCATCGACTCCGTCCGGAAAGACATTTAGGGTTGTGGTTTCGCAGTACCCCTGATTGCGCTCAATCACGATTACGACAGATACATGTTCCCCGGCCCGCACATCCGCGTCATATTCGCGCAGAGCCAACTCCATTGGAGCAAAATCCGGATCCAGCTTCGCCTTGACTTTCAATTCCATCGTATATGCCCTCCATCAAGCTTCGTAGAGCATCCTTCCGCCCACGATCGTGGCGGACACGTTGATTTCCTCGTCGCACAGCAGGATATCAGCGTCCTTTCCGACCTCCAGCGAGCCCTTCGCGGCGTCCAGCCCGAGGCGACGCGCGGGGTTTAGCGAGGCCATGTTCACGACCTCGTTCAGTGGCAGCGTGCAATGCTTGCGCATGTTACGCACGGCCTCGTTCAGCTTCAATACGCTCCCCGCGATCGTCCCGTCCTGCAGGCGGCATTCGATGCCGTTTACGAAGATCGGCTGACCACCCAGCGTGTACTCGCCGTCCGCCAGACCCCCTGCGCGCGTGCAGTCGGTAATGAGCACGAGCTTGTCGCGCTTGAGCTGGGCGACCATATCGAACAGCTTCGGGTGCACGTGGAACATGTCGGCGATCAGCTCGCAGCTGATCCGCGCGTCCGAGAGCGCCGCGCCCACGACGCCGGGATCCCGGTGCATCAGCGGCGTCTGCGCGTTGAAAAGGTGCGTCACGTGCCGCACGCCCGCCTCGATCGCGGCCTCCGCTGCGTCAAACCCGGCGTCGGTATGGCCCATCGAAATGAGCGTCTTTCCCGCCATCGCGCTCACACAGTCCATGTTGCCGGGCATCTCCGGCGCGATGGTGAACACGCGCAGGATATCCATGTATTCCATCAGGAACGCCGCCTCGCCGGGTCGGATGTTCTCCCCAGCCTGCGCACCCTTGCGGGAAGGGTTGATGAACGGGCCTTCCGCGTTTACACCCAGGATGCGCGCGCCGTTCCAGCCGGGGCCGGCACTCTCCCGCATGGCCCGGCGAATCTGCGCAAACGCGGCGCGCAGCGCGGGATCGGAAACGGTCATCGTCGTGGGCAGGAAGCCGGTCACGCCGTTTCTGACGATGCCTTCCGCCATGGTGCGCAATCCTTCAAAGGATCCGTCCGAGGCGTCCTCGCCCAGATACCCGTGGATGTGCATATCCAGAAGGCCGGGCAGCACATACCGCCCGCCCGCGTCCAGGATTTCCGCGCCTACGGGTACGCTCGGGGAATCGGTCAATCCCCGTATTTGGCTGTCAAAGAGCAGCGCCGCGTTATGCTCAACCCTGTCAGGCAGTACGATTTTTCCGTTGATAATGGCTTTCATGCACCTGTCACCTCTATCTCATTTGCCTGTTCGTTTCTTTGGATCAGCGTCGGCGGCTGCTTTTTCACGATGTCGCTGGGCGCGATGCTGCGCGAAAACTCGGAGGGCGTCATGCCATACCAGCGCTTGAACAGATACGAAAAGTGGTATACGGAGGAAAACTTCAGCCGGTCGGCGATCTGGGTGAAGTTCATCTCGCCTTGTTTAATCAGGAGCTTGCTTTCCTCCATCTTTTCGCGGCGGATGTAGTCGCTGGGCTTGGTATTCAAGTGGCGTGAGAACAGCACGGACAGGTAGGAGGGGCACACGTTGACCGCGCCGGCCACGATGGCCACGGAGAGCTTTTCGTAGATGTTGGCCGTGATGTAGCGTAGTGCCTGGTCCACGACGGTGCCCTCACTGTTGGTCGAGTACGGGCGCGCCAGCGGCGCTCCCCTGTCGCCCCGGTACGCGTGGCGGATCATGCCCAGCAGGAATTGCATCAGATAGCAACAGATGAGGTCTCCGCTGAGGATGTCCGCCTGCCGGGACTCCTCGAGCAGGCCATTCAGCAACGCCGCGCCGCGCGCGTCCACCGGGAGCGTTTTGTTCAGCAGGATGTCCGCATAGTTGCAGTCCATATCGAAGGCTATGGTCAAAAAGCATACGAGCGTGTCGCCCTCCGAGGACTGCGCGTGCCACTGGTTCGGACCGTAGAGCATCATCTCGCCCGGTTTCAAGAGGTAATCCTGCCCGCCCACAATACTGTGCATGCTGCCTGTGTCCATGTACGTCAGCTCGTACTGGCGGTGTGCTTCCCCTTTGAAGAAGAAGTTGCCCTCCTTCTCCTGGTAAAAGAGCGTGCGGATGCACTGAATGTCCATACCGGAGGAAATGATGTTAGCCTTCCCGTTGTAGGGGAGCGGGACGCTCACAATCAGCGCGTCCTGGTGCGTACACATGTACACGTCGCAGCGCTCGTCGAACGGGATCACGCAGTAGTATACGCCGCGATGAATCAGCACCGGCTTATCCAGATAGAACGCCTCGATCGCCTCGGGCTCAAGCGAGCGCGACACCACGAGGATCGCCATACCGTCCTCGAAGTCCATGTATACGTCCGCGCTCGACTGGTACAGGATGTCCGTATTTCCCCCGATGCTCTGGAGCTTCGTGATCCATTGCGCGCCGGCGGGAAAGCCGTGACCAGCCAGTTGCTCCCCAAGCACCCGTCCGTAGGGGGAAAAGTTCGGCCTGCATAGATTCTTTATCATAATAAGCACATACCGCTACGCGCTCTGCCGTCGTGCATCATGGTGGCGTGTGTCATGATCTCCCGCATACAAAAGCAGATTGCTCCCTTTTACGAAGTCCCCCAGCCGGATGGTGGATACTTATACTTTCACAATTTGACTCCTTTCGTCTGGGGAGCCGGACGCTTGGAAAATCCCATAGCGCCACAAAAACGACGTGAAATTATTGAATACACGGAAAACCTGTTGATACTACTATAGCACATGTTTCAAGGAATACAAGCATCCGAGTTTATGTCCGGGAAGGCAACTTTTACATATTTCTTATTTTTTGGAACCTGATCGGACTTGACAACTTGAGGGTGCTCACACCGCCCGCCGAGAGCGACGGAAAACCTTGCAAGGTTCGTCTCCCTGAGATTCACCCAGTATACGCTGGAATCGCGAGCAAAACCGCGGACAAGCGGAGAGGTTGCCACCCAGAGCTGCTCGCTCTCTGTGTTGGCATTGCTATGCCGAGCTTACCGCAGCTTCCTGTCAAACTTCGATAGTGCAACTCGCTGTCAGGCCGTTCTTGGTCGCGGCCGTGATGCTCTCTGTACCAGTCTTGTTGCTGCTCGTCCTCACCGCTCCCGGGAAGGGTACCGTGGTCCCTCGGTACTGTGCTCCTCCAAGTCAACACCGACCCGTTGCCAACTGAATCCGTACTTCTGCGCGTACTCCAGAAGGGATTGCCGGTAGCGCATATCCTGTGTTACACTGTGCATATGGCGGACACTTCCTTTCGGATGATTTTGCTGCAACTCAATCATTACCGATGTGTCTGTCTCCCGCTCTCTCTTTCTCCTCCTTGTCCAATATGTATTGTAGCCCTACAACTGATTAGGCAGCAAGAAATGGCGAAAACTTGTTCGCTGCAAGGCGATGTGTTATACTGAAGTGTCGTGGCTGGATTCGTGGTTTAAGAGGTGGGACATGAAACGCGAAGGAAGCATCACTCGCAAATGGTTCCGCTCCATGCTCACGGTGATCATCACCATACTGTTCATCACGTTCATCCTGGATATCTACTTGCTTCAGGTGATGAGCAACAATGTACTGCAGATGAGCAACGACATGAGCCGCTATATGCAGAAGACCGTCGATAGCCGCCTGGACGAGATCCGAAGAAATACCATCTTGTTTGAACTCAACAACACCAATACGCGATTGAAGCGGCTGAGCCAGGCTCCATCCACCAATACGAAAGAGATTTACCAGTTCTGCGATCAGCTGTTTAACTTTCGGGCTTCAAACAATCTGGTGAAGCGCGTCTTCCTTTATTATCCGGCGATTCAGTACGTGGCGAGCGACATCGGATTCCACCCTGAAGCTTCCTACTATTTGCTGATGAGCCTATACCCCGATAACATCTTCAATGACTGGAAGCCGAACGAACTGAAAAATCTTACGGCGCAGTTTGTCCTGGTAAAATCCGGCGGCGTCAACCACCTGCTGTTCATCCGTCAGATGAAAATCTCTGGCGAGCCGGTGGGTTTGATCGTCGTGGAGATTGATACGCAGTCGTTGATGGGCGCGATGGGCACCTATGGGGAAATCGGCGAAAGTCTGTCATTTTTTGGGCTGATCGTGGACAAACAAATCGCGGTCTCCATCGGTTCGCCCGAGGCGCTGAGCGCGCTGGACGAAGTGGCTCTGCACACGCAATGGACGGAAGGGTCCATTCATTCGCGCGGGATCATGGCGTATGTGCGTTCATCGGCCTACCCTTCGCTGTCATTTGTGTCCGGGTTCATCCATAGCAACCTGTTCCACGTGATCTATTCGGCGGGCGCGCTGTGCGCTGCCGGAATCCTGCTTTGCCTCGCAATGGGCGTCGCGCTGTCGCTGACGATCTCCAGGCGCAACGCCAAGCCACTGGTCAGCATACTCAATAAATTCCCGGATAAGGCGACCGGGGAATACGACGAATGCCTGTATATCAGCGGCAAGATCGATCAGATGTTCAGCGACAGGTCAAAGTCGGAACAAAAGCTTCATGAACAGCAGGCCTCGATCGATGGGCTGTTCCTGAGTCTGGTGCTGCAAGGCGCCATGAAAGAAGAACTGCAAATTTTCAGCGCCGCAAAGCGCTACAACGTGTTGTTCGAGAATCCGATCTACCAGGTGGCGGTTGTCGATTGCGCGCAGCTGCAGACGATCGAAGATGAATTGCTCTATGCTCTTGACCAGATGGGGTTCGATGTGCTGGTTACGCCAATCGAGGGCCGGACCGCAATTATGTTCAACACCGAGACCGCGCTGGATCAGCAGACTGCCGAGCGGGTTTCTGACGCGATCCATACTCGGCTGCGCCGCCCCATGTCGATCGGGTTTGGACTTGGGTATGATTTGCTCGGATGCATCTGCACAAGCTACGCGGAGGCGCTCGCTGTGCTGCCCGGCTTGCCCGATCAGAACCGGTCGGATGTCGCGCTGTGTGCGATGCGTCTGACGCCTGAAGCAGAGCTGCGCCGCCTAAGCCGGGAAGCGCAGGATGAGATTATTCGGCTAATTCACGCCGAGCCTTGTGAAAAATCGCTGGATGTTCTGGACGGGGCGTTTGAAGCATGCTTTGCGGGCAGCCCTTCCGAGCAGGATACGCAGCAGTGCATCGAAAAAATCCGCGAAGCGGTCTTAAACGCCCTTGAAAGGAAGAGCGCCGAGTCCGGGCAGGCGTTTGATCGATTGGTCAAGCAACTGCATGGCGCTCAAAACGCGCGAACGCTCAAGAGCTGCACGATCCGGGCGCTCAGGGAAATGCTCGGCGTGAAATACCCCACGGAAAAGAAGCCATCGCCTTCGGTGCCCGAGCGGGCACGGGAGCTGATCGATCAAAACCTGAACGACCCCATGCTGGGGCTTTATCTGCTGTCGGAGCGTCTTCGGGTCAGCAATACGTACTTGTCCAGCAGCTTCAAAAGCCGGTTTGGCGTCGGCGTGGTACAATACATCAATGAGACGCGCATCGAAAACGCCAAAAAGCTGATCCTTTCGACCGACATGAGCGTGAAGGAGATCGCGCTTGCGGTCGGGTTTTCCAGCGACATCAGCTTCATTCGCGTGTTCAAAAAATACGAAGCCAAGACGCCCACCGAGCTTCGGAAGCATGGAAAAACCGAAGAGATCGAAATGTAATCAAAGCCGCACGTCATTGCCGCGGGACGCACGCGCGGCGCGCTGAAGCGACCGCTGCACGACCAGGCAGCCCAGGCAGAACAGCGCTGCGAACAATAGCCCTGCACGCAGGCCCGCCTGTTCGCCGGATGCGAGCCCAAAGGGAAGCGCGCGCACGGTGTCAGAGATTCGCCCGGTAACAAACGAGGCCAGCGAAGCGCCTGCGTCGCCCATAGCGGAGAGCAGCGCGAACATTGACGCGCCTGCCAGCGGCAGATGTTCGCTGGAGACGATCACGGCGCCGGGCCAAAGCAGGCTCACGCACAGCCCTGTCAGCGCGCAGGCGATCAGAGAAACGATCGGAAAACCCGACAGCGCCGCAATCAGGTAACAAGCCATCGCACCGATCGAGCCCAGGATCATCAGGCGATGGATCGATTCCGCCCTTCCGCGAAGCCCGTACACTGTGCGGCCCAGCGCCAGCATGAGCGAAAACCCGCACACGCCGAGCGTGTCGCCAACCAGCTTGGGCAGGTGCAGCGCGCGGTCGATGAACACCGACGCCCACTGCGCCATCGTGACCTCCGCCGCGCCGCCAAACAGGATCGCCAGCATTGCCAGCCGGAAGATTCGGTTTTGAAACAGTGCCCGAATCGGCATCTCGTTTCCGGGCTTTACGCGCGGACACATGGGCACAAACATGAACAGGGCGGAGGAAACCAAAGAAACGGCCGCCCAGCAGGATACAATGATCCTCCAGGCCTCACTTCCCATCAGCGCGAGCAGGATTGTGGTGACAAGAACGATGAAGATCTGACCCCACGCGAAGAACGAGTGCAACATGCTCATGTTACGCGCCTTGTCTTCCTTTGGCAGCGGCAGCGCGTCCAGGATGGGGCTCAGCAGCAGCTCCTGCAGCCCGCCGCCTGCGGCAAACAGGAACGTGCCAAGGCAGAACCCGCTGAATTCATGCCCCGGAAACAGCGTAGGCGTGGCGGCAAAGAGCATCAGTCCCAAACTCACCAGAATCGGTGCACCGACCATGAAGCGGCGGAATCCAAACCGATCCACCGCCTTGCTGAACAGCACATCCGAGGAGATCTGTGTCATGAAGTTGATCGCCACCAGCGCACCGTACTGCGTAAAGGATATGCCAAACTGCGAGCGCAGCGGAACCAGAATGATCGCAAACACGCAGCCCACAGCCTGAAAGAAGTTCGCGAAATAGCAGGCCAGCACGGTGTGCCGATGGGTCAGCCGATGGCGCATGGGCTATTTACCTCCGTAATCATCGCCCGCGTCAGAGGCCGCACCGAGGGACCCCCTCGATGCGGCCTCGTGGCGCGGGTCTGTGTGCGTTAGATTCTCTTTTCAATCTCCGCGCAAACCTTTTCCTTGAGGGACAAAAGGTATTCGGGATCTTTGGGGTATTGCTTGAACGAGAACGTCTCGGGGCGGCCTTCGCGAATCAGCGACTCCACAAACGCGCGGTCCGTAAGCTCTTCAAGCAGTTGCAACGCGCGCAGGTCGTCCAGTCCTTCTCGCTGCACCTCGCCGCGAATGGAGGAGAGGGGTGCGCCGTTTTCGCCCGGATAGACCAGGTACGGATCGCCCGACGGGAAGGCGTAGTCGGCGTGCGTCTCCTTGAACGGGTCGATGGGGCGAAGCGAGAACTGGGCGTTGTAGAAGTTGTACCCCCACTGCAGAAACCCCTCGATCCTGTTCAGGTACATCAGAACCCCCATGATGCGGTTGCGCGCGCTGGGCATGGCATAGAACCGGTTGGGCACGTCGATGCACTGAGCGCAGCAGTAATACACCCACAGCCCGGGTACCTTGTTGTCCAGGAAGGGCTGAATGTGGTCGTTCGCGGGCACGGGGTGTTCTACTGCGCCGGCGGAATAGAATTGGTAGTCGCTGAGCGCGTCAATCACCATGCTGCCCTCCAGCAGATCGGCGACTTGCGCCTTCGCTTCCAGATATCCTTCGATGTGCTCCTTGCTGGGCTCGTCCGAGACGTGGAAGATCACGTGCTGGCGGTCGTAGCCGAATCCCTCGAGCGCCTTGCGAAGCTCGGGTACCAGCGCCTGTAAAAATACGCGGTAGCGCGGGCTGGTCGCCGGAACATCCCAGCCGAAGATGCGCTTCATCACGCCATGCTCGCGCGCCACGATCTTGGGCGTCGCTTTTGCGCCCCATTGCGTGAAGAAGTGGGACACCTCCAAATACTCCACGCCATGACGCTTGGTGATTTCGCACCAGCGGCCAAGTTTATCAAAGTTGAATCGGTATCCGGAATCCGTGATTTCCACGTCGACCAGCTGAACGGTCAGGCGCTCGCCGTCTTTCGCGGTATCCAGCGGCGGGGTGAACACGGGCGCCAGCAATGAGTTGATGCCAAGCTCTCTTCCCGCCATCTCGATATAACGCTCGGCGGTCGCCCAGAACGGCTCGCTGAACACGCGATATCCGTAGTATTGCGCGATGCCGTCCGAATGGAACCACTCGGTGTGGATCAGCCGCTGCTTCGGCAATCTGGCGCCCAGCACGCGCAGCGTGAACTGGCAGGCATACACCAGCTGATCTGCGTCGGCAACGTCAATGATCGCGCCATTCGCCCAGCCAAACTTGGCATCCGCGCTGGCGGTAACGGTGATCCTGTATTCGCCCGCGGGGACGTCCTGAAGTTCTGGGAAGTCAATCCACACCGCGCGATACTGGTTGGCTTTGGGGATGATCCTGGCATCCGGCAGCGGACGGAGCACGTCCGGGAACAGGCCCGGGTCGGTTGTGAGATAATTGTCGTCCACATGCTCATAACAAGGGAAATCCGAGGGCACCAGCTCCACGTTCCTGAAGCGGGCGGGCGCAGGCGCACCGCTCACGCTGAGCGTGAAAGGCTGCGCGTAATTGTATTCGCCCTCCTTGGGCGCCTTGGCGTAGTAAAGCTGAACGGCGGGGACATCACCCCTCAGCGCGCTGATCACCGCGCCTTCCGGAAGCGCCTTGGGCGCTTGGGCGGGAAACACTTTTTCCAGACTGCTGGTCAGGCCAAACACAAATCTCTCCATGTGGTACCTCCTAGAAATAGTTGCGGGTCTAATTACCCTTTTACGCCGCTGAGCGCGATTCCCTCAACAAACTGCTTCTGCAGCGCAATGTACAGCGCAAACGGGAACACAAACGTGAGCGTCAGCCCGGCCATGACCAGGCCGTAATTGGTGGCGTAGTTGCCCTTGAGTGCGTTGACCGCCAGCGTGAGCGTATGCATTTCCGGCTTGGTTGCGATGACCAGCGGCCATAGGAAGTCGTTCCATACGCTGATGAACGTGAAGATGGTCAGCGACACCAGCACGGGCTGTACCAGCGGAATCACGATTTTGATGAAGATGCGGTTCTCACCGCAGCCGTCGATCCGGGCTGCCTCCAGCAGCTCATCGGGCACATTGAACATGAACTGACGCATCAGGAACACGCCAAAGGCATTGATGATCGGCAGGAACAGCGCGGGATACGTGTTCATCAGCCCCAGCGTGCGGATGATTGTGAACACCGGGATCAGCGTCACCTGGCCGGGGATCATCAGCGTGGCGAGGTATAGGGTGAACAGTTGATCCCGCCCCGGAAAACGCTTCTTGGCAAAGCCATACGCCGCCATGGAGCACACCACGCAGTTGAGCACACAGGCGCAGACGGTGACAATGAAGCTGTTCGTCAGGTTGCGCCCGATGTTGAAATTGCGGAACACGCGATCGTAATTGACAAGGCTGAAGGCGGACACGTCAAAGTGCAGATCGAGCATACTTTTTTGGGTGAGCGAGGTCAGCGCCATATAGACAAAGGGAACCAGCGCGACCAGCGCGAAAAAGAGCAGGATCACAGCGATGACAGAGGCGGAGGCGCTGCGCTCTTTACGCAAGCTCATCCCTCCTCTCCCGCTGAAGCATTAACTTCTGAACAAACGAGATCAGCAGAATAAAGATCATCATCACCAACGCGACCGCGCTGGCATAGCCCATGCTGCGTTCCTTGAACGCCGCGTTGTAGATTGTAAGCACCATCGACACCGTGGATGTGCCAGGCCCGCCGCCGGTCATCATGTAGACCATATCGAAAATCTGGAACGACCAAATGGTGCCAAGCGTCACGATCAGGTAGGTGGTGGTGCTGAGGCAGGGCACCGTGATGCGAAAAAAGCGCTGAATCGCGTTTGCGCCATCCACCTGCGCCGCCTCATAAAGGCTCACCGGTATGTCCATGATGCCGGCATAATAGATCACCAGGAAATAGCCCGCGTTTTTCCAAATCGAAGCCATACAAACGCTTATCAGCGCGGTGAACCGGCCACCCAGCCAGCCGACCTTGCCCAGGCCGATTGAATCCAACAGCGTATTGACCGGGCCGCTGGGCGAGAGCATTAGCGACCACAGCGTGCCGACCAGTACCGTGGAGGCAATCACGGGTACGAACATGGAGCTCTTCACGAACCGCCCAAAGCGGCCGCGATACTTTTCTGCGATAATCGCTGCGAGGATCAACGAGAGGATGGTCTGAATCGGCACGATAATGGCCGTAAAAAGCGCAGAATTGATGAGCGATGCATGGACGAACGGATCTTTTATCAGGCGAGCATAGTTTTGTAAACCGATCCATTTCGCCGGCTGCATCACGTTATACTTGGTGAAGCTGAAGTACAGGTTCATCACGATGGGCAACACTGAAAACACAAGGATCAACACCAGACTCGGCAGGATGTACAAAACGCCCTGCAGGATTTCATTCTTACGGTAGCGCATGTCGCATTCGCCCCTTTCCATCCAATGCCCGACGGCACGGATCGCGATTTTGGAGAGGCTGCCGCAGACCACGCTGCGGCAGCCTCCACCGGAAGGATTAGGCGATGCTCTGGGCGTACTCGACGGTGTTCTGGATCGCCTGCTCGGGCGTCAGCTGCCCAAGCATCATCAGCTGCAGGTTCTTGTAGAGCGTATCCATCATCTTGAAGGAGTTGGGCGCCACCGGCAGCGTGTGCAGGATCGACGCATCGCTATACAGCGTGGCGAAGCGCGGGTTGTCAACGTTGGCCTCGTCCTTGCTCAGCGGGGGGAAGGGGGTGATCTCCTTATGGAAGGCTTCCATCGTCGCGGAAGAAGTGATGAATTTGATCAGACTGGCCGCCAGTTCCTTATTCTTGCAGGCGCTGTTCATGATCAGCGAGTCCGCGGCAACCCAAACTGCCTGCCGCTTGTCGGTGAGGCTGGGAACAAAGTCATAGTTGATCTTGGCCTCTTCCAGCTGCTTGGAGGAGTTGGCAGCCATTGAGGCGCAGGCAATTTTGCCCTGGCAGAACGCATCACGGACATCGGTTCCGGCCATCGACATGCATTCCTCGGGCAGCACCTGGTGCTTGAACTTGAGATCGTACAGGAACTGCGCGGCACGCACGGCGGCATCGCCTTCACCCAGCGTCAGAACCGTGCCGTCGTCGTTGTAAAGCTCGCCGCCCGCTTGCCAGAAGTAGGGGTAGAAGATGTTGTTCAGGGCTCCAATCGCCGGATCAGCCCATTCCTGCGCGAACGTCATCACGCCATCCAGCTTGGCATCTTTGATCTTCAGGCACACGGCAACCAGATCGTCCCAGGTCTTGGGCAGTTCGGTCACGCCGGCCTTGGCCAGGATGTCCATGTTGAAGTACAGCATGCGCGCATTGCCCACGACGAAGGGAATCGCATATTGATGGCCCTTCACGTTGCCCAAGTCATAATAGAGGTAGTTGGCGGTCTCTTCCGGGGTGAAGTAGCTTTCCATGGGCTCCAGCGTGCCCATGTCGATAAAATCGTTGTACATCTCCAGATACATGTACCCAACGTCCGGACCGGAGCCCGACGAGAACCCGGTCAGGTACTTCTCTTCGTAGTTGCCCCACGGGGTGATTTCGATCGACAGGTTCACGTTGTTTTCGTCCGCCCAGGGCTGAAGTGTCTTGGTCCAGAACTCCATGTCCAGCGAGTCGCCAGTTCCAAACGGAGGCAGCCAGAGCAGCATATCCGTCTTCTCCGACGCGCTTGCGCCCGAGACGGCGAGCACGCCCAAGAGCAGCACCAGCGTAAGCGTCAGGCAGGCAATCCTTCCAAGTATCCTCATGAGTTTCCCTCCTTGCGATCTTTCCCTTGAGGTCCTCGCAAAGTATAGCACCGTTGTGTTCGCACTGGAAACTAACACTTTTTCATCACACCGACCAATTTTCTTGTATTATCCTATCAATTTTGTTTATCTGGCGAGCAACTATCCGTTCTTTAAGTAAAGTCCTGGTTGATCATCCCATGCCAGACAGAAATTATTGATAGACGGAACCAACGTATTCCCTTGGCGAGATCCCCATCAGCCGCTTGAATTGCCGCGAAAACGCGGCCGGGCTTCGAACCCTCTTAAGCCCTTTTCCCCAGGAAGCCCAGTCATCTACCGAACGCCCCTAATCCATATATCTGTGAATTTAAAGCGCTGTCTCAACCTGCCGATAGGGGGGACCACCAGAATGCCACCGCGGGCGACTTCAATATCTTGCAGTGATAGACTTCGCCCATGTAGATGGCATTGACAAACGCAAACGGGTGACCGCACTGATAATCGAGTGTTATGATTCCGTTCGTGCATTCTTCTATGCATTTGGAAACTTTCCCCGTATCCCTGAACAAGATATCAACAGGCACGCCTTGCACGGTCAACCAACCGCCGCCATTAATCCAAAGGCCCCACTGGCCGATGTCCGTGATGCAGTCTTTCCTGTGCGCGTCGTCAAGTCTCTCACATGCGCTTTTCAAGGCATCAAGATCAAAATCGATGTTGTAATACACCCCAACATCAATATCGGAATGCGCATTAGCCGTGTTTGTCGCTCGCGAACCCCCGAGAACAAGGGCATCAATGCCCTTGATACCGCTAAAAGCCGATACAATTGCCGAGAGAATTGCGTTAACATCCATACGCATATTTCTTTCCTGTCGAAGTAAAAATTCGCATTCTCAAAACCGAAACGCAGTGCATCTGATCGCGTGGAGAAATGAAGGCGTATTGCGTAGGTAGTGTAGCATGGATGCGCAGGATGCGTCAAACCGGAATTACGATCGGATCATGATCGGTAATTTTTTGCGTTACCGGCATTCTGGGCATATCCCGGCGATGTCTCCTTCCCAACCAGCTCCTCGCTTGGGTACGAAGATGGTATCCAGTTCGTCTACTGGCTGGAAATCTTACAGGGGTTGGCGGAACCTGTTGCGGAAGCGTTTGGGCGTAGTTCCCTGATACTCCTTGAATCGCTGAATGAAGTAGCTGGTGGTGGAGAAGCCAGTATCCATGGCGATGTCGGTGACGGATTTGTCTGTTTCCGCCAGCAGCAGCGCCGCTTTCTTCAAACGCGTCAGTAGAAGGTATTCGGAAAAGCCCCGCTTGAGGTGACTTTTGAACAGGCGCGAGAAGGCGGTGTAGGCCATGCCTGCCCGCCGGGCAGCGTCCGTCATGCGGATGTCCTGGGCGTAATTTTCGTCCACGTATTCCAGCGCCGCGTTGAGCGCGGTCAGTGACGCCTCGTCGGGCAGCGCACCCTGCTCGCTCTTGTGCCACGCGCGCAGCAGCCACAAAAACAGGCGGCTGATGTCGGCCCGGAGCGCGATCTCATAGCCGAAATCCATGCCCAGAAATTCGTCCACGATCTCCTGCAGGATGCCGCCCACGGCGGCGGGCCCGGTCTCCTCCGCGGTGAACACCTTCTGATGGGAGGCGCTGCCCCGGATGTAGGGGAGCAGGTACTTCAGTTCAAGCAGCTGCTCCGAGGAGTACAGCACTTCCGGCATGAACTTGATAACCAGGTACTGGTTCAGCGCCTCGTCCAGCGCGCGGGTGCCGTGGACCTCCATGGGCGCGATGATGGCCATGTCCCCCGGATCCAGGCGATAGGGCGCGTCGCCCAACGTCAGCTGGTAGGAGCCCGCCTGGCAGTACAGGATTTCAAAGTATTCGTGGATGTGGGGAAGCGCCACGGTGGCCCGGCCAACCTTCTTCTGCACGCTGCAGTCGTAGATATAGCGGATATTGCCGCGCGGCTGCCGCTCCTCCTTGTAGACCTGTGTCATGCGCACCGCCTGCAAAAAAGTGATATTTTTGGTCGAAACCATTATATCACCCGAAAGCCCTCGATGATATACTGAGGGCAAATTGTTCAAGGAGGGAATCCCTGTGGAGAAACGGCTTCGCATCGGCATCATCGGCTGCGGCGGCATCGCAAACGGCAAGCACATGCCTTCCCTGAAGGCGCTGAACCGGGTGGACATGGTCGCCTTCTGCGACATCGTTCTGGAAAAGGCGGAGAAGGCCGCCGAGGAGTTCGGCGTCCCCGGCGCCAAAGTCTACACGGATTACAAGGAACTTTTGCAGGACATCTCCATTGACGTGGTGCACGTGTGCACCCCCAACCGCTCCCACGCTGGTCTCTCCATCGATGCGCTCCGCGCTGGCAAGCACGTGATGTGCGAAAAGCCCATGGCAAAGACCGCCGCCGACGCCCGGAGGATGGTGGAAGTCGCGAAGGAGACCGGCAAGAAGCTCACCATCGGCTACCAGCACCGCCACAAGCCCGAAACCACCTACCTCAAGAGCGTCATCGAACGGGGCGACCTGGGCGACATCTACTACGCCAAGGCCTTCGCCATCCGCCGCCGGGGCACCCCCAACTGGGGCGTGTTCCTCAATGAATTCGAGCAGGGCGGAGGCCCGCTGATCGACATCGGCACCCACTCGCTGGACCTGACGCTGTACCTGATGAACAACTACAAGCCCCGCATGGTGGTGGGCACCCGGTACAAGAAGGTGGAAAACGCCGATTGCGGCAATCCCTGGGGCGGCTGGGACGCGGCGCAGCACACCATGGAGGACAGTGCCTTCGGCTTCATCGTGATGGAAGACGGCGCAACCATTACCCTTGAGGCCAGCTGGGCGCTCAACACCATCGAACCCATTCAGGAGGGCAGCACGCAGCTCTGCGGCTCGAAGGCGGGCGCACAGATCAAGGGCGGCATCTCCATCAACAAGGGCGAGTTCGGCCGCCTGATCGAGATCAAGCCCGACGTTTCCGCGGGCGGCGTGGCCTTCTACGACGGCGTCAAGGAGACGCCCGCCATCGCCGAGGCTCGGCGCTGGATCGACGCCGTGGAGAACGGCACCGACCCCGTGGTGCTTCCGGAGCAGGCCTGCGTCGTGTCGGAGATCCTGGAAGCCATCTATACCTCTGCGAAGACCGGCGAGCCTGTGTACTTCAACAAGTAAAGGGGGATATCCCATGGAATACGGCGTGCAGCTGTACAGCGTCCGGGATATTACGAACACGGATCTGAAGGGTGCCCTCGCCGCCGTCGCGCGGCAGGGCTACGCCTTCGTGGAGTTCGCGGGGTTTTTCGGCGCAAGCGCCGCGGAGGTCACCCTATGGCTCCGCGAGAACAACTTAAAGATCTCCGGTGCCCATACGGGGCTGAAGGAGCTGACGGAGAACCTGGAGGAGACCATTGCCTTCCATCAGGCCATCGGCAACCCCCGCATCATCGTGCCTTACGCGGAGTTGGACAGCCAGGCAAAGATCGACGAACTTGTGGAGCGCATGAACGCCTTGGCCCCGCAGCTTGAAAGCGCGGGGATCCGCTTGGGCTACCACAACCACGCCCACGAATTCAAGGTCAACCCCGACGGCTCCGTGGCCTTCGAGCAGCTTCTGTACCGCACAAAGCTGGACCTTGAGATCGACACCTTCTGGGCATACGCCGCCGGAGTGGACCCGGTGGCGCTACTGGAAAGGCTGAAGGACAGGGTGCCGGTAATCCATATCAAGGACGGCTTCGCCGATGGCGAGGGCATGCCGCTGGGCCGCGGGACCGCGCCGGTGAAGGCGGTCTACGAAAAGGCGCTGGCGCTGGGCATCCCGATGGTGGTGGAGAGCGAGACGCTGACCCCGAGCGGCCTGGAGGAGACGCAAGTCTGCATCGGGTACCTGAAATCGCAGGAATGAGAGGATCCGCTGAAATGGTCAATATATTGATGCTGTCCAAGTGGCACGTGCACGCCAGGGATTACGCCCGCATGCTTCGGGAACAGCCGGACGCCCGGATCACCTGTGTGTGGGATGAGGACGCCGCGCGGGGCGAGGACTGGGCCAAAGAGCTGGGCGTGGCCTTTGAGGCGGACCTCGATAGGGCGCTGGAACGCGCCGACGTGGACGCGGTGGTGGTGGACACGCCGACCACCGACCACATGGCCGTGATGCTGAAGGCCGCGAAGGCGAAAAAGCACATCTTTACCGAGAAGGCGCTGGCGACCACGATCGCGGAGTGCAGGGCCATCGCCGAAGCGGTCCGGGAGAGCGGCGTGAAGTTCTGCATCTCCTTCCCCCACAGGACCATGCCGCTGGCGCTTCTCTGCCGCCAGGCCATTGACGAGGGCCTCCTGGGGCGCGTCCATTACCTGCGCATCCGCAAGGCCCACGACGGCGCGCTGAGGGGCTGGTTGCCGGAATACTGGTACGACGCGGAGAAGGCCGGCGGCGGCGCGATGATGGACCTGGGCTGCCACCCCATGTACATGGCGGCGTACCTGCTGGGCAGACCCACGCGCATTTCCTCCATCTTCAACAACAGCGTTGCGCCGAACGGTGTGGACGACAACGCCGTGTCGGTGGCGGAGTTTGAAAATAAGGCCATCGCCGTGCTGGAGACCTCCTTCATCGCCCCCTTCCATGGGGAGTACCTGGAGCTTCTGGGCACCGAGGGCGCCATTGTGCAGGACGGCCGGGACATCAAGCTGCGCACGAATAAGTTAAGGGATGGCTGGACCATCCCCGACAGGCTGCCCGAACCCCTGCCCGTCGCCATCCGCCAGTGGCTGGACGGCATCGAGAAGAATGCGCCCATCCCCTTTGGCCTGGGTGAGGCCATCGCGCTGACGGAGCTACTGGAGAACGCCTACCGGTCCGACCGGGAACAGCGCATCGTACCTGTCGCAGACCGCTAAGATTCCCGGAATGGTCCTGCGGCATGGAAACGCAAAAGCCGGAGAGCGCTCAAGCGGTCTCTGGCTTTTTTCCACGGACAGCAACCATGTGCCAACTTCATGGAGCGACCTGAGTCCAGCTTACTTGTGTACTCAGACGCTATAGCTCATGTACATCCTTTTCAAAGCATCATCCTTAATGCAGCCAGACTTGATGGGCAGTATGGAAAAATCGTATAGCAAATTGGACAAGAGCGGACGCCTTATGCAAAGGAAATCTCTGACTGCATACTGAACCCATGCATTCTAACTATAATTCTTCCCGGAGTATTGTCTCGAAGAACCTGACCGCTTCTTCCAGAATACTGATGTCGATGGATTCGTTGACGCCGTGGAAGCCCTTGCCCTGTTCCTTGCTAGCGAAGACCGGCGAAAACCGGATGGCAGCGCGGGCGATACGGGAAAAGCCGAGTGGCAGGATTTTCCCAGAGCGGACAGGCGTACCGCATCCCCTTCATATGCCAAGGCGATAGACGCAGGCAAGCGCCCCAGTCCTTCCCGTACACGGGGGATAAACGGAGCAGAATGGTCGCATAGCCAGGCACCATATTGGCCGCCGTTCCACCGGAAAGGGAAGGGATCATCCGAAACGCTATGATGGGATGTGATTTCCGCCTCCAGTATGCCCTTCTCGCCATAGCACACCAGGAAGGCGCAGTCGGCGATCAGGGTAAGGTCCGCTGCAGGGTGGTTGGAAAGATAATACTGAGCATCCCTCATGCCGTGCTCCTCATCGCAGCCAACAAGCAGCGCAAGGCCGCATCGGGTTTTGATGCGCAGGTCCTCAAGGCACCGCAGAACGTAGAGAAGGCCGATTGCGGGGCCTTTGTTGTCGTCCGCGCCGCGGCCTATCAAAAAGGCGTCCTTCTCGAACAAGCGTCGAAGCGAGCACTTTGAAGATGTCACGGAAGATGTCCGGCACCTGAAAGAGCAGCAAACCGTCGGCTGCCCCTATGTGTTCGCCACCCAGACCGGTAAGCACCTGAGTTACCGAAACCTGCTGGCCACGATGGAGAAGGTCTGCGAGGCGGCGAGGGTGGAGCACCGCGGGCTACATGCCCTCCAGCACCCCTTCGTCAGTAACCTGTATGCCAGAGGTGTGGAGGTAAAGATCATCTCGAAGCTGCTGGGGCACGCAAGTGTGGATATCACCTACAACCGGTACATTCACTTCTTTGAAGGGGATATTGACGATACGCTCCGGCAGGCGGTGGGGGTGTAAGCGAAGGGGAGAAAACGGGCAGGCGCAAGCAGAGCCTCCTCCTATGCATTACCCCCGAGGATCCAACGCCCTGATGCTTTATAACCCTCTATAGGTTTTGGGCGTTGTTCCAGTCACGCATTTGAAGGCGCGCAGAAAATGGGCCGTATCACTGTATCCAACTTGGGCGGCGATGTCCTCCACCAGAACTCCGCCCTTCTGTATCAACCCAATGGCCGCCTCGATGCGCACTCTGCGCAGGTATTCCCGAAAGGTCAGCCCCAATTTCTGACGGAATAGAGCGCTGAAATAATTGGGGTGCAGGTGTACCACCTCCGCCACATCGCTCAGTTTCAGCGCATCGGCGTAGTGAGCCTGTATGTAGGACTTTGCGGCCGCAAAGAGGGTGTCGGCGTTGCTCTCGCACCGGGAGCGGAATTGCTCCAGCAGGTACGTCAGCGACTCCAGCACGCCTTTTTTCAGTTCAGACAGGCAGGGCGCTTCCTCAAAGCGCTCCATCAGGTCATACCGTGTGAAGCGGGTCTTCCCGATGAACTCAATATAATCCGAGCACTTGGACATCAGCTGGTACATGAGGCTGGAGGTATCCTTTTTTATAGCTTCGGCGGGTGTTTTCCCCACCTGATACACGTTAAACAGGCGGCCGACCGCTTCCTCCAGCCGGGCGGATGGTTCCGCGCCCGCCATGATCCCTGCGATCCGCTCCAGCGCAGCTTGCGCGCCCTGCGCCTCGGGCGGCTGAGCGGCGCGCAGGTCGTAGAAGGACAGCCGGTGCTGCGCGTTCAGCGCCTTGGCGTCGCGCAGCGCGACCGGGCCGAGGCGTGCCGTGACGCTGTGCCCGGCTCGGACAATCTGGTCGGCCAGCGCATTCCCATACCCCTCCAATGAGCCGTTCCCCGCCGCAATGACCACCCAGGCGTTCTCCAGTTCGCCCTGGATCAGCGCGAAATTCGGATCCTCCCCGAACCGCGCGCAGAGCGCAAAGTACAGCTCGAAGGGCTGTTCCTGCTGCGTAGGGTTCTCACGGACCAGCAGTACCTCGCAGGGGCTGCCCGGATGGAGGCCCCGCCGCGAAAGGTACTGATCCAGCTCGCTGCGGCTGTCGCTGGCGCCCAGCAGGATGTGCTCCACCATCCGCTGTTCGGTAAGCAGGTTATCCCGCTCCCGGCTCTTCTTGGCGTAAAGGTGGGTGACGAAATATTCCATCGCCTCGTACATCTGCCGCCGGTCGATGGGTTTGATCAGGTAGTCATGCACGCCCAGCTTCATCATTTCGCGCACGTATTCGTAGTCCTGGTATCCGCTTATCGCCAGCATGTGCATGGGCTGCTGTTCCCGCACCAGTTTTTTCGCAAGCGAAATGCCGGACATCGCCGGCATCTTGATATCGGTAATCAGAATGTCCACCGCGCCGGAGGCGCACTTCCGGTAGGCGTCCCGGCCGCTGGAGGATTCGGCGATTTCATAATGCAGGTGGGAATTTTCCGCGAAGAACTCCTCCAGCATGCGTCGGATGCCGGTTCGGATGGGCTTTTCGTCCTCGACGATCAGAATGTGTATGACCCTCATTCGGTCGGTCCTCCAAACGGAATTCTCACCGTAACCTCGGTGCCCCGGCCCGGCCGGGATTTAATCGAAAGCCCGTACTTCTCACCGTAATAGAGCTGGATGCGGCGGTGCACGTTCCGAAGCCCGATGCCCAGCTTCACGCCGGCCACCTCGCCCGCGAGACACCGATTGATCGTGTCCGCCTGCTCGTCGCTCAGCCCCGAACCGTCGTCCGAGACGGAAAACACGATCTCATCCCCGTCTCGGTAGCCCATCACGCAGACGGTCAGCGTCTGATCGCCCTCAATCGAGCCATGCTGGATGGAGTTCTCCACCAGCGGCTGAAAGAGCAGCCGGATCATCTCCTGATCCTGAAGTTCCGGCGGGATGAAGACGCGCAGCTCTACCTTCGTGTCGCTGCGCAGGTTGTGCAGCGACGCGTAGTCCTCCAGCTGCTTGATCTCGTCGCGCAGCCTGACCGGCTCGGACCCCGAGGACACGCCATAGCGAAGAATCGCACTCAGGTACTCGATCATATGGATGTTCTGCTGCTCGCGCCCCAGCATGCAATTCATTCGAACCGCTTCCAGCGTGTTATAGAAGAAGTGCGGGTTGATCTGGCTTCGGAGCATTTGCAATTCCAGCTGATGCTGGGCCAGGTTTTTATCGTAAATCTCGTCGATCAGCTGCTTGAGCCGGACGGACATGTGGTTGTAGGCGTTTAGAAAGCCCGTCAGCTCGCCCGCCACCGGCGCGTTTATGGTATGGCCAAATTGCCCCTGCTCGATCTCATGGAACGCGTGCTCAAAGACGCGCAGGGACCTTAGCATGTCGCGCACGGTCCAGGCGACGATCAGGAAGGACAGCGCCACGTACATTGCGATCGCCAGGATCGCCCCGCGGTTTTGCGAGAAGACCTGCCCGTAAATCGCGTCATAGGGAATCTCGGTATAGCTTACGATCTCCCCGGACCCGTTCAGCCTGTAATACAGGTAGATCATACCATTCGCCTGGTCCATCAGGATCGACTGATAGGGAGTCTCGGCCGAGACGATCTCGCTGACCCGGTCATAGTCCAGTGCGGAATCGCCCGCCACCTGCACGCCGTCCACCATCAGGCCATAGCGCTGGTTGGCAAACTGCTTATTCCGCTCAAAGTTCTCCGTCAGAAAGGATAGGTCCGCGTCCACCTCCATCACGCCCAGCTTTTCATACTTGGACGGCACGATGACCGCCCGGTACAGCGAAAAGAGGCCGTCATTCATGGTCATGTAGTACCCGCCGCGCCGCTTCATCGTCTCGGTCATCCATCCGGCGTCCGGATCGGTCAGGGTGATAAAAAAGGAATTCTTCTTCTGTTCCACGTAGACCGTCTGGCCGCCCTTCGCTACAAGAGCGATGCGACGGACATGGGACGCACCGCGCATGTACCCCAGCCACTGGGCGAAGGTGGCGCGAAAGCTGATGTTAATGTCCTCGTACCGCTCCAGCTGCCTGACCATCTGCTCCAGCTTCAGGCTTGCCTCCGGGCTTCCCAGGTTCAGCGTCGAGGAGCAAATATTCTGTATTTCCAGGATCGTGTCACGGGCGTCGGTTACATTCCGGAAATTGATCCGGCTGTTCAGCTCGGTCAGCCGCTGCAACAGCCCCTTTTCCACCACCGTGCGCATGTAGCCGAAGATCAGCGTCAGCACCACCAGCTGTAAAAGAATCAGCAGATACAGCTTGTGCTTCAGCTTGACCGCCTTGAGTTTTGCCAACATTGCCACACGTCCTCCAACAATCTTAAGAAATGGCACCTAATATGATGTTATGATATTTAACGACTGTGCAGCTCAATGCTAGAATAATATCAGGTCGAACACGCAAATGCAACAAAAAGACGTGGGAGGTTATTGGATGAAGATTCGGTTTCTCAGTCTGATCCTGGCGCTGATGATGCTTGCGGGCTACGCGGGCGCGGCAAGTGCGGAGGCGGCGCCGGTGGAGCTGGAGTGCTTCCTGATCAAGGTGGAGGCGCTCGAAGTGGAGGAGCAGATCGCCGCCAAGTTCAAGGAAGAGTACCCCAACGTCACCATTCGCTTTGTCGCCACCCCCGACGCGGAGACGGCGCTGTTCGCGCGCATCGCGGCCAACGACGTTCCCGACATCATGAATACCTACCCGGCCGAGGTCGTCTACCGCAAGATGATGGACGACGGGCTCTTCGTGGACCTGACCGGCAACGACATGTTCAAGACCGTGCCGGAATCCACCCAGAAGCTGAGCGCTTACAACGGCAAGCAGTACGCGCTGCCGCTGGCGATGAGCTCCTACGGCGTGTTCTACAACAAGGACATTTTCGCCAAGTACGGCCTGACGCCCTCCACCGATTACCAAGGCTTCCTGGACCTGTGCCAGAAGCTTAAGGACGCCGGCGTGCAGCCTCTCGAGTTCTATGACAAGAGCGCGGGCGGCGTGGGTCAGATGGCGGAGCGCTTCACGGGCATCCTGAACAACGACAGCAACGCGCTCTTCCAGAAAGTCGCCAGCGGCGAGACCGACCTGACCAAGGAGCCGGAAATTCGCGCGCTGGCCGAGACGCTGCTCAAGATCCGAGAATTCGGCCAGAAGGATCAGCTGGGTACCGACCTGGATCAGGTGGTCGCGGACTTCATTGCCGGGCGCACCGCGATGTTCATCGGCGGCACCTGGAATGTGGCCACGATCCTCAAGGCCAACAAGGACCTGAACTTCGCGATGTTCCAGTTCCCGAATCCGATGGCTACCGGCGAGACCCTGCCGGTCAACATTGACACCTCCTACAGCGTCTACACCGGCGCCAAGGATGTCGACGCGGCGGTGGCGTTCGTGGCCTTCCACGCCCGCCCGGAGATCGCCCAGATGTACGCCGATGTGGAAGGCTCGCCCAACGTCATCCAGGGCGTCCAGTACAACATCGAGCAGCTCAAGCCCATCAACGACGTGATCCAGAAGGGCGAAATGTTCCTCACGCCGGTCAACTTCTGGCCCGCGGGCATGCGCTCCAACTGGGAGCAGTACCTGCAGCAGCTGTTCATCGACAAGGATGTCGACGCCTTCGTGAAAGCCACGCAGGACATGGTCACGGAGTTCTACAATTCCTGATAGCGCGGGGAATGTCAGTGCCTTGGGGGCAGACGAAGGCCGCGGGCCTGCGCCTGCCCCTTACCAAAAACCGTGCGCGTGTCAAAAGGCTGGGGGGAAACGCATGATCCGAAAAATCGGCAAGGAACGGGAAATCACCTATCTCTGCTTTGTGCTGCCGGCGCTCCTTTTGTACGTGGTGTTCTTCATCGAGCCGGTGGTGATGGGGTGCTACTATAGCCTCACCAACTGGTCGGGCATTTCCTCAAACGTCAAATTCGTGGGCTTTCAGAACTACGCGAAACTCGCCACCGATAAGGTATTCCTCTCCGCCTTGAAATTCAACGGTCTGTACAGCTTGCTGTTGGTCATCATCACCGTGGCGCTGAGCCTTTTCCTGTCATTGTGCCTGAACGCGGAGATCCGGGGGCGCTCATTTTTCCGCAGCGCGCTGTTCTTTCCGGCGGTTCTGAGCATGCTCACAGTGGGCATGGTGTTCAATGAAATCTTCACCCGCGCGATTCCCAATCTAGGCACGGTGCTGGGCATCGGGGCGCTGGAGACAAACATCCTGTCCAACGTGGATTCGGCGATGTACGGCGTATTGTTCGTCAACGTCTGGCAAGGGCTGGCAATCCCCACGGTCCTTCTGCTGGCCGGACTTCAGACGATCCCCCAGGAAATGTACGAGGCGGCCGAGCTGGACGGCGCCGGAAAAGCGAAGCAGTTTTTCGCCATTACGCTCCCGTTCCTTTTGCCGGTGCTCAGCGTGGTGCTGATCCTCACGCTGAAGGACGGCCTGACGGTCTTCGACTACATCAAGGCGCTCACTGAGGGCGGCCCCGCCGGGCGCACCAAGAGCCTGACGTTCAACATCTACAACCTGGGGTTCAAGGAGCTAAAGTTTAGCTACGCGATCACGCAGGCGATGGTGGTCACGGCCATTGTGGTCGCCGTCTCCTACCTGCAGATCCGCATGGTTGACAGGAAGAAGGTATACTGACATGGTCAAAAGCAGATGGAGCCATGTGCTGGTATACCTTGTCCTGACCGCCGCCTGCCTTCTCATCGCGCTGCCGTTTTACATGGCGATCATCGCCGCCTTCAAGACGCCGCTCGAAAACATGCAAAGCTATTTCGCGTTTCCCAAATCGCTGTTCCTGGGGAACTTTACGGATGTTCTGAACCGGCAGGGCTATTATCAGTCGGTGTGCAACACGTTCTACATCACCATTCTGGGTATTGCCGGCATGATCGTCATCCTGCCGATGGCATCCTTTCCCATCGCCCGAAAAATGTCGACCAGCCGCGCCTACCGCCTTTTGTACTTTTTCATGCTGGTTGGCATCTTCGTCCCGTTCCAGGTCAAGATGATGCCGCTGGTCAAGCTGGCCGGATCGATGAACCTGATGAACGTGAATGGCATCATTCTTCTTTACCTGGCGGGATCAGTGTGCGAAGGCGTTTTTCTCTACGTCGGCTACATCCAGTCCATCCCCGCGGACCTTGAGGAGGCGGCCTACATAGACGGCGCCAGCACGCTTCGAACCTACTTAAGTGTGATCCTGCCGCTGATCAAACCCATGATCGCCACGGTGTCCATCAAAAACGCGCTGTGGCTGTGGAACGACTTCCTGCTGCCGCTTCTGATCCTGAACAAATCCACCGAAGACTGGACGCTTACGCTGTTCCAGTACAACTTCAAGACCAAGTTTTCGTCCGACCCCACGCTGATCATGACTTCGTTCCTGTTGAGCATGCTGCCTGTTTTCATTGCCTACATGTTCGCGCAGCGCTATATTATTGGGGGACTGGTATCGGGAGGAGTAAAGGCGTAATGAAAGTGACCTACCTGGGCACGGCGGCGGCGGAAGGCATCCCGGCGCTGTTCTGCGAGTGCGATATCTGCCGGTACGCCGCGGAAAAGGGCGGGCGAAATCTGCGTATGCGCGCCAGCGCGATCATCGATGAATCCATTCTGATCGACTTTCCGCCGGACATGCTGACGGCGAAGATGCGCTACCATCTGAACCTGGCGGCGGTGGAAGCGGTGTTTTTCACCCACGCCCACATCGACCACCTGGCGTCCAAGGAATTGTGCTACTATCACGGCATGTACAGCAACCGGGTCAACCCATCGAGCGTACTGCACCTGTACGGCAACGAAAAGGTTCTGGACACCATCCGGCGGGACTTCGTCTTCGACATGGAAATGCTGCCCGACTGCGTGGCGCTGCATCGGATGGAACCTTTCCGCCCGGTGACCATCGACTCCACGCGCGTCACCGCTCTGCCTGCGCGGCATGATCCGCGGGAGGAGTGCCTGATCTACCTGATCGAGCAGCCGGGCGCAAGGTTCCTGTACGCCAACGACACCGCCATGCCGCCCGAAGAAACGCTTGATTTCCTCCGAGGCAGGCGCCTTGACGCGGCCAGCCTGGACTGCACCACCGGGCGCTTCCCGTGCGACACTGTTCACATGGGGTTCCCGGACAACCTGGCGCTCCGGCGGCGGCTTATTGGCCTTGGCGCGGCGGACGAAGGCACACGGTTCATTTCCCACCATTTCTCCCACAACGGGCGCGTCAACTACGACGATTTCGCGGCGCTGGAGGCGGGCAGCGGGTTCGAGTCCTCCTATGACGGGATGGAGATAATGTTGTGACAGGGCGCATTCAAACCGGCCGCCCCAGGAGCCTTGCGCGGTGGAAGCATGGCATCCTCGCGCTGTGCCTGATCGGGTACACCACGTCCTATCTTTTGCGCACAAACCTTTCGGCGGTGCTGGACAGGCTGATTGCGGAATTTCACCTCACCAACGGGACGGCGGGCATCGCGGGATCGCTGTTTTTCTGGACGTATGCCGCCGGGCAGATTGTGGCGGGGTTTCTAGCCGACCGCGTCAACCCCAAGCGCATGATGGCCATCGGCATGGCCTTGTCGGCGCTGTGCAATACGGGCATCGCGTTCAGCCGGGGCTTTGCTGCGATCCTCTTGTTGTGGGCGCTGAACGGGCTGTCGCTTGCGATGGTCTGGAGCCCCACCTTCCGGATTCTGGTCAACTGGTTCAGCGCCGATGAATACCGAAAAGTCTCCGTATGGATCTCGCTGCCCACCACGATCGGCTACCTCCTGTCCTGGGGGCTGATCCGAGTCGCAGCCCGTCCGCTGCCCTGGCGCGCGGCGTTTTTGCTGCCTGCCGTCTGCGCGGGCGTCTTCCTTCTGTTCTGGGCGGCATTCCTCAAACCCACGCCGGAGAGCGCGGGGCTCCTCCCCGCGCCGCGGGAGGAGCGGACTTCGCCTGCGCCTGCGTCCGCTTCGCTAAAGCTCTGGCCGCTTCTGATCGGCGAGGGGCTGCTGTTTGTCGGGCTTGCGGCCGTCGTACAGGGGCTGATCAAGGAGGGCGTCAACCTGTGGGGACCCACGATGCTGTCCGAAATGGGTGCTTCTGTTGGTTCCGGGCTTGTGTCGGCCTTCTCGATGCTGATTCCCCTGTTCAGCACGCTGGGCATCCTGGCGGCGGGGGTCATCGTCAAGCGGCTCAAGGACTCCAGCACCGGAGCGCTACTGTTTTTGTTTGCGCTGAGCATGCTCGCGTCGGGAGCAATGTACCTATTCCGGGCGCACTTTGCGCTGTCGGCCGCGCTGATCAGCCTGATGATGGCCTGCATGTGCGGCGCAAACGTGTTGATTACGGTGCTCGTCCCCATGCGGTACGCAGGGCGGAACGTCTCGGCGCAGGTCGCGGGCGGGCTGAACTTTTTGTGCTATGTGGGCGCAGGGTTGGGCGGAAGCGCGATGGGCTTGACCTCTCAGAATGGGAACTGGGCGGGCGTGTTCCTGCTTTGGATGGCGCTTTGCGCCCTCGCAATCACAGTGACCGCTATTTGGTCGGCACTAGCGAAACAGCGATAGGAACTCTTTTACTTCCCAGTTATAGCTTACGCTGGTTTTTTATCCTGGAACAGGCCGAGTGGTTGAAGGCGCTGGTCTTGAAAGTCCTAGATGAGCCTGCAAACCCAGTAAGTACTGGGCTTCCGCCGATGTTTGACATCGGCCTTTTATTTTTCACGAGGGCATTTTATGGCAAAAGCATATAAAAAAGCTGCCATCAGATTTGCGGAAAATCGGATGGCGGGGTTTTAGGAGTAGGCTGTTTCAGATGGCAGGGGTTAATTAGTGAATATTGAGAATCCAGAATTACGGAGCATTGATGTCCCTATCAAGAAACGTTTTGCCATCAAGCCATTTGCATAAACAGGATGACAGTTGGCATCCGATACAAGGCTGCGAAGCACTTGTGAGAGCATTTGGCCATGATTTATCAAGCGTCATACATGGCTTGGGCATATTCCCTCATGCGGTCTAGGCGGCCGCGGAAGGCGGCATACAGCCCGTCGGAGTGCTCCCTGAGCGTGCGCTTGTTGTTGGTGAAGCGGTGCACGGAAGTGGCGTAATCGACCTGCTCGATCCACTCCTTCGGCAGGTTTGCCGTACCGTCCAGCGCGCCTGCGATCCCCGAGGCCACCGCCGCCACGCAGTCGGTGTCGCGCCCCATGTTCACGGCCGCCACGATGGCCTCGCGCAGGTTGCCGCCCGTCATCCTGAAGATGCACACGCCCTTTGTCACGACCTCGTTGGCGTAGCTAATGTTGTAGGGCATGCCGCGCCCGTTGTAGTGAGGGTCGAACGCCTCGCGCAGGTCCTTGTAGTCGCGGCAGTCCTTGGTATACTCGAGAGCGCCCCTGATCTCATCCACGACGTTCACGCCCGCGTAGTCGGCGTACCAGCCATCGCCCCGACCATCCACGCGCTGGCGCTCGTCCAAGTTGTCATAGATGGCCTGCAGAACGCTATCCACCGTCGCGCCGGGAAGCGTGGCGGCGGCGATACACACGGCGGTTACGCACGCCCACTTCAACCCTCGGCTGTTGGCGGTCTGATACAGCTGGCCGACCTCAAACACGTCCTCGATAGCGCCGCGCACATCGCCCGCGTTGATCAGCCCGATCGGGTGGCAGGCACGCGCGAAGCTGTTGAGTCCAGCATAATCGCAGTACCGGCCCAGGTCTCGGGCGGGCACGACAGACTTGGCGATCTTGAGTAGCTCGCCCTCGAACGGCTCGCAGATCCCGCCCGGCGCGCCCGGCTGGATGTCCCGCACCCAGATCCTGCGCACGTCCTCGGCGTTCACACGGCCGCCCTTCTCGATGATTGCGGTTATCATCAGCTTCTGGCGGTCGATGCCATCCTCGGTGGTGCCCGCCTCGCGTACCCACCCGTTATTGTAGTGCTCGTAGGGCAAGAGCCTATCCAGCCTACCGTAGGTCCGCTCGATCCTCGGCCAGTCCCAGCCCTCCACCACCGCGCCCATGGACGACCCGATGTGCGCGCCGCAGATGCACCCATAAAACTTGTCCCGAAGCGTTACCTCCATGACCGATGGCCCTCCCCGCTACTGTGCTTCCATATCATCAAGCTTTTTCACTCGACGTCGGAATTCCTCGCCCTCCGAAAACCTCGCCGCCAGGAACAACCGGATCAGCTCCAGCGCCACCGTGTGACCTACGATCTGGCCACCCAACGCGATCACCTGCACGTCGTCGTGCTCCACGCATTGGTGCGCGGTGAAGATATCGTGGCACACGCAGGCGCGGATACCGCGCACCTTGTTGCACGCGATGGCCGCGCCCACGCCGCTGCCGCAGAACATGACACCGCGCTCGGCCTCGCCGCGCAGCACCGCGCCACATACCAACCGCGCGATGTCCGGAAAGTCTACCGGCTCGGGATTGAAGCTGCCAAAATCGATCAGCTCGTGCCCGTTCGCGCCCAACGCCCCGAGTAGCTGCTGCTTGAGCGCGAACCCCGCGTGATCCGATCCCACCGCGATGCGCATACATCAGCCTCCTATCAGCGTTTGTCCGCGTTCAACGCATCAAAAAAGTGTCCAAAGAACCGCTCGCCATCCGCTCGGAGTGCCACGAGGTCGTTGCCCGATGCGTCGGCGGTGAAGTAGGTCAGCCCTTCGAGACGCCTGCTGTCGAGCTCCACCTCCACACGGCCGCGCTCAAAATGGCACAGTCCAGGCTCAAAGATCACCGCCGCCGCCAGCGGATCATGGAATGTGACCCTGGCCTCAGGGTCCGTGCGCGCGCCCATAAAATCGAGCACCGGGCGAGCAATCGGGACGCCCAACAGCCGCTCCCGAAGCGCCGCCGCGCCCATATGAACTTGCGTGGTCACGTCCAGGCCGATGGAAGCAACGCTGGGCGTTGGCGCGGCGTACACCATCGCGCCGGCGTGCGGATCGCAGCGCGCGTTCCACTCGGACAGACAGGTGTAAGCGGGAAGCCCGATCGCGCTGGCCATCATCGCGCGCTTCTCCGCTTCGCCCGTCACCGTACTCACGCCGAGCAATCGGCAGTCGGGGCGCGCGGCAAGATAGATCAAGGCCAGCGCGTCGTCGATGTCGCTCCCGATGTCGGTATCCACTCAGATCTTGTGCATGTTTCCTCCTGTCATTTGGCATGCTCGAGCCGCACCGGTTCGACCGTCGGCCTCGCTTTTCCCCCTCCATCAGCCTCATCAGAATTTCAGCACCACCTGCATGCAGTCCGTGGAGGCGTCCAGCATCTGGTATGCGGCCTGTGCTTCCTCAAACGGCATCACGTGGCTGACCAGTTTTTGAAGGTTCAGCTTGCCCTCTTTACACAGCCGCATGATCGTCTTTTCCATGCGCAGCCGGTTCCACGTATTGGACAACGTGAGCCCTACGTTTTCAATCTGCGAGCACACGATCTGGATGCGGTTGTGGTGGAATTCCTCGCCCAGCACCAGCGCGTCCGCGCCCGATGTGATGAATCCCGAACAAATCACGCGCCCCTGATAGCAGCACGCCCTCACCGCCTGCGCAAGCGCCTGCGCGCTGCCGGAAATTTCGATACACTTGTCCGCGCCGCCCATCGTCTGCCGCTTGATTTCAAGCGCCGCGTCGCAGTCCCTGGGGTTGAACGTCCACGTGGCGCCCAGTTCGCGCGCCAGATTCAGCCTGCCTTCGTCCAGGTCCACGGCGATCACGCGCGCGCCGTTCAATTGAGCCAGTTGGGATACGATCTGGCCCGGTACGCCCAACCCGAACACCGCCACTGTTTCGCCCACGTGGATGTCCGCGTCCAGAATCGCGTTGAGCGCGATCGCACCCATCTGCGAATAGATGCCCACGATGGGGTCAATCCCCACCTCCAGCACGTGGTCTTTGGCGTATTTCGCGCCTTCGATGTGGGTGGACCGGTGACCCCAGGTGCCATACACGGTGTCGCCGGGCCTGACCTCTGTCACGTCCGGGGCCACTTCGGCCACCCTGCCCACTTCCTCATAAGCCCATGCGCCGGGGATCGGATAGGGGTTCTTCTCGCCCGCCGCCGCCGTGAATATGCGAAGGCCTCGGTCAAACTCCTTTTGGATGTAGGGGTTCCTGCCGCGGTACAGCGTCAGTTGCGTACCCGCGCTGATGCCGGAATAGATCGTTTCAATGCGCACCTCGCCCGGCTTCAGCGCGCGCTCCGGGTATTCCTCATAGGCCAGCTGTTTCGGTCCGGTGATGTTGACCATTTTACCCATTGTGTTCTTCCTCCCATCCTTACGCCAACGAAATCAGCGCGCCGCCCCGCTCCGCAGATTGGGTCACCGCTTCAACCAGCCTGAGGCTCTCAAACCCTTCGGGGATCGGACAACCGTCCTGCTCCGCGCCGTCCAGTAACCGCACAAATTCGAGTACTTCTTCAAAATACATGTCCACCTGCGCATCGACGCGCGTCTCAACGGGCTGCTCTTTGGACGTGTCCACAAAAACGGCGTGGTTCGCGTCGTCAAAGCGCACCGTCAGGCGTTCAAACACCGCCTCAAACTGATTCACCCAGCGCCCGGGCACCGCGCAATTGGTGGCCGTGATCGAGCCCAGCGCGCCACCCTCAAACCGGATGTTCGCGCAGCTCACGTCTTCCAGCGTGTAGCCGTGCACATCCCTGTGGCAAAGGTTGTCCGTCAGGCCCGCCGCCGACAGCGGCCTGCCCATCAGGTGCATTGCCATGTCGTAGGTATGAATCACCTGTTCAAGAATCTGCGAGCCCGCCTTGGCCTTCTCGCGCCACCATGGCGCGTGCAGGCTGTTGCACTCGTAACGCCCGGTGAACAGCACGCCCCGCCCCGCCTCGCCACACCGGATGCGGCGCACCAGTTCTCTGACCGCGCCGCCGTAGCGGAAGTGATACCCTACCTGCGTCCTGACACCGCTCTCCACCACCGCGCGCACCATTGCTTCGGCCGCGCCGGTCGAGAGCCCGATGGGCTTTTCGATGAAGATATGGATGCCGCGCCGCGCTGCCATCTCCGCCTCGCCGCTGTGCGCAAACGGCGGCACACAGACAAACACCGCGTCCGGCGTCCGGTCTGAAAGCAACGCCTCAAAGCACTCGTACGCCCGCGTGCCGTGCGCCTCGGCCAGCGCTTTGGCCGCCTCCGGATTGGGATCGCATACGCCCGCGATGCTGATTCCTTCAATCCGCTTCAAATTGCCCGCGTGCAGCCTGCCCATGCCACCGGCGCCCACGATCGCGATGCTGTGAGTCATGTCAGCCCATCCCCTTCTCCCATATGATCTCGGTTTCACCCCTTCACCGCGCCGATGACCATGCCCTTGACAAAGTAGCGCTGCAAGAAGGGATACACGCACAGGATTGGCAACGTGGCCACAATCGTGATCGCCATCTTGATCGATTCGGGCGTGATGTTGGTGGTGCCCAGCTGCCGGGCCATCATGGATTTAGCCTGCTTGGTGATCTTGGCGGCCTCGGCCTGCTGCAGCACGCGCATCAGCACGTATTGCAGCGATTCCAGTTCCGGCTTGGTGGTAAAGTACAGCGTGTCCTGCCATGAGTTCCACTGCCCCACCGCCACGAAAAGCCCCACCGTCGCCAGGATGGGCGTTGAGAGCGGCAGGATGATACGAAACAGCGTCGTCCATTCATTCGCTCCGTCAATCATCGCCGATTCTTCCAGCCCGGGAGGCAGCTGGATGATGAACGTACGCAGCAGGATCATATAGTACGCGCTGAACGCACCGGGCAGGATATACACCCAGAACGTGTTGTACAGCCTGATCTTCTGATACAACAGGAACGATGGGATCAGCCCGCCCCCCACAAACATCGAAACCACGAAGAAATAATAGATCAGCTTGTAGCCGGGCAGCTTCTTTTTGGTGAGCGCAAAGCTGCAAAACAGCGTAACCACGAGGAATAGCAGCGTGCCTGAGAGCGTTCGTGCCACGCTGATAAAAAACGCGTTGTACAGCCCGCTGTAGCCGAATACGGTTTTATAACTGTCAAAGCTGACCACGCGCGGCAAAATCCCGATCCCGCCGCGGGTCGCGTCGCGCGCGTCGTTAAGCGACACCGCCAGAATGTGTAAAAACGGATACAGCGTGACCACCAGCACGGTCAGCATGTATAGGATGTTGAGCGTGTTGAACACGCGGTCTTCCCTGCTTTTCATTACGCGTCACCTCAAAACAGGCTGTATTCGCTGACCTTGCGCGAGAAACCGTTTGCCATCAGGATCAGCACCAGCCCAACCAGCTGGCGCGTCAGCCCGATCGCGGCGGCATAGGAATACTGGCCTTCTCGAATGCCCGTGCGGTACACGTAGGTGTCCAGCACCTCGCTGAAGTTTGAAACCATTGAGTTGCCCAAAAGATACGAGGCATCAAACCCCGCGCTGAGCAGATCCGGCACCGCAAGGATGAGCAGCACCACGATCGTGGGCATGATGCCCGGCATGGTAATGTTCCATATGCGGCGCAGGCGTCCCGCGCCATCCACCATCGCCGCCTCGTACAGCGACGGGTCGATGCCCGCGATGGCGGCGATGTAGATGATCGCCGACCAGCCCATCTCCTTCCAGACGTTTAGCCCTGTCACCAGGAACCAGAACGCCTTTGGGATGGTGAAAAACACGATGGGGCGCTGAACGACGCCGAGCTTCACCAGCAGATCGTTCACCACGCCGCCGGTGGAAAACACCGTGTAGGCGATGTTGGACACCACCACAAACGAAACGAAGTGCGGCAGGTATGATACCGTCTGAACCAGTTTTTTGAAGCGAATGCCCACAAGCTCGTTGAGCAGCACCGCAAACAGGATCGCGGTCAAAGTGCCGAAAACGATGTTCAAAAGGCTGATGGCAATGGTGTTTCGGATCAGCATCGGAAATGCCGAATCAGTGAAGAACCGGATGAAGTGCTTCAGCCCTACAAACGGGCTTCCCGGGAAGCCCAGCCCGGGGTTGTAGTCGTAAAACGCGGTGAACACGCCCCATAGCGGCAGGTACACAAACACGAATACGCACAGCGCCGCGGGAAGGACCATCAGATACAGATTGCGATGTTCGCGCATGCGCAAGCGCAGCGGGCGTCGCTGGACGGGGCGCTTCCTTGTCATGGATGTCATGCCTGTCACCTCAAATAAACCGGCCGCACGCCGCGCGGCAAAAGCGCAGCGTGCGGCCGGACGGATGATTGAGAGATTACTGGGCAGCCTTCGCCCACTTCGCCTTGCGGGCCCGGTACAGCTCGTTGTACTTGTCCATGACCGCCTCAAGCCCCTGCTTGTTGAGCTCGGCCACATAGGCGTCCCATTCCTGCTCGAATGCCTCGGCGGTGGGGGCCATGATCACGCGCGGCAGCGTGTCCTCGTGCAGCTTGCGGATGGCCAGCAGCTGGGTGTACTCGGGCAGGCCCGGATCGATCAATAGCCCCTTATAGGCGCTGATGTCCACACCCATGTCCGCCATGCGCTCGAAGTATTTGGTGCCGGTCCAGCCAAGGAGGTTGTTGATGCGGGTGGTGTTCTCATCCCACCAGACGCTCACGTCGATGGGCAGCATGGTGTACTTGGAGTTGGGGTGCATCTCGTTGAGTCCGTAGTAGGTGAACGCGCCCATGCGCTCCACGCCCCGGTTCCAGTACCAGTTCTCGTCCTTGCCCCACATGTCGCCCATCCAGGCAGAGGCCTCGAAGCAGGGCTTGCCGTCGACCACTTTGTCGGTGCGCACGATGTAGTCATAGCCCTCGGTATTTTCGATGGTGTTCTCGCCGGTGAATTTGAAGTTGACGATGCCGTTGAGGGTCATCCAGCCCTCTTCGGTGTTGGCGTACTCGTAGAACTTCATGAAGCGCTCGGGGTCCTCGCAGCTGGTGGTGATGCAAAGCCCGCTTTGCGCCATGTTGATCTCGTAGGGCGAATACGTGCCGATCTCAACCGACTCGTCCGCCGTGGGGAACAGGTAGACCGACTGCTCCTTGGAGCCGATGGAGCTTTCATAGGAAATGACTTCCCAGTCGATCTCCCACCAGGGCCCGATGAACGACCAGATCTGCTTGGCGACCGCTTTCTGCTTGAGCATCTCGCCAGACATGATGGGCGACTCGGGATCGATCAGCCCTTCCACGTTGAGCCCGTTTAGGTACTTGAAGAACGCCTTGAGCTCGGGTAACTGGGTGTAGTGAACCAGCCTTTCGTTCTTCTCGTCGAAGATGTAATCCGCCTTATCGCTGTCGTACCCGAACCCGTTCACCGCCGAGCCGACCATCACCATCTCGTTGATGTGGCCCAGCGGTCCGAGTGCCAGCCCCATCGGGATGATGTCGGGGTTCCAGGCCTTCACATCTCGCAAGAGCTGCGCAAAGTCAGCGAGGGTCTTGGGCTGGTTGTAGCCGAACTGTTCGAAATAGTCGGTGCGCACATTGAAGCTCGCCCAGGCTTCCGGCTCCGCCTTGGTGAAGCGGTAGCGCTCGGGCATGAACCAGAAGTCACCGTTGTCGTCGGCGATCTTGTTCTTGGCATTCACCGCCCAGTTGACGTTGAACGCATTGGGCGCGTACTTCTCCAGAAGGTCATTGAGCTTGACGATCTTGCCCGCGTCGATGTAGCGCTTCATGATCGTCGGGTCCAAGAAGGAGATCAGGTCGGGCATGTCGCCGGAGGCCAGCATCAGGTTGTAGCGCTCCTCCGGCTCGGCGGGTGGAACGATCCGGTTGAACTTCACGCCCGTCTTCTCGAAAACCTGCTGCATGATGGGCGCGTCGTCCGGCGGAACCTTATAGTTGGGGTCGGGGATGAACCAATCGAAGGTGATGGGCTCGTCCTTTTGCATCTGGGCAAAAGCCGACCCGAAGGGCAGCGCCATACTGGCAAGAAGCGCCGCGAGAACCAGAATCAAAATCGCCCGTCTCATAATTCCCCTCCTGAACTTACGTGGATTGGAACCGTCCTCGGCTTCATGGTATCAAATAAGTGCACGCAATTTCAATATAACAATCGGGCGATTCATTGCACAATCTGATCATATCCCGGCGCCCGCGTTGTAATAAGAGGCGGATCATGTTAAGATACACGCGGTACTCCCGCATGTGGAGGGTGATGTCCATGGCCCGGCTCCTGCTGGTGGACGACGAGGACTTCGAGCTTCGGGGGCTCGTCTCCATGATCCAGAGCCTGCCCCTGCCCATCGAGGTCTGCGGGACCGCGCGCAACGGCAGGGAGGGGCTTCAAAAGGCGCTTGAACTGCGCCCGGGCGTGGTGTTGACCGACCTGCGCATGCCGCAGATGAGCGGCATTGAGATGCTGCACGAGCTGCACGGGGAAAGGCCGGAGGCGCACTGCGTGCTGATCTCCGGGTTCGAGGACTTTGAAGCCGCGCGTGAGGGACTGGAGCTGGGGATGCTCGCTTACCTCCTCAAGCCCGTCGGCCGCGAAGAGCTGTTCCGCACGCTGGCAAGGTGCTGCGAGATCGCCACGGAGGGCACGCTTGTTTCGCCCCAGCCGCCCGCCGCCCCGGAGGAGGAGCACCTCATCCGGCGGCTTTTGCGCGCACCCGCCGAGCGCGTGGACGCGCTGCTCAAAGAGAGCCCGGTCGGCGAAAGGTTCCTGTCGCGCATGATCTACATGGTCATCTCGCTGCAGATCCAACCCACCGGCCTCAATGACATGTTCGACCACCGCGCGCCGCTGATGCGCTTTGCCAAGGCGAACGGCCTGTACGCACCGGTGGTGCTGGACGGCTCGCGGGCGGTTCTCGTGATGTCCGCGCCCGCGCTTTTGTCCGAAGCCGCGTTCATAGACGACGCGGCGCGCAAGGCGGACCTGCTGCTTAGCGAACTGACGGAGCGCGGCGCCGACGGCGCCATAGGCCTCAGCGAAATCGGGCGCGAAGCGGGCCAACTTTCCGCGCTGTACCAGCAGAGCCTTCTCGCGCTGGACCGCCAGAACCGGGCGGGCCTGAGCCGCGTGGTGTTCTACGACCAGCGCGGCAGCCAGTTCTCGGAGCATCAGGTGGTCTCGCGCATCCAGGCGATCTTGGAGGCTGAATACAAAAGCCCGCTCAGTTTGGACGCCATCGCGGAGCGCTTGTTCCTTTCGCCCTCGCACATGCGCAGGCTGTTCAAAAACAAGACCGGCGCGACCGTCATGGACTACCTGGAAAACCTGCGGCTGGAAAAGTCGCTGAACCTGCTTGCCCAGCCGCAGCTGAAGATCCACGAAATCGGCATGCTGGTGGGCTATGAAAACCCGTCCTACTTCAACGCCGTGTTCAAGCGCCGCTACGGTGTGACGCCGGGCGACTACCGGAAGGCGGGAACCAGGCCATGCGAAAAGTGATCGCTCGCTTGTTCTCCAATATGAACATGCTCAAAAAGATGCAGTTCATTTATCTGGTGGCAATCCTGATCCCGTTCTCGCTCTGCGGCGTGATCTACGCCGAACACACCAAGACCACAATCCAACAACAGTCGCTGGAGGCCATGAGCACCGTGGCGCAGCGCAATTCCGCGCACGTCAACGCCTGGCTGCAGAGCTACAATACGCTCGCCAACATGATCGCGAACAACTCCGATTTCGCGCGCAGGATGGAACGCCCCTACGACAGCGTGCTGGACGCGCTGGTGATGTACCAGGGCATCTGGGCGCAGTGCCGCATCAACAAAGAGGCCTGGCCGGGCATCAAGAACATCACCATCTACGCTGAGAACCCGACGCTGCACAACTCCATCCCCTACCTGGTGCGCATGGACGGCTATATGAAGGGCTCCAGGCAGTACGAAGAGATCCTTCAGATGGGAACCGCCGGGCGCTGGTACGGCGCGCGCAGCGTGGACGGGTACGAGTACTGGAACCCGCTCAATCTCGGCGACAAGAAGGGGCGCACCCAAACCTTCAGCTACAACCGCGTGATCTACTCTTCCCAGGAATACGCCATGCCCGTGGGCATTCTGACCATCGAGATTTCCCTCTCCGAGCTGACCCGGCTCATCGAGGCCGAGTCGGAATTTGGCGCGTTCATTTTGGATTGGGATGGAAAACCGGTCGCCTCCTCAGGCGCGAAGTGGCAGCCTGAATATGCGCAGGCGCTTCGGGCCGATGGCGTGAGCACGCTGCATGTGGGCAAGGAGACGTATTACGCAAGCAGCGTACCGCTGAGCAACAGCTGGCGGCTGGTGACGCTGATGTCGCTGGAATCGGCGCTGAAAAACGCCAACCAGCTGCGCAACCTCGGGGCGCTGCTTCTGATTGTGATCAGCGCTTTGATCGTGCCGCTCATCCTGTTCTTCTCCCGGCAGATCAGCAGGCGACAGGCGTTCCTTCTGGACAAGATGGCGCTGTTCATGGGCGGAAAGATGATCCTGGGGGCGCCGCTGGGCGGCGCGGACGAGATCGGGCTTCTGGACGAGCAGTTCAGCTCATTGGCGCTGGAGCTCAAGCGCAGCATCGAGGAGCGATACGCGCTGCAGCAGCAAAAGAACCGGTATCACCTCAAGACGCTGCAGATGCAGATCAACCCGCACTTCTTCTACAACACGCTGTCCTCCATCGCCTGGCTGTCCGACGCCAGCCCAAGGGAGCAGATCCGCGCCGCCGTGGAGCATTTCGCCAACTTCTACCGCGTCACGCTGTCCGGCGGGCGGGACATCATCACGCTCAAGGAGGAGCTGCAGGGCCTGAACGCCTATGTGGAGCTGCAGAAGATCCGATACGTCGGGCGCGTCAACGTGTACTTCCAGGCGGACGAGCGCCTGATGGACGCGAAGATCCCCAAGCTCACGCTACAGCCGCTGGTGGAAAACTGCATCCGACATGGGCTCAACGGCGAGCTCGAGCAGATCGGCATCATCGTTTCCGCCAACGAGGTGGACGGCCTGATCGAGATCTCGATCCAGGACGACGGGCGCGGCATGTCCGTGGAGATGCTTGAAAAACTGCTCAGCGGCGCAGCCCCCAGCGACTCGGGCGGCGGACTGGGCTTTCGCAACATCAACGAGCGCATCCAGCTATACTTCGGCCCGGAATATGGGTTGGACGCCCAGTCCAAAGAAGGCGAAGGCACGAGGGTCACGCTGAGAATCCCCTTCCGCACGGACGCGGATTTTGATCCCCAGACAGGCATGCCAAGAAGCGAAGGATCGGGCGAACCATGAAGGCAACCAAATCGTGATGATCGGCGCGGGCGCGATCACCGGCATCTGCCTCAAAAACAAGTATGAGGGCCAGGCGCGCTTCGAGGTGCCCGGCACAAAGACCATCGCAAAACCCCGATGATCAGCGGCGCGCTGCATGGCGTGATCGTATGAAACAAAAGCCGCTGCGCGCAGGAGCACACAGCGGCTCGTCTTTGCCCCTTACCGATAAATCCTGGCCGCCTGCGCCGCGAAACGCGCGGCCAGGTCGTCGATCTGGTGGCGCTCGGAGCCGGTCAGGTAGGTCAGCACGGTGTTGTTGAACTTATCGTACCAGTGACCGGGCACGCCCTTCCTGCCCACGATCGCGCCCACGATGCTGCCCGCCGTGGCGGCGGTGCAGTCGTTGTCCATGCCCATCGCGACGGTCTCGGAGATCACCTTTGTCACGTCGTTGCCGCCGATCGTCAGCCCCCAGACCGTCAAAACCGCGTTGTTGTTGGTATGCACGGCATGCATCCCCTTGAACCGCTCGTCCACTGCGTCGCGCGCCTGGCGGTAAGTATGGATGTTCTTTGCCTCGTTGAGCGCCCAGCTCACATCCCTGTGCAGCGCGCAGTCCTTGGGGATCTCGCTCAGGCCGATTTTGATCGCATCCTCTGCATTGTCCACCGCGAACGCCGCCGACTGCGCGGCCGAAAAGAACATCTCGCCGTAGATGCCGTTTCTACGGTGGCTGAGGTACGCGTCGCGATACGCCAGCTCTGCGGCCTTCTCCGGCCAGGCCGGGGCCATGTACGCCCACGGATCTGACCGGATGTCCGCGCCGATCCACTGGCAGAACGGGTTGTCCACGTCGGCGGCGCGCCTGGCCGAAACGCCGTTTTTAAGGTTCCTCAGCGCCACCTCTTCGGCGGTGCAGGCGTAGGGCAGGTAGCGCAGCCACGCCTTGCCCACGTCCTCCACCGTGAAGTCGACGCCGTAGTCTTCGGCGATCAAAAGCCCGAGCACGGTGTAGGTTATATCGTCGTCCACCGGCACACAATTCATCTTCTCGCTGGTGTAGGCCTCGCACGGGCTGACCCCGTAGCGCAGGTTGTTGGGCGACTTGATCCTGGGCCAGTAGTCCCGGGGCGGGAAACCGAAGCCGATGTATTTTGCCCAGTCGGCCATCGCCTCGATGCTCCAAAGCTCCACCGGCGCGCCCAGCGTGCAGCCTGCAAAACGCGAAAGCATCGCGCCCTCCAGCTTGTCCTGGTATGAAGAATCCAGCGCCTTCCACATGCGCCGGACGCCGTCCGGCCGGAGCTTTCGGATCGCGGAAAGCTCATCCGGCTCCCTGAGAGCGAGTGCGCTGTCGATGGGCAGCGCCTTCATCGCCTCCACCGACTCCGTCAGGCGCGCCTTGGCGCTCTCCAGCACGCCTTCGACGCCCTCCGCGCCGTATTCGTGCATCAGGTTGCCGTATTCCTTGAGTAAGTCCGCGAGCTTATTGAGCTCCAAATCCCTGGGATAGCCCATCGTCAAGCCCTCCTCCTCGTCGATACTTACGCATCTTAACAGATAAGACCGCTCCGCGCAATCGGCGGCCGCCATCATGATCAGATTGCAAAACAAAATGAGCAGATCGTGTAACCGCACGTGTCCAAACACGTGGTATAATCGTGGCGTCGGCATCCCCCAATTTGACAGGGAGGCATTTTCGATGAAAAAGGCACTGATCCTTGAGGGCGGCTGGGACGGCCATCAGCCTGCGCTGACCTCCGCGCGCTTTGGGCGGCTACTTGAAAAACATGGCTTTGAAGTAAACATTGAAGGCTCGCTGGACTGCCTCGCGGACGTGGACGCGTTGATGCGGCTCGACCTGGTCGTGGCCTGCTGGACGATGGGCAAGATCGATCACCAGCTGGTCAAAAACCTGTCGCGCGCGGTGGGCGCAGGCGTCGGGCTCGCGGGCTGCCACGGCGGCATGTGCGACTCGTTCCGCGAGGACACCGAGTGGCAGTTCATGACCGGCGGCCAGTGGGTCAGCCATCCCGGCGGCGACGGCGTCCGGTACACCGTGAACATCCGCCACGGCTCCAGCCCGATCACACAAGGACTGGGCGACTTCGAGGTAGAGAGTGAGCACTACTACTTGCACGTCGACCCTGCGATCGAGGTGCTGGCCACCACGCGCTTCCCCATCGTACCCTACTACCACATCTCGAACCGGCCGGTGGACATGCCGGTGGCCTGGACCAAGTTCTGGGGCAACGGGCGCGTGTTCTACAACTCGCTGGGGCACCATGACGACGTGTTCGAGAAATCCCCCTCCGCCGAAATCCTGATGGAGCGCGGCATGCTGTGGGCGGCGGACGGCAGGCAAAACGCCCTTGATCACAACCTCACCACCGAGCGCTTCGAAAACAGCGCCAAAATGTATTGACGGGAGGCAAACGGAGTTGAGCACGGTCAAAATCGAGATGATCGGCGTAGGCGCGATCAGCGGCATCTACCTCAAGAACACCTCGGGCCTACGGTACAGTCAGTATCCCATCCGCACATGTTGCAGATGGCGAACGTGCGGGAGAAATCACCCTAGCCATACAATAGGGACAAGATCATAACCGCCGTATTGGGAATGATGTGGCAGCCGCCGGGATAGCGATCATACCCGAAATTCTTGAAAATGTACTGAAAACAGTCGCGCCAGTTCTCAGGGCGGGCATCGTGATAGGCCGTGACCGCGCGCACGACGCGCATGTATTCGCAGTCGGCCGGAACGTAGGACAACCCCTTTTCGATGATGGCGCGGATGTCCTGCTCCTCAAAGGCATGGCTGATGCACGCGGCGATGAACATGCCCCCGTAAACGCCGTTGCCGTCGTGGGTGACGCTGGCCGCCTTCCGCGCGTAGGCCGCCGCGAGGTCGGGATTGCCCGGCGCAACCAAGCCCCATGTGTCGATAAAAATCTGCCCGCCGATTTGCTCCGCCACGGCGCTCCCGTTTTGCGCGATGCTGCCCCTCTTCGGGGCTTTGATCCCGCTGCGCAGGTTGAGGTAGGCGGTGTGTTCAGTCGAGACGCCGTATCCTCCCCACCAAAAAAGCCGTGTTCATAGGGTGCGTAATTCAGGAGCGCTTCGCCCACCGCCTCGGCCGTGAGGTCAAATGTCTTGCCGTCTTCCAGCGCACGGACAAAGAACATCGGGCCGTTGCTGTCGTCATCCGCAGCAAAATTCCCCTTAAAGTCCACGATGTAGTGGTCAAATTCGCCGCAGGTGTTTTTAATTTTGGCATACGTCCAGCCCTCAATGGGCGCTCCAACCGTATCCCGATAATCTTGGCGAGCCAGCCGACATGCCGCCGGACCCGGACGCCCGCATCACTTCGTTCAGTGACAGCGAAAAACGATCGGTAAAATATTCCCGGCGATGATGCCCATGAAGCTGATGACCAGCGTATTGCGCAGCACCAGAAGCATCTGCTTGCTGCTGAACAGCGCGACAAAATGCTTGAGACCGACCCACGGGCTGCCCATAATTCCCTTCGCCGGCGAATAGTCCTGGAACGCCATCAACCATCCGGAAATTGGACCGAAGCAGAAGATGATGATATCATACTATTACGTCATCCTACTCAAGGAAAGTTATGTGGATTGAGCCAATTTTCCTATCCCGGACTGGGCTTCTTCTACAGCATGCGCGTTATCTCCAAGTTGTTAGGGCACGCCAACACACAGATCACATACGACAGGTACGTCCATTTATTCGAGGGCGACCTCGACGACACCCTCCGGCAGACAGTTGGGGCGTAAGTAGATGCGGGCAGTCTTTCCGCCTTTTATTACCTGACTTTGCCGTCAAGGAGTGCCGCCAGGAATCCGCCGACAAACGCATCCCCCAAGCCGATTGTGGTGACGCGCTTTTCCTCAACCTTCTTCGAGGGCACGCACATGGCGTCCGGCATCATCTCCCGAAGCCGCGCGGAGAACGCCGCGCCTTCCGCTTCGTCCGAAAGACGGGAGGTGTTTCGGTAATCCTCCAGCGTGAAATCGTCTCCAAAGCGGAAGCGCGTCGTCGCCAGCGCGATGCCGCCCGCCAATGCCGGCTGAAGCGACGCCGCGTTCCGGCCGCAGGCCGCCGCCCAGTAACGCGTATGCACCACCACCGAACGTGTGCCGATCAAACCAAGGATATCCCCGAGCGCAGACGAAACCTGCGCTTCGTCCAGAAGGTCGACCTTCCGGCCCAGATAGCCCTGCAGTTCGTCCTCGTTCATGCCGTGAATGTCGATCTTCTCCTCGAGGCCGTGCCTCACGACCGCGCGCAGCTGGTCATCAAAGAATCCTCCATCCTCGTAGTAGACCACCGCATCATCTGGAAGTTTTCGCATGATCCGAAGGAGCGACTCGATGCGCGTTTCAAGCAGCAACGCACTCTGCATCGCGTTGAACCCGGAGATCAGAAACACCCTCGCGTCCGGGCAGAATTTCGAAAAATCCTCGCTCAGCTTCATTTCGACGTTTTCAGGGTCGTTGTCGTAAATGATGCGGTTGGGCCGGGCGGCGCGGATGGAGAAAAGGCTGGTTTCCATGCACGCACCCTCACTGAACTGCACGATCAGATGCGGGTACGCGTTCTCCCCGTCGCACGAGCAGACAAAGGGGCAGCCGGGTGGCATAAGCCTTCTGACATGCTCGTTCATCGTCACGAAGTGCAGCGCGGCGGTGTAGCCGAGTTTCGCAAGCGCAATGGCGGCGCGGATCGGCGTGCCGCCCAGCGTGATTTTATTCTTGAACCGCTTCGCAAACCGTTCGATTACCTCCGGCGACTGGACAAACCGCTCACCGCCCGTACCACTTTTCAAGAATGAAAGGATTGAAACGACCAGCGAACGCTCGTCCTCAACCGGCTTGAGAACGTCCAGCTCCTCCTCGCGAATTCCGTATTCCTCTGCGAGTTCCGAAAGCACGCGCCCGTCCCATTCAATTTCGTAGTCCACATTGTCGCCAAGCCCCAGTACAAGCGATTCGCTCATCGTAACCCTCCTGATCGCAGGGGCCGCCCGCGTGCCCCTCCCCTTCTTTACACAAAGGACTCCACTAGAAAATGCCCTCTCGGGCATTTTCGGGTAAACCATAATGGGTATGCGCCTGCGTTAAACGCGCAGAGCGCCGCGAAGCTAGCCCCCCGCCTACGTCAGCGGTAGTATATGACCCCACCTTCCGAGCCAAACAGGTCGATCTTCTGGTGTACAACCTGCTTCATCGCCGCGATGCAGGGCGGGTAGATCGCGTTGGGCTCGCGCAGCGTCTCGTCCCTCAGCACCTCGCGGCACTTGCGGTAGAACGCGGCCTTGATATCGCTGGAGATGTTGACCTTGCTGATGCCCAGCTTGATGGCCTCTCGAATCTCCCAGTCCGGGTTATCCGACCCGCCGTGCAGCACCAGCGGAATATCGACAAGCTTTCGGATCTCCTTAATAAGGTCAAGCCGGAGCGCCGGTTTCTTGCCCTTCGGGTACAGGCCGTGGGCGGTGCCGATGGCGACGGCCAGCGCATCGATGCCGGTCTTTTCAACAAACACTTCGACGTCGGACGGGTTGGTATAGATGATATCGTCAGTGCCGGCCTCGCCGCCGTTACCTGTTGCGCCGATGGTGCCGAGCTCCGCCTCAACGGTGACGCCCGCCGCGTGCGCGACCTCGACTACCTTGCGGGTGAGCGCGATGTTCTCATCAAACGACGCGGTGGACGAGTCGATCATGACCGACGTGAACCCGCAGCGGATTGCGTTTACGACCTGATTGTAGGTGGCGCCGTGATCCAGGTGCAGGCAGACCGGAAGAAACGCGCGGTGCGCCTCTTCCAGTACGGACGCGGTGAAGCTGTTCATCACAAAGGACAATTCATCCGGATGGATCGCGACGATGACCGGGCTTCCCTTTTCCTCGCAGCCTTCGATAACGCCGCGCAGCAGCATGCTGGAGCTGACGTTGAAGGCCGGAACCGCAAAACCGTTTTCCTTCGCGGGGGCGAGAATGGTTCTGATATTGACGAGCATTTTGTTGTCCTCCTGCATTATAAATGTCTGTTGTGACTCGGGTGCGGGTCAGCTCTTGACCGAACCGGCGGTCATGCCGGCGATGAAACTGCGCTGGAAGAACAGGAACAGGATGAGGATCGGGAGGCAGCCGAGGATCGACATCGCCATCATCTCGTTCCATTCGTACGAATGCTGGCCCATCAGTTGCTGAATGCCCACCGGCACCGTGCGCATCTTGGTTGTCTTGGTCAGCGTCAGCGCAAACAGGAATTCGTTCCAGCTAATCAGGAACGTGTAAAGCCCGGTCGATACGATGCCGGGCCGCGCGATTGGCACCAGCACGCGCCACAGCGCCCGGAAGTTGCCCGCACCATCCACCATGACCGCTTCGTCCAGTTCGCGCGGCAGCGTATTGAAGTAGCCGGTCATCATCAGGATCGCGTAGGGCAGCGTAAACACCATGTAGGTGAAAATCAGCGCGAAGTAGGTATCGTACAGCTTCAGCGTTGTGATCAGGCCAAAGTAGGGAATCAGCAGCGTGATCGGCGGCAGCGACTGCGTCGCGATGATGAACAGATTCAGCTGCTTTTTGCCCCGGAACTCGTACCGGCTGAAGCTGTACGCCGCGAGGATCGCGAACAAAAGCGTCAGAATCATCACGCAGCCCGCCACCAGGTAGCTGTTCAGAAAGAACCGTAGCTTTTCCGGGGTCGAAAAAATCGTTATGAATGCGTCGAAGTTGACGACATCCGGCAGGAGCCGGGGCGGCAGCGAGAATATTTCGCGGTTGGACTTGATGGACGAGCATGCCATCCAGAGCACCGGGAAGCCCGCGTACAGCGTTCCGGCCATGAGGGCGACGTATAGCAGCAGCTTTTTAAATCGGCCGCGGCTGACGATACCAGCCCTGTTCACGCTAATCCCTCGCTTTCTGATACTTAACGTAGACAAACGCGATCGCCAGCGAGAACACCAGAATCACCACGGCGCTCGCCGAGGCCATGGAGAACTTGTAGGAACTGAACGCCAGCTTATAGGTGTAGGTGGAGAGCATCTCGGTGGCGTGGATCGGGCCGCCGCCGGTGGTCATCCAGATCAGCGGGAACACCTGCATCGTCCAGATGAAGTCCAGCATGGCGATGGACCGGATAATCGGCATCAACTGCGGGATCGTGATGTGCCAGAAGCGCCGCATATTGCTTGCGCCGTCGATCATCGCCGCCTCGTACAGGTCCGTCGGGATGCCCTGAAGCCCCGCCAGCAAACTGACCATATAGAATGGATAGCCGGCCCAGATGTTGACAAAGGTCAGCGCGTTCAGCGCCGTGGCCGAAGAGCCGAACCATTCCACATAGCTGTCGATGATGTGAATGTTTTTCATGATATAATTGAGGACGCCGCCCGGATCCAAAAGGAGGCGCCAGAGAATCGCCACAATCGTCGCCGTGAACATCCACGGCGTCACATAAATCGTGCGAAAGACCGCCTTGGATACGCTGCCAAGGAGCTTTGAGTTCAGCATCAGCGCGAACAGAAGCCCGACCACCATGTGGAAAATGACGCTCATCACGGTGAAGTACAGCGTATGGCCCGCCGCTTCAAGGAACACTTCGTCACTGAACACTTTGACGTAGTTTTCAAGGCCGACGAATCGGGGTTGTTTGTTGGTGATGACGTTGTCCATCAGCGAGTACTGGATGACCATGGCCATCGGCACGATCATCAGCAGCGCCATCAGGAGCATCGTCGGGAACAGATACGCGTAGGGCGTAACGGAGCGCTTCAAACGCGGGCCGACGGGCCTTGTCCTCGCGGCTGTGCCGATTTGCCGGGTCATGGACACATCCCCCTTCGGGTGTATACGGGACGGGCCGCGCGTCAGGGCGCTTCCCGTCCCGCCACTAAAGGTCCTAGAATTCGGCCTGCCACTTCTCCTGAACCTTGGCGAGGCAATCGTCGATGGACTGCGTTCCCTCCAGCGCGCTCTGGAACTGCTCGTCGAAGATGCGCATCAGCTCTTCGGCGACCGGCAGGCCCACGAACTCGTTGCAGGCATAGCTCTGCTGGTAAATCTCAAACGCCTTCACAAACAGCGGATCCGCCTTGGAGTAGTCGGGGGCGGCCTTGGAGTTGCCCGGGAAGGCGTTGGCAGTCGCAGCCAGGCGGGCGTTGACGTCGCTGCTCAAAAGGAAGTTGACCAGCTTCAGCGCCTCTTCCTTGTGCTGGGAGTTCTCGCTGACGCCGATGCCCCACGCCGCGTACACCATGCCGCGCTTGCCATCGTAGCCGTCCTTGGCAGGCACCGCGCTGACGGAGAAGTCCAGCTCAGGATTGCGCTCGCGGATCATCGTAATGTGGGCCAGCGTGTCCACCATCGTGCCGATGCGGCCGTTGACGAATTCTTCAACTTTGTCCTGCTCCTGCTTGGAGAACGAGCCGGGGGAGACGACGCCCTTGTCATAAAGATCCTTGATGAAGGTCAGCGCCTCTTTGACGTCGGGGTTGTTGACGTTGGGCGTGCCGTCCTTGTTCATCATGCTGCCGCCGGAGGCCCAGACCCAGGACATGGTGTCGTTCTGGATGCCGTTGGGTGACTGCAGGGAGAGCGGGAGCACCCAGCCGTACTGGTTCTTGTCAGCGTTGGTCAGCGCCTGCGCGGCGGCGAGGAATTCACTGCGGTTCGAAGGCGCGGCCGCGATACCGGCTGCCTTGAGAAGGTCGTTGTTGACGAACATCGTATAGGCGAATGTCACGACGCCGTACATGTAGTTCTTGCCGCCCACGGCCACCTTTGCGCCGAATTCGCTGTCGTCGGTCTTGTAGGTGGCGACCAGGTCGTCGAGGCTTACGATGGCGCCCTGCTTGGAGAGGTCGTTGACCCAAGCGCCGTCCAGGCCCACCACGTCGCACAGCGTGCCGGTCGCGGCGCCGGCGATGATCTGATCCTTTGTGCTGGAATAGGGACCGGAAATCAATTCGACCTTGATGCCGGGGTTCTGCGCTTCGAATTCGTCCATCAGCGCGCGGAAAAATCCACCGGGAAGCTCGGGCTCCCACCACTGAATGAACTCGATCTTCACATCCTCCTGAGCGAGCGCGGAGATGCCGCTGAGCGACAAGAGCAGCATGAGCGTGAGAAACACAGCCAGGAACCTCTTCATGATCTTGTTCTCCTCCCTTTTCTCGTAGATGGCGCCTGGATGAACCCGAGCCGGCCTGCGGTTCCATCCACTGGTATGAGTATATGATATGCGCCATATATTGTCAATACCGATAATAATAAATTTTGGAAAGGGGCGCCGGTTTACATCTCGCCCCCGGCGTCTGTAGCATTTATGGGAAACTCACCATGGCATGAATCAAATTTGCCGGATAAATTGCGGAATCCACACGCGTCTTTGTGCAAATTATGTCTATAAAGATAATTTACGCGAGGAAACGGACGCTGTAGGATTGATTTTTCAATTGATTACCTATATAATGTTGATTTGGATAAATTCAAATGGCGGAGGTGGGCGAAGGTGATCAGCGCTTCCATCATTGAGAACCGAAAATACTTCAAACGCAACAAGATCCTGTATCTGATTCGCTCAACCCCAAAATGCTCCCGCTTCGACGTGAAAAAGCTGACCTCCTACAGCATGTCGACGGTTCTCTCCATCATCGACGAACTGGTCGAGGGCGGCTTCATTGATGAAGAGGAGTCGAGCGACGTCAAGGTCGGCCGAAAGCCGACCTGGCTGAGCATCAACCCGAACTACGGCGTCTTCATAGGCGTTGAGTTCCATTTTGCGCACATCAACTGCGCGATGCTCGATTTCCTGGGCAACACCATTCATCAGAGCTTCCTGCCCTTTGATGCGGACGCCAGCGCGGAAGTCGTACTGGAGAAGGTCGCCTCTCTGATCGAGGACGCATACGAAAAAGCCGGAGCCGGGAGGCGCCTGCTGGGCATCGGCTTGGGCATCCCCGGCTACGGCGATTTTGAGAACGGCGTGGGCATCGAGTACGCGCCGATCAAGTCGTGGCGGAATATCCCGGTACGCTCGTTCATCGAATCCCGCTTCGGCTGCCCCTGCTTCGTCGAAAACAACGTCACCTCCATGGCGATGGGCTATAAATACACCCACATGGTGGGCGGGAGTGACGATTTTCTGTTCGTATCGGTCCGCACGGGTATCCGGGTCGTTCCGGTCATCAACAATGAGTTGTTTCTGAGCAACAAGGGCTACGCCGGTCAGCTCGGCCACATCAAGGTAACAGGCGGCAGTCGTATGTGCATCTGCGGGCGGCGCGGCTGCCTCAACACCGAGGTAGCCGACACCGGCCTTCGCTCAAAATTGATCGAGGATGTGCTGGCAGGAAAGCAGCAGAGCATCTTCGAGACGGCGCAGCGCGACCTCGGCAAGGTCACCGTCCCACTTTTCGTCCGCTCGGTCTTGGATGGCTGTGAGGAATCGATCCGGCTGCTGGAGGAGACGGCTACCTACCTCGGGCAGGCGCTGGGCATGATGATGGACATCCTCGCGCCCCGGCACGTGATCGTCTACGGCGAACTGTGCCAAACTGGCGACATGTTCCTGGAACCCCTCCGCCGAGCGATCTGCGAAAACGCGATGCCCTCGAATACAAACGACCTGGCCATCACGGTTCTGCCGCCGGACGAGCGCCTCGGCGCGTTTGGCGCAGCGCAGCTCGTTTTGCAAAAGCAGTTTGAATTCCTGAAGGAAACCATATGAAAAGCACGGCCGTCGATGACCACGGCCATCGGCGCCATCACAGACAGTACCGGACCATGCAATTCTGACTGGTACAAAACCCCGCCGAAGGCGTGCATATGCCGCCCTTGATCCACAATACCAAGATGGTCTTCCCCAACGAGAAGGAATAGCAGGAGAAACCAGTCACAGGCTCTATTGAAAGCGGGAGATCAGCGCACCCCCCCTGCCACTGCGCGTCTCCTCGTCCCATGCTTCGAAGTTTGCCCATACATTTTCAGGCTTCGCGCCGGGGCCGAACTCGCACTGCGCGATGCAGCCGCCATCCCGCCACAGCGTCTCCTTGACGCGTTTGACGGCACGTTTGATGTCCTCTGGCTGGGATTCCACCAGCATGTGCTGGCGGTCCATCTCCCCCCAGAAGCAGATCTTCCCCTTAAACGGCGCGAGATTCTCAATGCCCATGCAGAAAATCTGTGAATTGACCGCATCAAGCCCCAGCTCAACGAGGTCGGGCAGGATGCGCAGGATATTGCCGTCCGAGTGCATGAACGCCTTTTTGCCGTGGCGGTGCGCGATATCGATGTAATCCCGGTAAAGCGGCTTGAAGAGCTCGCGCCAGAGCGCGGGGCTGATCAGCAGATCCTTCTGAGCACCCCAGTCGTCCATGAACATCAGGCCATCCACGTCCGTGCGGGCCCACTTTTCCATCCATTCGCAATAGAAGGCGTGCATGCGGCCGATGAAATCCAGCATGCCTTTGGGCCTGAGCATCAGGTCCACATAGAGGGCCTCGGTGCCCCGGATGAACTGAAGCTGTTCGAATGGGCGCGGCAGCGCGTTTGCGATGACGAAGCGGCCATCCGCCGCGCATAGGCGGTTCGCCTCGGCGGCGTCGAAGGACAGAAATTCGTACGGGATGTGAACGCGCGACAAATCCGACCAGTCCTCGTCGTCCGGATCGACGATGGGGGCTTTGACCTCGCCGATGATGCCGGGCTGGATGCTGTGGAACACGCAGCCCCAGGGGTCGACATATTCCCCGGCGGCATAGGCGTCCCCCTTCGACGGGATCGGCTGAGCGTAGGAGACGGGCAGCCCCTCCACGATGTCGTCGGGAAACGCGCGGCGAAGGGCATCGAGTTCCGCGGGATAATGCGCCTTGGCCCAGGGCAGCGTCCACAACTGCCGGGGCGCGCGGCCATCGACATTTTGAAACTCAAGCGTCCGTTTCACCAATTCCCTGGAAGTCATGGCAAATCCCCCTGTCGTTTGTGCTTCAGCCTTTTACGGCGCCGGCGGTCAACCCGTCCACGATGAAGCGCTGCGCCACCGCGAACAGCGCCGCCGTGGGGATCAGCGCCAGAATGACGCCGGCAGACATCTGGCCCCAATCGACGGCAAACTGCGTGATGTAGCCGTTGAGGCCCACGGGGATGGTCTTTTTGGCCTCCGTGTTGATGAACATGACCGCGCCCAAGAGATCGTTCCAGGCGCCGATGAACGCAAAGATGAATACCGCGATGATCGCGGGCAGCATGATTGGCAGCACAATGCGCATGAGCACCTGCACCCGGTTGCAGCCATCGATCTGCGCGGCCTCCTCGATGGTGTAAGGGATGGTGGCGAAAAAGCCCTGCATTGTGATCACGCAGAAGGGCACGTTGAGCACGATGTAGAGGATAATCAGCGAAGTGAGCGTGTCGGTCAGCTTCAGCGAGCCCATGATGATGTACATGGGGATCAATAGCAGCGTGATCGGGATCATTTGCGAGATCAGAAACGCCACCAGCACGAAGGGCTTGCTTCGGAAGCGATAGCGCGCCAGGCCATAACCACCGGTCACCGCCACAAACAGGACCGCCAGCGCCGAGATGACGGACACGGTCAACGTGTTTTTCATGTAGGTGGGGTACAGGGTACCACTCCACAGCTTCTGATAGTTATCAAGAGTCGGCGCCAGCGGAATGTACTGGATGTCCAGCGCCCGCTGGTCCGCCGGGGTCTTGAAGGAGGTAATCAGCGTCCAGTAGATCGGGACGACCACGTACACCGCAAAGAGGAGCAGCAGAAGCACGCGAAGGGCGATTGTCAGCATCCGCTTTTGCTTGGCGCTGATCATAGGCCCTCGCCCCCTTCCATAAAGCGCGTAAACTTGAAGTAGAGCAGGGAAAACACCGTCAGCGCCAGCATGAACAGCACGCCCAGCGCGCCCGCCAGGCCAAAGTCCAGCGATGCGTATGCCTTCATGAACATGTAGGAGGCCAGCGTATTGGAGGAATTGGCCGGGCCGCCACGCGTCATGATGTAGATCAATTCGGCGTTGTTGAACACCCACACAATGCGCAGCAGCACCGTCACCGTGATGGTGGGCTTGATGGAGGGGATCGTCACATGCCAGAACTTGCCCAGCGCGCCCGCACCGTCCACCGTGGCCGCCTCATACAGCGCCTTATCCACCGACTGCAGTGCCGCCAGCAGCATGATCGCGAAGAATACGAAGCCCACCCAAACCTGCGCAAAGACCACCGTGCCCAGCGCGGTGCCAATGGAACCCAGGAAGGCGATTTTTGATTGGATCAGTCCCATTTTTATAAGCAGGTCGTTGATCACACCGAACTCGCCGTTGAACATCCACTGAAACGTCAGGCCCACCACGAAACCCGAGATCGCCCAGGGCAGGAATACCAGGCCCTGATAGGCGTTTCGGCCTCTGAAGGGCGCCTTCAGCGCCAGCGCCAGTGCAAAGCCAAGTACGAACTGGAGCGCCACCGACAGCGCCACGTACTTGACGGTGTTGCCCAGGACCATCGGAAACTCCGGCTGGGCGAAGATCTTGGCGTAATTGGCAAAGGCCGCGAAGGCGATGTCATTGGGCCGGGTCAGCTGATAACTCAGGAAGGAAATGCGCACGCAATTGACCAGCGGATAGCCCATGAAGGCGATCAGGACGATGTAGCTGGGCAAGAGAAACAGGTGCGGCTCCAGCTTTCTTAGCTTCATGCGAATCACGTCCTCGGAAATCAATGAAGCGCACCCCAACAATGAAAGAGCGCGCCATGTGCGTTGCGGGGGCGCAGCGCGCCCCCGCAACGTAAAGGTGGTCTTTAGCCGATGGCGCTGGGCGACGGGATCGGCACGTTGGGATGCTCGGCCATGTACTTCTGCTGGGCGGTGGTCAGGAAATTGGCGATGTTGTCACAGAACTGATCCAGCGTGGTGACGCCCAGGATGTATTTCTGCAGCTCGCTGTCGGCGAAGGTCTCCTGGAACTCGGCGACTTCCGCAAAGTAGCCGTAGAGCGGGCGGCGGACGAAGGCGGGATCGAGCAGCGCCTCGGAGTAACTGGCCATCGGGCCCTCGCCAAAGACCTCGTTCTGGTTGGCGGTCTTGGTCACGGGGTTATTGTAGCTGATGACGCAGGTCTTGGTGTTGTTCTCCGGCTGGAGCAGGAAGTCGATGAACGCCCACGCGGCGTCCGGATACTTCGAATCGGAGCTGATGGAATAGAGGAAGCCGTCGGCCTTGGAGTACATCTTGCCGTCCACATTGGACTTGGGGAACGGGATGGTGTCCCAGGTGCCTTCCTGCATGACATCCTTGCAGTTGGCGATGACGTCGGCGTTCTGGTTCAGGATGCCCACCAGGCCCGCGGTGAAGCCCTGCACCATCTCCTGGAAGCCCCAGTTGGCGGCGTCCTGCGGCGCCTCGCCATTTTTGTACATGGCGCAGAAGCGCTCCACGGCCGCCTTGGCTTCCGGCGTATTGAAGGTGCAGACACCCTTGTCGTCGTAGAGCTTGCCGCCGGTCTGGGCGGCCACGTAGAACATCATGTGGTCAAAGCCGCCGCGGCCGCCGCGGAACGAGAAGCCGTAGCGGTTCTTCGCCTTGTCGGTCAGCTTGGCGCTGGCGGCGAAGATGTCATCCCAGGTCTTGAGGCTGTCCTTGGCGATGCCCGCCTCGTTTAGCCAATCGGTGCGCACGAACAGCGCGTGGGTGGCCAGGTAGCAGGGGATGCCGATGATCTGGCCGAAGGGCACCACCTGGTCCTGGTCGATCAGAACTTTCTGAACATAGGGCAGCAGGTCGTCCTTCAGCGCCCAGTTCCGGTAGTAGTTGTCCAGCGGCAGCACCCAGCCCGCGCTCTGGAATTCGGAGAACCAGTTGGTGTGGACGTACAGGATGTCAGGCAGGTTGTCCGCGCCGGCCATGACGACCAGCTTCTGATGCGCCTGATCCCACGGAACGGACTCGTACACGATCTGGACGTCGTCGTGCTTGGCGTTGAACTCATCGATGAGTTCCTGATAGACGCGCTGGCGGTTCTGGTCGGGGATCGTGTCGACAAAGCGCAGCGTCGCCTTTTCGGCGAACGCGACGCCCGGCACCAGCGTAAGGGCAAGCGCCAACACCATGAGACATGCGAGAATCCTCTTCATACCATACCCCTTTCTACATTCCAGGTTGAAAGCCCGAGGGCCTGGACACAGGGTTCGCGCAGTGGTAAGGATCCGCCGATCCAAAGCGGAGGAGGAGGAGTGCGGCGTAAGCGTCAGGGCTTGGGATTGGAAACGTCGCCGCGCGCCAGCTTGTCGAGCCGCACGACGCGCGCGCAGACGCAATCCAGCATTTCGTTGTTGTTCTGGATGGCGGTGGTGACGTCCTTCCGGGCGATGGCGTCCATTACGCGCTTGTGGTAGGGGACGGTGTCGTCATAGAGGACGTTGAAGCCCTTGTCCTGGGGGTAGATGCTGTAGAAAGCGTCCATGACCGAGACCGCCAGCTGCTCCAGCAGCGCATTTCCGCCGAGCCGGTTGAACTTCGCGTGGAAATTTTTGTCCTCTTGCGCGGTGGATAGTCCTTTTTCAAACAGCTGGACCAGCCGGTTGGCGCACGAGCGCGCTTCCCTGACCGCCTCGGCATCGGCGTATAGCACCGCATTTTCGATGATCTGCCGTTCGATCATCTTGCGGACCTGAAAGATTTCAAGAAGTCGCTGGGCATTCTCGCGGACGTCGCTGCTGATCGCGATGTCGAGGGTTTGGGATTTGACGAAGATTCCGCTGCCGTTTACAATCTCGATCAACCCCTGCACCGCGAGGACGCTCAGCGCCTCCCGAAGCGAGGTCAGGCTCACGCCCATCATGCCGCGCAGCGCAGCCGTCGAGGGCAGCTTGTCGCCCGGCGCCAGGTTGTTTTCGGCGATGTACTGTTTTATGTAGTTCAGGCTGAATTCCTTCACGGACGCTCGCGCCTGTTCCGGCATGTCGATCCCTCCATCGTTCGGCCGCCAAGCTATCATAAAGCTCATGGCCGCATTATAACAACGCGCGAATTGACTGTCAATATACTTCTCAACAAACCAATAAATTTCGTGTATATGGCACAAATGAACGTAAAAATCGTATTGACAAGCTTTTGGGCTGATGCTACAATGAGCCCACCGAATTCAGGAGGAAGCACTTGAAGATGAAGAAGTTGCACCTTTTATGCAACGCGCACATCGACCCCATCTGGATGTGGGTCAAGGAAGAGGGCATTCTTGAAGCGCTGTCCACATACCGGGTGGCGGCGGATTTCTGCGAGGAGTACCCGGATTTTGTGTTCAATCACAACGAAAGCGTACTGTACGAGTGGGTCGAGCAGTTCGATCCCCCGCTTTTTGAGCGCATCCGGGCGCTGGTCGCCGCCGGGCGCTGGCGGATCATCGGCGGCACATACTTGCAGCCGGACTGCAACATGCCCTCCGGCGAGGCGATGGTGCGCCAACTGCTGATCGGCCGGCAGTACTTTCTGGACAAGTTCGGCGCCGTGCCGAAGACGGCGGTCAATTTCGACTCGTTCGGCCACTCCCGGGGCCTCGTACAGATCTTCAAAAAATCGGGTTTTGACGCCTACATTGTTTGCCGCCCGCTCGAGGACCACTGCCCGCTGCCCGCGGACGACTTTGTCTGGGAGGGCTTCGACGGCTCCCGCATCTGCTGCCACCGCGGCTACAATTCCTATGAGAGCCACCGGGGCGAGGCGGATGAGAAAATCCTTGGCTACTACGAGGGCCACGCGGACCATCCCACGGGGCTGGTATTGTGGGGCATCGGCAACCACGGCGGCGGGCCGTCTCGAGTGGACTACGAAAAGATCCAGGCGCTGGCGAGCAGGCTTTCCCCGGAGGTCGAGATCTTGCACAGCCATCCGGACGCCTATTTCGCCGATCTGGACGCTGAGGCGCTCCCCGTGGTCAAAAAACCGCTCCGGTACCATTCCGTGGGCTGCTACACCTCGCAGGTGCGGGTCAAGCAGGCCTACAGGGCGCTTGAAAACGAACTGTTCATGGTTGAAAAAATGCTGTCCGCCGCGCTTCTTAACGGCATGAAAGAGGACTTTGCGCCGGAGCTCACCGAGGCCGAAAAGGACCTGGCCTTCCTGCAGTTCCACGACATACTGCCCGGCTCGTCCATTGCCCCGGCGGAAGAGGCCGCGCTGGGACAGGCGCATCACGGCCGGGAGATTCTGGACCGCGTGCGCATCCGCGCGTTCTGGCATCTTTTGAGCGGGCAGGCGCGGCCCTTGGACGGCTCGATTCCGGTGTTCGTCTACAACCCGCATCCCTATCCGGTGACGACGACCGTCGAGTGCGAGTTCAACCTGCCCGATCAGAACAAGGACGCGAAGCGCTTCGCGTTCCCCCGCGTCTACCTGGGCGACCGGCCCGTCCCTTGCCAGGTGCTGCACGAGGATTCCAACTTCAACGTGGACTGGCGCAAGCGCGTCGCGTTCCTTGCGGAGCTCAAGCCCTCCTGTATGAACCGCTATGATTGCCGCGTGGAGTTCTGGCCCGAAGAACCCGCGCGCCCCGAGCCGGGAAGCGGCGCGGGGTACGCGTTCGACAACGGCCGGCTCCGGGTTTTGATCAACACCGAAACCGGCGCCATGGATCAGGTGACGGTGGACGGGGTCGATTACCTCGCGCCCGGCTCGCTCGTCCCAATGGTGATGAACGACGATTACGACTCCTGGGGCAACCGCACTCGCTCCTTCCGGGAGTTGATCGCGCGCTTCCAGCTGATGAGTCCGGACCAGATCGCCACCTTTGCGGGCAACGAGCCTTCCCCCGCGCTGACAAGCGTGCGCGTCATCGAGGACGGCGAGGTGGAAACGGTGGTGGAAGCGCTGTTCCAATACCGGGATTCCAAGCTGACCCGGCGGCTCTATCTGCCCAAACAAGGCACCCAGATCCGCGTTTCCATCAAGGTGAACTGGGACGAGCCGATGAAGGCGCTGAAGCTGCCCGTCGTCACGCGTTTCCCGGACGCCAAATACTTCGGCCAGACCATGTTCGGCCGCGACGAGCTGGAAAACGATGGCGGCGAGGCCGTCGCCCAGCGCTGGACCTGCGTGGCCTCCGACAAGGAGAACCGCGCGGTATCCATCGTCAACCTGGGCACCTACGGCTCCGACTGCCGGGACGGCGAGGCGCGGCTGACGCTCCTGCGTTCGCCGGGGTATTCGGCCGGCTGCTCGGATTTTTCCCGCCGCAAGCCGCTGGTCATGGAACAGGACCGGGCCAACGACTTCATCGATCTGGGCCGGCGGGAGTTCTCCTTCTACCTCAATTTCGGGCCGATGGACGAGCGGCTCGCCTCGGTGGACAACGAGGCCGCCATCCTCAACGAAGCGCCCTACGCGCTGTCCTCCTACCCTTCCGGCGAAGGCGAACCCGCCAGGCCGCTGATTGAGACCACGCGCGGCAACGTCCTTTTGACGGCCTTCAAACCTTCCGTCGCGCAGAAGGGCTGTTACGTGATCCGCTTCTTCGAGCCCACGGGCAGCGCCCAGCAGGTGTCCTTCCGGCTGCCCTGCCTGGACCTCGAATACGCGCTGGCCCTCGCGCCGTTTGAGGCTCTCACGCTGCTGCTCGATCCCGAGCGGCGAACCATCGTCCCGACGACGTTGATGGAAGGCCTGTGCTGACCGCCCGGCGGCGTTCGGCGTGCAGATTGAAGAAGGAGGAAAAGCCAGCGAGGGCGGATTTGTCCGGTATTTCGCAAACACCGATCTTCTTTGAACGCAACCGCGTCGCCCGGGTATATTCAGGCGGAAAGCTTTTTCACGCTTTCTTTGGAGACGCGGATGAGCACGGGTATTAGCCCGAAGAATGGATCGCATCCTCGCCGGGCGCTAAACAGGGATAGTCGTTTCCCCCGGTAGGGCCATTCGAAGGTGCGGGGGACCGAGGTCTACCTAACCGATCTGATCGCGGCCCACAAAGATCTCGTGCTTGGGGCGCGAAACGATCTCGGCATTCTCGTAGGTACTGGACAGCGTGATCCGACTTCCGGTCCAGACCCATCCCCACAAGCCGTTTTCAAAAGCAGTTCAAAAGCCCATTTTCATTGACTTTGCCTGAAATCCCTGATATCATAGCTGACGCTGGTTTTCCTTCTGGAGAGATGGCCGAGTGGTTGAAGGCGCCGGTCTTGAAAGTCCTGGATTAGCCTACGAACCCAGCAAATACGGGGCTTCCGCCGATGTTTGACATCGGCGTTTTGCTTTTTATGAGGGCATTCTGATACCAATGGAGAACATAAATCACTCCAAAGCGGCGAGGGATTTTTGATGCGGCGCAAGGAGCCGAAGCGAGGAATAGCAGCGCTATTTTGAGCGGAAGGCGACACTGCGGCCCGCAAAAAGACCCG
>JAEZHK010000016.1 GCA_023416655.1 Bacillota bacterium
CAGGGCTTTCCGATCTGCCGATACCGCTCGCCCACCATCAGCGCCAGTTGGCGGATGCCGCCGCCGGAGCAGAAGCTTTCAAAGGAGCCGAGCTTTCCGTACCCGCTGGGGCCGAAGGGGGCGAGCCGCCAGTGGCCCACCTCGCCCGCGTTGCCGCTTGCGCCCCGGTAGAGCCTGCCGTCCAAAATCAGCCCCGCGCCAAAACCCGTGCCGAAGGTCAGAAACACCATGCTGCCCGCGCCGCGGCCCGCGCCCCAGCGCCACTCGGCCAGCGCGCAGGCGTTGGCGTCGTTTTCAAGCCGCGCCGGCGCGCCCAGCGCTTTTTCGGCCCAGTCGGTCAGCGAAACGCCCGACCAGCCCGGCAGGTTCGGCGGCCCCAGCAGCATCCCCCGGCTCGCGTCCATCGGGTTGCCCGCGCTGAGGCCGACGCCAAGAATCTTCTCGCCCGCGGCCTGATCGAGCGCCATCCGGCACATCCGGGTCATGGCCTCCTCCTGGGACGCGGGCGTCGGCATTTCGCCCCGGGAGAGGATTTCGATCCCGCCATCTAGCTCGCGCCCGGTGGACACGGCGCACTTGGTGCCGCCGATGTCAAACCCCACGTAAACGCTCATGCGTCCTCTCCCTCTCCAAACATCTCCGCCTCCAGCATCGCGCACAGCGCGTGGTAGAGCGGCAGGTGCAACTCCTGCGCGCGATAGGTTTCGCGCTCCGGCACGTCGAGGAGAATGTCCACATGCCGTTTCAGCGCCCCGCCACCCGCTCCGGTCAGGCCGATCACGAAAGCGCCCCGCGCCTTTGCCGCGACGGCCGCGAAGATCACGTTTCCGGCGTTTCCCGAAGTGGACAGACCCAGAAGCACGTCGCCCGGCCGGGCGTAGGCGTAGGCCTGCTGCGCGAAGGAAAGTTCCGGGTTCACGTCGTTTGCAAACGCGGTGGTGAGGCCGGGCAGGCCCGAGAGCACCAGCGTCGGAAGTCCGCGCTGGAGCTTATCCGCGATCAGCGCGCCCACCGCGCCAAGGGCTTCAAGCGCCGCGCGCTCATCCCCGGTCAGGGGCCTTCGGAGCAGAAAGCCCTTCATCAGTTCGCCCGCGATGTGTTCGCAGTCGCAGGCGCTGCCGCCGTTGCCGCACAACAGCAGTTTGCCGCCGCCCCTGAAGCACGACGCAATTCGGCCAAACGCCTCCCATATGGCTTCCTTCACGGGAGCGAGGCGGGGTTCCCGCAGGATCAGTTGATCCAGATGTTCCGTGGCGTTCATGGTGCCTCCGTTTAATCGGTTCGACGGATGAACTATTTCTGCGCCCATTATACCAGAGCCCACCCGCGTTTTCAAGGGCCGACCGCAAGGCCGATAAGGCGCTGCCCCGGAGGGTTTGAACCGACCGGGGCAGGCGTCCATGGGGAAGGGGAACCGGTGGGGTTTATACCAATACGAAATTTTATTGCGTCCAAAGCGGCGAGAGATTTTCGATGCAGATTTTGGATTGGTATTACTCTATGTTCCAGCCGTTGATCAGCTTCGCCACGCCCGGTGTGGCCATGATGACGCCCATCGCCTTGGTGCCGACGGCCTGCATCCCGAGGGAAATCCGCTGGGACGTTTCCTTTTCGATATTGAACGGATTGGCCGCCTCCAGCCCCTCAAAGTCCGCGTCGGTCAGCGGGACGAGGGGGCTTGCCTCGATCAGCGCGTCGCAGCTGAGGCTCCCGTGCAGGCCCATGGTGCTGAAGCTGAGCCGGAACGCGCCCTCCTGCCGGTCGGGGGCGGCGGACTTGCCGTCGTAGGCGAAGTCGAAATCGACGGGCGTGCCCATCATTTCCATGCTCATGGACATCTTCGCGTCGGAGACGCCCGCCCTGTCGGTGGATTTGCCGTAGGTGGCGTCAATGTCCATGTCGGTCTTGGTTTCCGCGTCCTTCACCTTTAGGGAAAGCGTGAGACTATCGGCGCTGCCGCCGTCCTCGGGGACCCTGTAGGCGGTGTTCATTTGATAATCCAGTGACGTGGACCCTCCTTCGGGCATCTTGATGCCGATGCTGACGAACTCGCCCGCGCCTTTGTCCATGGCGGCCAACTCCAGCGTAAGATTCGAAAACTTGGGGTCGATGCCGTCATTTGGGTCGAGGTCGGTCACGGTGAGCACTGCGGTCCCCTTCGCGTACCGGGCGTCATCGTCGCCCAGAGATTCGGTGTCCGCCCAGAAAATGGCGTCCGCCCGGATGGCAAGCGCAGCCTTTTTCAGGATCGCGGCGGCGGAAGCGGCGATTTCCCCGGCGTCCTTAGGAGCATCCAGCCCGACAGACTCGGCGATGCCCTTGATCATCTGAAAAATCGACGGCTTGAGGAGGGGTTCATTCTCCGCCAGCGTCTGGAGGTACGCGCCCAGCGCCGCGCCGTCGAGCTTCGATTCAAAGCGGTTGAGCGTGACGGTCTCGCCGAAGAGCGTTACCGGTTCCGTCCCCGCGGCTTCGGCCGCGAGCGCCTTGCGCGCCGCCGTGACCATCTGCGTGGACTTCACTTCGGACGCCGCACTGAACTGCTCGGCGGACTTCTCGGCGAAGGCGACGAAGGAAGCCCTGTCCTTGAAGGCGTCCGCGTACTGGGCCTGCGATTCCATGGAGGGGTCCATCGCCGCGAAGGGCAGCGTGAAATAGAGGTCCGAGCCGCCGATTTTGACGCGGAGCGCCTCGTCCGCGGCGTCCATCGAGGCAGCAAGCGCGCTCTTGCCCCCGCCCAGAAGATCCATGTCCGCGCGGAAAAGGCCTTCGCCCTCCGAGAGGCCCGCGCCCAGCTTCAATACGGCGTCCACGGGAACGGATTCGACCGCGCCGAACCCCACCTGAAAGTTGCTCAGCGTAATTTGCCCATAGGACCCCTCCGCGTGTGCCAGCGGCAGGGCGATCAGGAGCAGGGTCAGGATCAGCGGCAGGACGCGCTTCATCATCATTTTCCTCCCATACCGCGCGGCTTGGACCGCGCTATCAACAGTATAAAGAATTGTTGCGCGAATGTAAATGGAAAACCGCCCAGCTTTTGACAAATGCGGTCATGTACATTGAGATTCTCCATGAACGCCCCTATTCTGAACCTGCCTTTCTTGTATGTCGTCCCCCTCTGTCTGCTTTGAAACCTGTTCGCCGTCGTACATTGACCCGAAAATGGACGCGCCAGCGGACATTTTCCTTCTGTGAGGGGTCAAGGGGGATCATCCCCCTTGCAGGGGTCTGGGGGTGGAACCCCCGGCGTTCCCTGTCTGTATGTCCGCAGTAATGCAACGGGGCTGTACTCACTTCGAGACAGCCCCGCACGTTCCAAGGGTCAACCTTTTACCCAATCCTGCCCCGCGCCAGCTGGCGGATGAGGTAGGCGAACTCGTCCTTGTAGGGGTCGGCGCTGAGGCCGGGGATTTTCTCCAGCAGCGCCGCGGCGGCCTGGTAGCTGGCGCTGCCGGAGTACTCCGAGCTTCGCAGCAGCATGCCCGTCTCCGCCACCGCGGCGGCAAAGGCCATGTTGTCCGACGGGGTTTCGCGTACGCTCTCCCCGCCGACCGGGTAGGTGTAGAGCTTGCTGACGTCGCCGTCCGGCTCCTTGGCTCGCACCGACACGCTTAGGTACTCGCTGCTGCCGGTCGTCTCGTTCGTCTGGTACTTGAGAGAACCGCCCTGGGCGCTGCCGTCCGCCTCGATGATCTCGTAGAGCACGGTCACGCGGTGGCCCGCGCCGATCTCGCCGCCGTCCTTGGTGTCGTCCGCGAAATCCCGGTCATTGAGCGCGCGGTTTTCGTAGCCGATCTGGCGGTACTCTTTAACCCGCGCTGGGTTGAACTCGATCTGGAACTTCGCGTCCTTGCACACGGTGAAGAAGCTTGCGCCCATCTCCTCCACCAGCACCTTCCGGGCCTCCAGCTCGCTGTCGATGTAGGCGTAGTTGCCGTCGCCGTGGTCGGCCAGCGCCTCGAGCTTGTTGTCCTTGTAGTTGCCTTCGCCAAAGCCCATCACCGACAGGAACACGCCGCTCTTCTTCTCCTCCTCGATGAGCCTTGTCAGTTCGCCCTCGCTGGTGACGCCGACGTTCAGGTCGCCGTCGGTGGCCAGGATCACTCGGTTCAGGCCGCCGTCGATGAACTGCTCCCTCGCGATCCTGTAGGCGGTCTTGATCCCCTCGCTGCCCGCCGTGGAGCCGCCCGCGAACAGGTTTTCAATGGCCTCGGTGATCTTTGCCCGGTCCGTAACCGTCGCGCCGGTCAGCATCACGCTGTCCGAACCCGCGTAGGTGACGATGGAGACCTTGTCGCCCGGCTTCAGCTGCTCGGTGAGGAGCAGGAACGCCTTCTGCGCAAGCCCCAGCTTGTCGGGTTCGTCCATGGAGCCGGACACGTCCAGCAGGAATACCAGGTTGCACGCGGGCCGGGCGTCGGACTCGATCTGCCGGGCCTGAAGGCCCACGAGCAGCAGCTTGGCGGCCGGGTTCCACGGGCAGGGCGCGATTTCGGTCGTGACGGAGAAGGGCTCGCCGTCCCTGGGCATGGGATAGGCGTAGTGGAAGTAGTTGATCATTTCCTCAATCCGGACGGCGTCGGCGGGCGGGAGCGTCCCATTCAGCAGCATCCGCCGCACATTGGCGTAGGACGCGGTGTCCACATCCGCCGCGAAGGTGGAGAGCGGGCTGGTCAGTGTGGACTGGAAGCCGTTCTCCCGGATGAAGGCGTATTCGTCGGTGTTGAATTCCGGCATCCGCGGCGCGTACATGGCGGGCTGCGGGGCGGGAATGGCGTCGCCGACCATGGAATTCATCGAAACGCCCGTGTCCTTGGACAGCTCCGCCTCGGCGGTGGGATTGGTCATCATGAGATCATGGATTTCAGCCGCACCACAGGTCGGCGCACCATCGGCGGATTCCTCCGGCGATCCGGTGGTGGCGTCCTTCCGCGACGGGGTTTCGGTTCCTGCGATTGGAAGCTGCGCGCGCATCGCCGTCCAGCGTTCCGGGAGCACGCCCGGCACAATCAGCGCCACCGCCAATGCCGCCGCCACCGCCGCCGCGGCGTAGCCCGCGACGCGAAGCGGCCTGCGCTTCCTGGGTTTTCTTGATCCTTCCATAGAAATCTCCTTTTCCAGCCGCGCGACGGTGCGCGCCTCAAAGTCTGCACCTGTGCGCACCTTGTCCATGGCATCCCTGTAGCGGTTGTCAGGCATTTTCAATCCCTCCGATCCTGAGAAGTTCCCGTCCTCTGGCCAGCCGGGTCCCGACGGTGGCGGGCTTTTCGCCCAGAATCCCGGCGATTTCCTTGATGGCGTAACCCTCGTAGTAGTGCAGGTGGATGGGCAGGCGGTACTTCTCTTCAAGCGCCAGCACCGACCGAAGAAGATCGCTCTCCTCCTCCACCAAATAGGAAAGGTCGTCCGGCAGCGGGCGGCGCAGACGCCACCAGCCGCTCTTCAGTTCGTTCTTGCAGCGGTTGACCGTGACACGGATGAGCCACGCCTTCTCATGCTCCCCGTCCTGAAATTCCGGCGCGGCTTTCAGGTACTGGAGGAAAACATCCTGCGCTAAGTCCTCGGCGTCCGCGGTATTGCGCAAGTAGGTAAACGCCAGTCTGTGCAGGCTCTTCGAATACTTGTCCATCAGATACCGGATTCTCTCCTTCCGGCTCATCTGTCGTTCCATCCCGCTTCATCCCCCCTTTATGCCAATCCGCAACATTCTTTCGTCGTCGCGGCGGATCTTTTCGCCCCTTGCGTTGTCGCTCTCCGCTTGACGTAGCGCTGCTACGCCTGCGCTGCGGCTCCTAGCCAGGAACGAAAATCTCTCGCCGCTTTGGACGAAACAATATTTCGAATTGGCATTACACCCCATACACAACCAGCGACCCCGGAATTTTTCACTAATTTGCCCGTTAGACCAAATTTTTCTCAATTTGGTTACGGCAGGATTGAAAACGCCCCCGGATTTCCGGGAGCGTTTTAGGCGGTGTCGATTTTTCATGGTATCTGGTGTTCAGCGCTCGCCGGGGCGGGCCTCGACGCTGACGCCGGTGTGGCCTTTTCGCATCTGATTGCGCTTTTTGCGGTTCTCCCAGGTGTCCAGCACGATGTCGAGGTCGTAGTCCTCGCCGGGGTAGAGCGCGTCCTTGGCGAGGAAGGGTTCCACGCGCTTTGCGGCGATGGACACGTTCTTGTCGCGGACGCGCAAGAGCATTTCGCCCCGCGCGTTGGGCGGCAGCACCACGGTAGCGAAGCAGTTCATGAACGGCACGCGCACCCGGTCGCCGGGCGCGAAAACCGGCCCGGCGGGGTTTGTGGCTTCGGGCGCACCCCGGTCCGCAAGCCTCAGCGCATCCGTTTTGGGATCGAACGGCGCCGACGCGTCGGGCCTGCCGAGAGGCGGGAGGGGGTCATCATGTTCTATGCCCGGCACCCCGTAGGGCTTGCGGTCGGAAGCTTTGCAGGGTTCCGGCACTTCATCCGGTTCGGTGGTTGCGTTTGTCTCAGGCGCAGGCTGCGCCCCGCCGGACGGGTACGCGGCGGCGAGCGCCGCGGTCAGCAGCTTTTCCGGCATGCCCAGGCCTTTCGCGATGTCCAGCGCGCAGCTTTCGCCCGCCTCGCCCAGTTCCAGATGGTAGGTGGGCGAGAGCGTCGCCCGGTCGAAGGTCATCCTTGCGTTCAAGAAACCGGGGGTTTCCGACGCGAAGCGCTTGAGTTCGGCGTAGTGGGAGGTGGCCATGATGAGGCACTTCATCCTGCCCAGTTCCTGAAGGATCGCCACCGCGAGGCCCATGCCCTCCTGCGGGTCGGTGCCGCTGCCCACCTCGTCGAGCAGCACCAGCGCGCGCGGCCCGGCGGCGGCCAGAATGCGCACCACCCGCCGCATGTGGGAAGAGAAGGTCGAAAGGTTCTGGCTGACGCTTTGGCCGTCACCGATGTCGCAGTAGATGCCGGTCAGCAGCGGGATGACGGCGCGCTCCGCCGGAACCTGCAGCCCGGACAGCGCCATCGCCGCGGTCAGCCCGGCCGTCTTGATGGAAACGGTCTTGCCGCCGGTGTTCGGCCCGGTGATCACCAACGCGCGCACGCGGCCGCCGAGGGTCAGGCTCATGGGCACCGCGCCCGAACCGAGCAGCGGATGCCGGGCGTTTTCGAGTTTCAGTTCAAAGCCCCGCGCGATCATCAGTTCCCCGCATTGCATGCGGCTACCCAGTTGCCCGCAGGCGAACACGTAGTCCAGCTTATCCATGCTCTCGCGGTTGATGAGGAGCGCTTCCCGCGCGGCGGCGGCGATGCTACTCAGTTCCGACAGGATGCGGATCTCCTCATTGGCTTCGTCGATTATGAGCGCCTCCATCTCGTCCCGGAGCGATGCGGCGGCTTCCGGCTCGATGAACACGGTCTGGCCGCTGCCGGAGATGTCGAGGGTGTGGCCCCGGACGAGCTTTGAGCACTCGCGCTTGACCGGCAGCACGAACCTTCGTCCTCGCACGCTGTGGAAGCTCTCCTGGAACCATTCCGGGTGGGCGCGCATCATGGAGGCCAGCCGGTCCTTGATTTTCGCGGCCAGCCGCTCGATGCCGGATCGGATCTGGAAAAGCTCGGGGCTGGCGCGGTCGTCCAGCCGCTCGCCGCGGAAGCAGCGCTCGATCTCCTTTCGGATTTCGTCCAGCGGATCGACGCTCATGCCGAGGGACGGCGCGTCGGTATCGATGGTCAGCGCGCGCTTCAGGTAGTTTTTGAGGAGCCTGCAGTGGTTCAGAAAGTCGCCGATGGCGATCAGTTCCGCAGCGGTCAGAATCTCGCCCAGCCGCAGCTTGTCGTTTAACGCGTCGAGACCCGTCAGCGAGTGGACGGGCGGCTCGCCCATCGCCTCAAAGACCTTGCGGGCCGAGGCGGTCAGCGCCTGCGCGCGGAGCACGGCCTCGACGTCCTCCGTGGGTATCAGGTTCTCCGCCCGCTGCCGGGCGGCCTTTGTGCGGGTGAGGTCGGCCAGCATGGCCGTGACCTTCGGGTATTCGATGAGTTCCAGATATTCCCGTTCAAACATTTTTACGCACATCCTCATCCAAGGTCGAATGGGACCCGCGCCAACGGGCGGCTGGTTGCCTTACCAATCCCGCGCGAACGCATTCGGGATAGGCGGGAAACCAGCACAAAAAGGGCTGCGACGCGCGCAGCCCTAAACACCCCTAGTTCGGGCGTCAAGTGCGGCGGCCGCCGGCGCGGGTACGAAAACTACGCCCGTGACCATCACAGGCCTGTCGTACCTATGCACCTAGCAGCTAACCGACATCCACAGCCCTCCTGATTGAACTAAGCCCTATTGTATGCGCGCCGCCGACGGCTGTCAAGGGGCAAACCATCCTTTGAAGGCTAAAACCAGCAAGAAGATGAGGATGGTAAAGTAGAGGACCACGAAGGCCGTCACAATCCGGTCAATCACGCGAGCCCACCGGGGCGTTTTCTCTCGCGCTCCTTCGGCAGCGATTTTCTTGATCCGCCGCTTGGCGAAATTGGAGGCTTGGAAGGGCACAAGCCACGCCAGCGATAAAATCAGGGATGCATTACCGCCAAAGGTTGGCGGTGTCCGGCTCATGATGTGAGAAATCACGTATAGCAAAAGCGCCAGAGTACTCGCCACCACCACGGCGCTGAATGTCAGGTAGAGCCGAAACCATTTGCGCATCGCGGTTGCCCATCCTCTCGTTTGAGTTGCGGGGGCGCATTGCCGGAAAACGCGTGACCGGGTCACAGACGCATAGGGCGCGCAAAGCGTACAATCTGACCATTACGCGACGGGAGGATTGTCTTATGCTGCTCTATCAGATCATCGGCGCGGTGGTGGGCGGCGCCATCGGCTTCGCGGCCTACAAATTCATCGGCTGCTCGTCGGGCGCGTGCCCGATTACGTCCAACCCCTACGTCTCCATCCTCGTCGGCGCGGTGATGGGGGCCATGATCCCCGGCGGCCTGACTGCATAGCGCGAAAGCAGAGCGCTGCCGCCCTGCTTTCACGGTGTTCTATTCTGTTCTTTACGGCGCGGGCGTGGGCTGCAGGTTGATCACCGGGTAGGCCTCGCCTCCGGAGAGCTGCACCTGCGGCACGCTGCCGTTCCAGCGGGTGACCTTGAGGTAATTGATGAATTCGTCCGTCAGCGACAAAGCTAGGGCCTGGTTCTTCGCGGCCTCCTGTTCGCCGGCGTAGCGGGCGGCGTCGGCCTGGATGCGGGCGACCTTCGCGTCCGCCTCGGCGAAGATGGAGCGCTCCTGCGCCTCGGCGTTGGCGGCGATCACGCGGCGCTCAGCGGCGGATTTCTCCACGCTCACCTGCTGGGCCTGTTCGGTCTCCACGCGCAGCTTGGTCTGCAGCGCCACTTGCTTTTCCTCAACGGCGTTGGTAAAGGCGTCGGTGAAGTCGATGTTCTCGATGGAGATCGCCCCGATCTCTATGCCCTGAGATTTCATGTACGGATCGAGCAGCTCCTTGATCTGATCGGGCAGCGTTACCCGAGCGCCGATCAGGTTCTCGGCGGTGTACTTGGTGAACACAGCCTTTACACTCTGCTGGATGCGGTTGTCCATGATCTGATTGTAGTAATCGACGCCGATGGTCTGATAGAGATCGCGCGCATTGATCACTTTGTAGTTGACCGAGCAGACCACGTCCACCTGCTGAATGTCGCTGGAGAATGCCTGCAGCGTCAGCGTTGCCTTCTGCGTGCGGGTGTTCATCATGTAAACCTGCTGCATCGGGTTTTTGAAGTGGAGGCCCTCCGGCAGCGTGTAGTCTTCGACGTCGCCGAATGTGGACACGATGCCTACGTGGCCGGTGGGCACGACGGTGTAGGGCGCGAGTGCGATCAGCGCCACGATAACCGCCAAGATGATCACCAGCGCGACGATCAGCTTGACGCCCGGCCCCCTGCGCATTCTGTATACATTCCCCTGGGTCTGACTCATGGATATACCCCTTCCCTGTAGTGCGAAGTCTGCTGGTTTCCCTTGCCCTGCCAATATACCACAAATCCCCGCCTTCGCTCAAGGGGGCGCGTTCAAAACCAGCGTTTTCCTTGCCAAACCGTCGCTGCACGCACAACACAAACCGCTGCGCCATCTCTCTGACGCAGCGGCTTATTTGATTATTCCCTTTGTGTGGGGTCAAGGGGGATCATCCCCTTGCGGGATTCCAAAGGGCAGAGCCCTTTGGCGTCCCCTCGCCTCTACCCCTGCTTCTCCATGAACATGCCGATGCGCTTCAGGGCTTCGGCCAGCTTCTCGTGGGAGGAGGCGTAGGAGATGCGGATGTGCCCCTCGCCGCCCGAGCCGAAGGCATCGCCCGGCACGGCGGCCACCTTCTGGTCCGCGAGCAGCTTCTGGCAGAACTCCTGGGAGCTCATGCCGGTGCCCTTGACGGACGGGAACGCGTAGAACGCGCCCAGCGGCTCAAAGCAGGGGAGGCCCAGCTGGTTGAACCCGTCCACCACCAGCCGCCGCCGCCTGTCGTAGGCGCGCACCATGGTGGCGACGTCGGCGTAGCCGTTTTCCGCGCCCACTTTCAGAGCTTCGAGCGCGGCGTACTGTCCGGCGGTCGGCGCGCAGAGCATGGTGAACTGGTGGATCTTGCACATCAGCGCGGCCAGTTCCTTCGGCGCGCAGGCGTAGCCCATGCGCCAGCCGGTCATGGCGAAGGCTTTCGAGAAGCCGGACAGCGTGATCGTGCGCTCCCACATGCCGGGGATGGCCGCGAAGGACTGGTGCTTGCGGCCGCCGTAGGTCAGCTCCGCGTAGATCTCGTCTGCGATGACGATCACGTTCGTGCCCTTCAGCACTTCCGCGATTCTTTCAAGGTCTTCCCGGCCCATCACGCCGCCGGTGGGGTTGTTGGGGTAGGGCAGGATCAGCGCCTTGGTCTTGGGCGTGAGGCATGCGCGCAGCGCTTCCGGCGTCATGCGGAACGCGTCTTCGGCCCTTGTCTTGAGCGGGATGCACGTACCGCCGGCAAACGCGATGCCCGGCGCGTAAGAAACGTAAGTCGGGTCGGGCGCGATCACCTCGTCCCCCGGTTCCACCAGCGCGCGCAGCGCCAGGTCGATGCCCTCGCTCGCGCCGACGGTGACCAGGATCTCGTCCTTCGGGTCGTACCGGATGCCGAAGCGGCCTTCCAGGTACTCCGCGATGGCGCGGCGAAGCTCGATCAGGCCCCAGTTCGACGTGTAGTGGGTGTGCCCCTGCCGAAGCGAATAGATGGCCGCGTCGTTGTAGCTCCAGGGCGTCGTGAAGTCCGGCTCGCCCACGCCCAGCGAGATCGCGTCCTTCATCTCGCTGACGATGTCAAAAAACTTGCGGATGCCGGACGGCGGCACTTCGGCCATCCGGCGGCAGACGACAGCGTCGTAGTTCATGGCGACACCGCCAGCCGCTCATCGCGGCGGACGCCTTCCAGGATGACGCCCTCGTTTTTGTACTTCTTCAGCACAAAATGGGTGGCGGTGGAGTTGACGTTTTCGAGGGTGGACAGCTTCTCCGAGACGAAGAGCGCCAGCTGCTTGATCGAGCGTCCGCGCACCAAGACCATCAGGTCGTAGGCGCCGCTCATCAGGTAGACGCTGGACACTTCCTCGAACCGGTAGATGCGCTCGGCGATGGCGTCAAAGCCCTGGTCGCGCTGCGGCGTGACGCGCACCTCGATGAGCGCCTCCACCTCTTCGCCGTCGGCCAGGTCCCAGTTGATCATGGCGGGGTATTTGACGATGATGCCGCGGGATTCCATGTTGCGGATGGATTCGCGCACGGTGGTCTCGTCGCTCCCGGTCATCACCGCGATGCGCTTTGGCTCGGTGCGGGCGTCGTCCTTCAGAATTTCCAGAATGCCCAGTTCAAAATCGTTCACGCTCACGCGCGTCACTCCTTATCATTTACGGTTGTGGACGCCGTTTATGACGTCCCAGATGCGTTCAAGGTCCTCGGCGGAGAAATAGGAGAGGATCAGCCTGCCGCGCTTTTCGTCGCCCTCCAGCTTCGCCCTCGTGCCGAACACGTCCCGCGCCATGGTTTCCAGCTGCATGAGTTCGCCCGCGGGGCGCCGTCTGGGTTTTAGCTCGGGCACGGCAACCTGCTGCTGGCAGATGCGCTCCAGCTGGCGCACGCTCAGGGATTGCGCCTTCGTCAGGTTCGCAAGCCGCACCTGCGCCTCGGGGGAAGATAGCCCCGCCAGCGCCCGCGCGTGGCCCGCGGAGAGCGTCCCGGCCTTTAGCATGTCCAGAACCGACTCGGGCAGCGTAAGCAGCCGCAAAAGGTTCGCGACGGCGGGGCGGCTCTTGCCAAGGCGCGTCGCCGCCTGCTCCTGCGTGTATCCGCATTCGGCAATCAGCGCGCGCACGCCCATGGCCTCCTCGACCGGGTTCAGGTCCTCGCGCTGCAGGTTCTCGATCAGCGCGATTTCCAGGCGCTTGGTGGCGTCGTAATCCCGCACGATGGCGGGGATTTCGTTCAGGCCCGCAAGCCGCGCGGCGCGAAAGCGGCGCTCGCCCGCGATGATCGAGTAGCGCGCACCGGCGCGCTGCACGAGGATCGGCTGAACCACGCCCACCGAGCGGATGGACTCCGAAAGCTCGCGCAGGCTCTCCTCATTGAAGGACCGGCGGGGCTGTTCGCGGTTGACGTCGATGTCCTGAAGGCGGATGGACAGCACCTGGTCGCCCGGATCGTTCTCCGGCAGGTTCTGTTCCCCGCCCAGAAGAGCCTCCAGGCCGCGTCCCAAGCCGTGCTTTGGGGTTTTGGCCATTCAATCACCTCCCTATCGGTCGGCAAACGCATCCGGCAAGGCCGTATGCGTTTGCGAGGGGTGCGGCGCAGGCCTTGCAAGGCTGAAGCCTTGCGGGCAGGCCTGCGCGCAAATCGGTAGCGGCCTGCGACCGCACATGTCGCTCTCCGGCGGCTTTGATCCGCCGAAAAGGTGGAACCTTTCCGGCGAAATCGGGGGCTTCGGCCCCCGATGCCCCGGGGATTTGCAGGTGCTTCTCTTATTTATACCCTTGTGGGGGTTCCAAGGGGCATCATGCCCCTTGGCGGAAAGCGGGTTCGGTGCAGCTTTGCTGCAAAAAACGGTCCGGTGGAGCGTTTTTAGAACCCAGGACCGGAGCCCTCCGGCGTGTCCCCCGTTAATCCGGGTGTTCGACGCGGTCGATCAATTCCTCTGCGAGCTGGCGGTAGGCATCGGTGCCCGCGCAGCGCGGGTCATAGAGGTGGATGGGCAGGCCGTGGCTGGGCGCCTCGCTCAGGCGGACGTTGCGGGGCACGATGGTGCCGAACACGCGGTCGCGGAAGTGCTTTTTGACCTCGTCCACCACCTGAATGCCCAGGTTCGTGCGGCCGTCCAGCATGGTCAGCACCACGCCCAGCACCTCGAGGTTCGGGTTCAGGCGCTTGCGGACGAGGCCCAGCGTGTTCATCAGCTGGCCCACGCCCTCCAGCGCGTAGTATTCGCATTGGATGGGCACCAAGACACATGCGGCCGCGGCCAGCGCGTTGAGCGTGATCAGCCCGAGCGACGGCGGGCAGTCGATCAGAATGTAGTCAAACAGGGGCTGGACGGGGACCAGCGCGTCCCGAAGCAGCGTGTCCCGCCCCGGCATCGCCACCAGCTCGATCTCCGCGCCCGCCAGCTCGATGGCGCTGGGCAGGAGTTTGAGGCCGCTGTAGCCGGTATCAATGATCGCGTCCTTCGCCGGGTATTCGTTGATGAGTACGTCGTAAATGGAATGCGCGCCCTTCCCGGCCTTGCCAAGGCCGCTGGTGGCGTTGCCCTGCGGATCGGCGTCGATCAGGAGCACGCGCTTCCCGGCCTCCGCCAGGCACGCGGACAGGTTGACCGCCGTGGTCGTCTTGCCCACGCCGCCCTTCTGGTTGGTGATGGCGATGATTCTGCCCACGCGCGCGCCTCCAAAATATATGTTCCACCATTATACCGTTTGTCCAGCCCATTAACAACGCAAATTGCGTAAAGCGGCGGGGGGACCGGGAGGCGGGGGAACGGCCTCCGGCGGCCAGCTTTTTGAAAAAAGCTGGACCAAAAACTTTGCTTATAGTGCGAGAACGCCCGCGCATGCGCGGGCGTTCTCGCAGTTATGTTGTCGTTCCCCTTGTGCGGGGTCCAGGGGAATCATCCCCCTGGCGGGATTCCAAAGGGCAGCGCCCTTTGGCGTTACTTCGCGAAGTCCACCGCGCGGGTTTCGCGGATGACGTTGACCTTGATCTGGCCGGGGTACTCCATCTCGCGCTCGATGCGCTTGACGATTTCCTTGGCCAGGATCAGCGTGCCCGCGTCGTTGACGTCTTCGGGTTTCACGATGATGCGGACCTCGCGGCCCGACTGGATGGCGTAGGATTTCTCGACGCCCTCGAAGGAATTGGAGATCTCCTCCAGCTTCTGCAGGCGCTTGATGTAATTCTCCAGCGACTCGCGCCGCGCGCCGGGCCGGGCAGCCGAAATGGCGTCCGAGGCCTGCACCAGCACGGCTTCGACCGTCTGGGGCTCGACGTCGTTGTGGTGGGCGGCGATGGCGTTGATGACCGCCGGGGATTCATTGAACTTCTTGGCCAGGTCCGCGCCGATGGTGACGTGGGTGCCCTCGACTTCGTGGTCGATGGCCTTGCCGATGTCGTGCAGCAGGCCGGCGCGCTTGGCCAGCTGCGCGTCCGCGCCCAGCTCCGCCGCCATGACGCCCGCCAGGTGGCTGACCTCGACGGAGTGCTTGAGCACGTTCTGGCCGTAGCTGGTGCGGTACTTCATGCGGCCCAGCAGCTTGACGAGTTCGGGATGGATGGAGTGCAGGTTGCACTCAAACACCGCTTGTTCGCCGGCTTCGCGGATCTGGTTTTCCACCTCGCGGCGGGACTTCTCCACGACTTCCTCGATGCGGGCGGGGTGGATGCGGCCGTCCGCGATCAGCTTCTCCAGCGTCATGCGGGCGACTTCGCGGCGCACCGGGTCAAATCCGGAGATGATGACCGCCTCGGGCGTGTCGTCGATGATCAAGTCGACGCCGGTGGCGGTTTCCAGGGCGCGGATGTTTCGGCCTTCGCGGCCGATGATGCGGCCCTTCATGTCGTCGTTGGGAAGCGCCACCACGGACACCGTGGTCTCCGCCACGTGGTCGGCGGCGCACTTCTGGATGGCCAGGGAGATGAGGTTTCTCGCCTTCTTGTCGGCCTCTTCCTTGGCCTTGCCCTCGATTTCGCGCACCATGACGGCGGCGTCGTGGTAGGCGTCCTTGCGGATGCGGTCCATGAGCTGATCGCGGGCTTCTTCAAGCGTGAGGTTGGAAACGCGCTCCAGTTCTTCCGCTTGCTTGTCGTGCAGCGCCTGGGCCTCGGCTTCCAGCTTTTCGGCTTCCTTGTACTTCTGGTTCAGGCTCTCCTCGCGGGTCTCCAGGTTGTCCAGCTTCTTGTCGAGCGTCTCCTCGCGCTGGGCGACGCGGCGTTCCAGCCTCGTCACTTCGCTGCGTCGGTCGCGCACTTCCTTGTCCAGTTCGTTCTTGAGCCGAATGATCTCTTCCTTGGCTTCGAGAATGGCTTCCTTCTTTTTCTCTTCAGATCTTCGCGTTGCGTCGTCCAGCAGGTTCTTGGCGTATTCTTCGGTCTGTCCGATCTTCTTTTCGGTTACATTCTGTCTGTAGAGAAAACCGGCTACAAGGCCTGCGGCCAACGCAATCAACGCGCAGATTGTCGCGATGATTGGCGTACTCAATGAAAGTTGTCCCCCTTCCTGCAAAATTAACGGCAACCGGCGCGGGTGCGCCGAGATAAATCCAGCCGAAAGACTTGACTATCAGAACCATTTTACTTGCTGCATTAGAGCGTGTCAAGCCGCTTATGAAACCCATTGGGGATTTAACCGGAAGATTTCGTTACTTGTCCCCGGCATACTTCCCATTTTGCCGGGTCAATGCTACAATGGATGGAGCAATTTTGTTACCGGGAGCGAAAGCGATGGAGCGCGCATTTTTTGAAGCCTTTGAAAGCGGCATCGACCGCCGGGGCACATCCTGCGAAAAATGGGATTTCAACCAGAGAATTTTCGGCCGGGAAGACGTCCTCCCCATGTGGGTGGCGGACATGGACTTCGCCTCGCCCGACTGCGTGAGGGAGGCGCTCATCTGCCGCGCGTCCCACGGCGCTTACGGCTACACGGACGAAAACGACAGCATGCGCGAGGCCGTCGCCTCCTGGATGAAGGCGCGCCACGGCTACGCCATGCGCCCGGAATGGGGCCTGTACTCCTCCGGCGTGGTGGATTCGATCCTCTTCGCGCTGAAGACCGTCACCCAGCCGGGCGACAAAGTGATCGTGCAACCGCCGGTCTACGGCCCGTTCTACCGCATGACCCTCACCGCGGGCTGCGAGATCGTGCGCAACCCGCTGGTCGAAACCGAGACCGGCTGGCGCATGAATTTGGACGAGCTCGAAACCCAGCTGAAGGCGGGCGCGAAGGCTTTCATCCTGTGCAGCCCCCACAACCCGGTGGGCCGGGTGTGGACGAGGGACGAGCTTCAGGCGCTGATCGGCCTATTGAACCGGTACGGCGCGGCGCTCATCTCCGACGAGATCCACGCGGATTTCGCGCTGCCGGGGCATACCCACACCTGCTGTCAGACTTTGGAAGGCGCGGAGCAGTCGATCCTGCTCGTCTCCGCCACCAAGACGTTCAACTTGGCGGGCCTGAGAACTTCCACCATGATCGTGCCGGACGACGCCCTCCGCGCGCGCGTGCAGGACACGATGAAAAAAATGGGCGCGGACACGCCCAACATCTTCGGCTCGGTGGCGCAGACCGCCGCCTACCGCTGCGCCGCGCCGTGGCTGGACGCGCTGATCGAATATCTGGACAATAACCGCCGGGAAGTCGAGGCGTTTTTCAAAGAACACGCGCCGCAAATCGTCCCCGCTCGCATGGAGGGCACGTACCTCCAGTGGCTGGACTGCCGAAAGCTGGGCATGGAACAGCAGGCGCTGGAGCGTTTCCTCATCGACAGGGCGGGCGTGGGCCTCTCCTCCGGCATCCACTTCGGGCCGGAGGGCGCGGGCTTCATGCGCATCAACCTGGCCGCGCCCGGAAGCCGCGTGCGGGAAGCCCTCGCGCGCATCGGGGAAGCGGTGAAAACGCTGTGAGCGTGCTGATCTTCGACACCGAGGCCACCGACCTCATCCCCGGCCAGATCTGCCAGCTCTCGTACCTCTTGGCGGACGGAGGAAGCGTCACGGGCAAAAACCTGTTCTTCGAAGTGGACGACATGAGCGAGGGCGCGCTGGAAGTGCACGGCCTGACGCTGGAGAGCTTACGCGAACTGTCCGGCGGAGCGCGCTTTGAGGATAGTGCGCAGGATATCCTTCAAGATTTCGCGTCGGCCAAGGTTTGGGTGGGCCACAATGTGTCCGCTGACGAGAAGTACCTGCGCGTCGAGATGGAGCGCTGCGGCCTGAAGTTGCCGAAAAAGCCCACCTTCTGCACGATGAACTACTTCACCTCGGATATGAACCTGGTGCGCAAAGTGAACATCGGCCGGCCCAAACCGCCCAAGCTCACCGAACTCGTCCAGCACTTTGACCTTTCGGAGGAATTCGTCGCCGAAAGGGCCGCGGAGTGGTTCGGCGGCGGCGGCGCGCTGCACGACGCCCGGTTCGATACCGCCGCCACCTACCTGTGCCTCGTCGAGGGCACGAAGCGGGGAAGGCTGAAAGGCGTATTATAAGCATTGAAAAGCCGCCGAACGGCTTTTCAATGCGAAGGAAAAAGACTGCGTGAGCCATGAAATCCTGCGGGATTTCCGGGCGGCTCACTGACTTGTGGAATTATTTCCTCCACCAGTGTTCGCACTGGTTATGGAAATCGATTCCCGGCGCACAGGTCGCCGGGAACGATTGAAGCCTTACCCGGGTCGGCTCCCCATTCAGGACGGTCGATCAAAGAACCACGTTCCCCTGTGGCGTAAAAATTAACCCGCCCGGCGGGTTTTCACCGAATGTTTTCATTGACAAAGACCCACAACAGCGATATAATAGCTAAGCGTTCCAGAAAAGCGTGTGCCCGTAGCTCAGCCGGATAGAGTGTTTGGCTACGAACCAAAAGGTCGTGGGTTCGAATCCCTCCGGGCACGCCATAAGAAACCCCGAGAACATTAATTTCTCGGGGCTTTGTTTTTGTCTCCGGGGCGAGAAAGGCGAATTGGGTGCAGAATTGGGTACATGTAGATGCTACAATGATGTCCATCAAACATTCGCTCGACTAAGTCTGGGGCTTTCCAGAAATGGGCTGGATATCGGAGGAGGCCCCGCATCAGGAGACGCAGGGCCTTTTATGTGCAGAGTTGTGTAAAATTCTGGACGAATTTATGTCCTACTGAGATGAGACTAAGAGGTACAGCCAGACCAGTAGGAGAACAAGCACACACCACTCCTGATGGTACATCTGAGCGAGGATCATACCAAGCTGTGCAAGTTCTCTGAGCTTAGCTTGCCACATTCCTTTTTGGTCTGACGATAGACCCGAACTGGAGAGAAACATAATTCCCCCTCCTTTCATCAAATATGTAAGTGGAGAGGGAACAAACAAATATCCATTGGTCATATTCAATTTTTACGACAATATAACACGTTTCTGTCAGTTTGTCAATGTGTTTCCCTTAAATGCGAAAGAATAATGAAAACTTAATGCGCAGGTGATGCGATCCTAAAGACTGGGCTCGAATCTTTCCGGGTACGCCATGAAACTGCCAGTTCAGTGGACTGCCCAGTTTCTTTTTATCGCGTTCAAAATAATTTTGTGATGTTTATATTTACATGCAATTACTAAAGTGTTATCATTAGAGCTGTAATATATGCCTCTATACGGCAGTCAGGAGATATCTTATGAGGATCAGGAAGGAAATCCAGCTTTCTGAAGTATCTGATGAAGTTTCTGCTCTTTTCGCAATGGTAAGGCCTATTCTTAAGGGGCTCTTATATTCTTTGAAGCGAGAGCACGTCGATGATGTCGGAGGATACAGAGCGATAAAACTTGATACAATGTTTCGCCTTTACAGAAGCGGGGATGGCGAGGTTGGTATCTGCTTTGAATATGCTGTGCATGATGCGATAAACGTTCGATCACCACAAATTCTTGACAGGATTCAAACAGCACTATCTCTATGTAGAATCGGCGGCGACTTACCATCATCGCTCCTCTTTGGAGCTGAAAAAACCGGTGCCCTCAGTCTTGTATCTTCGATCAAGAGCCAGCTTACTGATGATTCAAGGTTGCTCTCAGGGACGCGTGGCCAGCCAGCGAAATTGCGTAAGCATATAGATGCAGTAGCTGCGAGTTTTAGGAAACTACAATATAGAGATTTATTGCCCTATTCAATTTGTGATACATGGAAAGCTGATCTTTTTATTGGTCAACCTACAACTGACCAATGGGTCGCTACTACGATTAAAATAAACCCGTCTACCTTGCAGGGGGGTCGAGGACTTCGTATAGGGATTATCCCAATGCATCAAGGAACAAGTGATTCCGTAAGAAAAGATGATTCAAAAAACCTCATAATCTGTCCCTTGCCATATGACAGATCATTTATGGAACTATTCTATCGCTCATGGATAATTGTTAAAACCCTTATGAATTCTGGGTGCAATATGCCTTCAGAGACTATGCTGCCTGTTCCCCCGGATAGATTTGTATGTCATGAACTTGTTCAAAGAGGTCGATTTCGTGTCATTGATGTAATTGAAGCCCTTGATATATTTTCACAGTCGCATTTGTTAAGCAGAGACAATGAAAAAATTGCTGAGTATGCGACAGAGGTAGCTACTATTGACAATTTGAGAAGTGATCCTCTTGATATAGCAAGTTCAATAATGCCATATCCGCAAATTTCACTGTAACCTCTGAATAGGAACGGACTTGATTAAGTTTTGAAGGCCGGAATCACAAAAGCATATGCGTTTGTCATTCCCCCGCCTTAAAGTTGTACACGGGCTTTAAGACTTTGACGATCTCAGCGGTGTGGCCGATGGGGCGGGTGATTTCGTCCATGCTCTTGTAGGCCATGGGCGCTTCGTTCAGCGTGGATTTGGAGACGGTGGTGGAGTAGACACCCCGCATTGCGCCCGGTCCTGTCCGGCGTCCCGGCCAGTCGAAAGCTTTCTAATTTTTATGGTTCAGGTTCCGCCGTGCCAAGGATGTTTTATGCGGACCGGCGGGAATTAGCGCGCCTTCATCGGTCCCATACGCGCCAGGAACGAAAGCTTTGTGCGGGCGGTTGACAACGAGCGTACGCGTTGCTATATTCAAGCTGGAAGCAATCAATTCTGCGCATGGAGAATTCCGGCAACACACCGGGGTTCGGAAAGAGCGCCCGGTCGACCACTGAAGAAGGAGTTCGTGGTATGAAAAAGATGCTTGCATGGTTCCTCGCCGGTTGTCTGCTGCTTGGCTTGGCCCCCGCCGCGCTCGCGGAGCAGGCGGACGGGATGGAACTGACGCTCCAGTTCGCGTTCGGGGAGCGCACGGGCCGCTACACCGGCACGCTGTCGGGCGGCATTCCCGGCGGCAATGGCTCCTTCGTAGCCGAAACCGGCGATGAGATCGGGTGGACGTACACCGGCTCGTGGTCGGGCGGCCACATGGAGGGCTACGGCGCCACCGTCCGGGAAGACGGCCGGCGCGAGGAGGGCATGTACTCGGGCGACTACCTAAACGGCGAGGCGGCAGAATTCGACGGTGATAAACTGTGGCGCAAGGGCACCTACGTTCAGGGTGAACTGGTCAACGGGCAGATCTGCGACGATTTCGGCAACCCATATTTCGAGGGCGAGTTTGAGGACAACTTCCTTGTGGAAAGCGCGGCGCAGCGCACCGAGCGGCTGACGGCCTTCCTCCGGGATGCCGTGGATTTCGATTACAAAAAGGTCTGGGCGGATTACGACCAGTACATCGGCCAAAAAGTATTGGTCGCCGGGAAGGTGTCCTATGTCTGGGAGAGAGAGAACCCGGCATTCCAGGAGTTCTCGCTGGACGTGAACAACGATCCCGACCGGTGGGCCGACGTGTTCGGATACATGTCCAAGGGCGAGAAGAAGCTGGTCCTGGATGATTCGAACGTTCTGGTGTTCGGCGTCGTTTTGGATAAGTATGTTTGGGAGGAGAACGGCAAGAAGTATGAGCGGCCCCACGTGCAGTTCGTCGCTGTTGAGCGCTCGGACTTCCCCGCTGAGAGCCTTTCCTTCGGCGACAAGGGAAAAGCGGTGAAAGCCCTGCAGACGCGGCTGAAGGAACTGGGCTACCTTTCGGGCGAAGTGGACGGCGGGTATGGGAAGGGCACGAAGCAGTCCGTGGCCAGCTTCCAAGAGGCAAACGGGCTGCCCGCCGATGGCATCGCATCGCTCGGTACGCTCTACGTCCTCAATTCCGACGGCGCTGTCCCGTCTTCCCCGTGAAAAACCGCGCGGCGGCTTCATCCGGTCTCATCGGGCGGATGAAGCCGCCGCTGCTTTGTTCTGGCTTCTTCATGGTTTGAACCGTGCGGGCGGCGCTTTCTTACCTGCCGCTCAAAAACAGGATGTGCGGCGGATCACCGCGCAGCCCCGGCGCCCATCGGGCAGGCCGCGCGGCGCTTTCTATCGCGCGGCGGATTAGCGCGCAACCCCGGCCCCCATTGGGCAGGCCGCGCGGCAATGGTTGCAGTCCACCGTGTCGTAGCCGCGTGCGTTTCGGCCGTAGGTGTTCATGCGGCAGCGCTTCTGGATGACTTGGCCGTCGCCGATCGCCTGGACCGGGCAGCCGTCCACGCACAGCCGGCAGTCCGGCAGGCAGACGCTTTCGGCCAGCGGGTCGGACGGCAGCGCGCAGTCGGCCAGCACCGCGCCCAGGGTCAGGCGGTTCCCGAACCGCTCATTGATCAATAGCGTGCTCTTCCCCAGCGCGCCCAGCCCGGCCTGAACCGCCGCGTGCTTCATGGAGATCAGCCCGCGCCCCTCCAGTTCTAACGCGTCCCAGTATTCATAGGGGCCGTCCGACGGCATGGGCAGCGCGCGGCCGCCGGAGAGCCTCTCGATCTCCCGCGCGGCGAAAAACGCGATCCTGTCCACCCAGGGGCAGGAACCGTAATTGAAGTGGCCGTAGATCAGGTGCGGCGGGACGCCCAGAAGGCCCTCCGGCAGCGCGATGCCGAAGACGACGACGGTCTTGCATGAAGGGAATACATCCGTTGGACGGAACCCCTCCGGCGCTCCGTCAAAGCGCTCGATCCCGGCAAAACCGCATTCGTCCGCGCCGAGCCCCAGGATATAGCGCCGAATCGCTTCCTTCACAGCGCACCACTCCAATTTTTTGAATTTCAACCATTTTACACCTTAAGCCCGCGCGCTTCAAGGCATGTTTGCAGATTCAATACGTCAGGCTTGGCGCAGATTCCTGTCTGCCAGCCAACCTGATTTTGGGTTGTGACAAAATAGTGTACAATCAGTAAATCTTTTTAACATCGAGAATACTTCTCCGTTATTTAATGATTCTTCTCGGGTGATCGGATATAATACGCGTTATGGCTAGAATATGCGATCCGTTATACCCCTTCCGAGGAAGAATCGAGGCGCTTTCGAATGGTGCGAAGATAACTGCTATAATATAAGAAGAAAATTCCAAAACTTGCGCCGCGGGTTGCGGCTGCGCCCGTGAATTTGATTGGCTGGCGGGTCCATTACGGTTCGGAGCCCTGAAAGCCCGGCCTTTGGACACCCAAAAGATGTATATGGGAAGTAGGTTTTTTATATGAACAAGGGCAGGAAGGTTGCCATCCTGGGCGCGGGGAACGTGGGCGCGACCATCGCGTTCACCCTGACCACCGCGGGGCTCGCCACGGAGATCGTGCTGATCGACATTGCCTATGACAAGGCGCGGGGCGAAGCCATGGACATCATCCAGGGCACGCCGTTCTGCGCGCCGGTGGACATCTACGCCAGCGACGCTTCGGGCGCGGACGACGCCGACATCGTGATCATCACCGCCGGCGCGGCGAGAAAGCCCGGCCAGACCCGCATTGACCTGGCGCAGGGCAACATCAACATCATCAGCGCCGTCATGCCGGAGATCGTCAAGCGCGCGCCCGACGCGGTGTACATCGTGGTCGCCAACCCCGTGGACATCCTGACCTACCACATCTCCAAGAACTTCGGCCTCAAGGAGAGCCAGGTCATCGGCTCCGGCACCATGCTGGACTCCGCGCGCCTGAGATCCATCCTGGCCGCCCATGTGGACATCAACCCCAACAACGTGCACGGCTACGTGTTCGGCGAACACGGCGACAGCTCCATGGTGCCTTGGTCGCTCACCAACATCGCGGGCATGACCATGGACGAGTACTGCGAGCACGCCTGCCTCGAGGCCGAGCGCTGCGGGAAGTCGCAGCTGGAAAACATCCTGGACGACGTGCGCACCTCGGGCGGCAAGGTGATCAAGTTCAAGGGCGCGACCTACTACGCCGTCGCGCTGGCGGTGCGCCGGATCGTGGAGTGCATCGTGCAGGACGCGAATTCCGTCCTGACCGTCTCGTCCATGATCAACGGCCGCTATGGCATCGAGGATGTGTGCCTGAGCCTGCCGTTCGTCATCGGCGCCAGGGGCATCGAGCGGGAGATGACCCCGCCCTTGACCAGCGAGGAGCTTACGCAGCTGCAGGCCTCCGCGGCCGCGCTCAAGGCGGTCATCGCGTCGGTCGATTTTGGGCCGAAAAAGGCATAAAACCAATATTATCCGGCGGCTTGCGGGTGCGGGCCGCCTTTTTCATGCCGCCGGACGGAAAAGGCGTTGACAGGCGGCGTGGGCTGCTATATACTGCATTTTCAAAGAACAGATAAGGGGTGGCCCCATGAGCAATTTCCCCGCCGAGATCGAAAGCCTGCCCAGGGCCAACGTGCCCATTCCGGGAATCCGCGCCTATCTTTCTCAGGCGGACAGCCATCAGGTGGTCTTCATGGAGTTTTCGGAGGACGCGTCTCTGCCCGAGCATTCCCACGAGAGCCAGTGGGCGGTGGTGGTGGCGGGGCGGATCGACCTGACCATCGGCGGCGTGCCCCACACCTTCCAGACGGGCGACACCTACTACATTCCCTCCGGCGCGAAGCACTCCGGCAAAATCTACGCCGGATACGCGGACGTGACGTTTTTCAACCAGAAGGACCGCTACGGCACGGTGTAAAGGCTCTGATGTGACGCATTCATGATTCATGCGTGCGAGGCGTTTCGGCAGGATTTGGCAGCATACGCGGCCGCATTACGTGGTGGCAGGATTTTTAACTTGACATGCGTACGCGCGCGTGTTATTGTTCGTCTGCATTCGCGCGAAAAGGAGAACGAGTAGATAATTACTGACCGCCTTCCTTCACAGGGGAGGGGCGCCGTTAGCGGCCGGTCGACTGCCCGCGGCGGCGTGGGGCCGCCTTATTGATGAAGCGTAGAGCTTCGATTTTATAAGTTGGTTACTTTATAACCAAGCGCTTCGCGGCGCATCAACTTGTGAAACGGTCAATAAGAGTAGTAAAAGTAATTATTTGCTATATAGACTCTAAACCCGGAATCTGTTCCCCAGGGCGCATCCCCAAAGATGGGGCCGCCCGCCCGAAGCGCTGCCGAGTTTCGGGAATAAGACAGAAAATTCGCAAGTGATGGGCTATGGGCTCATCGCTTATTTTTTTGTCGGGGAAACCGGGACGCGGGGAAACATACGAAGGGTTACAATCGCTTGCGGGGAGGGTGCGCCAATGGAGGGCAAGCTGAAGCTGTACGGGTTCAATAACCTCACAAAATCGCTGAGCTTCAACATCTACGACGTCTGCTATGCCAAGACGCCCAGGGAGCAGAAGGACTACATCGCCTACGTCGGCGAGCAGTACAACTCCGAGCGCCTGACGGGCATCCTGACCCACGTCGTGGACATGATCGGGGCCCGCGTTTTACATATCTCCCGGCAGGACTACGACCCGCAGGGCGCGTCGGTCACGCTTTTGATTGCCGACGGCTCCATGACACCGGCGTCGGAGAACGCGGTGGTGGCGCACCTGGACAAGAGCCACGTCACGGTGCACACCTACCCCGAATACCATCCGGACACGTTCCTGGCCACCTTCCGGGTGGACATTGACGTGGCCACCTGCGGCGAGGTCACGCCGCTGTCCACGCTGGACTACCTGATCGGGTCGTTCGACTCGGACATCATCACGATGGACTACCGGGTGCGCGGCTTCACGCGGGACGTCGCGGGCAAGAAGCTCTTCATCGACCACGCGATCACCTCCATTCAAAATTACGTGGACGACAAGATCCTCCGGAAGTATGACGCCGTGGACGTGAACGTCTACGATGCCAACCTCTTCCACACCAAGATGCTCATCAAGGAACTGGACCTGCAAAACTACCTCTTCAACGTGGACGTGTACGAGCTGCCGCCGAGGATGCGGCTTGATATCACCGGCAGTTTGCGCCGGGAGATGATCGAGATTTTCAGCGGCAGGAACGTGTTCTGAGAAGGGTTACGGCGGGGCTCTGCCTTGCTCCGGGGTTCAGGAAACGCTCCACCGGAGCGTTTCCTGCGGCAGGGCCGCACCGAACCCGCTTTCGAGTCAAGCGCATTTGAATGAAATCCAAGGTATGCGCTTGACTCAAAAGCCCCCGCAAGGGGGAATGATTCCCCCTTGACCCCTCACAAAAGCAAAATAAAACCTCATGCACCTGTTTCTCGTCGCACATTGACCCGTGAAATGGACGCGCTAGCGGACATTTCAAACCCTTGCGACGGGTCCAGGGGGATCATCCCCCAGGCGGGATTTAAAGGGCAGCGCCCTTTAGCGTTCCTTACCGAAATGTGAAGGGAGGATAGCCATGCGATACACTCAGGCCGACGCGCCCATCGTCGACGCGCTGGAGGAGATGCGCTCGATGCGCCTTGTGCCGCTCGACGTGCCCGGCCACAAGCGGGGCCGCGGCAACCCGGAGCTGGTGAAGCTCTTGGGCGAAAAATGCCTATCGCTGGACGTGAACTCCATGAAGCCGCTGGACAACCTCTGCCATCCGGTTTCGGTGATCCGGGCGGCGGAAACCCTGGCGGCGGAGGCCTTCAAAGCGGCGCACGCGTTTTTCATGGTGGGCGGCACCACTTCGTCCGTAGAGAGCATGATCCTCTACGCGCTCCGGCAGGGGGACAAGATCATCCTGCCGCGCAACGTGCACCGCAGCGTCATCAACGCGCTGGTGCTCTGCGGCGGCGAACCGGTCTACGTGTCGCCGGAGATCGACGAGACGTTAGGGGTTCCGCTCGGCATGAAGGTGAGCGGCGTCGAGGACGCCATTCGCCGCCATCCGGACGCGAAGGCCGTGCTGGTCAACAACCCCACCTACTACGGCATCTGCTCGGACGTGCGCGCCATCACGAAGATGGCCCACGAGAAGGGCATGCTGGTGCTGGCGGACGAAGCCCATGGCACCCACCTCTACTTCGGGGATGACCTGCCCGTCTCCGCAATGGCCGCGGGCGCGGACCTTTCGGCGGTCAGCATGCACAAGTCCGGCGGCAGCCTGACGCAAAGCTCGTTTTTACTGGCCGGGCCGGGCGTTTCCGAAGGGTATCTCCGGCAGATCATAAACCTCACGCAGACCACGAGCGGCTCGTACCTCTTGATGTCGAGCCTCGACCTCTCCCGCCGGAACCTCGCGCTCCGGGGCCGGGAGGTGTTCGAGCGGGTGGTTTCCCTCTCCGACTACGCCCGCTGCGAGATCAACCGGCTGGACGGCTTCTACGCCTACGGCAGGGAGAAGATAGACGGCGACGCCTTCTTCGACTTTGACAGCACCAAGATGGCGGTCAACACGCTGGGCGTGGGGCTCGCGGGCGTCGAGGTGTACGACATCCTCCGGGACGAGTACGACATCCAGATCGAGTTCGGCGACATCGGCAACATCCTGGCCTACATCTCGCTGGGCGACCGGCGGCAGGACATCGAGCGGCTGATCGGCGCGCTGTCGGAGATCAAGCGGCGCTACCGAAAGGACCCGAAGGGCATGTTCCGGCTGGAGTACATCGAGCCGGAGGTGGCTGTAAACCCGCAGAAAGCGTTCTACGCGGTGCGGCAGTCGCTGCCGATCATGGAAACCGCGGGCCGCGTGGCCGGGGAATTTGTAATGTGCTACCCGCCGGGCATCCCGATCCTCGCGCCGGGCGAGCGGATCACCCCGCACATCCTGGACTACATCCGCTACGCCAAGGACAAGGGCTCTCAGATGACCGGCCCCGAAGACTCCGACATCGAAACCCTGAACGTGCTGAAGGAGGGATAAAAGTGGAACTGTGGTTTTCCGAGCGGCATACGCCTTCTGTGCAATTGTCCATCAAGGTGGACCGGCAGCTCTACTCCGGCCGCAGCGACTTTCAGCGCATCGACGTGTTCGATTCCAAGGAGTTCGGGCGCTTTCTGACCCTGGACGGCTACATGATGCTGACCGAGAAGGACGAATTCATCTACCACGAGATGATCACCCACGTGCCGATGGCCGTGCACCCGGCGGCGGAGAACATTCTGGTCATCGGCGCGGGCGACGGCGGCGTGGTGCGGGAACTGACCCGGTATGAGTCCGTTCAGAGCATTGACATGGTGGAGATCGACCCGCTGGTTGTGGACGTGTGCAAGAAGTTCCTGCCGCAGACCGCCTGCCGGCTGGACGACCCCCGGCTCAACATCGTTTTCGAGGACGGGCTGAAATTCGTGCGCACCCAAAAGGACCGGTACGACCTCATCATCGTCGACTCGACCGACCCCTTCGGCCCCGGCGAAGGCCTTTTCACCCGGGAGTTCTACGGCAACTGCTACAACGCGCTGAAAGACGACGGCATCATGGTCAACCAGCACGAAAGCCCCTTCTACGACGCGGACGCCGCCGCCTGCCAGCGCGCGCACAAGCGCATCGTGGAGAGCTTCCCGATCAGCCGCGTCTACCAGGCGCACATCCCCACCTACCCCTCCGGACACTGGCTGTTCGGGTTCGCCTCCAAGAAATACCACCCGGTGCGGGACCTGAACGCCTCAAAATGGGGACTTCTGGGCCTCTCCACCCGATACTATACGACCAACCTGCACGTTGGCGCGTTTGCGCTTCCAGCCTATGTGGAGGAGATGCTTCGAAGCGTAGAACAGGAACATTGAGGCTGAGCGTTGCAAATCCGCAAGCGGCTTTTGCGCGCGAAGGAGAGAATCTGCGTGTTGAATCGAAACATTGAGGCCTTCGTCGGATGCGGCGCGGGCTACGAGGAAGCCGGGATCGTGCTCTACGGTGCGCCGTTTGACGGCACGACCTCCTACCGGCCCGGCACCCGCTTCGGCAGCCGCGCCATCCGGGGCGAGTCCTACGGCATCGAAACCTACAGCCCCTATCAGGACAAGGATTTGACGGACTTCGCCATCATGGACAGCGGCGACATCGAACTGTCCATCGGCGACGTTCAGGCAACGCTGGGCGCCATCCACGAGCGCGCCTCCAAGATCCTGTCGGACGGCAAGCTGCCCTTCATGCTGGGCGGCGAGCACCTGGTCACGTTGCCCGCGGTCAAGGCCGTGGCGGAAAAGTACCCGGACCTTGCCATCGTCCACTTCGACGCGCATGCCGACCTCCGGGAGGATTATCTCGGCGTCAAGCTGTCCCACGCATGCGTCATGCGCCGTATCTGGGAAATGCTGGGCGACGGGCGCATCCACCAGTTCGGCATCCGCTCCGGCGACAAAACGGAGTTCCAGTTCGCCGCCGCCGGGCATGTGGCCATGCGCCGGTTTGACTTCGAGTGGCTGGATGTGACGCTGGAGGCGCTGAAGGGACGGCCTGTCTACCTGACCATCGACCTCGATGTGATGGACCCGTCCATCTTCCCCGGCACCGGCACGCCCGAGCCGGGCGGCGTGGGCTTCCTGGATCTCATGCGCGCGGCGGTCTCCGTCGCCAAGTGCTCGAACGTCGTCGGCTGCGACCTCGTCGAACTCAGCCCCTCGCTCGACCCCTCCGGCACCTCCACCGCCTGCGCCTGCAAGCTGACAAGAGAGCTTCTGCTTGCGCTAAGTCGATAAACCTCCTGCTGCTCGTCCCGCAACGCCCGCCTTCACGCCTGCTTGCCACCGCACAATGACCCGAAAATGGACGCGCTAGCGGACATTTTCCCCTGTGAGGGTTCCAAGGGAATCATTCCCCTTGGCGGGTTCAAGGGCAGAGCCCTTGCGTCACCTTCCTGCTTGCCACCAATACTACCCTAAGGAGGAATTTGATATGAAAAAGCTCATGGTCATCGGCTGCGGCGGCGTCGCCTCCGTCGCCATCCACAAGGTCTGCCAGAACGATGCGTTCTTCACGCATCTTTTGATCGCCAGCCGCACCGTGTCGAAGTGCGACGCGCTGAAGAAGGAATTGGAAGGCAAGACCAAGGTCCAGATCGAGACCGCGCAGGTCGATGCTTCGAACGTGGACCAGCTGGTCAAGCTGATTGAGGCCTTCCGCCCCGACGCGGTTTTGAACCTGGCGTTGCCCTATCAGGATTTGACCATCATGGACGCGTGCCTGGCCGCCGGCGTCCACTACATCGACACCGCCAATTATGAGCCGGAGGACACCGCCAAGTTCGAGTACAAGTGGCAGTGGGCCTACCGCGACGCGTTTGAGAAGAAGGGCGTCACGGCGCTCCTGGGCAGCGGGTTCGACCCGGGCGTGACCAACGTGTTCACCGCCTACGCGCTCAAGCACTACTTCGATGAGATCAATTATCTGGATATCCTCGACTGCAACGGCGGCGACCACGGCTACCCCTTCGCCACCAACTTCAACCCCGAGATCAACATCCGCGAGGTCAGCGCCAAGGGTTCCTACTGGGAGAACGGCCAGTGGGTCGAGACCGAGCCGATGGAGATCAAGCGCGTGTACGACTTCGCGGAGGTCGGCAAGAAGGACATGTACCTTCTGCACCACGAGGAGATCGAGTCGCTGGCGCTGAACATCCCCGGCATCAAGCGCATCCGCTTTTTCATGACCTTCGGCCAGAGCTACCTGACCCACCTCAAGTGCCTGGAAAACGTCGGCATGACCTCCATCAAGCCCATTCTCTACGAGGGGCATGAGATCATCCCGCTGCAGTTTTTGAAGGCCGTGCTGCCCGACCCGTCGTCCCTCGGCCCGCGCACGAAGGGCAAGACCAACATCGGCTGCATCATGACCGGCAAGAAGGACGGCGCGGAAAAGACGATCTACATCTACAACGTCTGCGACCACGAGGCGTGCTACAAGGAAGTCGGCTCCCAGGCCATCGCCTACACCACCGGCGTGCCTGCCATGATCGGCGCCATGCTGGTCATGGACGGCTCCTGGCAGAAGCCCGGCGTGCATAACATGGAGGCTTTCGATCCCGACCCGTTCATGGACGCGCTGAACAAGTGGGGCCTGCCGTGGCAGGTGGACGAGCACCCCGTTCTGGTGGACTGACATGCGGCGGAAAGACCTGCCCACGCCCTGCTACCTCGTGAGCGAGCGGGCGCTGACGCGAAACCTTGAGATTTTGAAGGGCGTTTCCGACCGCACCGGCTGCCGAATTTTGCTGGCGCAGAAGGCGTTTTCCATGTTCGCGGTGTACCCGCTGATCGGGCAGTACCTGTCCGGCGCGGCCTCCAGCGGGCTATTTGAGGCGCGGCTGGCGCACGAGCACATGCCGGGCGAGAACCACACCTTCTCCCCCGCCTTCCGGGATGATCAGTTTGACGAGATCGCCTCGATCAGCGGCCACATCGTGTTCAATTCCCTCGCGCAGTATGAGATGTTTGGCGCGCGGGCGCTCAGGTCGGGCGCGAAGGTGGGGCTCCGCGTCAACCCGGAGCACTCGACGCAGGACCACGCCATCTACGACCCCTGCGCGCCCGGCTCGCGGCTGGGCATCCGGGCGGGGGCGGTGCTGCCGCCGCTCCCGGAGGGCGTCAGCGGGCTGCACTTCCATACGCTGTGCGAGCAGGACTCCGACGCGCTGGTTGAGACGCTGGAAGCCGTCGTGCAAAAGTTCGGGCCGTGGCTGAAGCGGGTCGAATGGATCAACTTCGGCGGCGGGCACCACATCACCCGGCCCGGCTACGACATCGAAAGGCTTGAGCGCTGCATCCGGCGCATGCAGGACGAATACGGCCTTCTGGTGTACCTCGAACCCGGCGAGGCGATCGCGCTGAACGCGGGGCTTCTGATCACGGAAGTCCTGGACATTGTGCCCGGCAGCATCGATGTGGTGATCCTGGATACCTCCGCCGCCTGCCACATGCCGGACGTGATCGAAATGCCCTACCGCCCACCGCTTATGGAGCCGGAGGCCGATGACCAGCCGACGGCGCATGATCCCTCGGCGCAGCCCGTCCCGGTGCTGCCGCCCGCGCTTCCCGGCGCGCAGCCGACGGACGACGACCAAAGCGCTCTCCAGATCGCGCAGCAGGCCGCGTCCTTCGAGCCTTTGGAGCAGGAAGAACACCAGCCCTCCGGATGGAAGATGGCGGGCCAGCCCGGCGAGAAGCCCTTCACCTACCGGCTGGCGGGGCCGACCTGCCTCGCGGGCGACGTGATCGGCGACTATTCCTTCAGCGCCCCGCTCGCGCCCGGTACGCGCCTTGCGTTTGGCGACATGGCCATCTACACCATGGTCAAGAACAACACCTTCAACGGCATGCCGCTGCCCGTCATCGCGCTGGAGGACGAAACCGGCGCTTGCCGTATTGTTCGCAGCTTCTCCTACCACGACTTCAAAACCCGCTTATCCTAAATCAAAAGCAGGGCGCTGACAACACCCTGCTTTTTTTATTCACTTGTGCAGGAGCCCCCTACGCCTCTTTCAGCGCCGCGGCGATCCGGGCGGCGAGCTGCGCGTTACTCAGCACGAGCTGGATGTTGGAGGCGAGGCTGTCGCCGCTTGTGATCTTCTGGATCTTGTCCAGCAGGAACGGCGTCAGCGCCTTGCCGCCGATCCCGAGGCGGCTGGCTTCGGCCACCGCGCCGTCGATGGCGGCATTGATCACCGCCGGGTCCATCGAGAATTCCTCCGGGATGGGGTTTGTCACCAGCATGCCGCCCGTAAGGCCCATCGCGCGCTTCGCGGCGAACGCGGCGGCGATTTCTTCCGGCGTGTCGAGCCGGTAGTCCACCGGGAGGCCGCTTCTGCGGGTGTAGAAGGCGGGCAGTTCGTCCGTCCGGTAGCCGATCACCGGCACACCCCGGGTCTCGAGGTACTCCAGCGTCAGCTTGAGGTCGAGGATCGACTTGCAGCCCGCGCAGACCACCACCACGGGGGTCATTGCCAGCTCGTCGAGGTCCGCGGAGATGTCCATCGTCACCTCTGCCCCTCTGTGCACGCCGCCCACGCCGCCGGTCGCGAACACGGGGATGCCCGCGAGGCTTGCGATGATCATGGTCGCCGCCACGGTCGTCGCGCCGTCCAGCTTTTTCGAGACCAATACCGGCAGATCCCGACGGCTGGCCTTGAGGGCCTTTGTTCCGAGCTTCCCAAGGTATTCGATCTGCGCCTCCGTCAGCCCGGCGCAGAGCTTGCCGCCCAGTACCGCGATGGTCGCGGGCACCGCGCCCGCGTCCCGCACCGTCTTTTCCACCTTCAGCGCCGTCTCCACGTTCTGCGGATAGGGCATGCCGTGGGAGATGATTGTGGACTCCAGCGCCACCACCGGCTTGCCTTCGGCCAGCGCCTTTTGTACTTCCTCGGAGATCAGAAGATGCTTATTCATTGTTCCCTCCCAGACAGTTCGCGCTTGATCCGCGCTTTTCATTTCCCTTTGTGAGGGGTCCAGGGGGAATCATTCCCCCTGGCGGGTGGTCCGGAGGGCGGAGCCCTCCGGCGTCGTTCCCTCGCCTCCCCTACGCCTCTTGTGCCTGCTCAGCCGCCGTCCGCATGGCCAGCGCGGCAATTTCACGGGTGGAGAGTTTTTTGACGAGGCCATGCGCGATGGCAGCGGTGGCCGCGTCGCCGCAGCCGTTGAAGTTGACCGCGTTCGCCGCGCCGCTGGGGATCGCGAACATCCCCTCCGGGCCTGCGTACAGCATGCCCCTCGCGCCCAGTGACAGGTACACATGGCGTACGCCCTGCCTCAGCAGTGCCTCCGCCAGCGCCTCGGCGGGGTCGTCCGGCGACAGGCCCGTCAGCGCCGCCGCTTCCGCCCGGTTGGGCTTGATCGCGGTCAGGCGGTTCAGCACGCTCCGAAGCCTGATTGCCTTGGGTGCGGACACTGGGTCGGCCACCAGCGGCCTTTCCGCACGCTCCGCGAGGCGTAAAATCGCGTCCTCTGTCAGGTTCGCGTCCAGCACGATCAGATCGCTACCGTTGATGAGCGGCAGCCGCGCTTCGATTTCCTCCGGCGTGAGCCGCTCCATCGCCGCCATATCATTGACCGCGAGGCGCAAATCCCCGTCCGGGCCGTTGACGCACAGGTAGCGGCAGCTTATGTCCACTTCCAGCGCGCCGGATAGGCCGATGCCCAGTTTGTCACAGTCCGTGCGGCCGAATACGCCGTCCCAATTTGCCGATACGGGCGCGATCAGCTGCACCTCGTCCCCCAGCTTCCGAAGCGACCGGGCGATGTTGCGGCCCACGCCGCCCACCGACATCCGAACCATGCCAGGACTGCTGTCGCCCGGCAGCGGCTCCTGTAAGGGCGTTCCAATGATGTCGATGTTCAGCCCGCCCAAGACCAACAAGTAAGCCATGTTTCCTCCTTGGGGGAAGGGTGAGAACGCCAAAGGGCTCTGCCCTTTGGAATCCCGCCCGGGGGCATGATGCCCCCGGGACCCCTCACATGAAAATGCCCGCAAGCGGGCATTTTCATGTGTATAAGTTTGATTCGTGCGTTGCGCTCTAAACGTTTATAGGCGCGGCGTGGGCCAGCAGGTAGTCTTCCGCTTCCTTGGTCCACAATCCGTCGGGGCAGAGCTGGGCGAGCTTTTCAAACATCGGGTCGGCCATGCCCTTCTCCTTGAAGTCCTCGATGGCGGTCAGCGGCATGGAGATGCCGGTGTAGATCAGCTTCTTGCCGCCGGGGATCTTGGGCAGGTTCATCGTGGTATCGATGACCGCGTCCAGGCCGCCGATGTGGGTGATCATGCCGGAGGGGTTCAGCTTGCCGTCCGCGATCATCTGGAGCGACTCGATCATGTCCGCCGTGTTGCCACCGGAGGTGCCCACCAGGTGGGTCGCGGCGTAGTGCACGTTGTAGAAGTTGAACTGCGCGGTCAGCTGGGTGTTGGTCGGGCCTGCGAAGAAGTTGAGGCAGCCGTCGTAGCCCAGGATCTTGTCGCCCTGCTCAATGACCGCCGCCACCGGCGCGAACACCAGCACGTCGTCGTAGCCCTTACCGCCGTTCTGATCGAGCAGCAGCTGCACCGGGTTTTCCACCTTGGTGTTGAGGTAGATCAGCTTCACGCCGTGCTTGGCGGCTTCTTCCACGGTGTAGATGGACGCGGCGCGGTCCAGGCGCGGCTGGTCGATGTCGGTCACGACCAGAAGGCCGGGCTTGCGGTCACAGTGGATGGCGTAGTCGATCGCGCCCAGGCCCATCGGGCCAGCGCCCGCGAGGATCGCCATCGAGCCGCCCTCTTTGATGCCCATGATATGGTCGTACTTGCCCATCTGGGTGTGGTACATGGCGTGGTAGGTGCCCACGATGCAGCTAAGCGGCTCCGAAACCGAGCCGTAGAAGTAGGCGGGGGCCTTGTAGTCGAGGAGGCAGTCCATTTCCATGACCTCGGGGGCCAGGATGCAGTAGGTCATGTCGCCGCCCATGTAGGGGTAGGCGTAGCCGGGGGTGGCCATGGAGCCCTTGTAGTTGAGCGCGGGCTGGATGGTGAACTTCTCGCCGGCCTTGTACTTGTGCGCCCACTTCGCGCCGACTTCCACGATGTCGCCGCAGAACTCATGGCCGATGACGATGGGATTGGTCGCGATGTCGTCCGGCACGCGCTTGTGGTCGCTGCCCTGGATGGTGGCCTTGTAGGTGGACATGCAGATGCTGTCCGAGATGATTTTCACCAGAATCTCGTCATCCTTGAGGGCCGGAAGCTCGAAACTCTCGAGGCGCAGGTCGTTTTTTCCGTAGAGCCTGACAGCGGTGGTTTTCATGGTGTTTCCCTCCCTAATCGCAATTGAGTACCATTTCATAAAGCGGCTCGTTTTCGTCGAGGCCGCAGATTTCCTTGAGCGCCGGGCCGAGGCCCTTTTCCTGAACCACGCGGCGCACGCGCTGCGTACCCTCGTCGGCGTTCTCGTAGAGGAAGCCCATGCGGATGGCGCGGGCGATGGTCACCGGCCTCCCGCCGTGTTTCAGGCAGAGCCTCGCGGAGCCGACCAGCCGGTCGTCCGGGCCGAGCTTCCGCAGGCTGTCCGCGCCCAGGCGCAGAAGATCGTCCCACATGTGGGGGTTTTCGATCAGGCCCATCATGCGGTTTGTCCAGCGCGCCATCTCCTCCGGGGTGAAGCCGTACTCGCCGGAAAGGCCCACCGCGGCTTCTGAAAGCGCCGAGCGGAGCATCGGGCCGAGGACAGGGTCGGCGGCGGCCTCCTTCACGTAGGTGAAACGCTTGGGCAGCCCCAGGTACGCGGCGGTGGCGTGCACCATGTTGAGCGTGTAGATCTTGCGCACTTCCTCGGCCTCGATGTGCTCGGAAAGGCGCAGCATCGGAAGGTTCGGAAGCGGGCCTTTGAAGCCCTTTCGGTCGGCCGCCAGTTCCGGGAATCCGTTGGTGAACACGCCCAGCGGGTCCTTCTCCTGGTATTCCTTCGGCGCCTGCGGCACGATGCGCATGACCACCGTGACCGATAGCCCCACCTGGCTGTGCACGTACCTGAGCACATTGTCCTCGCCCGCGAACACGCGCTCGAGGGCCGCGAAGAACGCCTGGTCGGGCATCATGGAGTTGACGCTGAGCACGATGTCCATCGGCTCGTCCGGCCGCTGCATCGCGCGGGCGCGGATGTAGGGCGACAGCATGTCGGCCAGTGAGTCGAGCATCGACGCCTGCACCGCCGCCGCGACGATGGGGCAGGGCGTGAGCATCTTTTTCATGATCTCGTAGCCGTCGCCGATGTGCAGCGCGTCGTAGGATTCGATTCTGACGGAGGACACGCCCTCGTTCTGGGCCTTCCAGATGGTGTAGCCGTCCGCCGCGCTGAGTTGATCGATCAGCGGGCGCACCATGTCCACGAATGTCAGGAGGTAGCCGCTCTGGCTGAACACTTCCGCGAGAAAGCCGCGGCCGATGCGCCCCGCGCCCCAGATGATGACATTCCGCTCGCTCATATGAACGCCCTCAAGTCAGCTGCTGGCCGCCGGTCACGTTGATGGCCTGGCCGGTCATGTAGGAGGACTCGTCGGACAACAAAAACACCATGAGGTTGGCCACGTCTTCATACTGGCAGCCACGCTTCATGGGCACCTGATTGATGTACTTTTCGCGGATCTTTTCCTTGGTCGTGCCCTGGTTGCGGGCGTACTGCTCGTAGAGGGAATTGACCCACAAAGGGCTGTCCAGGAGGTTCCCCGGGCAGATGGAATTGACGCGGATGTTTTCTTCCGCCAGTTCCAGCGCCAGCGACTGGGTTAGGCCGACGCCGCCAAACTTGGAGGCCGCGTAGGCGCAGTTCTTGGCGGAGCCCTTCTTGCCGGACTTGGAATTGATCTGCACGATGGAGCCCTTGCCGTTTTTGCGCATATGCGGGACGACGGCCTTGCAGGTGTTGAAGTAGCCGTTCAGGTTGACGTCCACCACCTTGGCGAACTGGCGGTAGGTCAGCTCCTCGATGGCGCCGGAGATCAGGATCGCCGCGTTGGAGACCAGAAGGTCGATCTTTCCGTACTTCTCCTCGGCCGCCTGACACATTGCAGCGCATTCATCGTAGTTGGTCACGTTCACCTTGACCGCGATGGCGTCCTGAAGCGACGACGCCACGGCCTCGGCCGCTTCGAAGTTCATGTCGGCGACGACCACTTTTGCGCCTTCGCCCGAGAGCCGCTGGGCGAGCGCCTCACCCAGACCCTGCGCCGCGCCGGTGATGACCACCACGCGACCCTCCAGGCGCTTACAATCAGACATACCGTTTCCCTCCTTGAGCAATTCCCCGCATATTTGTTCAGTGTTCGGCTTATTTTTTTGCGCTGGCGGGCCGTTCAAATCGGTTTGAACGGCCCGGTCGCAAGCGACTTTGATTGCCTTCAGCAATCAAACCCTTGGCTTCGTCGCTCTCCGCTTGAAATAGCGCTGCTATTCCTGCGCTTCGGCTCCTTGCCGGCGCATCAAAAATCTCGCGCCGCCACCCTGAACCCATTTGCAGGAATTGCTCTTAAAGCCGATCCATTTTCGTTCATAATGATAGCATTTTCGTCAAAAGCGCTCTAGGCACTTCTTGTAAAGAAGGGCATCGGAAAGCCGTTTACGGCTTTCCGATGCATGGAGAACGGCGCAGGCTCTGTGAGCCAAAGGCTCACGGACGAGCCTGCGCGCGAATCGGTATAGGCAACCTGCGGCCGCACATGTCGCCCTCCGGTTGCCTTTATTGAATCGGTGGCTGCGGCCCCGAACCCCGTTGGGTTAAGAACCGCAGTCACTCTTCCACCTATACTTTTTTGTGCGGGGTCAAGGGGGCTCAGCCCCCTTGCAGGGGTCCGGGGGGCGGAGCCCTCCGGCGTTCCCCTCGTTCCTTACTTGTCCAGCAGCGCGGAGCAGTCGGCCATGAGGCTGGCGATGGCGAGGTGCTGCGGGCAGTGCTCTTCGCAGGCCTGGCAGGCGATGCAGTCGGACGCGCGGCCGCTGCCTTCGGAGACGAGCCATTCGTAATGGCCGATCAGCCCGGGCTGCGCGCCAAAGCGCATGACGCCGGTGGTGGTTTCAAAGATGTCCGGGATTTTGATGCGCTGCGGGCAGCTCTCCACGCAGTAGCCGCAGCCGGTGCAGGCGATGGACGGCATGGCCTCAAGGATGGTCACCGCTTCCTTCAGCGCCGCCATTTCCTCGGCGTTCAGCGGCTCAAAGTTCTTGAAGGAATGGATGTTGTCCGTCATCTGAGCGGGATCGGACATGCCGCTCAGGACGGTGCTGACGCCGTCCAGCGTCAGGCAGAAGGCGAGCGCCCAGCGGGCGTCCGACCAGTCCGGGTGCAGCGCGCGCAGCGGCACGGAAACCTCCGCCGGCAGCGCGCCCAGCGATCCGCCCTTGACCGGCTCCATGATGATCACGTCCACGCCATGGGCACGGGCGGTTTCGTAGCACAGGCGGGACTGGACGTCTTTGTCCTCCCAGTCGAGGTAGTTGATCTGCAGCTGCACGAACTCCGCCTCGGGATGCTTTGAGAGGATCTGCTCCAGCACGTCCGCGGTGTCGTGGAAGGAGAAACCGATGGATTTGGCGAGGCCGCGCGCCTTAACCGACTTCAGAAAGTCCCACACGCCCAGCTCCTCCAGCGCGGGAAGCCTTTCGGCGCCCAGCGCGTGCAGCATGTAGCGGTCAAAGTAGCCCGCGCCCGTCCGGCTGAGCTGCTCCTGCAACAGCCGCTCCGGATCCTCCGGGGTCTTGACCAGCCATACCGGCAGCTTGGTGGCCACATGGAAGGATTCGCGCGGGTGGCGCGCGACCACCGCTTCCCGGACGGCGGACTCGCTCTTGCCGTTGTGGTAGCCGTAGGCGGTGTCAACCCAGATGCCGCCCGCTTCGAGGAACAGGTCCGCCATCTTTTTTGTCGTGTCCAGGTCGATCTCCCTGTCCTTCTGCGGCAGGCGCATCATGCCCATGCCAAGTTTTCCGATTGCGTTCATGTTTTAAGACTCCTTCTCCGTTTCAACGGAATTTTTGGATGTGTTTTTGGGTTCCTCCGCGGCCGGTACCGGGCAGAGGCTATCCGGCAGCCCCGGTCCGTCGTAGGCGGCGGTGTCAGCGGGCATGCCGCGCTTTGTGAGCCGGTCCCGCACGATGGCGCTGATGATCTCGTAGAGAATCGCGAAGATCGGGATGAACAGGATCATGCCGGTCACGCCGAAGAAGCCGCCGCCCAGGATGATCGCCAGGATCACCCAGAAGGACGAAATGCCCAGCGAATCGCCCAGGATCCGGGGCCCGAATACGTTGCCGTCCAGCTGCTGCAGGATCACGATGAAGATCAGGAACCAGAACGCGCTGACCGGGTTGACCATGAGCAGGATCACGATGCCGATGAACGCGCCGAGGAGCGCGCCGATGAACGGAATGAAGTTGGTCACGCCCACGATCACGCTGATGAGCAGCGCGTAGTCCATTTTGAAGATCAGCATGCCCATGTAGCAGGCCACGCCCACCACCACGGTCTCGATCACCTTGCCGGAGATGAAGCCGGTGAAGATCAGGTGCGCCCGGCGGATCCAAAAGGACAGTACGCACACGTGCGCGGGCTTTAAAAACGCGCAGCAGATCTTCTTGCCCTGCGCCAGGAACTTTTCCCGGCCGAACAGCATGTAGATCGAGATGATCGTGGACATGAAAAGGTTCACCGAGACGCCCCAGATGCTGTAGCTCATGTTTAGGAGGCTCAATAGCACCTTACCCAGGTAGTCCATCCCGGTGCGCACGATGTCTTCCCACTGCAAGAGCATCTTCTGGGAGCTCTGCCCCGCGATGTCCGTGATGTTGAACTCCGTGAGGAACCCTTCGATGTCGGCGCGGTGGAGACTCACCCAGTTGGAGGCCGTGACGGTCAGCGATTGGGCTGAACTCACGAACTGCGGCACCACGATCACGAAAAACCCGATCACCAGCGCAAAGAGCAGCGTGTACACGATCACCAGCGAAAGCGCGCGGTACAGCGTCAGCCTGCGCTTCGTGGGCTTGCCGCGCGGCGGCAGCTTGCCGAGAAGGTGCTCGATCCAGCGCATCGGCGGGCGCATCATCAGCGCGATGAAGAGGCCGACCACCAGCGGCGACAGGATGTCCATCACCTTCGTGATGCCGAACATGATGTCGTTGATCCGGTAAGCGACCACCGCGAACAGCACGACGGCGCACCCGGTGAGAATGTTGGCAATCATGCGCGGCCGCAGTTCTCCGCGTATCTTCTGCATAGCTTCGCCCCTTTCCCATCAGCGCTCCCCTTAAGTGTACCATAAACCGCCCGCCCGCGAAAGCAAGACAAACGCCGCAAGTGAGAATTTTCTCTTTAAGGGTTGACGGGCGGGTGGAAAAATGTTACAATTCAAAGACAGAGATTTCGTTTAAGTCATATTTTCGACACATTTTTTCTGGAGGGTGCGAAATGAAGGATGGACGATCCGGCGGGGCGCCGCGGACGGCGCTTTTCGCGCTCGCGGCGCTTCTTCTTCTGGCATTTCCGGCGCTGGCTGCGTCCGACGGCGTCACGAATTACCGGGCGCTGCTCATCGGCAACAGTGAATACCAGTCGGTGGACGACCTTGGAAGCTGCGCTTATGATCTCGGCGCCATGCGGTCGGCGCTTACGTCGGGCACGGTCACCTATAAAAAGATTGCTTCATATTCCAGCCTGACCCGGTCGGGCATCCAGTCGGCGTTGAGCGGGGTGCTTACCTGGGGCGCGGACGACGACGACGTGACGGTGTTCTACTACACCGGCCACGGGGCATCCAGCGGGCTGGCGGGCGTGGATCACAGTGCTTCCAAGGATGGCGTCTACCCCTTCTCGCTGCTTCAGAGCACACTTTCCAACGTCCCCGGCAAGGTGATCGTGCTGCTCGACTCCTGCAAGTCGGGCGGGCTGATCAACAAAAGCGCGGCAGCCGAGGGCAGCTTTACCGACAACGCCATCGCCGCCTTCTCCGGCGCGTCCGGCGGGCTTTCCTCCAAGGCCATCACCTCCGGCGACCACTTCAGCGTGATCGCGTCGTCTTCCCAGTCCCAGTACTCCTACGCCAAGACCAACCTGTACGGCCTGACCACCTGGGCGCTGTGCGAGGCGATGGGCTGGTCCCACAACGGCCCGAGCGCGGGCAACAGGCTGGATAGCCTCGAGGGCGACGCAAACGGGGACCTGACTGTCACCGTCGGCGAGGCCTATGCCTACGCGGCCCAGGCCGTCAGCGAGGAACTTGCGAAGTACGGATACACGCAGGACCTGAAGGCCTATACCTCGGACGGCGGCCTCGCGCTGGTCAGCCGCGCGGCGGCGAGTCCCTCCACGGCGGAGGTTCCCAAATCCTACGTCAAGACGATGAACTTGACCAAGGCCTGCATCGCGTCGGGCATGACGCTGGAGCTGGACAGCGGCCTCAGCGGGACGGTCTATTGGACGTCGTCCAATTCCTCCATCGCCACTGTGGATAAGCGTACAGGCATCGTAACCGGCAAAAAATACGGTGTCGCCACCATCATGGCTCGTTTAGGCTCGAAATACACAACCTGCGACGTGCGCGTGCTGCCTTCCCGCTACGTGGTGTCCTCCGTCCAGCTCAAGTACGACGAGAAGCCGCTGATGAAGGGTTCCAGTTATACCATGCCGGCCAAGGTGGCCCCGTCCTCCGCCAAGTTCAAGACGCTGCGCTGGTCCACCAGCGACAAGACCGTGGCCACCGTCTCCTCCACCGGCAAGATTACCGCCGTGGCCGAAACCGGCACCGCCGTCATCACCGCCACCGCCACCAGCGGCGTTACCGACAGCGTGACGATCACCGCCATCCCCGCTACACCCACGTCGGTCCAGCTCGACAACTCGCGGCTGACGCTTCTCAAGGGCAGGACGAGATTCCTCGTTGAAACCGTGAAGCCCGCCGCCGCCTCGGACAAGTCCGTCACCTGGATCAGCAACAATGATTCCGTCGCCACCGTCAACGGCGATGGGCAGGTGTATGCCAGGGGCGTGGGCAAGGCGGTCATCACCTGCACCACGACCGTTAACAGCAAAAGCGCCACCTGCACCGTCACTGTGGTCGCCAACCAGTCCGTTCCCCGCACAAAGCCCAAGAGCGCAGCGGGACAGCTGAAGGCGAGCGCCAGGAAAATCTACTACAACGAGAGCGGCATGCTGTGCGTGGACATGTTCTTTTACAACCGCACAGGCTACTCGCAGTCGGCGCCGCTGACGGACAAACAGGTGCTGATCCTGAAGTTGCGCAGCGGCAGCAAACGCACGGCCGTGCTGACCTCCATCACCCAGCAGCCGGTGGCTAGTGGCAAGTACATCCTGATGACCTTCAAGGCCAATCCCGATACCTATCCTCAGTTCAAGAATTTGGACCTTCGGGGCTCCGACGCTTGGTGTGAGCCGGTCAATTAGCAGGTACTTCCCGAGCCCCGCGGCAAACGCCGCGGGGTCGCTTTTTTCCCGGCGTTTTCACAAGGGCTTTGCCACACAGTCGACATGGAGCGCTCCATGTCCTCCGGCTGGGTGCTTTGGCCCGAGTCTTGACCTACCGACCGGTAGGTAGCTTGCATTATAGCACGCCTTCTATAGGATAGCAAGCCCCATTTCGCCTAAAGAAGGGGAAAATTTGCACCGCGCTCGGCGTCCGGCAGTGACGTGCCCAAAGGCGGCGTGGCCCGCTCCGCTCCGGGCGGTTTTACGGGCAGGCTGGAATCTGCTATACTGTTCCCAACTGCGCAATTGCGGTCAAGACGCGCAGCGCCCCCCTGTGCTAGACTTCATCTCGGGTGGTAGAAATGAACGGAGATCGGGACAGGATCGACGCGGTGCAGCGGATGCAGGATTACATCCTGAAGCACCACCGGGAGGAGATTGCCCTCTCGGACCTTGCAAAGGCCGCGGCCTACTCGCCGTGGCAGGCGCTGCGCGCGTTTTCGCTCCTGACCGGCAAAACGCCCTTCGCCTACATCCGGGACGTGCGGCTAAGCGAGGCGGCCATGGCGCTTCGCGATACCAAACGCAGCGTGCTCGACGTGGCGCTGGACGCCGCCTTCGGCTCCCACGAGGGATTCACCAAGGCGTTTTCCAAGCGCTTCGGCCTGCCGCCGGAGCGGTACCGCAGGGAAGCCCCGCCCATCCCGCTCTTCACCTACTACTCCGTCCGAGGCTACCACAAATATCTGGAAGGGGGAACGGAGTCCATGCAAACCAGCGTTGTGTTTACCCAGGTGATCGAGCGGCCCGCCCGGAAGGTCATCCTGAAGCGCGGCGTCAAGGCCACCGACTACTTCGAGTACTGCGAGGAGGTCGGCTGCGACGTATGGGGGGTGCTGATCAGCGTCAAGGGGGCGCTGTACGAATCCATCGGGATGTGGCTGCCGGAGAAGCTGCGCGCGCCCGGTACGTCCGAATACTGCCAGGGCGTCGAGGTGCCCGCCGACTATACCGGCCCGGTGCCCGAGGGCTACGACCTTCAGAGCCTCGCGCCCTGCAAGTACCTGGTGTTCCAGGGCGAGCCCTTTGAGGACGAGAAGTTTGAGGAGGCCATCACCGCCGTCTGGGAGGCGATCGACCGCTTCGATCCCCGCCGCTTCGGCTGGGAATGGGCAGCGGAGGACGGCCCCCGGTTCCAGCTGGAACCCCGGGGCGACCGCGGGTACATCGAGGCGAGACCCGTGAGGCCGTACATTCGATAACAAAAACAAAATCCCGGCATAACAAATCGCAAACCGCAGCCCCTCAAAGGGTTGCGGTTTTCCGCGTGACCTATTATAATGTAAGGAAATTATACAGTGTAAAGCGGGAGGTGAAGCCATGCGCCCGATCCCCGATATGGACCTGTTCATGATGTGCCCGTCGCTGGAGCAGGACGCGGTCCGGCCCATGCCGGAGGGTTTCGCCATCCGCAACTGCCGCAAAGGGGAGCTGGACGCCTGGATCGACCTGCAGGCGAACGAACCCCTGCAGGCCCCGATGCTACGCAACTATCTTCTGGACTACTTCCGGGGTGTCTACGCGCCCGAGGGCAACCGGTTCTACGAAAACTGCGTATTCGCCGTCAACCGGGCGGACGTGCCGGTGGGCACGGTGTTCATCTGGAAGGCCTACAATCGCGTCAACACCGTTCACTGGTTCAAGGTGCGACCCGCGCTGGAGGGCCTGGGCATCGGGCGGGCGCTCCTCGGCCACGTGCTGGGCGCGCTCCCGGCGGACGGCTTCCCGGTGTTTCTGCACACCCACCCGTCCAGCTACCGCGCCATCAAGCTGTACTCCGACTTCGGCTTCCGCTTCCTCACCGACCCCAAGGTGGGCAGCCGGGCGAACGATCTCGCCGAATGTTTGCCGATCCTGAAGGAATACATGCCTTCGGAGGCTTTCGCCGCGCTCAGGACCATCGCTGCTCCCCGCTTGTTCCTGGACGCGGCGGATTCCAGCCCCGTCAATCAATTTTAGTCAAACCCAAGCAGAACATATCCAACGCCGCCGCGCTCGCCGCGTGGGCCTTTTTATGTCCGTTCGCTGAAAAATTTCACATCCCGGATTCCATAAGGGTATTGCGTTCCATCCGGCGATGCGTTATAATCAGCCTACCGACCGGTAGGAAGGCCACGCCGCCGGGCGATGGGGAGGATTTCCATGACCAAACAGCTGATATTGGAGCGGGCGCTGGAGTTTTTTACGGACAGGGGCTACGAGGGCGCCAGCCTGGAGGACATCGCCCGTGCGGTCGGCATCCGCAAGGCGTCGCTCTACGCCCACTTCGAGGGCAAGACGAGCATCTTTATGGCGGTGTTTGACGACATCCTGGAGGAATACGCGCGCACAGTCGATGCGCTCACCGCCCCGTCGGAGGAGGGCGCGCTTTCCGCGCTCGAGCGCATCTTCCTAACGTTCATCGACTACTGCCACGGCAACCGGAAGATGTACTTCTGGGACCGGTACTTCTACTACCCGCCCGAGTGCGTGAAGGAATCCATTGTGCCCAAGACGCTGGAGACCCAGGAGGACTTCCTGAAACGGATCCTCTGGTGGATGGAAAGGGGCGTCGCGCGCGGCGAGCTCCGCGCGCAGCCGGTCACGAACCTGGCGCTTTCGTACTACTACCTGATGATCGGGCTTTCGATGTCGGTCAGGATGTACGACCGGGAGGCAATGCTGCGGGAGGCGCGCTCGGCCTGGGAGGGCCTGAAATCGGGACTTGAAAATTAGAGGGAGGGTTAGCGCATGGAAATGCAGAAGCGGCGGCTGGGAAAGAGCGGCATTGAGGTCAGCCCGTTGGGTTTTGGCTGCTGGGCCATCGGCGGCCCGTTCACGATGTTCGGGCTGTCGGACGGCTGGGGCCAGGTGGACGACTTTGAATCCATCCGCGCCATCCGCCGGGCGGTGGACTTGGGCGTCAACTTCTTCGACACCGCCGACGCCTACGGCACCGGTCACAGCGAGGAAGTGCTGGGCGAGGCGCTGCAGGGCATGCGGGACAGGGTCGTCATCGCCACCAAGGGCGGCTACGTTCACGACCGCGCGGCGCGGGCGCTGACCGGGGAGGACACCACGCCCGCGTACATCCGAAAAGCGCTGGAGGCGTCGCTCCTTAGGCTTCGGACCGACTACGTGGACCTCTACCAGATCCACAACGGCGCCATGCCCGAGGAGAACTTTGAGCCTCTGTTCCATGAACTGGACAAGTTCGTGGCGGAGGGCAAAATCCGCACCTACGGCTGGAGCACCTGGTCGGCGGAAAACGTGGAGGCCTTCGCCGTAAAAACCCGCGGCACGGTCATCCAGACCAAGGCGAATTTGCTCTCCTACGACGGCGCGCTGTCCGATGCCTGCGAAGTACACGGCCTGGCCTGCATCGACAATGGGCCGCTGGGGATGGGGCTGCTGTCCGGCAAGTTCAGCGCCCAGACCCGATTCTCACCCGACGATGTCCGCAGCGCGGCGCACGAGTGGACCGAGTACTTCCAAAACGGCGAGGTCAAAAAGGAATTTCTGAGTAAGCTTGAGAGCGTGCGGGAGATCCTGAAGAGCGGCGGCCGCACCGTCGCGCAGGGCGCGCTGGCGTGGCTTTGGGCGCGGAGCGGGTGCAACATCCCCATCCCCGGCTTCAAGAACGTGCGGCAGGCGGAAGAAAACGCGGCCGCCATGGGCTTCGGGCCGCTGACAAAAACCCAGATGGACGAGATCGAAGCCCTGCTCGGGCGGGGCTGATTGGAACTTGATCGGGCATGACGAAGCCGCCGCGCCTTTTATTGACGCGGCGGCTTCGATCATCTTGATTGTCAGGGTTTCGGGAGCGCTTACGCGCCGAATTCCTGCACCCAGTACATGGTGTTGCCAACCTTGTAGGCGGCGACGCCGATGGAGCCGAAGGAGGAACGCAGGATGTTGGCGCGGTGGCCGGAGGAGCTCATCCAGGCAGCCATGACCTTGTCGGCGTTCTGCTGGCCCATGGCGATGTTCTCGCCGCGGACGGAGGAGGACACGGTGGACCAGGCGCTGCCGTCGGGACGGGTGTGGCTGAACTTCTGGACGATTTCCTTGGCGCGGATGGCGGCGGCACGGTTCAGTTCACTGGAGGTTTTAAGCGCTCCGAGGCCCTGCTTGGCGCGCTCGTCATTGGTCTGGCTGATCACGCTGGCAGCCTGAGAGGACATCGAGGAGCCGGTGGCCGGAGCCTTGGTGGGCTTGGCGGTGGGCTTAACGGTGGCTTCGGGCTTCGCGGTGGCGTCGGGCTTCGCGGTGGCGGCCGGCTTCTTGGTCACGTTGGGGCAGGTGGAGCCGGTGGTCACGGTGACGGTGGGCTTGCTCGCGCTGACCTTGGGGCAGGTGGAGCCGGAGGAAGCCGCGGCAACCTTCGGGCAAGTCGAGACGCTGCCGGAGCTCAGCTTCGGGCAAGCGGCGCCTTTGACGCAGCTGGTGCCGGAGGGGCAGAGGTTGTCCGCGCAGTCGGACCTGTCCACACAGGTTGTGGTGGTGCAGGTCGCGGCGGCGACCTTCGGGCAAGTGGCGGTGGAATTGGAGCTGCCCGCAACTTTCAAGGTTAGCGCCAGGGCCGGAGAGGACGCCAGCATGAGTACGAGGACCAGTAAACCGAACCGAGCGATAGGCTTCATCAATGTTACACTCCCTTTTGAAACAGATTGGAAACTAGCTTCAACAGGATTGTAACATTTCGTATCATTTCTGTCAATACTTTTTATGGAATGGTAACAGTTTCCAATTCAGGGCCTGGTGAACGCATACGCGCCCAGCGCGACCGCGACCGAAAGGTTCAGCGAATCCACCTCTTTGGCCTGCGGGATGAATACCGGTCGGCCCATGGTTTTGAACGATGGCGGCAGGCCCGCGGCCTCGTTTCCGAACACCAGCGCGAAGCGTTCCGGCCGCGTTCGGGCGGCGTCGTCCAGTGCCTCCGCGCCGTCCAGCATGAAGGGGTAGAGTGTGTGGTCAGGGTAGTCGGCACGGTAATCGTCGAAGCGGTCGTAGGTTTCTACATTCATATGAAAGAACGCGCCCATCGACGCGCGCACCGCGTGGGGGTCGAAGGCGTCCACGCAGGGGCGGATCAGCGCCACGTCCCGCATGCCGAACGCCAGGCAGGCCCGAAGCGCCGTGCCCAGGTTGCCCTGATCGCTGATCTGTGCGAGCACCACGTGAGGCCTGTCCTTCGCGGGCGGCGAAACGTACTTGTCAAACACCACCGCCGCATAGCAGTTGTCCTTCTTCGATTCCCGCCGGAGCACCCGCTCGGCCTCCTCCTCGCGGATGGAGAGCGCGCGGCACTTCTCCCGAAGGAGCGCCACGCCCTCGCTGGCAAGACCCTGCGGGTGCAGGAGCAGCCGCCTCGCCGCCTCCGGCCGCGCCTCGATCAAGACCGTTGCCGGGTAGATGCCCAGCGCGTA
>JAEZHK010000062.1 GCA_023416655.1 Bacillota bacterium
CGCCTGCCACGTCGCAGATCAGGCCGCCCTTGACGGCTTCCTTGCCCACGCCGGTGACAAACTCGCCTGCGTCGAACTTGGCGATGATTTCATCCCAGTTTTTGCGGTTGACGATGTTGCGCTGGGAGAGCAGCACGTTGCCCTCACCATCGTTGACCTTGACCACTTCAACCTCGATTTCGTCGCCAATTTTGACATCGGTCGAGGAGAGATCCGACTTTTTGACCAGACCGTCCGCCTTGTAGCCCACGTTGACGCAAATCTCATCCTCGGTGATCTGCACCACGGTGCCCGTGATGGTTTGACCGGGGCGCAGCTGAACCAGCGTCCTTTCGACGTCGGCCAGGAAATCGCCTTCGGTGGGCTCCATGGACTCCTGCTGGGGGGCTATGGGTTCGGTCACCTGATCCTTCTTCTCGATGTCGTCCATTCGTGTCACAACCTCCTTCAATGTACAATCCGGCGTGGAGGCGCCGGCTGTCACTCCAACCCGGTCTCCGGGCGAGAAAACGATCCCTTCGAGCGCCGAAGCATCCTCGATGAAATAGGTTCTGGGGCAAAGGCTCCGGCACAGTTCGAAGAGCTTCCGGGTGTTGGCGCTTTCAGGGCCGCCCACCACCAGCATCACGTCCGACCGGGCGGCAAGTTCCGCCGCCTCCGCCTGCCGAAGCAACGTCGCGGTGCAAATCGTGTCCCGCACCTCGGCGTCCGGCGATATTTCCAGTATGCGCACCGCGGCCTCGGCAAATCGCTGCCGGGGCAGCGTGGTCTGCGCGACCACCAGCGGGCGCATAAGCGGCCCTCGCGGGATATCCTCCAGCACCGCGCGGCCCCTTCCAAGCGCCCAGCCCAGGATCCCCTTGACTTCCGGATGCGCCTCGTCGCCCACCACGAGGACGTCCCGCCCCTCGGCGGCGGCCTCGTGAACCATCTCGTGGATGCGCTTAACGAAGGGACATGTGGCGTCCCAGACGACCGCGCCCCGCGCTTCCAGTTCAGAAAGCTCCTTTTGCCCTACGCCGTGGGACCTTACGATCACCTGTCCGCCCGGCTCCACGCCTTCCACGCCTTCCACAGGCCGCGCGCCCCTTTCCCGGAGTGCAGCGACCACCTGCGGATTGTGGATGATCGGCCCCAGCGTGACCACCGGGCCGAGTGCCGCGCGTTCCTCCGCCAGCGCCACCGCGCGGCGGACGCCGAAGCAGAAACCCGCGTTTTGAGCCACTGTTACAAGCATCGAATCGTTCAAGCCTTCCTGTGGCAACTTCTCATGGATAGCCCATGAATTTCGTCAGAATGGCGGGAAAATCCTGCCGAAGGGAAAGTTTTAACAATAAAATTACATTGAAAATCCCCTTGCGGCCTGACTTGACCCGTTGATTCATTGGAATCCTCTTCCAGACGCGCCCGTCTTTACGAAGGTTCCTTGCGGTCCTTCGGAAAGCCTTGCTGCGGCTTTTCCCCGCCCGGCGCGCCCAGCGCGGTCACCGCCGCCTCGATCCGCTCGGTCACCCGGGCCAGCGCCTCGCTGCCGGCGCGGATCGAATAGGCGGAAAGGTCCAACGGCTCGCCGATGATCAGCGTGTTCCGGCGGAAGGGGCGGAATTTCTTCATGATGCGCATTGGCACGACCGTCGCGCCCGACTTGAGCGCGATCAGCGCCACGCCGCTCTCCATGCCCCGGTAGCCGCCGGTCTCCCGGCCACCCTGGGGGAAGATGCCCAGTACGCCGCCCTCCTTCAGGATGGTGAGCGAGGTGCGCACGGCGGTCATGTCGGCGTTGCCGCGATCGACCGGAAACGCGCCCAGCGCCCGGAGCAAAGCTTTTAAAAGCGGCACCTTGAAGAGTTCCTTCTTGCCCATGAAACGAACGGGCCTGCCGACGGCCCGGCCCGCCGCCAGCGGGTCGAGCAGCGACATGTGGTTGCCGCACAGGATGGCCGCCCCGCTCTTCGGCAGATTTTCCGCGCCGACCATGCGGAGCGGGTATACGACGGCAAAGAATACGCGCATGACCGCCTTGGCAAAGGAATAAAACCAGCCGTTCATTCGCCTTCGCCTCCGCCTGGTATGTTCAGCCCGACCCGCTCGGTGAGCAGCCGCAGCACCGCCCGCACCGCCTCGTCCGCGGTAAGGTCGCTGGCGTCCACCTCCACGGCGTCCTCCGCCTTGCGCAGCGGGGAAGCCGCCCGGGTGCTGTCGTCGTGGTCCCGCTTCAGGATGGCCTCCAGCACTTCCGCGTAAGTATCCGGCGCTCCGACGCTTCTCAGTTCCCGAAAGCGCCGCGCGGCGCGCACCGCGGGCTCCGCCACCAAAAACACCTTGAGCGTCGCGTCCGGCAACACGCAGGTGCCGATGTCGCGCCCGTCCATGACCACCGAATGCCCCTTCGCGATCTGGCGCTGCATCTCCACCATGCGCGTTCGGACCTCGGGCACCGCCGAAACCTTGGAAGCGGCGGAGGACACCTCCGGCCTGCGGATCGCTTCGGATACGTCCCGCCCGCCCAGGTACACCTTTTGAAGCCCCGCCTCGTAGCCGACCCGGACTTCCGCGCCCGGTGCGAGCCTCGCGACCTGCGCCGTGTCCGACGGATCCGCCCCATGCTCCAGTATATACAGGCCCACCGCGCGGTACATCGCGCCGGTGTCCAGGTACAGCGCGCCAGTCCGCCTCGAGACCGCCCGCGCAATGGTCGATTTGCCCGCGCCCGAAGGCCCGTCGATCGCCACGGAGAACGTCATATCCTGCCTTACCTCCGACAGGCCGCATGACAGCGGCCCAAATCCAACAAATCCCGGGAGAGGGTGGAGAGGGCTGAAGCCCTTTCCACTTTCAATGCAAATCCGGCGGCCTGCACGCTTGGATTTGGCTTTCCCCCAAAGGACGAGCTTGCCCGTCCAATGGGGAAAGCACACCCGACCCGGTTTCCGCCCGAAAACGCTCGCAAGCGTTTTAGGAAACTGGCCCGGTCCCTGGCAAATGAAAGATGCCCTGGCAGATTTCATTTGCGCGTATGCGCGCCGGTTTGCTTTAAGCGCCTTCATTTCATTATAGCACATGTCCTTCCAGTTGCCAAATTCAATTTGCACGCCTCGCGCATCCATTTTGATGATTATTTTGCCTGAATTTACGTGAAATCTGCGCAAACCGGCCCTGCGACTTGCAATTTTCTTTTTGATAGGGTATAATCGAGCGTATAGGCTGCATTACCTACCGGGAGGATATTGGGATGGACAACGCACAGGAATTGATCGCGCGCCTGAATCACAGCGGGAAAAAGCTCTCCAAAAGCCATCGGCGCATCGCCGAGTGCATCGTGAGCCACTACGACAAGGCCGCGTTCATGACCGCGTCCAGGCTGGGCGAATACGTTGGCGTCAGCGAATCGACCGTCGTGCGTTTTGCCGCCGCACTGGGCTACGAGGGCTACCCACAGCTGCAGAAGGCGCTGCAGGAGCTGATCCGTCACCGGCTGACCGCGTCGCAGCGCTTTGAAATGACCGGCGACATGGACCACGCGCAGGTGCTTTCAAAGGTGCTCAAGGCGGACATCCAAAACATCCGCGCCACGCTGGACGAGCTGAACATCGGCGTGTTCGAAGAAGTCGTGGAGCAGCTTTTGTCCGCCAGGTCCATCTACGTGCTGGGCCTTCGGGCTTCGGCGCCGCTGGCGCAGTTTCTGGCCCACTACCTGAGCTACGTCTTCCAGACGGTGCACGTGGTCACCTCGGGCGTCAGCGACATCTTCGAGCAGCTGGCCCACATTTCCGAGGGCGACGTGCTGGTGGGCATCAGCTTCCCCCGGTACACCAGCCGCACCATCGAGGCGATGGATCTCGCCCGCAAGCGCGGCGCGACGCTGGTGGCCATCACCGACGGCCCGCTGTCGCCGCTGCACGCGTCGAGCGACCTGTGCCTCACCGCCAAGAGCGACATGGCCTCCTTTGTGGACTCGCTGGCCGCGCCGCTGTCCCTGATCAACGCGCTGATCGTCGCGCTCAGCCAGCGCAAGCGCCAGCAGGTGGCCGCGAACTTCAACAATCTGGAGGAAATATGGGGCCAGTACAACGTCTACCTGAGCAAGAACGGCGAATGAGCCGGCCAAGGGTAGCCGTCGTCGGCGGAGGCCCGGCAGGCATGATGGCGGCGCTCTACGCCGCAAAGGGCGGCGCAGAAACCGTCCTTCTGGAGCGAAACGAAAAGCTCGGAAAAAAACTCTATATCACCGGCAAGGGCCGCTGCAATCTGACGAACGCAGCGACGCCCGAGCTTTTTATGCAGAACATCGTGCGGAACCCGCGTTTTCTGTACTCGGCGCTGGACGCGCTGGACAACACCAAGCTGATGGCGCTCGTCGAAAACGCGGGCACGCCGCTCAAGATCGAGCGGGGCGGCCGCGTGTTTCCCATTTCCGACCACGCCAGCGACGTGACCAGGGCGCTGGAGTCGGAACTGAGAAAGGCGGGCGTCGAGATCTGCCTGAAGACCGGCGTCGCGTCCCCTGTCATCCGGGACGGCAAGATCGCGGGGCTGGAGCTGGAGGGCGGCGTCTTTCTGGCCGCGCGCGCCGTGGTCGTGGCCACCGGCGGGCTATCCTACCCCTCCACCGGCTCAACCGGCGACGGCCTGAGGTTCGCCGAAGGGGCGGGCCACGCCGTCCACCAGGCGCTGCCCGCGCTGGTCCCCATCGAAACCGAGGAATCCTGGCCCAAGGGTGCGATGGGCATCTCCCTCAAAAACGTGCGGCTGACCGCCGAACACAGGGGCAAAAGGCTCTTCAGTGACCAGGGCGAACTGATGCTGACCCACTTCGGGCTCTCCGGTCCGCTGGCGCTGACGCTTTCGAGCCTGCTTCCGGAGGACCCGGCGGGCGTCCGGCTCGCGGTCGACCTGAAGCCCGCGCTGGATGTCGAGACGCTGGACCAGCGCCTGCTCAGGGACTTTTCCCAGGCCCCGCGCAAGGGACTCATCTCCGCGCTGGACGGCCTCGCGCCCCACAGCCTGGCGCTGATCATCGCGGAACTGGCGGGGCTCTCCCCGGCCAAGCCGATCCACTCGGTCACGCAGGCCGAGCGCAAGGCGCTGATCTCGGTCATCAAGGGCATGGCGCTGACCGTCAGAGGCTATCGCGGCTTCAACGAGGCGGTGATCACCCGCGGCGGCGTGGACGTCAAGCAGGTCAGCCCGTCCACCATGCAATCCCGGCTGATCGAGGGGCTTTTCTTCGCGGGCGAGGTGCTGGATGTGGACGCGCTGACCGGCGGCTTCAACCTGCAGATCGCGTTCTCCACCGGCGCGCTGGCCGGGATGAGCGCGGCGGAACTCGGGCGATGAAATCCGCCGGGCGGCTTTTCATCGCGAAAGAAGAGGTTCTGCGCGCACTTAAAATTCTCTGGAATTTCCGGGCGGCGCACTGACTTGTTGAATTGTTTCTTCCACCAGTGTGCGCACTGGTTCCAGAAACCTATTCCCGGCGCACGGGTCGCCGGGAACGATGGAAGCCTGGGATGGGCCGACGACGCAAGCGGGAGGATCATCAAATGGAAAACCAGGGCATTCCGTCCTCTGTTGAGAACATCAGCGGCAGCCGCACCACGGCAAGGGCCGCGATCCTGATCTGCCTGACCCGCTCCCGGGACGAAGAGAAGGCGCTCAAGGCGCAACTGGCCGCCGAGGACGTGCGCGCGGCCGCGGTGGATTACGGCGGCGAGTTCATCCCGTCCATTATGAAGATCGTCGAGCGCGCGGTGGTGGCCGCCAAGCGCGAGGGCGTGATCTCCTCCGCGCAATACCACGAGGAGGGCTCCGTCGCGGGCGCGGCCCACGAGGCGCTGATGCAGGTGGGCGCGAAAGCCACCGGCCTCAACATCGGCGGCAAGATCGGCATCGCGCGGTCCGGCAACAACGTCTCGGTGGCGGTGTTTTTCGGAATAGGCCTCCTGCACCTCAACGAAATGGCGGTCGCCGTCGGCCACCGGGCGATCTGACAAGGCATAAAAAGCCGGCGCGAAAGCGGTTCAAGCAGAACCCTCCGCGCCGGTTTTGTTTGCCAGAAAATCACTGAGGCTGCAGCATCGACTTGATATTTTCGGCCAACAGGAAGATCAGATTGGGGATTGAAATCCCGAAATAATCCAAAATCAGCTTGATCAGGATCATCACGAAGACGCACAGCATCATGGTGCGAATCAGCTTCGCGCCGACCACCAGCGCCAGCTTCGCGCCGATGTACCCGCCCACCGCGGAGCAGACCATCGCGGGCACCGCCAGTTGAAACAGCACCTTTCCGCCGATCGCCAGCGAGACCATCGCCGCCACGTTGGACGCCAGGTTCACCATCTTCGCCGCGCCCGACGCGTTGACCATGTTCAGTTTCGTGACGCCCGTGAACAGAAGGATCAAAATTGTGCCGGTGCCCGGCCCGAAGAAGCCGTCGTAAAACCCGACGAGAAGGCCGATCACGGGGCATGCGGCCAGCATCCCCTGCGTCAGCGGCTTCTCCTCACCGGAACCGATCCGGCCGAAGATCAGCAGAAGTCCTGCGGCGGGCAGCGCAAACAGCAGAAACGTGCGCATCCACTGGTCGCTGACGTGCTTCAAAAGCTCCGCGCCCAGGTAGGAGCCGGGCAGCGCGCCCGCCGCCGCCAGAAGCGCCGGGGCATAGGGCAACCGCCCGCTCCACGCGAAGCGGATCGTCGCCAGGAGGGAGCCGAACATCGCGGAAAACTTGTTGCTGCCGGAGGCGAGCACCGGCGGCAGCCCCGCCGCCATGTACGCCGGCAGTGAGATCAGCCCACCGCCGCCCGCGATGGCGTCCATTGCGGCCGCCAGAAATGTCAGCGGCAATACGATCAGGTACATCTGCAGGGTGACTTCCAACCCATGCGCCTCCCTTTTGTGATAAGCATCGAAAAACCCCGAGGGTTTTTCGATGCGAAAGAGGAATCCTGCGTGAGCCTAAAATTCTTCGGAATTTCCGGGCGGCTCACTGACTTAAGGAATTGTTTCCTCCACCAGTGTGCGCACTGGCTTACGGAAACCGATTCCCGGCGCTCTGGTCGCCGGGAACGATGAAAACCCAGGAGGGACGTTATCTAATACATCTTTCTTGCCCTCCGTCCGTCTTTCCTGCCGCTTTCCGGGTAAAATAATGGTTGCGCAGACCGCGCCTTTCAGGTAGAATAGCGTTCGACGTTGAAACGGAGGGGCTAAACATGCCAGGTTCCATCTCTACGAAGGGCGATCGGCTCCAATTCTCGGGTCTCAAATGCGTCTGCGGCAACGCACATCAGCTGCCAACGCAGGATCTCTACATCGGATCGGACATGGCCACGAAGCTGCCCCGCTGTATAAAAAAGCGGGAGCTGGGCCAAAAAGCGGTGCTGGTTTCGGATCAGGCTGCCTACGACGCGGCGGGCCGCGCGCTTCTGCAGGCCATGCGCAAGGCGGGTTTTGAGGTGACGCTCGCGCTCCTCTCCCGACCGGTCGCGGACGAGCGATCGCTGGGCGAGGCGATGCTGGCGATGCGCATGGACACCGAATTCTTCATCGGCGCGGGCGGCATCGAAGTCGCGAACGTGACCCAGGCGGCCGCCGCGCAGACGGAGCGCCCCTACGCGCTGCTTGCCACCCGGCCCGACGGCTGCGGCTACCTTTCGCAGCAGGCGCAGATGGCGCTGAAGGGCGAGGCGATGGCGCTGCCCGCCGTCGCGCCGGAGCTTATCGCCTTCGACCTTGGCGCGCTCATGGACGCGCCGCCGGAGTCCTTCGCCGAGGGCCTTCTGGACCTCGCCGCCTGCCACCTGGCGCGTGCCGACTGGGCGGCGCTGAAGCTCCTAAGGGAGGACGCCTACTGCCCGCTGTGCGCGGACCTCGCGGTACAGGCGGCGGAGCGCGCGTTTTCCGCCATCGAAGAAATCGCAGCGAAAAGCGAGGGGGGCGTTAAGACGCTGGCTGAGTCGCTTCTGATGGCGGGCGTCGCGGCGTTCGTGTCGGGCGGGTCGCGCCCGGTGTCGTCCTCGGCGCAGTGCCTCGCGCGGCGCGCGTCACTCTCGGGCGAAGCCGGTTACCCCATCGCGCTGGCGGGCGCGGTGATGCTCCTGCTGGACGCGTACCGCGCCTTCGATCCGGAGAAGAACGCCTGCTCCGGCGGCGATCCCGAGGCGCTCAAAGCGCTGTTGTCCCGGCGCGCGGGGCTTAAGCAGGTGCTGGAGAGGCTCCCCTCGGGCGAGGCGGTCTCGGCCGCGGTTCGGAAGGTCGCGCCGGAGCTTTCCTTCGACGCCCCGGCGCTCCACGCGCCCCGCGCGGACAGCGCCAACGCGTGCGGCGGGCTTTGGGATTACGCTACGCTGGCCGGCTGCCCGCCGGTTTCATGATTTTTCAGCAAAATGCGTTCATTGCTCCGGATTTTCACAAAATTTGTGTTGTCAAGCGTGGCGTGCTATGCTATACTAGTTTGGCTTACGCATGGTATGCCGCCCCACAATGCTAAGGAGGGTTCTTCATGGCAGCTTTCATGTTGATCATCAACATTGTCATCATTCTCGTGGCCATCGTGCTCATCATCTCCGTCTTGATGCAGCAGGGCAATCGCGCCGGCCTCGGCACAATCGGCGGCGGCGCGGAAACTTTCTTTGGAAAATCCAAAGCCAAGAGCTATGAAGGCAAGCTGGAACTGATCACGAAGATCTCCGCTGCCGTGTTCACTTTGCTGGTCATCGTGCTGGCGGCGACCTACAACCGCTATGGCATCAACCCCACGACCGTGCTGCCCGAAACGGTGCCGACGGTCACCGTTGCCCCCGTTGAGGGCGCTACTATCGCGCCGGAAGCCACCGTTGCGGCCGAAACCGCCGTGACCGCAGCGCCGACCGTTGCCGCCGAGCCCACCCCGGCCGCGCCCCTAGCGACCGAGGCGCCCGCGGCGTCCCCCGCGGCATAACCGGTCCGTTTCCGCGAAAGGATCATTCGCCTTCCTCTCCTCGGAGCGGGAAGGCGATCATTTTTGGAGGCATCTTATGAAAGAGTTTCCTACCTACGATCCGGCGTCTGTCGAGGCCAAATGGCAGGCGCACTGGGAGAAAACGAACGCGTTCGCGGCGGAGGCCAGCCATGCTAAACCCAAGTTCTATCCGCTGATCGAGTTCCCCTACCCGTCGAGCTCCGGCCTGCACGTAGGGCATCCGCGCTCCAATACCGCCATGGACATTATCGCCCGGAAGCGGCGCATGGAAGGCTATAACGTGCTGTTCCCCATCGGCTACGACGCCTTTGGCCTGCCGACGGAGAACTTCGCGATCAAAAACCACATTCATCCCGCGATCGTGACGAAGAAGAACGTCGACCACTTCCGCGAGCAGCTGAAGCGGCAGGGTGTCTCCTTCGATTACTCGCGCGAGGTCAACACCACCGACCCCGGCTACTACAAGTGGACGCAGTTCATCTTTTTGAAGCTCTTTGAGCACGGCCTCGCCTACAAGAGCGAGATGCCCGTCAACTGGTGCACCAGTTGCAAGGTGGGCCTCGCCAACGAGGAAGTCGTGGGCGGCGTGTGCGAGCGCTGCGGCGGCGAGGTCGTCCGCAAGGTCAAGAGCCAGTGGATGCTGAAGATCACCGCCTACGCCCAGAAGCTGCTGGATGGCCTGGACGGCGTGGATTTCATCGAAAAGGTCAAGCTGCAGCAGCGCAACTGGATCGGCCGCAGCGAGGGCGCGGAGGTGGACTTCCGGCTCACCACCGGCGAGGCGCTCCGGGTCTACACCACCCGGCCGGACACGCTCTTCGGCGCGACCTACATGGTGCTCTCCCCCGAACATCCGCTCATCGAGGCGCACAAGGCCGAGATTGAAAACTTCGAGGAGGTCGCCGCCTACCGCGACGCCGCCTCCAGAAAATCCGATTTTGAGCGCACCGAACTGTCCAAAGAAAAGACGGGCGTCGCCATCCGGGGTGTCGCCGCCGTAAACCCGGTGACCGGAAACACCATCCCCGTATGGGTTTCGGACTACGTGCTCATGGGCTACGGCACCGGCGCGATCATGGCCGTGCCCGGCCACGACGAGCGCGACTGGGAGTTCGCCAAGAAGTTCAACCTGCCCATCATTGAAGTTGTGGCGGGCGGCAACGTGGCGGAAGCCGCCTATCACGACATCGAGGACGGCCTCATGGTCAATTCCGGCTTTTTGAACGGCCTCAAGGTCGCCGACGCCAAGAAAACCATCATCGACTGGCTGGTTGAAAAAGGCTTGGGCGAAAAGAAGGTCAACTTCAAGCTGCGCGACTGGGTGTTCTCCAGGCAGCGCTATTGGGGCGAGCCGATCCCGCTGGTCAAGTGCGAGCACTGCGGCTGGGTGCCCCTCCCCTACGACCAGCTGCCCTTGAAGCTGCCCGAGGTGGCCCATTACGAGCCGACCGACGATGGCGAGTCCCCTCTTTCCGCGATTACAGACTGGGTCAACACCACCTGCCCCGCCTGCGGCGGCCCCGCCAAGCGCGAGACCGACACCATGCCCCAGTGGGCGGGCTCCAGCTGGTACTTCCTGCGCTACATCGACCCGCACAATAGTAATGAATTTGCGGCGATGGAGGAGATGAAGTACTGGCTGCCGGTGGACTGGTACAACGGCGGCATGGAGCATACCACGCTGCACCTGCTGTACAGCCGGTTCTGGCATCACTTTCTGTACGACATCGGCCTGGTGCCCACCAGCGAACCCTACCAGAAGCGCACTTCCCACGGCATGATCTTGGGCGCCACCGGCGAGAAGATGAGTAAATCGCGCGGCAACGTGGTCAACCCGGACGACGTGGTGGACGAACTGGGCGCGGACGCGTTCCGCCTGTACGAGATGTTCATGGGCGCGTTCGACCAGGCGATCCCGTGGACCACCGACGGCGCGCGCGGCTGCCGCCGCTTCCTCGACCGGCTGTGGCGGCTGATGGAGACCATGACGGACGAGGAAGGCGTCTCCGAAGACATGGCCTACGACGTGCACTCCTGCATCAAAAAGGTCACCGAGGACTATGAGCGGATGAAGTACAACACCGCCATCGCCAGTATGATGACGCTGGTCAACACGCTCTACGCGAAGGGTTCGGTTACAAGGGGCGAAGTTTCGATACTCCTGCAGCTTCTGAACCCGGTGGCCCCCCACATTACCGAGGAACTGAACGAGATCCTCGGCCTGGGCGGGGAGCTGTACCGCAGACCCTGGCCCGTGTGGGACCCGGCGAAGCTGGTCAAGGCGATGATTGAGATCGCGTTCCAGGTCAACGGCAAGGTGCGCGGCCGCATCGCCGTGCCCGCCGAACTCACCCGCGAGACCGCGCCGGACTACTTCGCCACCGAGGAATCATTCCAGAAGCTGATCGAGGGCAAGGCCATCCGAAAGCTGATCTTCGTGCCGGGGAGCCTCGTCAACGTGGTCGTCTAAATCGCACGAGCCGCCCGCGCCATATCGTCGCGGGCGGCCTTTTGCAAACCTCTCGGGAGAGGGTGGAGAGGGCCGAAGCCCTTTCCACATTCAATCAAATCCAGCGACCTGTGCGGTGGATTTGGCTTTCCCCCAAAGACCGAGCTTGTCCGGTCGACGGAGAAAGTATTCCCGATCCGGTTTCCGCCCGAAAACGCTCACAAGCGTTTTCGGAAACTGGCCCGTATCCAATCGCAATGAAAAGCCGCTTGCGGATTTTCATTGCCCCTGAAAGGAGGCGCGCGCATGACCGAAGAACTCAAGGTCAAGCTGGAAAACCTGCCGGATTCGCCCGGCTGCTACCTGATGAAATCCGAAGGCCAGATCATCTATGTGGGCAAGGCCAAGAACCTCAAAAACCGCGTGCGCCAGTACTTCCAAAGCTCCAAAAACCACTCGCCCAAGGTGCGGGCGATGGTGGAGCGGATCGACGACCTGGACACGGTGCTGGTGGACGGCGAACTCGAGGCGTTGATGCTGGAGTGCAACCTGATCAAGCTGCACCGGCCCTACTATAATATCCTCCTAAAGGACGACAAGCAGTTCCCCTACCTCGCGATCGACCTCAGCCAGCCCTTTCCGGAGGTGGTCATCCGCCGCCAGAAGGAAAAGGACGGCGCGCGCTACTTCGGGCCGTACCTGGGCGCGACCATCGTGCGGGAGATGCTGGACGCGGTCCGGCAGATCTTCCCGATCCGCACCTGCAAATTGCAGCTTCACGAGGGCATGCATCTGCGCCCCTGCGTGCATCATGAAATCGGCCAGTGCCTCGCGCCCTGCGCCAGCCTGATCTCAAGCGCCGAATACCACGCTCTGATCGAACAGGTCATCCAATTCCTCTCCGGCAAGTATCAGGAAGTGCTGGAGGACCTGCAGACCCGTATGAAGGAAGCCGCCGCCGCCATGAACTACGAGCGGGCCGCCATCTACCGGGACCGGATCTACGCCGTCCGGCAGGTGATGCAGAAGCAGAAGGCAACCATCGTCCGCGACGTGGATCAGGACGTGATCGCCGCCTCCTCGCAGGGCGCGGACGCGCTGGTGTCGGTGCTCTCGATGCGCGAAGGCAAGCTGATCGGCGCACAGCACTACGCGATGCCTCGGGCGGGCGACGAGGAAACGGGCGACATCCTTCAGCAGTTCATCCTGCAGCACTACCAGGACGCGGCGGACATCCCCCGCGCGATCCTTTCGGCCGATCCGCCCTCGGACCTCATCGCCGTCTCCGAATACCTGAGTGGCTTGAAGGGCGTGAAGGTGACTTTATCGGTTCCGGAGCGGGGCGAGAAGAAGCGGTTCGTCGAGATGGCGATCCGCAACAACGTCGAGGAGGCCGAGATCCGCGAGCTCAAGCTGGCCAAGAGCTACGCCCGCACCTTCGGCGCGCTGAAGGAACTGGCCGAGGCGCTGGGCCTGCCCGCCTCGCCCCGGCGCATCGAGGGCTACGACATCTCCAACACCCAGGGGCAGCAGTCGGTAGGCTCCATGGTGGTCATGATCGACGGCGTGGCCGCGCCCAAGGAGTACCGCCACTTCCGCATCAAGACGGTGGAAGGCGCGAACGACTTCGCGTCGATGCATGAGGTCATCTCCCGCCGCTTCATCCACGGCTTGGAGGAGAAGGCAGAGCGGGAGGCGCAGGGCCTAACGGCGCTGGGCGGCAAGTTCTCCGACCTGCCTGATCTGATCCTGATCGACGGCGGGCGCGGGCAGCTGGGTGAGGCGATCTCCGCGATGCACGCGGCGGGCGGCGACGTGAAGATGTTCGGCCTGGCCAAGCGCATTGAAGAGATCGTGCTGCCGGGCGAGAGCGAATCGCTGCTGTTGGACCGCCACAGCGACGCGCTGCACCTGATCCAGCGACTTCGGGACGAGGCGCACCGCTTCGGCATCACCCACCACCGCAAGCTCCGGGCGAAGCACTCGGCCACATCGTCGCTGGACGGCATCCCGGGCGTCGGGCCCAAGAAAAAGAAGGCGCTGCTCAAACAGTTCCGCACCGTCGAGGCGCTGAAGGCCGCCTCCGAAGAGGAACTGGCCGCCGCCGAGGGCGTCGGCCCGGTGCTGGCCAAAATCATCCATGGGCATTTTTACGCACAGAAAGGCGGAGAGGGAATATGAACTACGAAAAGCTGGACCAACTCGTCGCGTCCTACCGGGAAGAAATCCTCGTCAAGCTGAAGGAATGGATCGCGATTCCCAGCGTGCAGGCGCCCCGGAGCGCAGAAAACGCGCCCTTCGGCCCGGAAGTGCGCCGCATGCTGGACCTGTTCCTCGCGGACGCGCAGGCGATGGGCTTTGACGTGAAGGAATTTGACGGCTACGCCGCCCACGCGCAGATGGGTTCGGGCGACAAGACCATGGGCATCCTGGCGCACCTTGACGTGGTGCCGCTGGGCGACGGCTGGGTGCACAACCCCACCGGCGGGGAGATCGAGGACGGGAAGATTTACGGCCGCGGCGTCAGCGACGACAAGGGCCCGATGCTGGGCGCGCTGTTCGCGATGCGCGCGGTGAAGGAGGCGGGCATCCCGCTCAAGCACCGGGTGCGCGCCATCGCCGGGTGCGATGAGGAGACCGGCATGAGCGACATGCGCTACTACCGGGAGCACTCGGATCTTCCGGACTACGGCTTCTCCCCCGACGCGGAGTTCCCGCTGATCAACATCGAAAAGGGTGGGCTGAACCTCATCCTGTCGGCGGAGGCGAACGGCGCGGGCAGCGCGAAGCTCCCGCTGTACGCCATGGAGGCGGGCGTACGCTGCAACGTGGTGCCGGGCGTCGCCACGGCGGAAGTGGGGACAGAGCAAGTGCCGCTTCCCGAACTCAGGGAAAAGCTGGCCGCCGTCTGCGCGGCGCACCCCGGCTTCAACCTGACCGCCGAACCAACGGGCGAGGGCCGGGCGAAAATCACCGCGACGGGCATTTCCGCCCACGCGGCGATGCCCCATCTGGGCGTGAACGCGGCGGGCATGCTGCTGATTGCGCTGGGCGATCTGGGCGCAGGCGGCGCGCTGGGCAAGGCCATCGAAGGGCTGGCGAGCGCGATCGGGACCACGCACGACGGCGCAGGACTTGGCATCGCGATCTCGGACGAGGAATCTGGCGCGCTGACTTCAAACCTGGGCATTCTGCGCTACGACGGGATCAAGCTCTCCGTGGAGCTGGACAACCGCTACCCGATCTCCGCCAACGAGGAAACCATGGTTCAAAACGCCGCCATCGCGATGGAACGCTGGGGCGTCAAAGTCACGAAAAAACGCAGCCACGCGCCGCTGCACGTTCCGGCGGACAGTGAGGTCGTTAAAGGCCTCCTCGAAGTCTATCACGAGGCGACGGGCCTGCCCGCCTATCCCATCGCCATCGGCGGCGGCACCTACTCCCGCATGATGCCCCAGACCGTCGCCTTCGGCATCGGCTTCCCCGGCGACCCGGAGACCTGCCACATGCCCGACGAGCACGTGGAGATCGACAAGTTCATGCTCGCCGTCAAGATCATGGCCCGCGCCATCGCGCGCCTGGCCGGGGCGTAAGGGAGAGGCGAGGGGGAGACGGCGGGGCTCTGCCCCGCACCCCGCCAGGGAGATGATCTCCCTGGACCCTACACAAAAGATAAAACAAGTTCTATGTGAATATCGTTCATTCCCGTCACCGCTTCGTAATATCAACCGTTCCCGGCGACCCGTGCGCCGGGAACGTGTTTCCATAACCAGTGCGAACACTGGTGGAGGAAACATTACAGCTGGTCAGTGAGCCGCCCGGAAATCCCGAAGGATTTCATGGCTCACGCAGTCCTCTTCCTTCGCGTTGAAATCCCCTCGGGGGATTTCAACGCCATAGCGGAGGGAAGTGCATTCTCTCCGTATTTTTATTGGGAGAATGAGGGATGCTACTGCTGACATTTTTTTTGTAATTTGCATGAGGGGCTTCCAATTCGCTCATACTTTCCCATAAATGGAACAGTTCGACAGCAAACTGCGTCGAAAAACTGATTCCATGCGCTGTGGAGGTAATATGAAACATCGAATCCCCCGAAGGCCGCTGGCGATTGTGCTCATCATGGCGTTCGCGCTGGGCATCGCCTCCTCGGGCTGCGCGATCAGTTGGCCCTGGAGCCAGCCCTCGCAGGAGACCCTCTCCCGCACGCCCGTGCCCACGGAAATGGCGACAATGGCGGCGGAAACCCAAACCCCCAACACGGACGCGGAGACGGCAGCGGAAACCCAAACGCCGAATGCGGGCGCGGCTACGGAAGCGGCCGTGACGCCCGAACCCACGCTGGCTCCCATCGAGCTTCGCCCGACGGAGGAATCCGCACAAATCCGGGTACTCTTAAAATCGCTTGAAGCGCCGGTCGCGCTGGGCATGACAGTCACCGGACCCTATTCGATTGAAAACGACAGCGGGTTCCGCATCGACGCGGACTCCTACATTTCCGTCGCCGCCGAGGGTGAAAACTTGTACCTGAGCTGCGGCGGCATGACCATCAACATGGGCACGTCGCTGACCCTGACCCGCGCCGCGTCGGACGACCCCTTTTCGGGGGTCACGATCTACGAGACCGGGCGGGAGAACATCTACTGCGGCGACCTGAAGCTGACGAACGACCACGGCGTCATCATGCCGGTTCTGACCCTGGACGTGGAGGACTACCTGTACGGCGTCGTGCCTTATGAGATGAGCGACTCCTTCCCCGTCGAGGCGCTGAAGGCGCAGGCGGTGGCCGCCCGCACCTACGCCATGAGCCGCAAGGCGGGCGCAACGGGCCGGGCCTACGACCTGGTGGACACCACAGGCGATCAGGTGTACCGCGGCGTGGACCCGGAAACCGAAAACGCCATTCGCGCGGTGGACGAAACCCGAGGCGTGGTCGGCTTCTACAAAGGCGCTTACGCCACCTGCTATTTCTCCGCCTCCAACGGCGGCCAGACCGCGATGCCCGACCAGATCTGGGGCTATCCCGGCGATTACGGCTACCTGGACGTCCGGGACGACCCCTACGACCTTGAAAACCCCTCCAGCGTGGTCAAAACGCTGAACCTGAACGCGGACGGCGCGTGGCTGCCCATCCGGATTGCCACGGCGCTGAAAAGCGGCCTGTCCGAGCAGATGGCTGCGCTGGGCTGCAGCGAGGAACTGGGCGACATCGGCATTGTGAAGCTGCTCTCCGTCGTGCCCACCGAGCCCAAATTCGGCGAGGGCAACCGCATGTTCACGCGCCTCGACGTCACCATGAAGGTGCGCGCCAAAAAGTTCACTCAGCTCAGCGAGGCGGAGGCCGCGGTATCCTCGGCCACCTACCGCTCCGAAATTGTGGTATTGGACCAGCCGCTGACGGCGAGCCTGGACATTTACGGCGACCTCAAGCCAAACAGCGGCCTTGAAATCAGCGCCGCCGACTGCGAAGTGACCAGCGTCCGAGAGAAAAAGGACGCGCTGGGCAACATCAAATCCTTCGACGTCGAGACTCGCCGCTTCGGCCACGGCATCGGCCTCAGCCAGCGCGGCGCGCAGCAGATGGCGGGCGTGAACGGCTTCACCTGGCGGGATATCCTGGCCTTCTACTACCCCGGCATGACGCTGGTGGAGATGGACTACGTCCGCAGCCCACTTGTGGCGCTGGACGCGCTGCCGACGAACCTGGGCCGCGCGCGGCCAAGGCCCACCCCCAAGCCCACCCCCGGCCCGCTGCCCGCGCTCGCCCCCGGCGAATACTACGCACGCGTGGCGCTGGGCTCCAAGAGTTCCACGCTCAACGTCCGGGCCGAGCCTTCCACCGGCGCTGCCATCAAGGGCATCATCGACCACGGCGCGCGGCTCATCGTGATCGAGGAGCTGGATACCGGCTGGGCGCGCATCAAGACCGCGGAGATCACCGGTTACGCGTCGATGGAGTACATTAAGAAGGAATCTTGATTAAAGCGTGAAGGATCTTGGAAACAAAACCCGTATCGTTGCAACCTTAACGAAAATCCTATACAATACACTCATCCTGCCGGCATAGTCGCCGGGGAGATGAGGTGAACCATGAGGCGGACAAGAGTGGCGTGCGCGCTGGCGCTGATGCTCTTGTTCGCCCTGTGTTTTGGGCTTTTCGCCCTCGCCGCCGACAAGACGTTGCCCCTCAACCAGCGCATCAAGATCAGCGCGCTCGAGGAGCGCATAACCTTCACCGGGCCGTCCAACAACCTCTACACATTTCGCTTTTTCGGCGCGGACGGCGCGTCCGGCGCGCTCTACCAGGCCGGAGGCGCCCTCCCCATCGCCGAAGGGAATGGGTTTAACTTCTCCGCGCGCCTGATTACGGACGCGGAGTACAAGCTCGTTGTGAAAAACGGCGCGGGCGGCGTGGTCGAGATCATGCGTGACGCGCTGGGCCGCAGCTTCGACCGCCCGATAGCGCTGAAAAACCTGGCCGACGGCTACGACAAGGTGATCGCCCGGGCCTACGACACCCACTGGTACGCCTTCACCGCGCCGGTATCCGGCCCATATGTGGTGGAGACGAGCTCAGAAATTGACACGACAGGGTATCTTTTGGACGCCGAAGGCCGCGAAATCGCCGCCTCCGACGACGCGTTCCCACCCTACGAGCGAAACTTCCGGCTGGAGGCAAACCTCACCGCCGGGACGACCTATTCCCTTCGCGTCAGCGCCAAGGGCGATAGCACCGGCGCGTACCATCTTTCGATTCGCGAGCCGATGGAGGACGGGCCGGAACTGACCGCGCTCTCGGTCAGCCAGGCGGAGCTTCCGATGCGCTCCGGCGACGTACAGCAACTCACCGCCTCCATCCAGCCCGAAGGCGCGAGGGCGTTCGTCCGCTGGGTATCGACCGATCAGGGCGTGGCGCGGGTCACGCAGGAAGGCGTGGTCATCGCGGTCGCGCCGGGATCGTGCGATGTGATCGCCTACTCCGGCGAGCAGGCCAAGGCTTCCTGCCGCGTGACCGTATTGTCCATCCCGATCCAGGAAGTGCACTTCGAACTGGATCAGCTGGAATTGCCCCGGAACAAGACCACCCAGCTGAAGTATGCGGTAATGCCGCTGGACGCCAGCGATCAGCGGATGTCCTTTGAAAGTTCCGACGGGGCCGTGGCGACGGTGGACGAAAGCGGCCTGGTGACCGCGGTCGGCGAGGGGCAGGCGGTGATCACGCTGACCTCGGCGGACGGCGGGCATACCAGCAGCATCACCATCCAGGTCACCCGCGCGGAGCCCGCGTACCGGGCGCTGCTCATGGGCGAGCAGCGCTACCTGGACGGGCGGCTGCGCACCGGCTCCATCAATACCACCCAGGGCATGGCCGACCTCCTGGCCAATTCCGGCGTCCCCGGCGGCTACAAGGTGACCATGAAGCTCGACAGCACCCGAGGGGATCTGGTCCGGGCCATCCGCAGCGCCTTTGAGGACGCGACGCCTTCGGACGTTTCGCTCTTCTACATCAACTGCCACGGCGGCTACGATCGTGGCAGCGCGTGGATGGAGCTGCATGACGGCTCCCGCGTCACCGCCCGGCAGCTGGAACAGATGCTGCGCAAAATCCCCGGCACCGTCATCGTGATGATCGACTGTTGCCAGAGCGGCGCGTTTTTGAGCTCCACCGCCCACGCGGACTTCAACCGGGGCGTGACGCAGGCGTTCACCGGCGGCGGCGCCGCCGCGTTCATGAAGAGCAAGTACCGGGTAATGACCTCCTCCAGCTCCACGCAGGACAGCTACCGCATCTCGTTCAACGGCGCGGACAGCGAGTCCGACATGGCCACCGTGTTCGTGCGCTCGCTGAGCGAGGCGGGCGGCTGGGACCTGATCAAGGACCACAAGACGGCCATGCGCGCGGACCTGGACAAGGACAAGGTCGTCACCTTCGAGGAGGCCTACCGCTACGCAAGGCGGCGGGTCAAGCAGTATCTGGAGAGCTCCGTCGTCCAGCAGGACGTGCAGGTCTACCCCGCCGGCTCGATGTTCCCGATGTTCATACGGTAAAACCGGGGTATGAAAAACCGCCCCGATCGAGGCGGTTCGACTCCTTCAACCGTTTCCGGCGACCTGCGCGCCGGAAACGCGTTTCATCCCCCAGTGCGAACACTGGGGGATGAAACAATTCCTTATGTCAGTGAGCCGCCCGGGATACTAAAGAGTTGCAGGCTCACGCAGTCTTCCTTATCGTATTGAAAAGCCGCCTGCGGATTTTCAATGCCTTTTTACGGCGCGACGGTCGGGGCGGGCGTGGCGCTGATAAGCGCCTGCGGATTCAGCAGCCACTTGGCGTCCAGGCCCTCAAGCCAGGTGGCGATGACCGTGCCGTATAACGCGACAACCGCCAGCGACAGCGCGATCAGGATCAGCGACAGTACCAGCACCGCGACGCAGAAGTTGCGCTTGGAGGCGCGCTTGCAGGTGATGGCCCACACGAACAGCATGATGATGTTGATGGCGGGGATGGCCAGGACATACAGGGGAAGGGTTCCGCCCAAAACGGCGGCAACCAGCCAGAAATTGATGAACAAGCCACCCAATACGGCCGGCAACGCGACCACGATCAGGGTACCGATCCAGTTCATGACCGAGACAACGCTTCTTCTTCCGATCTCCCTCGTCCCATCCTGACCCATTTGGATATCCCCTTCCGTACTTTCTGGATTGGTTATTCCATCGCCCCGACGGACGACAAGAGCCTGTGCGCGTTTTGAAAGAGGATTGCGTCCCTTTCCGCAGCGGGCAGCCCCAGCGATTCGATGAGGCGTACCTCGTCCTCGATCGACGACCAGGGGGTGTCGCTGCCAAAGAGAATGTGATCCGGCCCGTGGGTCTCGATGAGCGCCTTCACCACCGGGATCAGCACCCGTCCGTGGCTGTAGGAGGTATCCAGGTACAGGTTGGGCGCGGGCTTCAGGTCCGTCAGAACTCTGTCACCCATGAGCAGCCCGCCCCAGTGGGCGGCGACCACCTGCGCCCCGTCCAGATGCTCCATCGCCCGCTGCAGCATGTCCGGCGCGCACCGGCAGGGCGGCATGTAGGCCATGTCCTGCCCCGCGTGGAACACCACGATCAGCTTCAGCTGCCCGATCTTCCGGTACAGCGGCCGGACTTTCGGGTCGTCCACGTCATAGCCCTGGTACTCCGGGTGAAGCTTGACGCCGCGAAGCCCCATCACCGCCATGCGCTCGAGTTCGTCCACCGCGTCGTCCGCCAGCGGGTACACGGACCCGAAGGGGATGACCCGGTCGTTTCGCTGCAGGACCAGCCAGTCGTTGATGGAACGCTGTTGCGTGGGCTTGGTGGCAACCGACAAGAGCACGCCCACCGCGTCGAGTTCTTTGAGCTTCCGATAAAGATCCCCCGCCGTGCCGTCGGTCGAGGGGCGAAGGCCGCCCGCGCCGATGGACAGCTTTTCCACCACCCCCGCCGCGATCCGGTCGGGGAAGGCGTGCGTGTGCAAGTCAATCAGCATATTTCCTCTGAACTTTGCCGTTTCCATTATTATACCTGATCCTGCTTTGTCAGTCAATGACACATTTTTAAAGCTATTGCGAAATGTTCAAATTTCCGCTTGCAATCCGAGAATTTCTGTAATATAATTGTCACACACGCAAACATTGGTAACATTCACCATGGATGAGGAGGCGAACCGATGCATACGCGGACCAAAGCGCTTTGCCTCTGCCTGGCGGCTGTCATCCTTTGCGCGCTCCCGGTCGGCGCCCTTGGGGCTGTCAAACCACAAGTCGTGAACTTGAGTACGAAAACCATCACAATCGACCTCGCAAAGGGTTCCACCTACCAGCTGACGGGCAAAGTGTACCCCTCGAAGGCCAGCCAGAGGATCCTCTGGCGCAGTGGCAGCACGTCCATCGCGACGATCTCGTCCACGGGCCTGATTACGGCCAAGAAGGTCGGCACCGTGACCGTGGGCGCGCGGCCCGCCACCATCAACAATTGGTCCAAGGCGAAGGTCAGGATCATCGACAGCCTCTGCCCCACGAGCATCTCGATGAACGTGACCAGCCTGAAGCTGACCACAAAGTCCACCTACCAGCTCAGCGCCACCGCCAAGCCGCAAAGCGCGTCGCAGGAAGTGAAGTGGGCGACCAACAACAAAAAAGTGGCGACGGTGTCCGCCACCGGCATGGTCACGGCTGTCGCCCCCGGCACGGCGCTGATCCGCGCTTCCTCCGCCCGCAGCACCTCCAAAAACAAGGTCATCAAGCTGACGGTTTCGAGGCTTCCCGCCCCCTCGAAGCTCTTCATCTCGCCCGCTGACACGAAAATCGAGAAGGGCGATACGCTGCAGTTGACGGCGGAGCCCTCGCCGGCTGAAACGGACCCTGGCGTCAAGTGGACGAGCAGCAACGCTTCCGTCGCTTCCGTTTCCTCCAGCGGGCTTGTCACCGCCAGGTCCATCGGAACCGCCCGGATCACGGCGACCTCCTCGTCCAACAGCAAAGTGCTCACCGTCCGCACGCTGACGGTGGTGGACACCAAGACCGTGACAAGCGTTGAGATCGCAAGCGACACCTCTGTGCTGTTCGTGGGCGGATCGCTGACGCTGGACGCCGAAGTGCTGCCCGCCACCGCGCCGCAAACGGTCACGTGGGACTCGAACAATGATTCGGTCGCCACCATCTCCCCCTCGGGCGTCGTGTCTGGCAAGGCGGTCGGCAGCGCCACCATCACCGTCAAGGCTGGCGCCAAGACCGATACGCTGCGCCTGGTCGTGCAGAAGCCGACCGCGGTCACCGAGGAACCCTCGCAGGTGACCAGCGTGGCCGGCATCAACGCCAACCTCGCCAAGCTCGACGACATCCTGCGCTACGCCACCTCGCAGCTGGACGCGCTGTACGTGTCGGACGCGATCACTAAGGACGAGATGAACGAGCGGAAGACCATCCTCCTCAACGCCTTCAAGATGGCGCGCTTCCCCTGGATGAGCGACAAGACCATCTCCTACTATACCGGCAGCGGCAGCTACCGCAGCAACGTGGTCTACTTCGGAACCCCCTATACGCAGAAGAACCGCACCTACAACGTCGAGCGCCTGATCTCCGTCGGCGCGTTCGCGAAAGAAAGCGGCAACACCCACTTCACCGCGAACCTGCCGTCCGTCACCTACCCGGGCAACGACTGCTCCTCCTTCGTGTCGATGAGCATCTGGGGCATGGGTAGCCCGTATTCGCAGCTCAACTCCACCGCGATGAAGACCTCCTCGGCCTACAAGACCATCGCCAGCTCCGGAAATCAGTCGGGTTACCTGAACATGCGGCCGGGCGACGTGCTGGTCAAGAACGGTCACGCGCTGATGTTCCTGTACTTTGCCTCTAGCTCCAAGTCCCAGGTCATGATCATCCAGCAGGGCGGCTTCAACACGCTCAGCACCGTGAGCTGCGACCTCAAGTCTCTCAGCTACTACAGCGGCAATTCCAGCTACGTCGCGCGCCGCAAGACATCGTTCGACTGAGAAGGCGTTCCAATTCATGCCCTATGCGTTCCCGGCCCACGCCGGGAACGTTTTTTGTTCGCACGGACGGATGGCCGAGCTTTTTACGCGAACGCCAAAGCCAACAGGCTTTACACCTTAAGGGTCTTGCGTATCCCTTTGAATTGTCCTATAATGAGACGATCCCACGCAAGGGGGCGTATTCTTTGCATTCTGGTGTTCTGGCACAGTCAAGACTTTGGATTCCGCGCGAGAGATTTTTTCGTCCGGCAAGGAGCCGGAGCGCAGGAATAGCAGCGCTATTTCAAGCGGAGAGCGACACAGCAGGGCGGAAAAAGATCCGCGTGGAAACGAAGAATTGGCTGGGTCAGAGCACCCAACCTATCGGCGTGTTCGATTCCGGCGTCGGCGGCATCAGCGTCCTCCGCTCGTTGCGCGTAAATCTGCCGGACGAGCGCTTCATCTATTACGGCGACAACTTCAACGCGCCCTACGGCACCCGGCCGGAAGAGGAAATCCTGGCGCTGACGCTTGCGAGCGTGCAGGCCCTGCTGGCACGGAGCGTCAAGGCGCTGGTCATCGCCTGCAATACCGCGACCTCCGCGGCGGTGGGTGATCTGCGCGCCAGCCTAAAGCTTCCTATCATCGGCATGGAGCCCGCGCTCAAACCCGCGGCGCGTGCAAGCGACGGCGGCAGGATCCTGGTGATGGCGACCCCCGCCACCCTCCGCCAGAAAAAATTCCAGGAGCTGATGCGGCAGTACGGCGACCGCGCCGAGATGGTGCCCTGCCCCGGCCTCATGGAGTTTGTGGAGCGGGGCGAGATCGATTCCCCCGCGCTGGACGAGTACCTGAAGGAACGCTTCGCGCCCTTTGACGATGTGGACGCGATCGTTCTGGGCTGCACTCATTACGTGTTCCTGCGCCGGGCCATCCACAAGGCGATGCCCGGCGCGCTCCTCTTTGACGGGAACGAGGGCACCGCACGCCGCCTGCAGGACGTGCTGGGCGCGGAAGACCTTCTGAACCCGGAAGGCCCCGGCTCGGTGGAGTTCATCACCACCGGCGACCCGGAGGTGTTCCTGCCCATCTTTCAAATGCTCTACGAGCTGCCGCTGGACGACTAGGGCAATTGCTTCCGCCATAGGCGGAAGCAATTGCGAAGGGAACGGGGTCGGATTGCTAAAAATCCTGCGGGATTTTTCGGGCGCAATCCGTACTGCCGAAATTGATTCCCCGTCGGGCGGGCAAGCGCGCCCTTTGGGGGAATCCTTTTGCGCTGGCGAAGCCAGCACAAATGGTTGAACCTTGGAGGGTCTTGACCCTCCAAACCACCCGGAGCACAAATGCCCCGGGGTTGAAAGGAGCCACCCATGGACGAGAGGCTGGAGGCCATTCTTTCGGAAAACCTGGAACTGTTCCGGGGGCAGAAGCTCAACTGCGCGGAGGCCGTGCTGTGCTCATTGCTTCAATACTGGGGCGAGGCGGGCGATTTCGCGCCGCGCATCGCCACGGCCTTCGGCGGCGGAATCTGCGGCCGTCAGGGCACATGCGGCGCGCTGACCGGCGGCCTGATGGCGGTGGGCATGAAGCTAGGGCGGCGTCAGCCGGGCGATGACAAGGCGCCCGCCAATCAGGCGGGCAAGGCGCTGCTCGCCTGGGCCGAGGGCGGACTCCCGTCGCTCGACTGCCGGGCCCTGACCGGCGCGGACTTTGCGAATCCCGAGGAGAGCGCCCGCTTCCGCGCGCCGGGCGGCGCGCACGAGATGGTGTGCGAGCGCCTGGTGGCCCGGGTCGTCCGCCGCCTGGCCGAAACCCTTTAATCCGGACATACGGCGAATTCAACAAAACAGATGCATGTCCATAGGGAAAAGGGCTGTCCAAATTAAAAAGAAGCCCTTTTCTTTTTCGCGATTTTCTGCTATGATATAGGATAGCTATTTGCGCGTACCCGATTTAAATGACCGAGCGCAGCGCTGGGTTGTTTCTCTTGCATAGGCGCGCGGTCACTATTTGAGCTAGGGGGAATCACCGGATGAAGGACTACAAGGCCGAGAACATTCGCAACATCGCGGTCGTCGGGCATGGCAGCGAAGGCAAGACCACGCTGGTCGAAGCCATGCTGTTCTCCACGGGCGCCATCGACCGTCAGGGGCGCGTGGAAGACGGCACGACCACCACCGACTACGATCCCGAAGAAGTCCGCCGCGGCATTTCGATCAGCGCCGCGCTCGCGCCCCTCGAGTGGAAGGATAAAAAAATCAACCTGATCGACGTGCCCGGCTACTTTGACTTCGCCGGCGAGCTCGTCGGGCCCCTGAACGTCTGCGAAGGCGTCATCATCACCGTGGGCGCCGTCTCCGGCCTCAACGTGGGCGCGGAAAAGGCCTGGGCGGCCTGCGACAAGGCGCACTCCTCCCGCATGATCGTCATCAACCAGATGGACCGCGAAAACGCCAACTTCAAAAAGGCGCTGGCCACCATCACCGACAAGTACGGCAGCCACATCGCGCCCATCGAAGTGCCCATTGTGGAAAACGGCCAGTTCACCGGCGTGGTGTGCGTGCTGGAGAACAAGGCCTACATCGGCGAAGGCAAGACCCTTAAGGAGATCCCGATCCCGGCCTCCGTCGCGGCCGAAGTCTCCGCCGCCCGCGAAGCCATTATGGAAGCCGCCGCCGGCGCCGACGAGGCACTGATGGAGCGCTTCTTCGAGAACATGGAGCTGTCCCCGGAGGACACGATGATGGGCCTGCGCAAGGGCATTCTTGAAGGCACCGTGGTCCCGGTGGTGTGCTGCTCCGGCCTGTCCCGCGTGGGCATCGCCAAGATCCTGGACAACCTCATCGACCTGATGCCCTCCCCCGCCGGCCGCGTTTTGAAGGGCGTCAGCCCCAAGACCGGCGACGAGGAGACCCGCATCTGCGCCGACGAAGCGCCCTTCTCCGCCCGCGTCTTCAAGACCGTGGCCGACCCCTACGTGGGCAAGCTGTCGCTGGTGAAGGTGACCTCGGGCGTACTGGCCCCGGAAACCGCGCTCTACAACGCCAACGCCGAAAAGGCCGAGAAGGCCGGCGGCATCTACTTCCAGCGCGGCAAGAAGCAGACCGCGGCCACCCGCGTGGTGGCGGGCGACATCTGCGCGCTGGCCAAGCTTACGACCGTCAACACCGGCAACACCCTCTGCGATCCGGGCAAGCCCGTCAAGTTCGCGGACCTGGAGTTCCCGAAGCCCTGCATCTCGATGGCCGTCTACGCCAAGAAGGCGGGCGAGGAAGACAAGATCTTCTCCGGCCTCAACCGCCTGATGGAAGAAGATCCGACCATCCGCATCGACAAGGAAGTGGAGACCACCGAGTCGCTGCTCTCCGGCCTTGGCGAACTGCACCTGGAGGTCATCTCCAAGAAGCTGGCCGCCAAGTTCGGCGCAGAAGCCGTGCTGCAGGATCCCAAGATCCCCTACCGCGAATCCATCCGCAAGAAGATCGACGTCCAGGGACGCCACAAGAAGCAGTCGGGCGGCCACGGCCAGTTCGGCGACGTGTGGATCGAGTTCCGCCCCAACGACAACGGCTCGCCCGAATTCATCTTCGAGGACGCGGTGGTCGGCGGCGTGGTGCCCAGGAACTTCATTCCCGCGGTCGAAAAGGGCCTGCGCGACAACATCAAAAAGGGCGTGCTCGCCGGATTCCCGGTGGTGGGCCTGACCGCGAAGCTGCATGACGGCTCCTACCACGCGGTTGACTCCTCAGAAATGGCGTTCAAGACCGCCGCGCGCATCGCCTTCAAAAAGCTCGTCGATGCCAGCCCGGTGCTGCTCGAGCCCATCTACCACGTGGAAGTGCTGGTGCCCGACGAATACATGGGCGACGTCATCGGCGACATGAACAAGCGCCGCGGCCGCATCGCCGGCATGAACCAGGTGGACGGCCTGCAGCAGGTCGAAGCCGAAGTGCCCCAGGCCGAAATGTTCAAGTACGCGACGGACCTCCGTTCGATGACCCAGGCCCGCGGCTCCTTCACGATGCGCTTCGAGCGCTACGAGGAAGTCCCCGCCGGAGACGCCAAGAAGATCATCGAGAGCGCCAAGCGCGAAGAGGAAGAGGAAGAGTAAGGGGGAACACCGGGGCTCCGCCCCGAACCCCGCCAAAGGGATGGTATCCCTTTGGAATCCCCACAAAGGCTATTCAAAGCGCCCGTCTGCAACGTGCAGGCGGGCGCTTTGGTTTGTGGGACTAGCCCGGAATCTCCAGCACCACATCCTCCTCAGGGTGTTCGCCGCTGATGGAGTACACCGGGCGCAGGCGGATTTCCTTCGCCCCCTCCGGCACGCCCCGATACCGATATTCATAAGAGTACAATTTCGCGGGATCATCCTCGGCGAACACCTCCGGGAACCTTGCCTTCTCGCCGCTGAAACCCTCCCCCTTGATCGCGTCGATCCCGCTCCCTTCGCTGATCATCCAGCCTTCCAACTGCACGCCGTCCGCAATCAGATGATAATCCTTGACATAGTCTACGCCCTGCAGGTCCTCTCCGCGGGTCCAGGAGTCCGCCATGACCCATTCATCCGGCAGCCTCATCCAGACCTTCGCCTTGACATCGACGGGAGAAACCGCCGCTTCCGCCCAGGTTGCGTATCGCCCAAAGTCTGACATCCCGCGGTAGTCCTGGGTACTCCCCTTCCCGCGCAGTACGGTGATGGGATCGAGATCAATCGTGCGTCCAGCCTTCTGGTTATAGTAGACGCCCGTTTCATCCTTATAGTAAAAGAGATCGAATTCCTTCACGCGAAAAATCAACTGAACTGACGGCTTGTCCTTTGCTTCCTGGGGCAGCGGTTCAAAACTCCTGTAACCGGTCATCACATCGCCCTGCCAGTCCATGTCGCTATCCACCCAAACCAGCCTTTGGCCGTCCGGAAGCCAGACGCCATCTCCGATATAGTAGTTGTGGATGTGTACGCCACAGGCCCCTTGCGCCACAAAATCGCGGTGAAGTATTTCATCGATCCCATCAAAGCCTTCCGAAACGGCGAGGTCGTTCCCCTCAAGAAGCTTCTCCATCCCGGACAACCCTTCTGCCGACGGGCGCCAGGCCGTATCTGCCGACCGGTCCGGCATGGTCAGGCTGAAAGTCACGTCAGCCCGGGTTCCGTCGTAATACCCCTGTGAAACCGTAAAGCGTAGTGCACCCTTTTCCAGTAAAACGGTCTGCTCTGCCACGATGTTTTCAGCTCGCTGTTCCAACTGGTCTAACTTGTACTTCGCCACAGGATCGTCTATTCGCGTGGCATACCACCCAAATCCCCTCGTCACCACCGCCGCGACGGCGACGGCCATGAGGATCAGCACCGCGATCAGCGCGACAACGAGCGCGGCGGAAAGCCTACGCCTTGTTTGTGGCACTTCCGACATGCCGGACGGCGGGACTCTTCCCCGGGTCGCAGAAGCGTCCCTCTTCATGGTCTTCGTGCGACTTTGCTTCGCCACAAGTGTTTCCCGTCGCACGGCATGCGCGGCTTTTTGTTCCGAAAAAACGGCCAGGCGCACGCACCGCCGGATTTCCGGGCGGAATTCCACGCCGGACAGAGCGCGGTCGAGACTTCGCTTCAACTCCGTCATTCCAGCCACCACCCCTTCAAGGCGTCCTTGAGCTGTGCGCGCGCCCGGGAAAGCCGCGTCGAGACCGTCGCCTGCGGTACATCAAGGAGAATCGCGATCTCCCGGAGCGTCATTTCCTGATAGTAGTAGAGCAGCACCACCTCGCGGTATTTGACAGGAAGATCCGTCACCGCCCGGAGCACGTCCCCGTCCCGCGCTTCCGGGGAGCACGCCGGTTCGGGCAGCCGATCGGCCGCGGACCAGTCGCGAAGCCGCCGCCAAGGGGTTCGGAGCATGTTCTTGCACACGTTGATGGCGATGCGCGTCAGCCAGGTCTTTTCGCTGGACTGCGCGCGAAAGGAATTCAGCCCCCGGTACGCCCGGATGAACGCCTCCTGCGCCGCGTCCTCCGCCAGCGCGTAGTCCTTCAAATACAGATAGCACAGCCGGAGGACGCCGGAACCGTAGGCGTCCATCATCCTCTCGATCGCTTGCGCGCGTGTTTCCGTCGCTTCGGTCTTGTCCACGTCCCGTCCCCCTTTCACCCAATTGGACACACGCGCCCGGAAAATTCTTTCACGCAAAAGAGATTTCTCTGAAAAAATGCCCCGCGGCGCGGGGCCGCGGGGCTGGTTCCTCAAAGAATCAGGGCTTGTCGATGGCGGCGGCGAACAGGGTCAGGCCGGTGTCGCCGTCGGTCAGGAGCAGGATGTAGGGCCGGTCCACGGTGAACTCGACGGGCGGCTCCTCAAACGGCATGGCCTTGGCGATGAAGCCGATGGAGGTGGCGGCGGCGGCGGTGGTGCCCTTCTCGTTGATGTCAAGTAGGGTCTTCTGCAGCACAGAACCGATCATGAGGTCCTTCTCGCCATCGATGCCGGAGAAGTCGGCGTCCATGCCGAAGGCTTCCTTGACGCCAAGTGCCTTGAGGGTTTCGACCAGCGACAGGGTGTCCGTTGCCGACAGCTTGGGCAGCGCCAGCGAGACCTCGAGCGGCTCGCCAAAGGCCGTGGCCCAGTCCACCGGGTTCGCGGCGAGTTGATCCAGCGCGGCGGCGATGTCTCCATCCGGCAGGATGACCGTGAGGCCCAGCGCGGAACCCTCGTAGGTCAGCCGCACGGCCCGCATGCCGTCCAGTTCGGCATAGGGAATAAAGGAAGTCTTGTGCATGAAGTCCACGTCCACGTCGCCGGTCGCCGCGTGGAAGGCCTGTTTCCAGGTATCCTCCGCTTCGAACGGGTCGCTCCAGTCGGCCTTCAGCGCCAGCGCGTTCACCAGCATCAGCTGAAGGTTCGGGTCGGGCGGCTGCTTCAGAAGCTCCTTGATCAACCCGAGGGTCTTCTCCTTCACCCAGGCGTTGACCTTCTCGTTCACGTCTGCGCCGCCGATGGCGAAGCGCTCCGCCTGGTAGCGATCTTTCAGGATGGCGTCGTAGGCCTCCAGCACGCTGAAGCCCTCCTTGACAAACGCGGCATTGGCCACGGAGACGCCGGTGATGGCCATCGCCTCGGCGGCGTACTGCGCCATCGTATCCTCGGTCAGGCCCGCGGCGGCCAGAAGTTCGACGCGGGTCTCCCCCTTCGCGCCTTCGGCGGCCATCAAAAGTGCCAGGTTCAGGCTCACGGGCGATACGACCGTCTGCCCCCGCTCCCGGTAGAGGGTATTCAAAAGGTCAAATTCCGACGCTTGCGCGACGGGCGCGAATACAACGAACAGCGCCAGCAGGGCGACCAGCATCCGCTTCAATGCACACACTTCCCTTCCTCATCCATTGCTGTCGTTTGGACGCGAAAGAATTCACAAAAGTTTCCTTCCAGCGCATAGGATGGCCTGGGAGCGCCGCGACTGGCGATGGGCGCTTCAGGCGATACGCCGCCTTCCCCCCGGATCACCGCCGAAAGGACAATGTGCCATGAAAAAACAGCATCAGGCAGAGAAGCCGGCCTGCAACATCACGGTGGACTACTCCAGCGTGCCGGGGAGCCGCATCCTGCCGTTTGAGTTCTCTTTGAACCTCATGGACTCCCTGCTCGAACCAGCGCCCGGTCAGCGGCAGCGGTTCTGTTACCACGTCCGGGCGATGGGCTCGGACGAATTCTGCTACGCCAACCTCTCCTACTTCATCATCGGCCTCTGCGAGGAGATCGACGAAGACCTGCTGGGCTCCATCACCGTCAACCGCAACGGCATGCCCGAGACCGTCATCCTGGGCGAAAACGTCACCCTGATCCGCCCCGACGCCCCCGACCCCAACACCGGCTGCTCCGGCCTCAAGTTCCACTTCTCACTGGACAAGGTGCGCGGCGAGATGGACGTCAGCTTTGAGCTGACCCGGGCCTTCCGCGTCGGCCCCGAGCCGCTGTGCGTCTACGGCAGCGGCGTTTCAAGGAATGTGCTGTCTCTGTGCGGGCCCTCCTGCTGCATGGACGAGAACTGCGCCCGGATTGCGCACCAGCGCGCCCGCGTCAGCGTGCCGATCACGCTGGTCCCCTACGTGCACGTCGGCGATGCCACCACCTGGTGCTGCGGCAAGCCTGCGTTCCATCCTGTTTGCGACCGGAACGAGGCGGACAGCCGCAATTGCACGTTCATCGTATCACAGATGATGTGCGTGTCCGTACCCATTACCTTTAATGTCGATGCCTGCGCCGGCGCGGCCGACATCGAATGCCTGGATTCGCCCTGCGAAGAAGAGGATTGGCACGAGCACGATTGACGGAATTTGCAGGATCATTGTATAATAAACCACCCGGCCGGCGCTCCCGCCGGCCGGGTGGTTTACCCCCCCAAGCCAAACGCAGCTCTGTACGGAGGATGACATGCTCAAATGGGTACCAAGGGGTGAAGTGCCGCCGGAATGCGCCAGCACGATCGACCAGCTGCTGCGCGTCCGGGGCTTTGACGACCCTGCGGCGGCTCAGGCGTTCCTGAGACCCTCCCGCGATCAGCTGGGCGACCCGTTCCTGATGCCCGGTATGCGTCAGGCGGCGGATAGGATCGCGAGCGCGCGCCGCGAGGGCCGCGAGGTCGTGGTCTACGGCGATTACGACGTGGACGGCGTGACGGCGACGGCGCTTCTGACCATGTTTCTAAATGCCTGGGGCGTACGCGCCCGGCACTACATCCCCTCCCGCCACCGGGAGGGCTACGGGCTCAACGAGGAAGCCATCCGGAAGATCGCCGCGGAATCTGAGGGCGCGCTGCTCGTCACGGTGGACTGCGGCGTCACCGCGGCCAACGAGATCGCGCTGGCGAAGGAACTGGGGCTGGAACCCATCGTGACCGACCACCACAGGCCGGGCGGCTCGCTGCCGGACTGTCCGGTGCTGAACCCGCTCTTGGGCTACCCCTACCCCAATCTGTGCGGCGCGGGCGTGGCGTTCAAGCTGTGCCAGGCGCTGGACGGCGAATTGGCCTTTCCTTTTATAGACCTCGCGGCGCTGGCCACCGTAGCCGATGTGGTGCCGCTGACGGGCGAGAACCGTGCGATTACCGCCTTGGGCATCGAACGGATGAACAAAAAGCCCCGGCTGGGTGTCGCCGCCCTGATGGCGGCGGCGGGCGTGGCCGCAGGGGCTGTCACCTCCGGCAAAATCGCCTTCCAGCTTGGGCCGCGGCTGAACGCGGGCGGGCGCGTGGGCGACGCGGTGCGCTCGCTGCGCCTCCTGACCGCCCGGACAATCGAAGAGGCCCAGCCGCTGGCGGCGGAGCTGGAAATGGAAAACACGGAGCGCAAGAAGTTGGAAGGCGAGATCCTGTCCGGCGCGGAGGCGCAACTTTCGGGCTTCGACTTCGCGGCAAAGCGAAGCATCGTACTTGCGGACGAGGGCTGGAATGCGGGCGTGCTGGGGCTTGCGGCGTCGAGGCTCGTGGAGCGATACAACCTGCCCACCGTACTTCTCCGACAGGAGGATGATACGCTTCACGGCTCCTGCCGCTCGATCCCGGGCATCGACATCCACGAGGCGCTCAGCGCCGTGTCCGGCCTCCTGACCCGTTTCGGCGGCCACAGCCAGGCGGCGGGGCTTTCGCTCCCGGCGGAGCGGCTGGAGGCGTTCCGGCAGGCGCTGGACGAGACCATCGCCCGCACGGCGGACCCGGAATGCTTCGTGCCCGCCGCCCGCTACGACATGGCGCTGCCGCTTTCAAAGCTCGACGAACCCTTTGTGCGCTCCCTCTCGATGTTCGAGCCGACCGGCTACGGAAACCCCGCGCCGGTATTTCTGGCGGAGGCCGCCATCGAGAGCGCCGAGGCGGTGGGCGTGAGCGGCGCGCACCTCAAGCTCCGGCTTTCGGAGGGCGGAAAGAGCCTGCCCGGCATCGCATTTTCGATGGGCGGCCTCGCGAAAGCGCTGCCCAGGCGCATCCGCGCGTTGTACGCGCCGCAGATGGGCAGCTTCAACGGGAGGGAATACCTGGAGTGCCAGGTCAAGGCGATCGGCCAGGCGGGCTATCTCGACGCATTTCTCACCTCGATGCCGGATTTTGACGGGCTGTTCCAAACGTTCTTAACAAACAGGTTCTATAATAAGGCTTATTCCATACCATCGGCGGGTCTTCATCACGGATACGGGGAGATCCTCGCCGCGCTTCGCGACTCGCCGAGGGGCACGCTGGTGCTAGCGGCGACGACCGACGCGGCGCGCGCGTTCCTGACAGCCGCGCAGATGGAAGCGCCCGACCGGCTGGACGTGTTTTCAGGCGCCTGGCCGGGGGACAAACGCGCGTTCAACGCGTTCTGCCTCCTGCCGCCCGGGCCGCCGCCCAAAGGCTACGACCGGGTGTACAGCCTGGACGCGCCCGGCGCGTTCTGGGGATTTCAAGTAGCGGAACCGGAGCGGCCCGCGCCGCTTCACGCGCCGTTTCCCGACGTGGATGAACTGAGGCGCGTATACGTGGCCGCCCGCGACCTGGCCAAAAGGCCGCTTGCGGTCGGATCCGCGTTGGACGCGCTGGCGAAGGACCTGATGCCGGAGGGCGGGATGCGCCGAAGCCGCGTGCAGGCAAGCCTGACGGTGCTGATCGACATGAACCTGATCGAACTGACCGGGGACTTAAGGCGGATCAGCCTTCTGCCTTCCCGCAAGGCCGATCCGCTCGAAAACCCCGTCTTCCAATGGATGCGGCAATTGTCTCAATGGGGAGGTGGACCGCTGGATGCATGACAAATCCCAGCCCGGCATGGACCCCGACAAGGCCATTGTCAACCCGGACGCCGAATGCAATCAGGCGGCTGCGGAGAACGCGGCGGCCTGTCCCGTCATGCCCCAGGGCGTTCAGGCAAAGGGCGAAGGTTCGGACGCCGTGAGCCTGGAAGAGCAGGACCCGCAACTGAGCGCCCTCTTGGCCAAGATGCGCCATTTCCACCCCAATGAAGACCTGAAGCTTGTGGAGCGCGCCTACGCGTTCGCGCAGGAGCGCCACGCCGGGCAGAAGCGCAAGAGCGGCAAACCCTACTTCACCCATCCCTACCGCGTCGCGGACATTCTGGCGGACCTGATGCTGGACGCCACCACCGTGGCGGCGGGCCTCCTCCACGACACGGTGGAGGACTGCGAGGACTGCGACCTGCACACCATCGAACAACTGTTCGGTTCCGAAGTCGCGCAGCTGGTGGACGGCGTCACCAAGCTGAGCCGGCTGGACCTGGCTTCCCGGGAGGAGCAGCAGGCCGAGAGCCTGCGCAAGATGTTCTTCGCCATGGCCAAGGACATCCGCGTGGTGCTCATCAAGCTGGCGGACCGCCTCCACAACATGCGAACTTTGAAGTTCCAGGACCCAAAAAGGCAGCAGCGCATCGCCAGGGAGACGCTCGACGTCTACTCCCCCCTCGCCCACCGCCTGGGCATGAGCACCATCAAGTGGGAACTGGAGGACCTGTCGCTTCGCTACATCGATCCGGAAGGGTATTACGACCTGGTCGAGAAGGTCGGCATGAAGCGCGAAGAGCGCGAAAAGTCCATCAAGAGCGTCATCGAAATCCTGTTTGAGAAGCTGGGCGAGCAGGGCATCAAGGCCGAAATCGACGGCAGGCCCAAGCATTTCTACTCCATCTACCGGAAGATGAAATCGCAGACCAAGACATTCGACCAGATCTACGATCTGATTGCCGTTCGCGTGATCGTCGAAAGCATACAGGACTGTTACGCCGCGCTGGGCGTGGTCCATACGCTATGGACGCAGGTGCCAAACCGGTTCAAGGACTACATTTCCATGCCCAAGCCCAACATGTACCAGTCGCTGCACACCACGGTGGTGGGCATGGGCGGCATGCCCTTCGAAGTCCAGATCCGCACCCGCGAGATGCATCGAACCGCCGAGTTCGGCATCGCGGCCCACTGGCGCTACAAGGAAGGCAAGCAGGCCGACGCGCTGGACGACAAACTCTACTGGCTGCGCCAAATATTGGATTGGCAGAATGAAACGCGCGACCCCGGCGAGTTCATGGACGCGCTGAAGGTCGATCTTTTTTCGGACGAAGTCTTCGTGTTCACGCCCAAGGGCGACGTGATTTCCATGCCGCGCGGCGCGACGCCGGTGGACTTCGCCTACTCCATCCACACCGCCGTCGGCAACAAGTGCGTGGGCGCCAAGGTCAACGGCCGCATCGTGCCGCTGTCGACGGAGCTTGAAAACGGCGATTTCGTGGAGATCATGACCTCGTCGTCCGCTCACGGCCCGTCCAGGGACTGGCTGCAGATCGTCAGGACCAGCGAGGCGCGCTCAAAGATCCGCGCCTGGTTCAAGCACGAGTTCAAGGACGAAAACATGGTCAAGGGCCGCGACATGCTGGAAAAAGAGGCCAAGCGCCTGGGCTTCCAGTGGCCGCAGCTCAACAAGACCGAATTCCTGGAGCCGATCTACCGGCGCTACACGCTGTCCTCGCTGGACGATCTGTACGTGACGGTGGGTTTTGGTGGCCTTTCCACCAGCCAGGTACTGAACCGGCTGATCGAATCCTACAAAAAGACCATCAAGCTCCCCGAACCCGACCCCATCAAAATCGCGGCGGACGCGCAGCGCGCCCGGGAGCAGCAGCAAAAGCGCTCAACCGTCAGCCACGGCGTGGTGGTCGAGGGCGAGCCGGGCATGCTGGTTCGCTTTGCCAAGTGCTGCACACCGCTGCCGGGCGACGACATCGTGGGCTACGTCACCCGCGGACGCGGCGTATCGGTGCACCGCAGCGACTGCGTCAACATGGCCGAGTTCGCCAAGGAACCCGAGCGGCTGATCCACGTCAGCTGGGAGGGCGACGAGGGCACCGGCTACAATGCGGACATCCAGATCATCGCCTACGACAAGATGGGCCTCCTGGCTGATATCTCTACGCTCTTTGCCAAGCAGGAGGTGCAGATCATGGCGCTTTCAGCCCGCGTGGACAAGAGCCGGAACACCATCATCAACGTCACGCTCAACCTGAAAAACACCAAGCAGCTGGAGAGCATCATCAAGCAGCTTCAGAAGCGTTCGGACATCATCGAAGTGTTCCGGGTGAGCGCGTAATGCGGCTGGTTGTGCAGCGGGTGTCCCACGCAAAGGTGACGGTCGCGGGCGAGATTGTGGGCGAAGTCGGCAGGGGCTACCTCGCGCTGGTGGGCGTCGAGGACGGCGATACGGACGATGACATGCGCTACGGCGTTGAGAAGCTCATCGGCCTACGCGTGTTCGAGGACGCCGAGGGGAAGATGAACCGATCGATTGCCGATATTGGCGGTTCCATCCTCCTGGTTTCCCAGTTCACGCTCTTGGGCGACGCGCGGCATGGCCGCAGGCCCAGTTTTTCAAACGCCGCAAGGCCGGAGACGGCCGCCCCGATGATCGACCGGATGGCCGTTATGATCGCCGGGCGGGGCATCCCGGTGGCAAAGGGCGTCTTCGGCGCCGACATGCAGGTGGAACTGGTCAACGACGGGCCTGTCACGATCCTCCTGGACAGCAAAAAGAGCTTCTAGATTCAAAGGAGCGTGCAATGGAAGACTTCAAATCGAGGCGCATCGAATGCGGCGGGTACGCCGCCAACAGCTATCTGCTCTTTCGGCCCTCCCGGGACGACGCGCTTTTGATCGACGCGGGCGACGACGTCGAGGCCATCATGGCCAAGATCGAATCCTCCGACAAGCGCCTGACGGACATCCTTTTGACCCACGGCCACTTCGACCACATCATGGCGGCCAAGGCGCTTCGGGACGCAACCGGCGCGCGCATCCACATCCACCCGCTGGACGCTCCGTACCTTCGGAACCCCGCGCTCAACATGCTGGGCATGGTGGAAGCCACTCGGACGCCCTTCGTGCCCTTCGACGCCGACGTAGAACTCGCCGAAGGCCCGACGCTGCTGGCAGGGCTTTCGATCCAAGTTATCGCCTGTCCCGGCCACTCGCCGGGCGGCGTCGCGTTCTACCTGCCGGAGCAGCGGGCGCTGTACACCGGCGACACGCTTTTCCAGGTGGGCTTCGGGCGCTACGACCTGCCGGGCGGCAACGTGCGTTCCCTTTATTCGTCCATCCAGCGCTTGATCGCGCTGCCCGGCATCACGCTGATCCTGCCGGGCCACGGCGAGAGCGCACCGCTCAAGCAGGTGGCGGAGGAATACAAATGATCTGTCTGAAGACCAACGCGCCCGCCTTCTTCGCGGACCTAGCGGACGTGGTGCGCGTTTTCTACGACGAGCCGGTGAGCTGCGACAATGGTGATCGGCTGATCGAGCACAGCCACGAGCCTTCGGACGACGGCTGGGTGGAGACCTGCCGCTTTGAAGGCGTCGTCGAGCGCGTGAAAGCCCCGGCGGTAGCGGGCGCGCTGGAACAGAAGCGGCTCATCAAACGCGCCGCGAAGACCTGCCTGTACGCGCTTTTGAAGCGCGCGACCGGCGTCCAGCCCCCTTGGGGTTCGCTGACCGGCATCCGACCGACCCGGCTCCTCTACGAGGCGCTGGAGAGTGGGAAGACCGGCGCCCAGGCCGAGACCTGGCTTCGGGAGGCCTTCGACGTGACGGCGTCCAAGGCGGCATTGCTTCGGGAGATCGTGCGCGTCCAGCAGGCGGTGGAAGCGCCCGCGCCGGACGAATTCGACCTGTACGTGGCCATCCCCTTCTGCCCGACCCGGTGCGAGTACTGCGCGTTCCCTGCGGAGGCGCTGGGCCGCGGAAACCTGGTCGAGCCCTACCTGGCCGCGCTGATGCGGGAGATCGACCTGACGGCGCTGATGATGGCCCGCAAGGGGCTGAAGCTGCGCGCGGGGTATCTGGGCGGCGGCACACCCACGGCGCTGACCGCGATGCAACTGGACAGGCTGCTCACCACGCTGCGCTGGCAGTTCCCGGGCGCGCTGGAGTGGACGGTGGAGGCGGGGAGACCCGACACCATCACCCGTGAGAAGCTGAGCGTGCTTCGCAACCTTGAGATCGACCGCATCTGCATCAACCCGCAGACCTTCAATGACGCGACGCTGTCCCGCATCGGCCGGGCGCACACCGCCATCGAGATCCTGGAGGCTTTTGAACTGGCCCGGTCGCTGGACTTCCGCGACATCAACATGGACCTGATCGCGGCGCTGCCCGGAGAAACCCGGGAGGACTTTGACCGGACGCTGGACACGGCGCTCTCGCTCGCGCCGGAGGGCGTGACGGTGCACACGCTCTCTGTTAAGCGCGCCAGCCGCCTGCACGAGGCGGGCTTCACCCCGGAGGAGCCGGGCCTGGCCGAATGGATGGTGGACGAGGCCCGCGCGAGACTGACCCAGGCGGGCTATCAGCCCTACTACCTGTACCGGCAGAAGCATATGGCGGACAACCTGGAAAACGTGGGTTACGCGAAGCCCCGGTTCGCCTGCCTCTACAACATCGACAACATGGAGGAGACGGCGCCGGTTCTGGCGCTGGGCGCGGGAGCGATCACGAAGTGGGTATTCCCCAGGGAAAAGCGCATCGAGCGAGCGCCCAACGTGCGAAATATCGAAACCTACATCCGGGAAGTGGATGAAATGGCGGGCCGCAAGCGTACACTACTCTTCGGGAGGGAACAGGGCTCGTGAAAAAATGGCTGTACCCGATCCTCGTCCTCGCCGTCGTGGGCGCGGTGTTCCTCGGGATGAACATGTTCCGGCAGATCGGCCGCGAGACGCAGGTGGCGGAAGACGTACCCAACCCGGTCGTCACCATCACCATGGCGGACGGCGGCGTCATCAAGCTGGAGCTCTACCCCCGGGTCGCGCCCAACACCGTGGCCAACTTCGTCACGCTGGCCCAGTCCGGCTTTTACGACGGGCTGATCTTCCACCGCGTGATCCCAGGCTTCATGATCCAGGGCGGCGACCCCACCGGCACCGGCACCGGCGGCCCCGGCTATTCCATCAAGGGCGAATTCCTGGATAACGGCTTTCAAAACACCCTCTCGCACGAGCGCGGCGTGCTCTCGATGGCCCGGGCCAGCGATTTCGATTCCGCCGGCAGCCAGTTCTTCATCATGCACCAGAAGTCCACGAGCCTTGACGGCAAGTACGCGGCCTTTGGCATGGTGACGAGCGGAATGGACGTGGTGGACCGGATCGCCACCACCCCCACCGACGCGAACGACCGCCCGCTGGTGGCTTTCCAGATGCAGTCCGTCACCGTGGACACCTTCGGCTACCAGTACACCGTGGTGAAAATAGAAGACAAACCACAATGAGGAGGACACCATGAACCCGACCGTAACCTTTGAGATGGAAGATGGCAAGACCTTCACCGCCGAGCTCTATCCCGAAACCGCGCCCAACACCGTGGCCAACTTCGTCACGCTGGCCCAGTCCGGCTTTTACGACGGGCTGATCTTCCATCGCGTGATCCCCGGCTTCATGATCCAGGGCGGAGACCCCAACGGCACCGGCACCGGCGGCCCCGGCTACTCGATCAAGGGCGAGTTCGCCGCCAACGGCGTCCCCAACCCCCTCAAGCACGCCCGCGGCGTGCTGTCCATGGCCCGCTCGATGATGAAGGATTCCGCGGGCAGCCAGTTCTTCGTCATGCACCAGGACGCCCCGCACTTGGACGGCCAGTACGCGGCGTTCGGCAAGGTTACGCAGGGGTTGGAAACCGTGGATGCCATCGCCGCCACCCGGACCGGAGCGCAGGACCGCCCTGTAGCTCCCCAGCGGCTGAAGAAGGTTTCTGTGGATACCCATGGCGAGACCTATACCGTTCAAAAGATGTGATTGCCTTGTGCCCGTAACCAAGGCCCAACGCGGCACAACAGAAAAACTGATCGGCCAATCTCTTCATTTCCACCGCCGACTTTCCCGCCGGCGGTGGATTCTTGAACCGACGCAATGGGTTCCCGATTTTCTCAATCCTAAACAGGCAACTTCCAAGCGCGAATTACAAACTGGACATCGCGCAAAACGGATTCACATTCTCAGGTTCTGTTGACCTTATTCGACAGAGACATCCGGTATACTTGCACCCTCCTTGGGGCGTATAGGCTTTGATCTCGGTTTATAGCCTCCAATAGCTTCTATCCAAAGCTCGGGTTATATATTATTAACCATCTATTAACTTTATTAATTCACATATCATGATATAATGGTAACAAGAATGTGTTACATGATCGATCCCGTTGTGCTTGCCAAATTCTCATCTCGCCACTCGCGCTTCGAAAGCCGTATCACTGCATACCCGCTTCAAGATGATGCGGATGCCTTTTCCTTTCGCCAAGGAAATATGATAGGAGGCCCTTTATGAACCGACGGCTGCGACTAACGTTCATCTGCCTTGTGATCTTGTCCCTGCTGGTGAGTTCGCTGACCAGCCTGGCCACTTCCGAAGCGCCGGCCAAAACCGCCCCTAATCCAAGTGTCGTCAGCATACCGGTTTCGACCATGTTCGCCGCCACCCCCGAGCTGGTCGCCTGGGTGGCCGGGCTGCCCACAGGATCTGGCCGCATCAGGAGCATCTCCTCCACCAACAGCATTTCGCCGCAGCGGTACGGCATTTTCGTCGTCCAGGCCAAGGTTTCTCCCGCCGCCCAGGCGTCACTCAACGATCTGGTCATGATGTATGATTCATCGAAGCTGACCTACCAGACCGTTAAGGCAAGCATTTCCAGGACATACATGACGCTCACCTTCACGTTTGTGGCCGCAGGCGCCCCCGGCGGCACCAACCTAAGCTTCTACTCCAATACGAGGAAATCGGTCAAGGACACCACCAAGGTGACGATCAAGCCAGTGCCGGTCAATTCCGTATCCCTTGACACGACGTCGGCGACGCTGACCGTGGGCGGCACGCTGCAGTTAAACGCCACCGTACTGCCGGAGAACGCCTCCAACCGGTCGGTGAAGTGGTCCTCAAGCAGCAAAAGCATCGCGACAGTATCCTCCGCCGGGCTGGTCACAGCCAAGAAAATCGGCAAGGCCACCATCACCGTGGCAACCGTCAGCGGCGGCAAGAAAAAGACCTGCAAGATCACCGTCGTGAAAGCGACGCCTACGCCAACCCCCAAGCCCACCCCGACGCCAACTCCCCCGCCCTCCAGTCCCGTGACATACCGCGCTTTGCTGATCGGCAACAGCGATTACCCCGGCACCGCAAATGACTTGCGCAGCGGTCCGTACAACGACGTCACAATGTTGGCCAATGCGCTGAGCCGTTCCAGTCTGAACGGATTGACGTATTCGGGCAACATCTTTACAGCCGAGGATTTTTCCGCAAACGGCATCCTATGGGCAATTGATCTGATGATTAACAAGGGCATCGATTCCAATGACGTTACGTTCTTCAGCTACAGTGGGCACGGCGTACAGATTGCCGCGACCGAAGACCAGACTGGAATCGTGGGCACGGACAACGTTTACATCGACGTGCCAACGCTGAAGGCCGCCCTGGACGCAATCCCTGGCACGGTGATTGTCATTCTGGACAGCTGCTACTCCGGCATGTTCATCGGCAAGAACGGGTCCAAGGGCATGGTCAAGTCTCCGGTCACGTTTAACCCGATCGCCTACAACAAGGTGATCAGGGACGCCTTCACAACGCCAGCGGCGAAAGGGTTAACCACCAGCAAGTACCACGTGATCACCGCCTGCCGTAAGGGCGAGACATCCATAAATGTCCCAGCTTTAAGCACCTCCGGTGGGATGATTTACACCGGTCTGGCGACCTTGTTCATCGCAATGGGCAGCGGATTCGATCTGTATGATACGGCTGATACCACGCTCTTGGCCGACATTAACCATAACAACATCGCCACCATCAAGGAAGTTTTCGATTTCGCTGACGCAGAGGTGGATGCTCGCGTCGCTGCTCTGAACGACCCGGAAATTACCCAGGACATGCAGTACTTCACCACGAACGACAATTACCCGCTCTTCGGTCGCAACTGATTCCGGGCCAGAGGACGACATGGGCAGGCGCATCGCGCCTGCCCATGTCAGACCATCAGCAAAAGCGCTCAGCCCCCAGTGGCTGGGCCAATTTTATTAAGTAGAAAGGAAAAACCAAACGGAGAAAACAGAGCGGATGCCGAACAACCCATCTATCGCGCCCGCCCGCGGCGTACTGTCCATGGCCCGCGCAATGATGAGGGCTTCCGCGGGCAGCCAGTTCTTCGCCATGCACCAGGACACCCAACACCTGGACGGCCAATACGCGGCGTTCGGCAAGGTTACGCGGGAGTTGGAAACCATGGAGCCATTGCCGCTATCCGGACCGAGGCGCAGGACCGCTCCGTAACTCCACAGCGGCTGAAGGAGGTCTCCGTCGATACTTAGGGCAAAAAGTACGCTGTCCGCAAGATGTAACCTTTCCTCGCTCATCAGCACATTTGACGTTACAGATCCAGCAAACCCGCCCGTCGGCAACCCGCCGGGCGCGTTTTTTCGCAGAAGTCTTCCGATTTGTGTTGAATATTGCAATATTAACACGAAAATGCATTACACTTTCAGATAGGTCTTGACGATATCTGTAACATCAGATACAATGCAGATACAAGAATTACCAATCCACCGTCCCGGGCGCGGGACGGGACCGGCTCTTCGAGGAGGGTAACAAATGAAGCGGTTCGCGCTGAAGTCCCTGGTCATGGTTCTGATCGTGTCGCTCTTGGGCTTTTCCATGCCGGTGGTATCCGTCGCCGCCACGTACAATGCCCGCGTGTCGATGAAGCAGCTCATCGCGGGGAACCTGCTGACGCAGAACGGGACGGCCGCCATTACAAAGCAGGCGGGTTCCACCAGAAAAATCGTCGCGCCCGGCGGCAAGTCGGCCAAGCGCTACGCAACCTTCTCGATCGATGTCAAGGTCGCCCCCGCCTCCCAGAAGGCGCTGGAGGACCTGAACGTCACGTACAACTCTTCCAAGCTCACGCTGCAGTCCGCCAGCTACACCGTCTCCCCGACGTACATGACGGTTAAAATCAACTTCGCGGCCGTCGGCTCGCCCTCAAAAACCAGCGTGAAGTTCTTCTCGGGATCGAAGAAGTCTATCAAGGCCGTCACGAATGTCAAAATCCAGCCCATCCCGGTCACCGGCGTCATGCTGAACACTTACAGCTCGTCGATGAAAATCGGGGACAAGGTGCAGCTTACCGCCAGCGTACTGCCGGCAAACGCCTCCAATCAAAACGTCAAATGGACCACCAGCAATAAAAGCGTCGTAACCGTCAACTCTTCCGGTCAGATCACCGCCGTCGGTTCAGGCACCGCCACCATCTTTGCGACCAGCGCGAGCGGCCTAAAGCGCGCCGGCTGCCAGGTCTCCGTCGCGCGGCCTGCGCCGACGCCCACCCCCACCCCGAAACCCACACCCACGCCGACCCCGAAACCCACGCCAACCCCCACCCCGAAGCCCACCGCAACCCCCACCCCGACGCCTGTCGCCCCCGCAAAGCCCGCCAGCACCCCGACGCCTACGCCCACCCCCACGCCGACGCCTACCCCGACGCCCAAGCCCGCCCCGGCGCCCACCCCCACCCCGGCGCCGGTTGTGAAAAATACCACGTACCGCGCGCTGCTGATCGGCAACGAAGCCTACTCCACCCGGCTCAGAGGGCCCTACAACGACCTGATCGCAATGAACGCTGTCCTCTCCCGCTCGAGCCTGGACGGCGAGACCTATACCGGCAACATCACCGTCCTCAAGGACCAGAAAAAAGCCGACATCCTGACGGCCATCGCAAGCCTCGCCACGAAGACCGACAGCGACGACGTATCCTTCTTCTACTACTCCGGACACGGCGCGCAAGGGTCGGTCACCGAGTCGGCCACGGGCCTGTGGTGCGTGGACAACAAGCTCCTGTCGGTGACGGAATTGAAGACCGCGCTGGACAAGGTCCCGGGCACGGTGGTCGTGGTTCTGGACTCCTGCTTCTCCGGCATGTTCATCGGCAAGAGCACCTCCGTCAGTGCGTCGAGCTTTGACAGTACCGTGATGGACGCCTTCACAAGACCCATCGTGTCCAAGGGGCTGACCTCCAGCAAGTACCACGTGATCACCGCCTGCCGGAAGGCCGAGACGAGCGTGTCCGTCGGCTACAGCTACAGCGGCGCTGTGACCTACGTAGGCCTGGCCACCTACTACCTCGCCGTCGCGGGCGGCTATGACCTGTTCAACCCCACCGACACCAACTTCTACGGCGACAGATCGCCCGCGGACAATGTTGGCACCCTGATTGAGCTGTTCAGCTATGCCGACCTCAACGTGGACCGATTCGTGATCGCCTGCAACTCCGCCTACCTGACGCAGGACATGCAGTACTATTCGGAAGACGAGAACTTCCCGCTGCTGGGCCGCTCCTGACGAATGCAACCGTGAATACGCCGGGCCAACCTCCAGCCCCGCGTAAGGCGCGCCCCAAAACCCTGAAGGGTTTTGGGGCGCAGATCTTTGTATTGAGAGGAACAGAGCGCCGTATTTTGGACCAGACCTAGCTTACGCCGCCGCCCGGGTGCGGCGCTTTGCGCGCCTGTGCGGACGGATGTTGGCCGTCACCGCGCCCGCGAGCGCCCCGACCAGCGCGCCCATCAGAAACTCCGTGACCAGAAGGCCCGCGGGCGCCATCCGCCCGTCGATGGCGCAGTACAGCGCGTAACCCAGCACCATGTACAGCGTGCCGACGACCGCGCCCATCACAAAGCCGCGCCGACCGCCAAAGCCGACCGCCACCGCCGCGCCCAGCGCGATGCTGATGGCCTTGAGCGCCTGGTTGATCGCCAGCACCGCGCCATCGCTGACGCCGGTCAGCACCACCACGCCGGCCAGCAGCGCCATGCCCGCCAGCGTCGCCAGCGTCGCCGTGCCCAGCCCTTTCACAAGCGCGAAAATCGTCGCCCGCCGCTCCACCATGCATCCCCTCCTCGCCCAAGCGTATGTCCCCGGGCACAAAAAAAGACCGCCCCTCACAAGGAAGCAATCTTTAGGCGTTGAAAAACCCCGAGGGTTTTTCAACGCGAAGGAGGAAGCCTGCGCGCGCCTGAAATTCTCTGGAATTTCCGGGCGGCGCACTGACTAAGGTATTGTTTCCGATACCAGTTCTGTTAAAACACGTTCCCGGCGCACAGGTCGCCGGGAACGTTTGGAAGGTACGAACACCCGCGGTGGGTTAAGCAAACCGGCCCTTTCCTTACGCAAACAAAAGCCGCTTTTGCGGCTTTTGTTTGCAAGCGGCGGCTTTGCCGCCCAGGTTAAATCTGCGGTTCGACGTCGTTCTCCAGCGGCGCGTCCTCCACGGAGCGGATCGCCCAGCGGGCGAAGATCAGCGGGGTCTTCTGCGCGCCGACGACCACCAAGACGGTGTCGTCCTTGATGGCGGTTACGGTGCCGAAAACGCCACCGATGGTGCAGATGCGGTCGCCCGCCTTCAGGTTGGCGAGCATGCTCTTGACAGCCTTGTCCTTCTTGCGCTGCGGGCGGATCAGGACGAACCAGAAAACCACGACGATCGCGACCATCGGCAGCAGCTGGACGAGCGTGCCGACCAGTCCGCCGCTCTGGTCCACACCAGGGGCCGCGGTGGCGCCCGGCGCGAGAGACGCGACGGCAGCGGGGGCCGAAGTCGCGGCGTCCAGAAGCCAGTTGAAGCCTGTGAACATGTTGTTTCCTCCAAAATAAATCATACTGCTTTATTATACTTGAGTTTGCGCGGGAGCACAACGGCTAAAACGCTCGCCAGGCGGACATTGCTGTAAAATTTTTGTTTGAATGCATACGAAGCGCGGCGGAAAATTCGACCCCATTCCCTCGCGATTGCTTGCACGGAAGGCGAAGGCGATTACCCTTGCCGCTACCATGCGCCCCGGCCGTGGCTGGCGTAGAATTCCTCCGCCCAGTCGCGGGTGGCATCCTGTTCGATGGCGGCGCGCATCTCCTCCATCATCCGTGTCAGAAAGCGCAGGTTGTGGATGGAGCAGAGCCGAAGTGCCAGGATCTCCTCCGCCTTCAGAAGATGGCGGATGTAGGCGCGGGAGTAGTTGCGGCAGGCGTAGCAGTCGCAGCCCTCCTCGAGGGGGCCGAAGTCCCGCGCGCTGGCGGCGTTGCGCACCACCAGACGCCCATTGCGCGTGAACACGGTGCCGTTCCGCGCCACGCGGGTGGCCAGCACGCAGTCAAACATGTCCACGCCGCGGAGAACGCCCTCGATCAGGCAGTCGGGCGAGCCCACGCCCATCAGGTAGCGGGGCTTGCCCTCCGGCAGGATCGGGCAGACCACGTCCAGCATGCGGTACATGATGTCCTTGGGCTCCCCCACCGAGAGGCCGCCGATGCCGTAGCCGGGCAATTCCCGCGCGGCGGCCTGCCGCGCGCTCTCGGCGCGAAGCTCCTCGAAGAACGCGCCCTGGACGATGCCGAAGAGCGCCTGGTCCTCCCGCGTCTTGGAGGCGATGCAGCGGTCCAGCCAGCGGACGGTGCGCCCGAGTGCCGTGGCCGCGGTCTTCTCATCGCAGGGCCAGGCGGTGCACTCGTCAAACTGCATCATGATGTCGGAGCCCAGCGCCTCCTGGATCGCGACGGCGCGCTCCGGCGACAGAAAGCGGCTGCTGCCGTCGAGGTGCGAGCGGAAGGACACGCCATCCTCCCGCACTTTCCGCAGCGCGGCCAGCGAGAACACCTGGAACCCGCCGCTGTCCGTCAGGATGGGCCGGTCCCAGTTCATGAACTTGTGCAGCCCGCCCGCTTCCTTCACCAGGTCTTCTCCGGGCCGAAGGTGCAGGTGGTAGGTGTTGGCGAGGATGATGTCCGCGCCAATCTCCTTGACTTCTTCCGGCGACAGCGTCTTGACCGACGCCTGGGTGCCCACCGGCATGTACACCGGCGTCTCGATGATCCCGTGGGGCGTGTGCAGCCTGCCCCTGCGCGCGCCTGTCTTGCTGCAGATGTGCAGGAGTTCAAATTCAAAGGGCTTGGGCAAAGGGTCGTCCTCCTATGGTTGGGGCCGTTGTGACGACAGCCCCTAGTGGATGAACATCGCGTCGCCGAAGGAAAAGAATCGGTATCGCTGAAGCACGGCTTCCCGGTAGGCGGCCAGCGTCTTCTCACGGCCCATGAGCGCCGACACCAGCATGATCAGCGTGGAGCCGGGCAGGTGGAAGTTGGTGATGAGCGCGTCCACCATCCGGAAGCGGTAGCCGGGAGTGATGAAGATGTCCGTCCAGCCGGAGCCGGGCCGGAGCCCCCCATCCGACGCCGCCGATTCCAGCGTGCGCACGCTGGTGGTGCCCACCGCGATCACCCTGCGGCCCTCGGCCTTGGCGTGGTTGACCGCCTCCGCCGCCTCCGGGGTGACTTCATAGAACTCGCTGTGCATCTTGTGCTCGGACACGTCCTCCGACTTGACCGGGCGGAATGTGCCAAGGCCCACGTGCAAAAGCACCGGCACAACCTCGACGCCCATCGAGCGGATCTTCTCCAGAAGCTCGGGCGTGAAGTGCAGGCCCGCCGTCGGAGCGGCGGCGGAGCCCACCGCGCGGGCGTAGACGGTCTGATACCGCTCGCGGTCCATGAGCTTTTCGTGGATGTAGGGGGGTAGCGGCATCTCGCCCAAATCGCCCAGCGCCGCCTCCAGCGAGCCGCTGGCGACGTCAAAGCGCACCACGCGGCCGCCCGCGTCGGTGGGGGCCTCGATGGTGGCGGTCAGCCGCCCGCCGCCGAAGGAAACTTTCGCGCCCGGTTTCAGCTTCTTTCCGGGCTTGACCAATGTCTCCCAGGATACAGGCGAGAGCTGGCGGAGCAGCAGCACCTCGCAGGCGCCGCCGCCGGGCCTCTCCCCGATCAGGCGCGCCGGCATCACCCGCGTGTCGTTGACAACCAAGACATCGCCCGGCTTCAGATAACCGGGCAGGTCGTAGAAATGCCTGTGCTCCATGGCCCCGTCCGCGCGGCCCACCGCGAGCAGCCTGCTGTGGTCGCGCGGTTCGATGGGCGTCTGGGCGATCAGTTCTTCCGGCAGGTCATAGAGAAAATCGCTCGTCTTCATTCAGGGAAGCTTCTCACTTACTCGTCAATTTCCAGCCGTATCTGGTCGGACGGCGCGGCAGTCGCCGGTGCGGAAAGCCCGAGATGCGCATAGGCCGCGGGTGCGGCCACGCGCCCGCGCGGCGTGCGCATCAGAAAGCCCAGCTGCAGGAGGTAGGGTTCGTACACGTCTTCGATGGTGGAGGCGTCCTCGCCGGTGGTGGCGGCCAGCGTGTCAAGCCCCACCGGGCCGCCGCCGAACTTGCCGATCATCGCCTCAAGCATCGCGCGGTCGATCCGGTCCAGGCCCAGTTCGTCGATCTCCATGATCGAAAGCGCCTCGCGCGCCACCGGCAGCGTGATTTTGCCGCCCGCCTTCACCTGCGCGAAGTCGCGCACGCGCTTGACGAGGCGGTTGGCGATGCGGGGCGTGCCGCGGGAGCGCCGCGCGATTTCCAGCGCCCCGTCCTCATCGCACTCGATCCGAAGGATGCGCGCCGAGCGCATGAGGATGATCGAAAGGTCCTTCGGCTCGTAGAGCTCCAGCCGGAAGCTGATGCCGAACCGGTCGCGCAGCGGCGACGTCAGAAGGCCCGCCCGCGTGGTCGCGCCGATCAGCGTGAAATGGGGCAGGTCCAGCCGGATCGACCGGGCCGACGGCCCCTTGCCGATCATGATGTCGAGGGCGTAGTCCTCCATCGCGGGGTAGAGCACTTCCTCCACCTGGTGGGATAGCCGGTGAATCTCGTCGATGAACAGGATGTCCCCCGCTGCCAGGTTGGTCAGAATCGACGCAAGGTCGCCCGGCCGCTCAATGGCGGGGCCGCTGGTCACGCGGATGTTGTGCCCCATTTCGGAGGCGATGATGCCGGCCAGCGTGGTCTTGCCAAGGCCCGGCGGGCCGTAGAGCAGGAGGTGATCGAGCGGCTCCCTGCGCCGCACGGCCGCCTGCATGTAGACCGACAGGCTTTCCTTTAGTTTGTGCTGGCCGAAGTACTCCGAAAGCGACAGGGGCCTCAGCGTGCGCTCGGCCTCGTCCTCCGGATTGTACCCGGTCGCGATCAGTCGTTCGTCGTCCATCAGCCGTTCATCCCCTTCAGCGCGAGCCGGATCAGCTCATCGGTTCGGTCGGTTTGCGAGGCGACGCGGGCCACCGCCGTGGCCGCCTCGTTTGAGGCGTAGCCCAGCGCCATCAGCGCCTCGATGGCCTCCGCCGCGGGCCCGCCGCGGGGCGGGACGGGCGCGGCCAGGCCGCCCGTCAGCTCCTCCACGCCGTCAATCTTGTCCTTGAGCTCCAGAATCAGCCGCTGGGCGGTTTTCTTGCCGATGCCCGGCGCGCGGGCCAGAGACGCCGCGTCGCCCGTCAGAAGCGCTATGGTGACCTCACGCACGCTCAGCGCCGACAGGATCGCCAGCGCGGTCCTGGGCCCTATGCCGCTGACAGAGTAAAGGCGCAGAAACATCGCCTTCTCCTCCCGGCTGTAGAAGCCGAACAGCTCCTGCGCGTCCTCTCGGACGGAGAGGTGCGCGTAGCACTTGAACCGCGCGCCCACCTGGGGCGCGGCGGCGAGCGCCGCGGCGCTGACCAGTAGCTGGTAGCCGACGCCGCCGCAGTCGATCACGACGCTGTCGGGGTTCTTTTCAGCCAGGGTGCCGTCAAAATGCGCGTACATACTGCCTCCCGGATTTTTTCGAATTCTCCTGGGCTTCAATCGTTCCCGGCGACCCGTGCGCCGGGAATCGGTTTCCGGAACCAGTGCGAACACACTGGAGGAAACAATTCCTTCAGTCAGCGGGCCGCCCGGAAATCCCGCAGGATTTCAGGCCCACGCAGTTTTTCCCATGCGCTCAAAAGCCGCTTGCGGATTTTGGGCGCTTATTGAATCTTGAACAGGGAACGCATCCGGGCGCTGTGCGCGTGGGTCAGCGCCACCGCCAGCGCGTCCGCCGCGTCGTCGGGCCTTGCGATCTCCTGCATGTTCAGCAGGATCTTCACCATCGTCTGCACTTGAAGTTTATCCGCCTTGCCGTGGCCGGTGACCGCCTGCTTGACCTGCATGGGCGTGTATTCATAGAGGTTCTCGGTCTTGGTGGCGGCAGCCGCCAGCGCCGCGCCGCGCGCCGCGCTCACGGCCATGCCGGTGGTGACGTTTTTTGAAAAGAACAGCTCCTCGAAGGCGACCTCGTCCGGCTCGTAGATGTCCATCAGCTGGTGAATGCCCAGGAAGATCGACCGAAGCCTTTGCGGCAGCGGCTGCCCCGCCGCCGTCTTGAGCACGCCGAACTGGATGAGCTTGCAGCGGTCGCCCTCTGAGCGGATCACGCCGTAGCCCAGCGTCGCCAGCCCCGGATCGATGCCCAATATGACCAATGCACAGGCCCTCCCCCAAAAATCGTCAACCTTTATGATAATTTAGAACGCACATTCTGTCAAGCGGTGATGTCCGAACATCAGGCGGAGATTTACAAGCCCCGTCCGCCTGTTGACACGTTCTTCGCATTCCCTTATACTGGATGCAAAATGTCGAAACGGCGGTGGGGCGCATGCCGTGGTTCATCGGTTTGATCATTAAAGTCTTGTTCGGCTTCTGGGCCTTGAGCGTCGCCACCGGCAAAGGGCGGTCCGGCGGCTGGTTCTGGCTGGCCTTCTTCTTCCCCATCATCGGCATCATCGTCGCTTACTGCCTGGAGGATCGGTCTGAGGAGGATTCCAGGCCGTACTACGGCCCAACTTACGTTCAGAACTTTCAATGCCCCTATGTCAACGGCCGCCCCCCTTATTCGCCTGCGATCGAAGCGTCGCGCGCCGAATACGCGCTGCCCTCCCCCGTCAAAACGGAGGACGGCAAGGAATGGGTGGTCTGCGCCGGGTGCGGGGAGCGCGCGACCACCTACTACGCAATGATCCGGAAGCGGTGCCCGAAATGTGATACGCCCTACGTCTTCGCCGAGAAGCCCGCAGAAATCGTTGTGGACGAGGCGGTGACGACAGGGGCGTCCGCTGCGAACGAAAGCGCCGCGCCCCCGCAGGAGCGGCTTTGCGCGGCGTGCGGCCAGGCCATGCCCTCCGGCGCGGCGTACTGCATGTTCTGCGGCGAGAAGGCATCCGCGGGCTGGATGTGCCCGCGCTGCTCCACGACAAACCCCGCCGCCGCGTTATTTTGCATGAACTGCGGCGGGCGGAAGGAACCATAGGCACAATATAGGAGGAACAGGCGATGAACATGGACGGCGTCGTGATGCTTTTCGCGCTGGGTTCCGCACTCGCATTCGGGGCATGGACCCGCAGCATAGCAGTCAAAAAGGGTTATTCCGGCGGCTTCTTCGTGCTTGGATTCTTCTTCCTGCTGATCGGTGTGTTCGTCGCTGCTTGCCTCACCGATAAAACCTTAAGCCATCCGGTGAAAATTCGGGCGACAGGCGCGGCGCCCCATCCGAATAAAAAAGCCCGTCAGTGACCCCTCAAGATTCTTTCGCACCCAGCATCCGATCGTTCCCGGCGCGCAGGTATGCCGGGAACGTAGTTTCACCCAGTGTGACAGACACGCTGGGTGAAACAAACCCTCAAGTCAGTGGGCCGCCAGGAAATCCCGGAGGATTTCAGCCGCGCGCAGTCTTTCTCCTTCGCATTGATAAGCCGCCTGCGGATTATCAATGCGATATTTTATGGCATCATCGTCGCGATCTCCGCTTCGCTGAGGCCGGGATGCAGCGCCTGATTGATGCCCAGCGCCACCATGCCCGCCACGTCCTCCACCAGGTCGTCCACCTCGCGCGGGGTGACGATCATGTCGCCGGTGGCGTTTTTCAGCATGTCATCGGTCAGCTTGTCCAGGTCCTCCTGTTCCCCACCCAGCTTCCCCAGCGCGTCCCGGACGATGGTGGAGGCATAGATGACCGTCGGCACACCCACCGCGATCACCGGCACACCCACCGCGTCCCGGGTCAGCGCGCGCCGGTGGTTGCCCACGCCGGAGCCGGGCTGGATGCCGGTGTCGGTCAGCTGGATGGCCGTTCCCACCCTGGACACCTCCCGCGCGGCCAGGCTGTCGATGGCGATGACGGCGCGGGGCTTCACGCGCTCCGCCAGCGCCGAGACCATCTCCAGCGTCTCGATGCCGGTCACGCCCAGAACCCCCGGCGCGATGGCGCATACCGGCTGCATTCGGTCGTCCACGCTGTCGGGCAGTTCCTGAAAGATGTGCCGTGTGACCAGCGTGCGGTCAACGGTCATCGGCCCCAGCGAATCGGGCGTCACCTGGCGGTTGCCAAGCCCCACGACCATTACGGGCTGGTCGCCCCCCGGCAGCATGCGGGTCAATTCCTCCGCCAAAAGCGAGGACACCGCCTTGCGCATCTCGGGGTTGCCGGTGCGCACCTCGCCGCACTCCAGCGTGATATAGCGGCCCAGGGGCTTGCCCATCATCCGGGCGCCCGCATCCTCGTCGATCACCACCTCGGTGACGGTGATGCCGCCCTCCTCCCAGACCGCCACCTTGACCCCCGGATACCTCGCCTTGCCTCGCTCTCCGTCCGGCCCGATGGCTTCCATCGCCAAATCCGTGCGAATCTGCAAACTTGACCGCCTCCCGTTTGTCCCTATGCCATGCGCGAAAAAATCCGCCTCGACGGCGAAAGAATGTTGAGGATTGGTATTAGCATGCCGGAAAGCGGGCAGGATCATCGCAGCTTTCGAAGTTTTAACCAAATCCGCCAATCACAGTATTGCATTCGTCCGCTTCACATGGTATAATGGCGTTTGTCGACAAAAGGCTGGGAGGTGAACAGAATTGCCGAACATTAAGTCCGCCATCAAACGCGTCAAGGTGAACAGGAAAAAGAACCTGCGTAACCGCATGATCAAGACCGCCATGCGCACGTCCGTCAAGAAGTTTGAGGTTGCGACCGCCGCGGGCTCTGCCGACCAGCAGCTCCTCAGCGTGACTTCCTCATCCATTGACAGGGCCGCCAGCAAGGGCGTTATCCATAAGAACGCGGCGAACCGCAAAAAGGCGCGCATGGCCAAGCGCCTGAACAAGGTCGCGGCCCAGTAATCCAGGTTGGATCAAAGAGCTGTCCCGGTTGGGGCAGTTTTTTTGTTGAATAGGGGTGAAACCATGGCGCGGGTATCCGGACTCAGCTGCATCTTTTCCGTCCCGGACATCGGGGCGACGGCGTCCTACTATGAAAGCCTGGGCTTCCGGGCGGTCAAGTCCCTGAATGCAAAGGAAAAGCACGCCTGCCTGTACCTGGGGGACGCCGAGATCGTGCTGACCGAGAGCGGCGGTCGGGCGGCGACGCCCAACCGGACGCTGTACGGCTACGGTTATGACGCCTACCTGTACGCGAGCGACCCGACGGCGATGTATGAGGAATTTTCCAAAAAAGGCGTCCGATTCGCAAGGCCCCTCGGCATGACGGATTATGGAAACCTCGAGTTCGTGGTCGAGGATTTGGACGGCCGCTGGGTGGCGTTCGGGATCAAGCAGGCAAAAGCGCCGGAATTGACGCTTGAGGCGCTCCCCGGCGTGTTCACCGTATGCAAGCCCAAAGAACCCGTCTGGCAGGACAGGCCCTTCCATTTCCTCGCGCGGACGGACAGCGAGTTTTCGCTGGTCTGCCCCACACCGGACGCGCCAAAGGCTTGCGAGGCGCGGGAGGACGGCTGGCGGGGTCTCAGGGTCGCGGGACAGCTGGAGTTTTCGCTGGTCGGCATCCTGTCGCGTCTGGCAAGCGCGCTGGCCGCGGCGGGCGTGAGCCTGTTCGCGGTGTCCACCTATGACACAGACTACCTGTTCGTCAAGTACGAAGCCTATGAAAAGGCGCTGGACACCCTGCGCGGGGCGGGCTGCGGAATCGAGGAGAACGCATGACCATCTATGTGGACGCCGACGCCTGCCCGGTGGTGCGTCAAACCGTCGAAACGGCAAAGCGGCACAGCGCGCCCGTCGTGCTGCTCTGCGACACCAACCATGTGCTTGCCAGCGACTACGCAACGGTGGAAGTGATCGGCGCGGGCGCGGACGCGGTGGACTTCGCGCTGGTCAACCGCTGCCAAAAGGGCGACATCGTGGTGACGCAGGACTACGGTGTGGCCGCGATGGCGCTTGGAAAGGGGGCGCGCCCGATCCACCAGAGCGGCATGTGGTTCACCGATCAGAACATCGACGGGCTTCTCGCCGAGCGCCATATGCACAAAAGAGCGCGCATGGCCCATACCAAGCACCACCTGAAGGGCCCGAAAAAGCGCACGCCGGAGGACGACGCGCGCTTTTCGGAGTCTCTGGAGCGGCTGATCACGTCGCTCGCCGCGAAGGACAGCCCGCAGGAAGATTGAAGTCCTTCCCGGCGGGCGCTGTCACACCGCGCTTGCCGCGTTGGAAACGCCCATTGCGGGCGCACGGCTGGAAAGGCCCGCCACCAGGATGTACGCGCCGGTGAAAAACTCAAAGGGCACGTATGGAACCATGACAAGAAAGGGCACGTTGACGCCGTAGGCCATCAGGGCCACGCCGACCATCACCGGCACCATGGTGATCAGCCCCCAGAGCGGTATCCAGGACGGGAGCGCCCTGGTTTTGAACAGAAGATAATAGAACAGCACCGCGCCTACCCCGCAGATGAACACATGGATGTTGTACGTGAAGCTCTTCATCTGGATCAGCAATTGACCCGTCGCTTCCAGCGCCATGTCCCCGGTGGCCGAATAGATTCCGCCGGTCAGGATCAGCGCATAGGTGATGAACTTGCACGTCACCAGAGCGCTCGCTTCCAGGACGTACAGCGCCAGCGCGGTGCCCGCGCAGACGGGGCCGGCCTCACGGACGAGCCGGAAGAGCAGCACCGCGAGCCAGACGATGGCGATCGCGGTCACGATGTCCAGGAATACGGAAAGCTTCGCGCGAAAGGCATGGTCGGCGATCGCCCTCAATGTTTTCCCGACGTCGCTTTTGTCAACCAGCGGGTCAAACAATGCGGCCCCGCTGAACAGGGAAGTAAAGGCCTGTAGGAACAGCGCGGTCCCAAGCGCCATCGAAAACTTGCTCCTCGTTCGTTTCATGGATTCCCCTCCAAATCTTGCATTCGGAATCAACATAAACTATACTATACGGTGTAATTTAATTCTGTCAAGACTTTTCTTGCACCGATCAGTGTAAATTATGCCAGGAGGTTTCGCCGGATGACGGAAATCAAAAAGCCAAGAAAAAAAAGGGATACCAGCCTGAAGCGAAAAGAGATTCTGGACGGCGCCGTCCGGGTGTTTACGGAATACGGCTTTGAAGCGTCCAGCATGGACAAAATCGCAGAGACCGCGGGCGTTTCAAAACGCACGATCTACAACCACTTTATTAGCAAGGAAACCCTGTTTCAGGCCATTGTGGAGGACTTCCTCAGGCAGCGCGACGGGATCAAGCCGGTAAAATACTCCAAAACAAAAACACTGCGCGAACAGCTGCAGGCGTTCGCGCAGGCGGAACTGTTTCTGATCGATGATCCCACCCGCAGGGGGCTTTCAAAACTGTTTACCTCGGTTTTTTTGATGGACATGGAATTCGGGAAGAAAACCCGAAGCCAGTTTGAGCCGCACAAGGCCTTTGTGCTTTGGCTCAAAGCCGCCGGGGAGGACCGGAAGCTGGACTGTCCGTCCCCCGCGCTTGCCGCCCGGGTTTTTTACGGGATGGTCGAAGGCTGCCTGACCTGGCCGGGGTTGTTCACGGACGGCGAAAACCTGAAAGCCGCCGAGCCCCTGCTGGATGAAATCATCTCCACATTTTTATCACGTTATCAATGCCGAAGCGTGAATGACCGGGGAGATTCGGGCTTCACGACCGGGAAAGGTTCCATATTGTCGCCTATTCCCGACCCTCTCGTCAAACCTTGACCTTGAAAAGGCCGTGCCAACTGCAATAGGCGTAGATCGCGCCGCGCCCGCCGAGCGCGAAGCGCGCCTCCGCGTCCTGCTCAGGATAGAGCTTGCGGATCTCCACCCGGTCCATCGTGACATAGGCAATGAACGAGATGCAATGCGCCCGGTCCATCGGATGCTTGAGGGTGACGTAGCGGTCGGACTCGACCATTTCCACCTTGATTTCGTGTTCCGCCTCGGCGGGCTCCGCCTCCAGGGGCGGCAGCAGCACGCCGCAGCAGCTGAACGCGCCGCGCCCGATCGAATGGATGACATTGCCGCAGATCGGGCAGACGTAGAAGCTGCCTCGCAGCATGTTCCCCGCGCGGTTACGGTTTTCGATGTGCTCTCCGGCCAGAAGCTCTGCGACCGACACACTCAGCGCTTTTGCCAGCGGCTCGATCAGGCTGATGTCCGGCAGCCCCCTCGACGTCTCCCACTTGGAGACCGCCTTGTCGCTGACCATCACAAGGTCCGCCAGCTGTTTTTGCGTGTACCCCTTTTTTTCTCGCAGCAGCCTGATGCCGCTGCCCGTCACAAATCCGCTCATAGGTGCGCCCCTTTCCGATTTCGACGCCATTGTACCACGCCAAAAATGAAGCGGCAACCTACGCTCCGTAGAGTGGGCCGGGCAAAAAGAAAGAACCCGGCCTTTCGACCGGGTCCTTCTGGTGGGTCATCAGGGACTCGAACCCTGGACACCCTGATTAAGAGTCAGGTGCTCTACCAACTGAGCTAATGACCCGCATTCTTTTGCGGAACGGGCATCATTATAACACGGCCTGTGGATGGTGTCAAGCAGAAAAATCGGTCTGCGCGAAAAATGTTGGCGAGCGGCTGCGCATGGCAATCAACCCTTGCGGCGAGGTCGGAAGGCGGCTGAAAATGCTGCAATAAGCTATAATCAAGACAAATATCAACGGACGGCTTGCATCTTGAGACTCAAGAAGTATTCGGTCCCATCCATGAATAATTTCCCTTGTTCAGGGCTTAATAAGAACGATCAACCATTGTAAGGAGGTTAGAATATGGAACCGCCCGACAAGTGGCCGGTGGCCAGTCTTTCCCCGCAGGATTTGCAGAAGCTTCAGCAACTGGAGTCGCAAATTCATGCTGATGGTGGCAAGGGCATCGTGCTTATTGCCTATCAACACAAATAATGGTGGATCGTAAAGCCTCTTGGCCGTTAGGTCAAGAGGCTTATGAATAGGCATCCACCTCGCCCAAATCAAAGCGTCCTCCAGTTGGGTGATGTGGCGTCATCATATCGCCTGACAGTGCGCGAAAAACCGCCGGAACAATCCGGCGGTTTTTCGCAGACAGTGTGTTGTCACAGGATGATTTCGAACTGCTCGCCCTCGGGCAGCGGTACGACTTCGCAGTCCAGCGCGTAGGTGCGCTGCGGCAGGCCGATCAGGATGTGCACCGCGGGCAGGTTGACCGGCAGCGGCGCCAAATGCCACACGCCCCGGTTCAGCTTGACCAGCGTGCCCTTCGGCACGACGAACGCCTCCGCCTTCGTAGTGTCGGGCTTGCCCGGCGTCGTAGGGGCGACGTGAACCACCACGTCGTCGTCCAGCGGCAGGATGATCTCGTCGGCCAGCTCGTGCATCTCCATGGCGTCGATGACCATCTTCTCCGGCTTTTTGACCGTGAGCGGCGAGAACGCGAAGTCGTCCTCGGAGTAGACCATCACGCGGTCGGGGTAAAACCGGTGCAGCGCGCCGTCCAGTGAGAATCCCTGGGGTTCGAGGAAATCCGCCATCGCGCCGTAGGGCGCGATCGCCTCGTGCGTGATCCGGTCAGCGGGGACTGCTCGCATACGCTTACCTCCTGCGGATGATATCCATGCCGAGCAGCGGCCTGAGCACCTCGGGCACCACCACGCTGCCGTCGCCCTGCTGGAACTGCTCGACGATGGCGGGCATCAGGCGGCTGGTGGCGAGGCCGGAGCCGTTCAGGGTGTGCACGAACTCGATCTTCCGGGTGTCCTTGCGGCGGAAGCGGATCTTGCCGCGCCGCGCCTGGTAGTCCATGGCGTTCGAGACAGACGAGCACTCCTTGTACTCGTTCATGCTGGGCAGCCACAGTTCGATGTCAAACGTGGTGGCCATCGAATCGGAGCAGTCCTCGGCGGCGAGCTTGGAAAGCTGGTAGTGAAGGCCCAGGCCCTCCACCAGGCGGCAGGCCTTCGCGATCAGCTCCTCGTGCATTTTCACGGAGTCCTCCGGCCGGGTGAAGCCGAACATCTCCACCTTGTTGAACTGATGGCCGCGCACCATGCCGCGCTCGCTGGCGCGGTAGGAGCCTGCCTCCCGGCGGTAGCAGGGGGTGTAGGCGAAGAGGCGCTTGGGCAGGTCGTCTTCCTCCAGGATCTCGTCGCGGTAGAGGTTGATCAGCGCGGTCTCCGCGGTGGGCAGGAGGAAGTGGAAGTCCTTCTCCTTCCGCTCTTCTTCCTCCAGATGGTACACGTCCTCCTCGAACTTCGGGAACTGCCCGGCGGTCTTGCCGCACTCGTAGGTCAGGATGTGGGGCGGCAGCATGAAGGTGTA
>JAEZHK010000074.1 GCA_023416655.1 Bacillota bacterium
CTGCGGGAAACCAAGTCGCTTCGCGACCGCACGATTCAAATGGAATTTGAATCGTGCGCCGCTGTGTCGCTCTCCGCTTGAAATAGCGCTGCTATTCCTGCGCTGCGGCTCCTAGCCAGGAACAAAATGTTCGCCGCTTTGGACAAAATAATGTTTCGCATTGGTATTACGGGCCTCTTACAGCACCTTGAACATCGGCACAATGTCCTCGTAGCCGCCGTCCATGCGAAAGCCGCCGGGGATCACGCCAAGGCGCGTAAAGCCCAGCTTTTCGTACAGGCGCAGCGCGCCCAGGTTGGTCGCAACCACCGCGTTGTACTGCATGATGCGAAAGCCCAGCGCCTTCGCCGTCTTAAGCGAGTGCACGACCAGCCCTTCGCCGATTCCCATCCCGCGCGCCGCCTCGTCCACGGCGTAGCTGCAGTTGGCGATGTGGCCGCAGCGCCCGACGTTGTTGGGGTGCAGGATGTAGAGGCCGAAGATCTTCCCCTCCCCCTCTGCCACGCCCGCGAAGCTCTGCGCGGCGAAGAACGCCGAAGCCTCGGGGAGCGTCAACTTGTTCTCCTGCGGGAACGCGATGCCGTCCTCCACCACCCGGTTCCAGATGCGCGCCATTTCCTTTAGGTCCGCTCCTTCGTATTTCCTGACGCTGATGTTCATGTCGGCACCTCGAAAGAAAATTTGTGCACCATTGTATTGCGGCACTAACGACCGGTGTGGCGGCCTTCTCCTAGATGAATATACCACGGATTCCTCGCGGGAATCAAGGGATCGGATCAAAGCCCGCATGACAGCGTCCGCCGGATGCAAAAACCACGGCGCGTGTCCGAAGGCGCACCGTGGCAGATCCAAGCCATGGCTCAGGCGTTCTTCGCCTTGCCGCGGACTTCCTTCAAATAGTTGTAGACGGTGAAGTTGCTGACGCCCAGGCACTCCGCCACATACTCGACGGCGTTTTTGACCGCGAAGATGCCCTTCTGCTCCAGCTTGGACACAATTACCAGCTTGTCTTCCTTCTGCATGTAGGCCACGGGCTTCTGGAACAGCGACACCTCCGTGTCCACCACCGATTCCATGACCTCGCTGATGTCCTGCGCGAAGGTTTCCTTGGGCGACTCCGCCTCCGGCGGCGCGAAGGAAATCGCGTCTTCCAGAAGGTTCTTGGCGACGATGTAATCCGTCAAATCCTGGTTCAGGCACAGCGAACCCAAGACCTTTCCCGCGTCGTCCCGAATGAAGATGGTGGACGAGCGCAGCACACGGCCGTCGGGCAGCACGGTTTTGTAGTTGACGCTGTTTTCCGCCCCGTCGCCGCTCTCCCGGAGCAACTTCAGAAGGTAGTTTGTGGCGGGCCCGCCGATTTTTCGGTGGGTCACGTCGCCTTCCAGCATCACAATGGAGCTTTCCACATGGCTCAAATCGTGCAGGATGAACTCATACCTGGGGCCCAGCATCTGCTGAAGGCACGGCAGCACCTGCGCGACCGCCTCCAGATTCGGGTGCATGGTCATTCCCCCGCTTTCGTTACGTAATACAGCGTCGGGGATCATTGGGCGACCCCCATCGCTCGCCCGAACGGCAGCGCCCCTTTGCACATGCCGCCAGCCGGATGGCCCCACCGGGCGCCGTCCGCCGGATAATATTCATATTGTACGCTTGCAGGCTTCGCGCGTCAAGGTGAATCGTACATCGCGTCAGGGCAACAGCATGAACGAAAGTTCCTGCCGTTGCCAAGGGAACGGGGCCGGATTTCTGAATTTCCTGCGGGAAATTCCGGGCGCAATCCGGACTTAAGGAATTGATTCCCCGTCTCGGCGCAACATTCCAAATTATTGGAATGTTGCGGTCGCGAAGCGACTTGGTTTCCCAAAGGGAAACCAACCTTGGGGGGCAGCGCGCCCTTTGGGGGAATCCATTTGCACCGGCAAGGAAGTTTCGCCTCAAGGCGAAACTTGTCCCTTTGGGACTGAATTTGACGCATGTCATGCGGCAAATTCACCTTCAGTCGGTACGAATGGTCGAACATGGAGGACTGCGGCCCTCCAAGCCTCCCGGGGTTCATGCTCCCATCATTCATGCGTTGGCCGTGTACATCGCGTTGACAAACCCCAGCATCTTCCATACAATGGGCGCATGGAGGCGATCGCGATGTGCGAGCACATGAAACCTCGGGCTATTGGAAGTTCTCGTTCTGGGATCTGTTTGAAACGCAGCGCTGCGGCGCTTGCGGCGGGAAATTCTCCGTGCCGCTCACGCGGCAGTACCTCATCTTTCTTCTTTCGATTGCGTTCTCCCTCCCGATGGTCTGGCTGGACACCTATTGCATGGACTTGCCCAGCAGAATCGGCCGGTTTTTCTCGGCACTTGTCGTCATGGCGCTGTGGGTGGAGGGCGTTCACATTGCCACCTACCGCACCTACCTTCGCGCCTTCCGGCGCGCGCAGGCGGCCATGCCGAAATCCACCAAAACAACCTGAGCGCTACGCCATGAAGGATTTCCTGCAATCCCCTACTTTCTAACTCTATTCCGCTTGCAATCGACATGGGTTTCGGGTATGATGATTGTCGCTTAAGCATCATGAAGGCAGTGAGTACCCCGTGAGAAGAGAGAAAACCCCGCCCGCGTACCTGCAGGTCGCCCGCGACATCGCGGGGCGGATCGCGTCGGGCGAGATTCAAGAAGGCGAGCGCTTTTCGGGGCGTTCGCTGATGAGTTCCCAATACAACGTATCGCCGGAGACCATCCGGCGCGCGCTGGGGTTACTGGCGGAGATGGACGTATTGTCCATGCGGCAGAACGTGGGCGCTGTGGTCAAATCCCGCCACCAGGCGGCGCTGTACGTGGAACAGTCGGGTGAGGCCGCGGGGCTGCGCCTGCTGCGGGAGGAGCTTTCAAAGCTCATGGAGGAGCGCCGCGCGCTGGACGCGCGCATCGACGCCACCATAAAGCGCCTTGCGGACCTAGCCGAGCGCTTCCGCCACAGCGACAACATGCAGACCTATGAATTCAGCGTGCCGCAGGGCGCGCGCATCGCTGGGCTTTCGATCGGCGAGTCCGCGTTTCGCAGCGAAACGGGCGCGACCATCCTGGCCGTCCGCCGGGGCGCGGTGGTCACCCTGTCCCCCGGGGCGGACCGGAGGATCGAGGCGGGCGACGTGCTGGTGGTCGTCTGCGGCGTCCTCGACGTACCCGTGGTGTCCGAATTCATCGCGCGAACAGCCTGACAGGATCAAACTTCCCTCTCCCTCCCGGATTCGGGAGGGTTTTTTTCGGTTAATACCAACTCCAAGCATAAATCACTCGTTGCGCCGGGTCTTTTCGCGCGCCGCAGTGTCGCCTTCCGCTCAAAATAGCGCTGCTATTCCTCGCTCCGGCTCCTTGCGCCGCATCAAAAATCCCTCGCCGCTTTGGAGTGATTTATGTTCTCCATTGGTACAAGGAGGATTTTCCCATTTAAGGAGAGTTTTCCCATGTCGGGTTGACATAATAACAACTCTATTGTAGTATATAAGTTGTCAGAAGGATTCATCTGAACACCATCATCAGGAGGAGAGAATTCCATGAAGAGAATCGCCGCGATGCTGACCGCGCTGGCGCTGACCCTTGCGATCGGACTGACCGCCGGAGCGGAGCCCAAGACGGCCATCACCTTTGCCGACGTTGGCTGGGATTCGATCCGCTTCCACAACGCGGTGGCGGGGACGATCGCGCAGGAAGCGTTTGGCTACACCTGGGAGGAAATCTCCGGCTCCACGCCGATCACCTCCGAGGCGCTGATGTCGGGCGACATTGACGTGCACATGGAGATGTGGACGGACAACCTGGCGACCTACGGCGACGACATCGCCCAGGGCCGGATGCAGGAGCTGTCCACAAACTTTGACGACAACGCACAGGGGCTGTACGTGCCCCGCTACGTGATCGAGGGCGACAGCGCCCGCGGCATCGAGCCGGTCGCGCCCGACCTCAAGACCATCGAGGACCTCAAGAAATACGCCTCCCTCTTCCCCGATCCGGAAGACCCCGGCAAGGGCCGAATCTTCGGCGGCCTGCCCGGCTGGGAAGTGACCACCATCCTGGAGAAGAAGATCCAGCACTACGGCCTCGACCAGATGTACAACTATGTGCTGCCGGGCAGCGACGCGGCGATGAGCGCGGCGATCGTATCCGCCTGGGACAAGGGCGCGCCGATCGTGGCCTACTACTGGGAGCCGACGTGGCTGATGGGCATGTACGACTTCGTGCGGCTTCAGGACACGCCCTACAACCCGGACACTTACATGGAAGGCCAATCGGATTTCCCCGCCACGCGGGTCACGGTCTGCGTCTCCAACCAGTTCAAACAGTCCAACCCCGAGTACTGCGAATTCCTCTCAAAGTACCACACCTCCTCCGCGCTGACCGGCGAGGCGCTGGCACACATGCAGGAAACCGGAGACGACTACGCGGCCACGGCCAAATGGTTTTTGAAGCAGCATCCGGAGCTGATCGACCAGTGGCTGACCGCCGATCTTGCGGCCAAGGTCAACGCGGCGTTATAAGATGAAAAACCACAGGATGCGGGGTGAGAGAATTGGGTGATCCGGGTGTTTTTCCTTTTGTGTTCAAGCCCAACGTGGCGGCGATCGACCACGCGATGCGCGGCTTCGCGGCCGGGGCTTCCTGGTTCTTTGAGGACATCGTCGGCCAGGGCCTGATCAGGCTCGTCGGTTCCATCAACTGGATGCTCGCCCACATCCCGTGGTTTGTATTGGTGGCGCTGGTGTTCGTACTGGGCTGGAAAGCCCGTGGGAAGCTCAGAAGCGGCATCCTGTACGCGGCGCTACTCTGCCTGGTGGGCGTGGTGGGGCTATGGACGATGATGCTGCAGACGCTCTCCATCGTGCTGGCCAGCGTGCTGATCGCGCTGATTCTGGGCTTCCCAATCGGGATCCTGCTTTCGGCCTCCGACCGCGCGACGCGCGTCGTCCGCCCGATACTGGATACGATGCAGACCATGCCGGTCTTCGTCTACCTGATCCCGGCGCTGCTCTTCTTCGGCATGGGCTCGGCCTCGGCGGTCATCGCCACCGTGATCTACGCGATCGTGCCGGTGATCCGGCTCACCAGCCTTGGCATCCGGCAGGTGGACGAGGACGTGGTCGAGGCCTCCCGCGCCTTCGGCGCGACCCGGGGGCAGACCCTTTACAAGGTGCAGATTCCGCAGGCGATGCCCACGATCATGGCCGGCGTCAACCAGACGCTGATGATGGCGATGGCGATGGTGGTCACCTGCTCGATGATCGGCGCGCGGGGCCTTGGCAACGAGGTACTCATCGCCGTCAACCGCACCGAGATCGGCCGCGGGCTGGTGTCCGGCTTCTCGGTGGTGATCCTGGCGATCCTGATGGACCGGCTGACGCAAGGCTGGTTCGGTACGGACAAGAAAAAGGCCCGCGAAGCGCGAAAACCCGGAGGCGATCAGAATGGCTGAAGAGCGTAACGACTACATCATAGAACTTCAGAACGTGTCGAAGCTCTACGGCGTCAACCGGGCGGAGGCCGCCCGCATGATGCGCGAAGGCTCGGACAAGCAGCTTGTCTACAAAAGGACGGGCGCGACCGTCGCGCTGTGGGACGTGAACCTCAAAGTCCGCCGCGGCGAGATTTTCGTGGTCATCGGCCTCTCCGGCTCGGGCAAGTCCACCGTGGTGCGATGCCTGAACCGGCTGCACAGGCCCACCGGCGGCAGCGTGCTGTTTGAGGGCGAGGACATCACGAAGTTCAATACAAAAGAACTCCTCGAGCTTCGCCGCCGCAGGGTGTCGATGGTGTTCCAGTCCTTCGGCCTGATGAGCCACCGCGACGTCATGGGCAACGTGGCCTACGGCCTCGAGGTGCGCGGCATGTCCCGTGCCCAGCGCGAGCAGAAGGCGCGCGAGGTGATCGACATGGTGGGGCTCTCGGGCTTGGAAAAGCAGTCCGTGAGCAGCCTGTCCGGCGGCATGCGCCAACGGGTAGGCATCGCGCGGGCGCTGGCCAGCGATCCGGAGGTGCTCTTGATGGACGAGCCCTTCTCGGCGCTCGACCCGCTGGTCCGCAGCGACATGCAGTTCGAGCTGCTTCGAATCCAGCGGAAGCTCGGCAAGACGGTGGTCTTCATCACCCACGACATCGACGAGGCGTTCAAGCTCGGCGACACCGTCGCCATCATGCGGGACGGCAAGGTGGTTCAGGTAGACACCCCCGAGGGCATGAGCGCGAACCCCGCGGACGACTACGTGCGCAGGTTCGTCGGCAGCGCCGACCGCTCGAAGGTCACCGCCCTTCGCAGCGTCATGATCACGCCCTCAAGCATCGCCCGTCTATCCGACCGCCCGGCGCAGGCCATCGAATCCATGCGCAAGCACGCGCTGTCCACGGTCTACGTGGTGGATAACCGACTGCGCCTCAAGGGCATCCTGACCATCGCGGACGCCGTGCGCGCCCACCGCGAGGGCCTGACCATCGGCCAGGTCATGAACCCGGAGGTGGAAACCTGCGTGCCGGACGAGACCGTCCACGCCATTCTGCCCCGCGCCGCGCAGTCCCCCTACCCGCTGGCGGTGGTGGACGAGGGCGGCGCGCTGATGGGCATCGTCACCAAGGCGGCGGTGCTCTCGACGCTCGCGCAGGAATAGCACTCATAATCACCTCCCTCTGGCGACGGCAGGAACTATGGTTCATGCCGTTGCCCTTGTTTACACCGCCGCGGCAAAGGTAGTATAATGGACAAGCCCGGCAACGGGCGGCAAAGGAGGCGGGGGCATGGACATACAAAAAGTCATGGAACAGCTGGCCGCATGGGGCAACGAGGCCCGGAAAAAGCACATGAAAAAGAACGGCGCGGGCGAGAACCTGTTCGGCGTGCCGATGGGCAACCTGCGAAAGCTGGCGGAAACGCTCGGCAGGGACCACGCCCTGGCGCTCTCCCTCTGGGAGACCGGCAACGCCGACGCGAGGATGCTGTCCGCGATGATCCTGGACCCCGCGAAGCTGGAAAGGGACCGGGCGGAGCGCATGATCAGAGAGGCCGGAACTATCGATCTTCTGGACGAATTGGTGTTCGACGCCGTCGCCGAGGCCCCATACGCGGCGGAGCTGCGCGAGGCTTGGCTCACCTCCCCGGACGACCTGGAAGGCCGCGTGGGCTGGACGCTGGTCATAAGTGGCATTCAAAGCAAGCAGTTCAAGACCGAAGCGCTCGCCCACTATGTGGACCTGGCGGAGCAGAGCCTCGTGGATGCGCCGCCGCTTACACAGTGGGCCATGAACCGGGCAATGTGCGAGACCGCCATCCGGTACGAGGCGTTCACCGGCCGCGGCATCGAAATCGGCGAGCGGCTGGGCGTCTACAAGGGCCAGAAGGTGCCCAAGGGCTGCACCTCCGCCTACGCGCCGGACTGGATCGCGGCGGGCATCCGGCTGCGCAGGCCGAAGAAATAAAAGCAAGGGGCGACCGGTCGGACGCCCCATACATATTGTGATTACTGATCCCTGGCGGGTGACGGAGCGATGCCCGCGCTCTCGCTCATCAGGTTCACGTACAAGACTTTCTGGTCGTCAATTTCGGCGAAGAACACGTCCTCCGGCCGCGCGCGATACAGCGAGTGCAGCTGGTCGCGAAGCCAGGCCTCGTCCACCTTCGCGTAGTCCAGCATGTCGTGGAATATCTGCCCATCCACGATCACCGGCATGGTCAGCCCCTCTTCGGGCTGCTTGAGCGAAAGGTCTTTGACCGTCACGGGTCGGGCGCTGTTCTTGGGGAACACCGAAAGGTTCCCGCCCATCTCAAACACCGCGAAGTTCACGTCCTGCAGCTTCATAAACCCCTGGGCGCGCAGCATTGACATCAGCGTAAACGCGCTCATGCGGCACTTTTTGAGCGCGTCCCGCCGGATCACGCCCGAGGCCACCAGGATCACCGGCGCGAAGTCCATCCGGTAGAAGCGGCGCCTTAGTGACATCCCGGCGATCAGCACCGCGAACAGCGCGATAACGATCACGCCGAAGGACGTCTTGAAGATGTCCTTGTTGACCAGCGGCTGGGAGATCACGTTCGAGATGATCATCAGGATCCCCAGGTCGAAGGCGCTCATCTGCAAGAGCGACTTCTTGCCCAGCATCACCCCGACAAACCAGATGGCAAGCACCAAGACCAGCGAGCGCAGCGCATAAACGAGCAGCATGACCATGTTGATCCCTCCTTACGGTTGCGGCGCGATTGAGGTGATGTTTTTGAAGAGGAAGAGGCTGGAGAGCCCCTCCTTCTCCGCGGACTGCGCGTCCCGCTTGGCGATGGCGACGCGGAAGCGGGTCAGCGTGAGGTTGAGCAGCGTGTAGTCCGTTTCCGCGTACTTGACCGCCACCAGGAAGTTGCCCTGGTTCCACAGCTGCACCGCCCGGTCCGCCGACTTCTCCGCCCCGGCCCAGTCCCCGGTCCCCGCCTGCCTGAGCGCGCTCTCCACCTCCCCGTTGAAGTTTCGGTCGCCCCAATTGAACAAAAACATCTGCCCCAACATGGTCGCGCCCAGCAATAGCGCGAGCAGGCCGACGAGCGTCCATCCGATCGCCTTTTGCGTCATACCGTTCCCTCCCTGCGCGTAGCGTTTTGGTTTAGTATGGCTGGGGACAACCTCCCGTACGCGCCAGAGCGCAGGATACTATGGTAACCTTGTTCATTCCGGACAGCGCGCCGGAAGCCGGTCTCCACGAAAAATCAAAGCGCCCGGCGAATGCGGACGCTTGTCTTTACGCTGTCAGGTCACGTTCAAACGCTCTTGCCGAAGACCTCCGTATAGGTGAGCGACCCCGCGAGGCGCTCGGACTTCATCAGGCTCAGCCGCCGCGCGGGTCTGGAGAAGGGCTCAAAGGAGAGGTCCGGCTGGGCGCGGAGCGATACCTCCCGCGCCAGCGTGATGTGCGGGACGAGGCGCTCCTGCCAGTCGCCGGAGAATCCTGCCCGCCTCAGGTCATCCACCAACCCCCGGTACAATTCATCCAGCGCCGGGCTTGGCTTGACGCCCACCCAGTACAGGTCCCGCCGGAATGTGCCCACCCGATCGAACTCCAGTTCCACTGGCCGGACAAAGCGGTCGGAAATGGCGCGTTTTATGGCGGCGGCCTCCCCCACCTCGCCCAGGAATGCGACCGTCAGGTGCAGGTTCTCCGGCCGTGTGAAGTTGCCCGAGGCGCACGCTCTGAGCCTGCGCTGGACAGCGAGCAGCCTTTCCTTTGTGGCCGGGTCAAAGTTGATCGCGATAAAGAGCCTCACAGCCGCGCCTCCACCTTCTCATGGATTGCCCCCGCCTTCATTGTACCCGCCCGGCATGAAAATCAAGCCAAGCGCCTCTGCCGATGCGGGTTCGGGTGTAAATTTTTCAAATACAAGTTGACGGACGCATACTGGAATGCTATAATGCTTTTGATAAAGCAGAAGCGCTCGCTTCTCACCCGGCGGCATCGCCAGCCAGGGTTGGCATGAAACATTGGTTTTCGTGTGTGGGCGTACGCTTTTGCGTAGCGCCCGCTTCTTTTTTCTGGAACCGATATGGGAGGTGCATGGGTATCAACAACGATCTGATGATTAATGAGGAAATCCGCGACCGCGAAGTGCGTTTGATCGATCAGAACGGCGAACAGCTGGGCGTCATGCTGACGCGTCAGGCGATGGAACTCGCCGAAGAACGTCAGCTTGATCTGGTCAAGATTGTGCCACAGGCCAAGCCGCCGGTGTGCAAGCTGCTGGATTATGGCAAATACCGCTTCGAACAATCCAAGCGCGAACGCGAGATTCGCAAGAATCAAAAGATCATCACCATCAAGGAGGTCCGGCTGTCCGCGACCATCGATGACCACGACGTGGACGTCAAGTTCCGAAACGCGGTCAAGTTCCTTGAGGAAGGTGACAAGGTCAAGGTAAACATCCGTTTCCGTGGCCGACAGATTACCCATTCCGAAATCGGTCTTCAGGTAATGAGAAGTTTCGCCGAGCGGATCAAGGAATACTGCACCATCGAGCGCCAACCGCTGATCGAAGGCCGCAACATGATCATGATCCTTGCCCCGCGCGATAAGGATTAGGAGCGCGCTTCTAAATCTTCGCGAAATGATGCACGTAAACGAGAGGAGGAGTTTCCATGCCCAAGCAGAAGACCCACCGCGGCGCGGCGAAGCGCTTCAAGCTGACAAAGACCGGCAAGATCAAGCGTTCGCAGGCGTACAAAAGCCATATTCTGACCAAGAAGCCCACCAAGCGCACGCGCAACCTGCGCAAGGCCGCCCTGGTGTTCAGCGGCGAAGTCAAAACCATCAAGAAATTGATTCCGTATAAGTAAGGAGGCGAATCAGAAATGGCAAGAGTCAAGAGGGCTGTTAACGCCCTGAAGAAACGTCGCAAAGTCTTCCGTTTGGCCAAGGGCTACTTCGGCGCCCGTTCCAAGCAGTACCGCGCCGCCAGCGAGCAGGTTCGCCGCTCCCTGCGCTACGCGTTCATCGGCCGCAAGCTCAAGAAGCGCGAATTCCGCCGCCTGTGGATCGCCCGCATCAACGCCG
>JAEZHK010000083.1 GCA_023416655.1 Bacillota bacterium
TCAAGTCCAACGTGTGGGTGTGGTCCATGGGCATGAACGCCAACTCCGACAACAAGGGCGCGGCGTGGCTGTTCCTGCAGTACTTCACCAGCCCCGAGTTCATGCTCTTCTCCGGCACGGACGGCGCTTGCGCCGACAGCCCGCGCAAGTCTGTCGCCGAGTCTGACGCCTACAAGTCCGTCGTCGGCAAGTCCTTCGGCTACCTGGAAGCGCTGGATGTCCTGCTGCCCAACGCGACCATCCAGTTCACCCCCCAGCCCTACTTCTTCGAGACCACGACCGAGTGGGCCGCCACGCTGCAGGATCTGGTGGAAGCATACCGCACCACCGGCAGCTGTGACACCGAAGGCGCGATGAAGGCGCTCAAGGCGAAGCTCGACATCGCGGTGGAAGACCTCGTCGTCGGCTAAGAGCCGTCAAGCCTCAAAAATGCGGAGGTTCGGGGTTTAGGCCCCGGACCTCCGCACCGGATACGCCCGGCCCGCCGCGGTGTAACGGCGCTTCCAAGGCATCAGGGAGGGAGATGAATCCAAGTGCTTACCCAGAAGACCTCCGGCGCGCAGCGAAGCGCGCCAGCCGATCTGAACACGATACCGTTCAAAACGCGCCTCAGGCCCTACCTGATCGTCGCTCCGGCGCTGCTCATCACGATCGGCATCATGATCCCCTTCGCGATGGCAATCTACTTTTCATTGACCGGCTACACCTTCCGCGCCCCCAACGCCGCGCTCATCGGATTTCGCAACTGGATCCGCATGTTCCAGGACAGCCAGTTCTGGAACGGCGTGTGGGTTACGCTGCAGTACGCATTCTGGTCCACATTGGTGGAACTACTCTTGGGCCTTGGCATCGCGATGCTGCTGGGCAACCTCAAAAACCGCTTTTCCCGGATCTTACGCGTCGCGCTGATCTTCCCGCTGATGGTCGCCCCGGTCATCGGCACGGTCATCTGGCAGCTCATGCTCTCCAGTTCCGTCGGCATCATCGCGAAGTTTTTGAACCTGTTCGGCGTGTTCGGCATGCAGTGGGGCGCTTCGCAGAAGACCGCCATGCTGACCGTCGTGATGATCGACGTTTGGATCAACTGTCCTTTCGTGATCATCCTGATTCTGGCCGGCATCCAGTCGCTGCCCAAATCCCCGTTTGAATCGGCCAAGATTGACGGCGGCAGCGCCTGGTTCAACTTTAAAACCCTGACGCTTCCAATGCTCAAACCCTGCATTTTGATTGCGCTCCTCTTCCGCCTGATGGCGGCGCTGCAGGAATTCGGCATCATCTTCGCGCTGACCAAGGGCGGCCCCGGCGACACGCTGATGAGCCTTTCGGTCACCTCCTACACCCGCGGCTACATGTACCAGAAGTTCTCCAGCGCCCTGCCCTTCATCCTGGTACTCTGGTTCATCGTCAACCTCGCCGCCACGCAGATCGTCAAGGCCTGGCGCAAGTCGCAGTACCAGGCCACCGGCAAGGATTTGGAAGAGACGCCCAAGAAGCGCAGGCTTCCGCGGGCGCAGAAAGGAGCGGGCGAATGACGGCTCAACGCAGGCTCTACGCGGCTCTCAAAAACGGCGGGCTGCTGATCTACGCGATCTTCGCGCTGTTCCCGCTGATCTGGATGTTGATTCTGACGTTCAAATCCGACGCGGAAATGCTGACGACCACGTTCGTCTTCACCCCCACGCTGGTCAACTACGAGGAGGTCTTCCTCAAGTCCGACTACTTCCGCTACATCCGCGATTCCATCATCGTGTCCGGCGGCGCGGTGGTCGTGTCGGTGCTGGCGGGCGTGCCCGCGGCCTACGCCTTCGCGCGCTACAACTTCAAGAAGAAAGAGGCCATCGCGTTCCAGATCCTCTCCTTCAAGTTCGCGCCGGAGATCCTGGTGGTGCTGCCGCTGTACATGATCTACCAGAAGCTGGGCTTGTACGATTCCTACCTCGGCCTCATCTGGGTGTACCAGCTGATCTCGATGCCGCTCATCATCTGGGTGGTCCGGGGGTACTTTGAGGACATCTCGGTGGAAATCGAACACGCGGCACAGGTGGACGGCTACTCCTGGTGGCAGATCTTTTTGAAGATCCTGCTGCCGCTGATCAAGCCAGGCCTCGTGGCGTCGGCGCTCCTTTGCTTCATCTTCTCGTGGAACAGCTTCACGTTCCCGCTGCTCCTCGCGGGCATCCAGGTGGAGCCGATCACCGTCGCGGCGACGAAGTACCTGGCGCAGTCCACCGTACACTACGGGCAGATGGCGGTCGCGGCCACGTTCTCCGCGCTGCCGGCGATCATCTTCGCAATCATCATCCAAAAGCACCTGGTGCGCGGCCTGAGCTTCGGCGCCGTGAAGGGATAGGTGGAAGCATGGCAAAGATTGAACTTCAGGGCGTCACCAAGCGGTTTGGCAAGCTCACCGCGCTGGATGATGTGACGCTGACCATCAAGGACAAGGAATTCTTCGTCTTGTTCGGGCCGGCCGGCGCGGGCAAGACCACCATCCTCAACAACATCGCCGGCATCCAGGTGCCCACCGAGGGCGTGGTCAAAATCGGCGGCAGCGTGGTCAACCAGATGGACCCCGCCGAGCGCAACGTGGCGATGGTGTTTGAAAACTACGCGCTCTACCCGCACATGACCGTGTACGACAACATCGCCTCCCCGATGCGCTCCCCC
>JAEZHK010000124.1 GCA_023416655.1 Bacillota bacterium
GCGCTGGGGAACCCAGCGCGGCCAGCTCGACTGGTTCTTACTTGCCGAACACCGCGTCGGCCTTGACCTGGATGGCCGAGAGAACTTCCTCGATGGGCGCGCCGGAGTAGATAAACTTGGCCAGTTCGTCCAGCGCCACGTCGCGCAGCTCCGCGGGTGTGCTTTCGTAGTAGCGCAGCACCAGCTGGATGTGCTCCGCATCGTTGCCGAAGGAGACCATCTTGGCAATCGTCGGATCGGTGATCTCGGCGGCGCTGGAGGCCGGCATGCCGATGTCGTTGGCCATGACCTGCTGCGCGCCGGCCATCACGAAGGCGCGAACGGCCTTCTTGGCGGCTTCGACGTCGGCGGTGGCCTTCGGGATGGCCAGCGGGGAGACTTCAAAGAACACGACGCTCTTGGCGCCGGTGGCGGAGGGCACGGCCAGCGCGTCAAAGTCGGTGCCGGAGACCATGCCGTACTCGTTGACCAGCGCGGGCAGGTAGAGGGAGGGCTCCAGCACCATCGCGACCTCGTCCTTGGCGAAGGCCTTGGCGGTGTCGACGCCCTGGACGGGCGCGGCGAAGTAGCCCTTGTCGAACATGTCGCGCCAGGACTGCATGACGGCCACGATGCGCTCGTCGGTGTAGGGGATGGAGCCGTCGCAGACGCCCGTGTACAGGCCAACATCGTAGACTGCCAGCATCTGCTGGAACCAGATGAAGCCCGCCCAGGAGTCGTTCTTGAGGGCGATGGGGGTGATGCCGGCGGCCTTCAGCTTTTCGCAGTCCGCCAGGAACTCGTCGAAGGTGGCGGGCACGGCGGCGATGCCGGCCTTCTCAAAGGCGCGCTTATTGTAGATGACGGTGTTGTTCAGGACGCCGTAGGGCGCGGCATAGGTCTTGCCCTCGTAGGAGAGCGCCGCGGCCACGTCGGCCGACACGCCGGAGGGCACGTAGTAGTTCGCCCACTCGTCCGTCAGGTCCAACAGAAGGTCGTTCTTGATCAGCGTGTTGAGCTGATCGCCGTTCCACCAGGTGAACATGCCCGGTGCGGAAGCGTCCTTGATGGACTGCTGAAGCGCCGTCTGGTAGGCCGCCACGTCCGGATAGGAGACGATCTCCACCTGAACGCCCGAATCGGCTTCCAGCGCCGCGGACAGGTTGTCCACGGTCGCGGGATCGGTGTTGGCCAGCTTGTCGTTCCAGAACTCGATCTTGCCCTCCGCGAACGCAGACACTGCGGACAGGAGCATCAGGCACACCAACAAGATTGAAACCAGCTTCTTCATGAGCTTTCCTCCCCAAGTCTTGAATCTATCCCCGATCCGGCGAAGGCGCCTTCGCCGGAATGACAGGCTAATAATGTTGCGGAGTGGTATTATTCGGCCGCCGCCTCGGCCATCGCCAGGATGTTGTCGGCGGTGACGCCCGGCATGATGGACTCATGGCTGGGCGAGACGACGAAGTTGGGGCCGAACAGGTCGCGCAGGCGGCGCACCTCGTCCCGCACCTGCTCAGGCGTTCCGAACGGCAAAAGGTGCTGCGTGTCCACGCCGCCGACGAACACGACCTGGCCGTTGTACTTTTTCGCAAGGCTCTCGGCGTCCATGTTGGCGGCCTTGGCCTGGATGGGGTGCAGCGCCTCCACGCCCGCGTCGATGAGCCGGGGGATCACCCGGTCGATGGATCCGCAGGAGTGGAGCAGCACCTTCATGCCGTGCCGGTGCGCCTGCCGGGTGAATTTGACGAAGGTGGGCATGACGAACCGGTCGAAGCACTCCGGCGAAATCAGAAGGTCGCGCTGGCTGCCGAAGTCGTTGCCGAAGAAGAACAGATCGATCTTTCCCGCGGCCTCGCTGAACAGCTTTTCATTGATGCGCAGGTAAAAATCCGCCACGCGCTCGGTGACCGCCTCCACCACGCCGGGGTCCGTGTACATCTTGACGAAGTAGTTCTCCATCCCGAAAAAGTCGCACACGTTGTGGAAAAAGCAGCTCCACGAGCCGGACAGGACCGCCTGGTCCGCCTCGATGGTCTTTTCGATTTCCCGGATCGCCCCGGAAAAGTCCACATACCGCTCGTCCGGCCAGTCGAACGCCTCCACCTCCGCGATGTCCTCGCAGTCGGCGAACACGCCGTCCTGGTTCAGGCTTTGCCGGGGCTTTCCGCCCAGCACGTCGAACATGGGCCTGCCTTCCGGGTGCTTCCACATGCCGTGTTCCTCGGGCATCACCCAGCGGCAGGTGGAGCCGAGCTTCTTCCCCAGCTCAAAGTCGCTCGAAACGCCGAACGAGCCGTAGATGTAGTCCACGCTGGCCGGGTTGGGGTTGCCGTGCCAGAAACCGGAGTGGTCGCTTGCGTGGTTCATGATGTTTTGAAAGCGCGTCCGATTGGTCATTTGTTTTGTTCCTCCATACTTTTTCAAGGCAAAAGCGACGCTCGCCGCGCGCTTCGCGCCCGGAATTTTGGGATTTAAAGAAATGGGATCAGGATACGGCCCACGCATGAATTTCAGGGGCATGAACTCTGGGAGGTTTGGAGGGCCGCGGCCCTCCATGTTCCATCGAGCCGGCGGCCTGTACGGCGGCGCGGGCGGCATTTCGCTTGCGAAATGCTCACCCGACCCGGCGCCGCCCGAAAAATTCCACAGAATTTTTAGGCGCCGTCTCTCGTTCCCCTCGCAAACGCATGAAAAATGTGTCCGACCATTTTTAATGCGTTTGCCCTGTGGATCAGGAAGAGTAGTATTTCTGGTTGAACAGGTTTTGGGAATCCGTGAGCGCCTTTTCCAGGTCAATCGTGGGGGTCAGGCAGTATTCCGTGGACGCCGCGGCCAGCGCCTCCAGCGCGCTCTGGTAGTAGATGAACTTGTCCATCGGGCGGCCGTACCCGATCAGGTCCTCGATGAACTGCGGCGCGAAGCCCGAGCTTGCGAAGCTCGCGTCCTCCAGCGCGTCCACCCGCGTGGGCAGCGTGCCCTCCAGTTGGGCGTGCTCGATCTGCACCTCGCGGCTTTCGAACCATTCGATGAAAGACCAGGCCAGATCCGGCTGTCGGGCATTGCTGGGGATGCCCCAGGCCCAGCCGTTGGAGAAGTTTTTGGAGAAGCCGTCCACGCCGGGCATCGGCGAGAAGCCGTACGCCTCCACGCTCTCGTAGTTGAACTCGTTGCGGGAGTAGGCGAAGGAGCCATCGAAGATCATGGCCAGCTTGCCGTTGTAGAACATCTCCTGCACGTCCAGCCCGTCGACGGTCGTCAGGCAGATTTTGGGCGAGATGCCGTACCGGTTGACGCAATCCGACATGAACCTTACGCCCGAAGCCACGCCTTCGTTCGCCCACGTCGCCCGGCCCTCCTTGCCGGCAAGGCTGCCGCCGTTGGCCCAGGCGAGCATGGACAGCGTGCCCTCGACCGCCCCGTAATGCGTCCCGCCCCAGAAGCCCAGGCCGTAGATGCCCTCGTGCTCGGCCATCGCCTTCTCAGCGGTCTCCACGAGTTCCGAAAGCGTCCTGGGCGGCTGGGTAACGTACTTCTTGTTGTACCACAGCCCCCGCGTATGCACCGACTGCAGCATCAGGTAGAGCTTGCCGTCAAAATCCGAAGTCCCCGCCTGCAAGACCAGCGGAAGGAATTCTTCCTTTTTAAAGCGCCGGTCAAACCAGCTATTGAGCGGCATCAGCGCACCGCCGTTGACCAGGTAGTCCACCTTTTGGGACGAAACCGCACACAGGTCGCCCAGCGGCTCTCCGCTCTGGCTGGCGACCAGGAGGCGCTCGTCCAACTGGTCCCAAGGCACCGTCTTGATGTCGATTTTTACGCCCGTCTGCTCGGTGAACTTCTGGTACATTTCGAAGGCCCGCGCGTCGTAGGGCTTTTTCCCGCCCGCGTCGATGAAGTGCACGATTTCGAGCACCTTTGCGGTATCGGCGTCCACGCCCGCGCTCTTCGGCGCTTCGTCCATCGGGGAACAACCGCCGAGCAATATCGCCGCGGTCAAAAAAAGCGCCACAAGCCGCCAGCGCATCGCCCATTTCCTCCCCTCAAGCAGGTGTTTTCATTATAGAGGGGTAGAAGGCGGATGTAAATGGAAACCTCGGCCCGGCGCGTCGAATAATTCTCGGACCTGTGCGGCGCGCTTTGTATTTTTCAACGATTGCGTTCAATCTGCAATACACTTGGCGGAAATGCCAGAATCATCATTGATCATTCCGGCAGATTTATGGTATACTTCCCTGGGTTCCTCGATCATTTGAAAAGCAAGCTGGTGAACCTGTGCGGCAGGCAAAGGTCTCGATGGCGACCATCCTGATGAGCGGCACGGCGCTGATCCTGATGCTGATTCTGCTGCTCGTCGGCGCTTTTACGTACCATTCGACGCGTCTCAGCATCCAGCGCCGCTTCATCGAGCAGTATTCGCAGGTGTTCAACCAGCTCGACGGGCAGCTCACGGCCTCCGTCAAGCGCCTCGCGCGAACGGCCGCCGCGCTCAACGCCAATACGGAGCTGATCGGCGCCGCGAACCTGGCGCGCGCCGGGGAAAGCCCGGCCATCCGGGCGCAGAACGAGAACATCGTCCGGTCGATTTTGAAGACCGCCGTGGGCTATCAGCCCTACATTGACAACGCGGGCATCTACCTGAAGGACCTGGCGATCATGATGTTCGCGGGGGATTCGACCGAGTACATGACCCGCATTCCGTCGGAGGCGTGGTTTCAGTCCATCCTGAACGGTGAAGCGCGCGAGGTGCTCTCCCCCGGCTATCAAATGCGCAAATACCAGTTTATCAGCATCAACAAGCCCTACTATCGCCCCTTCTTCCTGTATGCGCGCTCGTTCAATGATTCGCTGGTGTCGAGCAACAAGGGCGTGCTTCTGATCTCCCTCGAGCAGGCGTACCTGAGCGACCTGCTGGGCGAGGCGACCGGCGGCGACGGCTCGATCGTGGCGCTACTGGACCGGGACGGCGGGATCATCTTCTCCAAGGGAAGCGCGGATGACGCGGCGCTCGAGGGCGCGGTGCACGGCGCGCGCGGGCTCGATACCGGGGACATCCTGTCTGTCGGCGCGCACAGCCGCTTCCTGATCCGCCAGGAGAACGAGTCCCTGGGCTGGAACCTGGTCGCTTTGATCCCCGAGGACGTGATGTACCAGGAGATGACCCTGCTCCAGACGCGCATCTTTACCGCCACCCTCTGCGCGCTGGGCCTGGGCCTTGTCATGATCCTCCTCATCAGCCGCACGATCACGCGGCCCTTCCGCACGCTGATGCAGTCCATGGCGCGCGCCGGCGAAGGGGACTTGCGCCTGAGCGCGGTCAAATCGCCCATCCGCGAGATCGACGAACTGGCGGCGCAGTACAATTCGATGCTGGAGCGCATCGCGTCCCTGATCGCGCGGGTCAGGTCCGGCGAGGAGGAGCGGCGCGCTTCGGAACTGGCGGCGCTTCGCTCGCAGATCAATCCGCACTTCACGTACAACACCCTCGATTCCATCCGCTGGATGGCCATGATGCAGAACGCGCCGCGGGTCGCCGAGATGATCACGTCGCTGGTCAGGCTTCTCAAGCTGACCACAGGGCGCAAGGGCGAATTCGTCCGCGTGGCGGAGGAATTCGAGCAGGTCGCCCGGTATACGGAGATCATCCGCTTCCGCTACAACTGCCGCATCGACGTGTCCTTTGAAATCGAGCCCGGGGTGGAAAACGCGAGGACGCTGGGCTTTCTCCTGCAGCCGATCGTGGAGAACAGCTTTGTGCACGGGTTTGAGAATTTTGAGCGCCCCGGCGCGATCGGCGTGTCGGCGCGCGCCGAAGGCGCGACGCTGGTCTTCACCGTTCAGGACAACGGGCGCGGCATGTCGCTCCCCGAGGGCGCGCTGCCGCCAACATCCGAAAGGGACGGCGAGCACCTGCACTCAGGCATCGGCATTTCCAACGTGAACAGCCGGGTGAAGTCCTGGTTTGGCGAGGGCTACGGCATCGCCTTCAAGTCCTCTTTGGACGCGGGCACGACCGTTACGCTGACCCAACCGCTCGTCATCGAGCAAAGCGAGGAGAAGCCATGATCCCCGTCATGATCGTCGAAGACGAATTCCTTGTGCGCGTGGGGCTAAGGTCCATGATCGATTGGGAAAAGCACGGCTTCCGCGTGGTGGCGGACGCGCCCAGCGGCGAAAAGGGGCTGGCCCTGTTTTTACAGCACCGACCCTACCTGATCCTTACCGACATCCGAATGTCGCCGATGGACGGCCTCGAGATGATGCGGCGCATCCGCGAAATTGATCCGGACGTAAAGTTCATCATCATCTCGGCGTTCAGCGAATTTGAATACGCGCAGCGGGCCATCGGCTACGGCGTGGAATTGTACCTGAACAAGTCCTGCTTCACCGCGGAAGACCTTGCCCCGGTGCTTGACCGCATCGCAAGGCAATACCTCCGAAGCGCCCCGGCCGACCGGCCTACGGAGGGATCCCGCGAGGCGCTGCCGGAACTCGATGACCCGGCGGCTGTGCGCAAATGGTTTGAGGGCCTCGGCATCGCGGGCGCGCCGAAATTGGTCGTGGCCTGTAGGCCGGACCGCGGCGCAATAAACCCCATCGCCCCATCCCTCTTGGCCACGCTCGCCCGAGAGGTGATGGACAAGGAGCCGTTTTTCTCACGCATCTTCGTCCGGGACATGTTCGTCGTGATGCTGCTGGCGCGCGCCGAGCCGGAACGGATCGAGGCGGCGGTCAAGCACCTCGGCGACACCGCCATGGAGTACTGCTCCGCGCCGGTCTACGCGGGCGTCTCCGCGCGCTTTATCCTGCCGGACTACCTGGCCCAGGCGGTCAGCGACGCGCGCAAGGCCTGCAACGGCTTCCTGTTTGACAAGTCCGTCCGGCTGCGCGCGTACCAGCGCGAAGCGCCCGATTCGGAGCTGGACAAGCGCATAAGGCTGATGTGCGACGAGCTGCAGGCCTGCGTCTACGCGGGCGACCATAAGGGCGTGGACGAGCTGGTGCACAGGGCCGTTTTGTCCGCGCAAAACTACCGCTCGCTGGAGCGGATCATGTTCCTGATCATCATGAGCCTGGAGAAGTTCGACCACGCGATTCTGGTCAGCGCCGCGTTTGAGGATGCCATGTGCGACGACCTTCATCAGATCGCCCGCACGCTGTCCCAGTGGGCGCAGGCGCTCTGCGCCCGGAAAAGCGGCCAGCCCGAGCGCGACTGCGTGGATGAAATCCTCGAATACGTCTCAAACCACCTGCAGGAGGAAATCTCGCTGGGCCGCCTCGCCGAGCGACATCATTTCTCGCCCAACTACCTGGGCCAGCTCTTCTTCCAGAAGACCGGCGTCTACCTGAACGCCTATGTGACGAACCTTCGGATCAACAAAGCCAGCGAACTGCTGCTCAAGACCGACCTTTCCATCGGCGAAATCGGCCACCTGGTGGGCATCGACGACCCGCATTACTTCTCCAAGCTCTTCAAAAACCGGATGGGCGTCAGCCCCAACAAATATAAGGGGACGTGGAACGAATGAAACGGTACGACTTCACCCCGGACTACAACAACCTGGTGCTCGCCGCCCGGAACGTGGCCGCGCCGCGGCTGCCCCTCTACGAGCACATCGTCGGCACAAGGATGATGGAGGACGTTCTGGGGGTCAACCCCTACGCGGGCCTTCTGGACCCCGACGAAGGCGTGCGCGAGAAGGCGTTTTCCGACTGCTGGTCGTTCTGGCGGACGATGGGCTACGATACCGCCTCCTACGAATGCTGCATCACCGAGATCCTGCCGGGCGGCGGCGCGCTGGGGCGGCATGAGCCGGGGTGCATCAAGGAGCGCGCCGACTTCGAGCGCTACCCGTGGGACGAGTTGCCAGAGCTCTACTTCCGCCGCTTCGAACCCGCCTTCCGCGCGCTGGAAAAAACCTGCCCGCCCGGCATGAAGGCGGTGGGCGGCGTCGGGAACGGCGTGTTCGAATGCGTGCAGGATTTGGTGGGCTACATGGACCTTTGCTACATGCGCGAGGACGACCCGGAACTCTACGCCGACATGTTCCGGAAGATGGGCGACGTTCAGGTTCAAATCTGGACGCGCTTTCTGAACGAATATTCCGGCGCGTACTGCGTGCTTCGGTTCGGCGACGACCTGGGCTTCCGCTCGTCCACGCTGATCTCGGCGGAGGACATCCGCGCGCACGTGATCCCGCAGTATCGGCGCATCACCGACCTCGCACACAAAACGAACCGCCCGTTCCTCTTGCATTCCTGCGGCTGTCTTTTTGGTGTGTTCGACGACATCATCGAGAAAGCGAACATCGACGCCAAGCACTCCAACGAGGACGCCATCGGCCATTTCTCCGTCTGGGCGGAGAAATACGGCGACCGGATCGGCAATTTCGGCGGTGTCGACACCGACGTTCTGTGCCGCCAGTCGCCCGAGGCGATCCGTGAGTACGTGCTGGACAGCATCCGCCGCGTCCAGGGGCATGGCGGCATCGCGTTCGGCTCGGGCAATTCCATCCCGGATTATGTGCCCACCGCTGGCTATTTGGCGATGGTCGAGGCCGTCCGGGACTGGCGCGGCGATCAGGCGCTGTAAACGGTTTTTGCAGCAAGACAAAATGAGGGCTTGCCACCTGTTCTTCGCAGGCTGCAAGCCCTCTTCGCTTGATTGATTTCTTGTCTACCTATTTGGGGTCAGTTCACGCCCCCACCTTTTCTGTTTCCGCTTCCGCCCGCCGTCGTCGGTCTGCCCGGAGCATCCCCAATACCAATGGAGAACATAAATCACTCCAAAGCGGCGAGGGATTTTTGATGCGGCGCAAGGAGCCGGAGTGAGGAATAGCAGCGCTATTTTGAGCGGAAGGCGACACTGCGGCGCGCGAAAAGACCCGGCGCAACGAGTGATTTATGTTTGGAATTGGTATTAAACAGCGTTACAGGGTTTCCGGGTCGATGATCCCGGCGATGGTCAGATCACTGGGCGGGGGCGCTTCCCGGCTCAGCATCAGCGCGGCTTCCGCGCGGCCGATCATGAAAACGGTGTCGTCGATGCCCGCCTGGCGGGTGCCGTCGCAGGCGATGACAAGGCCCTTTTCCACGCCGTTCACAATCTGCCGGACGACCATCAGCTTGATGCCCTCCAGCGTCGGCGTCTTCACCGTGCACACCACCGTGCCGACCACTCGCCCGATGTTCAAGCCGCCGCCTCCTTCAACCCATTGACGGGCATCACCCGTGGCACCGGGTCGTCTTTCCCTGGCAGGTGAAGGAATCCACCACGCCGCAGAGTGTGACGCTGGCGATGATCGTCTTGTCCTCCAGGATCATCTGCGCCGCGCCGCCGTCGTTGTTGGCCAGCACAATATCGCCCAGCCCGGCGTTCGCCGCGTCCAGCGCCACCAGCTCCTCGCCAACCTCGTTCAGGTTCAGGTCCAGATGGCGGATTTTGAGCAGCTTCAGGCCCCGGTATTTTTCGTATTTCACGGTGGATACCGCCGTGCCGGTCACGCGCGCCAGCTTCATACCTCGTTTTCCGCCTTGTTTTTATCGTACCTGCGAAGGCCCATTAGGTCCACAAAGTCCACGATGCCGATGATGGTGCTGTCCACGGGCTTGCCGGTGGTCAGGTCCGTCTGCCGGGAGGAGCTTCCGCCCGCCCACATCACGATTTCGCCCTCGCCCGCGCCAACGGAGTCCACGGTGACGAACGGCGCGCCCTTTTCCTGCATGGTATCCATGTCGATGGGCACGGCCACCAGCAGCTTGAGCCCTTGCAGCCGCTCGGACTTTCGGGTGCTCACGATGGAGCCGATCACTCTTGCCAGCTGCATGCGTTCGTCTCCTTTGCCTTGTCGTAGACCCGCGCGCCGCGAAGATCGATGGAATCGAGGATGCCGTAGATGGTGAAGTCCGTGGCCAGATTTTTGGAAGTGTCCGATTGGCGGCCGGAGCTGCCGTAGGCGCAGAACACCAGATCGCCTTCGCCCGCGCCCACGTCGTCCACACAGATCACATAATCGTCCTTCATGTGGAGGGTGTCCAGCTCCACGCTCTGCACGATCAGGAGCTTTACGCCTCGCAAGGCCGAAGTCTTGTTGGTGCTGACCACACTGCCGGTGACGCGGCCTACGAGCATGCGTTTCCCTCCCTCCCTGCTTACTTCCCCTCCGACGGCTTGGTGCTGCCGCGCACGACCAGCCTTCCGGACACCTGCGTGTGCATGATGGGCCAGTTCGGGTTTTTGATGCGCTTGCGCAGCATGTCCACCGCCAATGTGCCCAGCGCCGAGCGCGAGATGCGCATGGTGGTGAGCGCCGGCATGGTCATGGCGCTGAAGGGGATGTCGTCCACGCCGATGATGGAGATGTCCTCCGGAATGCTGTAGCCCGCTTCCCGGATGGCCTTCATCACGCCGATGGCGACGGTATCGTTGTCCGCGACACAGGCGCCGTGGGGCGTGTATCCGCCCTCCTCCAGCAGCTTCTTCATGTCCTTGTAGGCGCCGCTCAGCGTCGGCATGATGCTGATGGGCTTGGGAATGGACAGCCCCAGCCGCTCCATCTCCCTAAGGTAGCCCTGATAGCGCTCCTCGCAGTTGCGGATGGGCAGGTTGAAGCGGAGGTAGCCGATGTCCCGATACCCGAGGCTATAGAGGTAGCGCACCGCTTCGGCGCTGATGTCCTCGTTGTCCATCACCACGGAGTCCACGCGTACGCCGCGCATACTGTGGTCCAATACCACCGTGGGCACGGTCAGGATGTCCAGCAGCTTGTAGTCGGCCTCGCTGAGCTCCGTGCCCATCAGGATCACTCCGTCGGGGGGCGAATCCATGACCTCCTTCAGCGTTTCCGTCGCGGTGGCCACTTCGCAGTTGACCATCGCCAGGTCGTAGCCGTAGTAGCGGCACTCCCGCTCGATTTGGTCGATGATGGAGGCGATGAAGCCCTGGTTTTCCTCGATGGCGATGCCGTGGGTGCGGAACTTGACCACGCAGAGGCGAAACCTCTTGGGCTTCGAGCTGCGTTTCTGGCCGGGCACCATGTAGTTGTGTTCCTCGATTACCTGAAGCACCCGCTGGCGGGTTTCATCGCTGACGCCTTTTTTCTTGTTGATGACCAGCGAAACCGCCGCTGGTGATACGCCCGCCAAGTTGGCAATTTCCCTGATCGTCATAGACCATCCGTCCTACTTCATCATCGTTTGCAGGTATCAAGACCCCCGTCCAAGGATTCGACGCCTTTTCGCATTTTCCTGCCTGCATCGATCCTCTGGTCGTCATTGTGAGCTTGCGGGTTTTCTACGCCTGCAATACGCCCTTTTTCAGGATGACGCAGGCGTACAGCGAACGCTCGCCAGTGGCGACGCAGGCATAGGCCTTGCGCGCGCGGTCATAGAACTGGAAGCGCTCGATCCGGCCGATCTTCGTTCCGCTCTGGTGCTTCTCCACGACCGCCTGAAATTCCTTCCAGATGGGCGGGTCGCCCGCGAGCGTACCCGGCACCACCTGCATCAGCGTCACCGGCGCGTCCACAAACGTATCCAGCGGCAGAAGGTTCAAAACCGCGTCCAAAAGCGCCACGCCGCCGTGGCCGTCCAGGCGCACGCAGCGCGGGTTCATGCTCTGGGCCGGAAAGTTCGCGTCGCCGATCACCAGTTCATCGCCATGCCCCATCTCCGCCAGAATCTTCAAAAGTTCCGGCGACAGCAGGGGAGAAATGCCCTTCAGCATAACGCGCGCCTCTTCTCACAGCTTGGGCAGGATGGCTTCGACGTCGTCGTGGGGCCGGGGGATCACGTGCACGCTGACGAGCTCGCCCACGCGCTTGGCCGCCGCGCCACCGGCTTCAACCGCCGCCTTGACCGCGCCCACATCGCCGCGCACCATCACCGTCACCAGACCGCCGCCTACCAAAACCTTGCCGATCAGGTGCACGTTGGCCGCCTTGACCATCGCGTCCGCCGCCTCGATGGAACCGACGAGGCCTTTGGTTTCCACCATACCGAGCGCTTGCTTTTCCATGGGGAATTCTCCTTCCGAAGCGTTTTACTTCGTGGTCTTGGGGGTCTTGGGGGACTCTTCGGCGCCGGGCAGCACGGCTTCCACATCGCCGTGGGGACGGGGAATTACGTGCACGCTGATCAGCTCGCCCACGCGCTTGGCCGCCGCGCCGCCGGCCTCCACCGCCGCCTTGACTGCGCCCACGTCGCCGCGCACCATCACCGTCACCAGGCCGCCGCCCACCAGTTCCCTGCCGACGAGATGGACGTTGGCCGCCTTGACCATCGCGTCCGCCGCCTCGATGGCCGATACCAGACCGCGGGTTTCAATCATTCCCAAAGCTTCCTGCATTGTGATTTCTCCTAACCTGTTCGTATTAGAGTAGTGCCCGAACCATATCCATGTGGGGCGACGGGATCACCACGCTGGACCCGATCAGCCCCTTGGAACCCTCGCTCGCTTCGATGGCCTTGACGGCGGCCTCCACGGCGGCCACCTCGCCGGTAAACATCAGAAAGGACTTGCCGCCCATGCCCCGCCCCAGCCGGACCTCGATCAGGTCCACCTCGCTGGTCTTGACCGCCGTGTCGGCGGCCGAAATGGTGCTGGCGAGGGAGAACGTTTCGATCACGCCCACCGCCTGCGCCTGGTCCACCGTGGGCGCGCCCATCATGGCGTTGAGCACGCGCTCGTCCACATTGGCAATGACCAGACTGTCCACCAGCTGGGAGGCCGCGCCCGCGACCCCTGCCGCCACCGCGGCCCGGACTGCCGCGACTTCGCCGCTCACCATCACAATGTACTTGCCGGCGCAGGCGGTCTGCGCGGAGACCAGATCGACCGCCGCGGTCTTGACCATCTGATCCCCCGCGAGCACCCCCAGCGGGATGCTGTTTGTTTCCACCACACCAATTGCCGTCATGACGCACCCCCCTATACCAATGCGAAATATTGTTTCGTCCAAAGCGGCGAACATTTTGTTCCTGGCTAGGAGCCGCAGCGCAGGCGTAGCAGCGCTACGTCAAGCGGAGAGCGACACCGCCAGGGGCGAAAAGATCCGTCGCGACGATGAAAGAATGTTGCGGATTGGTATCACTCGCCCGAAAGCACGATCATCCGGTCGTTGACTTCCGCTATGCTGCCGTCCACGGAGGCGTGCAGCATGGCACCCAGCGCCCCTTCCGGAATACGGGCGATCAGCTGCCCTTTTTGCACCCGGTCGCCAACCCGGACCACCGGCTCGGAGGGCTTGCCCGCATGCTGGCGAAGCGGCAACCGCACCCGCTTGGGGGCGATGGTTTTGCCGCTCCACGGGGCGGGGCGGTCGAAGGCGGTCAGGTTCATGCGGGCGATCAGCCGCTTGACCGGCACGCTCTTGAGCGGAAGCCATGGCTCGGGGAGGATTTCGGCCTCCGGCACGGGGCGAACCCCCGCTTTGCCCAGCTCCTTCTTGAGCATGGTCATGACCACGGAGGGGGTCAGGCCCATCTCGCAGGCGAAGTTGGTGCACAGGCCGCAGCTGGAACAGGCCAGTACGCCCGCCGCGTCGCCCAGCAGCAGCGCGTTGCCCGTGGATATGGCCCGCATCGCCTTGTGCGGCTCCACCGGCAGGCCCATCGCGTGCCGGGGGCACATCTGCGTGCAGCGGTTGCACTGGCAGCAGATCGCCCGCACCAGCCGCGCCTGCTGCGCCACCGTGATCGTACGGATGCGGATCTGCTGGTGCGTCCGCTTCAGCGCGATCAGGCCGCCGGTGGTCTTGGTGACGGGCGCGTCCCAGTCCTGGGCCAGATCCCCCATGCAGGGCCCGCCGGAGAGAAGCGCGTATTCCCGCTCGTCGCCCCGGAAACCGCTCAGGCCCAGCGCCTCCCGGAGGCTCACGCCCAGCGGCACGGTCACGGCGACCGGCTCGGGCACATCGCCCGAGATGGTCAGAATTCTTTCAGTCACAGGCGTTCCGTTCACCGCGGCCGCGATGTTCAGCGCGGTTCCCGCGTTCACCACCACGCACCCCGCGTCGATGGGGAGCTTGCCGGTGGGGACCACCGCGCCGGTGACTTCGTAGATCACGCTCTTTTCGTCGCCGGAGGGGTAGTAGCTCTCCATGAGGTGCAGGCGCAGGTTGGGCTTTTGGGCGATCGCCCTCTTAAGGGCCTCGACGGCGTCCTCGTAGTGGGCCTTGGTGGCGATCACGCCCTCCGGGGCGTGGGCGGCCTCCATCGCCAGTTCCAGCCCGCGGACCACATCCTCCGCGCGACGATGCATGATGTGCTGATCGACCATCAGCAGGGGTTCGCACTCCGCGCCGTTCAGGATGACGCGCTCCGCCCGGCCATTCAGTTTCACATGGGTGGGAAAGCCCGCGCCCCCCGCGCCCACGACGCCCGCGCGCCGGATGGCTTCAATCACGTCCATACTTCACCCTCAACTGATGCGAAAATCCCCATACAGCACGCAGCGGCGCAGCCTTGTGAACGTCCTTGCGCTGGTGACGCCCTCGCCGGTGGGGGTGGCGATGGTCATGGTGGTGTACCCTTCCCCGCCCATGCCGAGCCCGGAGTAGCTGGGGGCGTTCTTCACGAAGATGGTGGTGTCCATCCGGCGCGCGGCTTTCGACATGTTGTGCACGTTGGTGGAGTGGATCATCGCGGAGTGCTTCATGCCCTGCTCCGCGCGGTACGCCTCCTCCACGGCCTCGTCGATGTCATTGACCCGCACGATGGCGAGCACCGGCATCAGCATCTCGGTCATCACGAAGGGGTGGTTTTTGTCCACTTCCGCGATCACGAGCCGGGGACTCCCGGAGAAGCTCACGCCCGCGTCGCGCAGGATGACCGACGCGTCGCGGCCCACATACTTGCGGTTGATCCCATGCCCACCGTCCTTGGGGACGAGCACGGTCTTTACGATCTTCTCGATGTCCTGTCCGTAGACGCGGCACGCGCCGTGCTTCTCCATGGCGGCCATCAGCCGGTCGGCGACGGCGGAGAGTACGAACACCTCTTTCTCCGCGATGCACAGGACGTTGTTGTCGAAACTGGAGCCGTCCACGATGTCCTTTGCCGCCTTTTCAATGTCGGCGGTGTCATCCACGATCACGGGCGGGTTGCCGGGGCCGGCGGCGATCACCTTTTTGCCGGTCCGCATGGCCACATGCACCACCGCCTCGCCGCCGGTGATGGAGAGCATCGCCACATCCGGATGGGTCATGATGGCCTGTCCGCTTTCCAGCGTCGGCTCCTTTACGGTGGTGATGAGCGTCCCGGGGCCTCCGGCACTCACGATGGCCTCCGTCAGGATGCGCATGGCCTCATGGGAGGCGCGCTTGGCCGAGGGGTGGGGGTTGAACACCACGGCGTTGCCCGCCGCGATCATGCTGATGGCATTGTTGATGACGGTCGCGGTCGGGTTGGTGGAAGGCGTGATGGAGCCGATGACGCCAAAGGGCGCCTGTTCAATGAGCATCATGCCGTGATCGCCCGTCTCGCAGCGGGTGGTCAGGTCCTCGATGCCGGGCGTGCGGCGCGCAACGAGCAGGTTCTTCTGGATCTTGTCCGCCACGCGGCCATAACCGGTCTCCTCGTTGGCCAGCTTCGCCAGTGGTTCCGCGTGCTCGATGGCGGCCTTGCGCATGGCCGCGATCAACTCGCCCCGCTTCTCGAGCGTGGATTCAGCCAGCTCTTTCTGCGCGCGCTTTGCATTTGCGATGGCTTCCTCGGCGGTATCGCACAGCCACCGGCCGGTGCAGCCGTCCCGCGGGGCGGGGGACTTCGGCGGGTCTGATTTCAGCGCGCCGGACAGGCTGCGCACGATCTCGTCCGTGATTTTCCGGATCTCCTGTTCCGTCAGTGCCATACGATTCAGGCTCCTTATACTAATGCAGAATATTAATGCGTCCAAAGCGTCGAGAAATTTTCGATGCAGAGCAAGGAGCCGGAGTGAGGCGTAGCAGCGCTACGTTGAACGGAGAGCGACACAGCACTGCGCGAAAAGGGCCGACGCGACGACGCATTTAT
>JAEZHK010000093.1 GCA_023416655.1 Bacillota bacterium
GATCGGCAAGGACGGCGACCCGGGCAAGGCGCTCAACAACGGCACCTACCTGACCTGCGGTCTGTTCGCGGTGTTCACGCTGATCGCGACTCTGCTTCCCTCGCACCTGGGCATGTCGTCGCTGGCCGACGCGCTGCGCATCTGGGGCGCGGCGGTGTTTGGCATGGTGGCGGGCATCGTCATCGGCATCACTTCCGACTTCTTCGTCGGCGACGACAAGAAGCCCGTGGCCAAGGTTGCGGAAGCCTGCCAGAACGGCCCGGCCTTCACGATCCTGACCGGTTTCTCCTACGGCCTCTTGTCCACGCTGCCCTCCATGGCGGGCATCGGCCTTGCGGCGCTGGTTTCCTACAAGATCTGTGAGCCCCTCGGCGGCAACTACCCGCTGCTGGGCATCGCGATGGCGGCCATCGGCATGCTGTCGGTCGTCGGCATGATCATCGCCAACGACGCCTACGGCCCGGTTGTTGACAACGCCCGCGGCCTGGCCGAGATGTGCGGCCTGGGCGAGAAGGTCCTCGAGATCACCGACACGCTGGACGCGGCGGGCAACACCGCCAAGGCCATCACCAAGGGCTTCGCCATCGGCGCCGCCGGCCTGACGGTCATCGCGCTCCTCGGCGCGTTCAAGGAGACCGCTCAGCAGGCGATCGACGCGCTTGGAAGCAGCGTCGTCATCAACTTCAACCTCATGGATCCGCTGGTCTTCTTCGGTGCGCTGGTTGGCGCGGCCATCCCGGCCGTGTTCTCCGCGATGCTGATCCTGGGCGTGGACCGCAACTCCGAACTGATGGTCACCGAAATCCGCCGCCAGTTCAGGGAGATCCCCGGCCTCAAGGAAGGCAAGCCCGGCGTGCATCCCGAGTATGAGAAGTGCATCGACATCGCCACCGTCGGCGCGATCAGAGAGCTGATCCCGGCTGGCCTGATGGCCATCCTCGGCACCCTCGCGGTCGGCTTCATCGGCGGCGTCAACGCCATCGGCGGCTACCTGATGGGCAACATCATCGTGGGCCTGCTGATCGCCCTGATGATGTCCAACGCCGGCGGACTCTGGGACAACGCCAAGAAGTTCATCGAGTCCGGCAACTTCGGCGGCAAGGGCAGCTCCGCGCACAAGGCCGCGGTCATCGGCGACACCGTCGGCGACCCCTTCAAGGACACCGCGGGCCCGTCCATCAACACCCAGGTCACCGTCGTCTCGCTGGTTTCGACGCTGTCGGCCGGTCTGTTCGTGGCCTTCTCCCTGATCAAGTAAACCAAGACCCCTTCAAGGCGGCGGGAATCCGAGAGGATTTCCGCCGCCTTTCGTATGCGCGAAAATTAACACAGCGCGTGCGATGATCCCGAGCGGCGGATGTGTATCAATAGTACAGGAACACGCTCAAACTGAGCGTAATCATGGAAGGAAAGAGGGCTTGCCCATGGGGAACAAGTCGAGAGAGCTTTTGCTCAAGACCGCGGTGGCGGTCGCCTTCGTCGCGATGGTCGTCGTCAACTACCTGGCGCAGATGCTGCCGATCAACGGCGTGACCCCCGGCCAGATCTCGGACTCCCTGCCCAACCTGTTCGCGCCCGCCGGGCTGACCTTCTCGATCTGGGGACTAATCTACCTGCTGCTTGCGGTCTTCACCGTGTACCAGTTTTTCTATAAGCCGGAGGAAGGCCAGCGTTCGCTGGACGGCGTGCGCACCGTGTTCATCCTCTCGTCGCTTTTCAACATCGCCTGGATCTTCGCGTGGCATTATCGGGGCTTCGTGCTGTCCATGGCGCTGATGCTCGCGCTGCTCGTGAGCCTGATCGTTTTAAACCGCATGCTGGACAGGCGGCGCTTGACCGGCTTTAAGAAGGCGGTCATCGCGCTTCCGTTCAGCATTTACTTCGGCTGGATCACCGTCGCGACGGTCGCCAACGCGACGGCGCTGCTGGTATCCCTGGGGTGGGACCGGTTCGGCCTGCCGGAGGAGTTCTGGGCCGTGGTCATCCTGCTGATCGCGATGCTGATCGGGAACGCGACCATGATCACCCGAAAGGACGTCGCCTATGGGCTGGTGCTCCTCTGGGCGTATGCCGGGATTCTGATCAAGCACGTTTCCCCGGCCAATTTCGCGGGCGCTTACCCTTGGGTGATCGCCGCCGTGATTGCGTGCCTCGTCGCCTACGCCGCCGGGGAATTCTACACCATCCGCTCGTTGCTGCGTCGGCCCGCCTAGCTTGCCGATTGTTGAAAACCCCTTGACCCCGCACAAAGGGATGGGATAGAAAATGCAGAGTGCCATGCCACACTCTGCATTTCTTTATTCCTTTTATGGGGTTTCCAAAGGGCCTCAGGCCCTTTGGCGGGGCTTTTTTGCCAAGCGCAACCACTGGATTGGAATCAATGCGCTTGGCAAAAAAGCGGGTTCGGTGCGGCCCTGCCGCAAAAAACGCCCCGGTGGGGCGTTTTTAGAACCCCGGAGGTCCGGAGGGCAGCGCCCTCCGGCGTTTCCCCCCGGCGTTTCCCTTCCCCGCCCCCTACTTCTTCATCGCGGCTTCGATGTCCGCGATGGAGCGGGGAACGGATTCGGACAGGTTGACGCAGCCGGTTTCGGTGACGAGGCAGTTGTCCTCCAGCCGGAAGCCGATGCCCCAGTCCTCATTGTAGATGCCGATGTCCACGCAGAACACCATACCGGCGGCGACCGGGCGGGTCATGTCCACCACGTCGTGCACGTCAAAGCCCACGTGGTGCGCGCCGCCGTGCCACATGTAGCGGCCGATCTCTTCGTAGTCCTTGACGAGGCCGATGGCTTTGAGCTGCTCGAAGTTGTACTTGCGGGCGGTCAGGTCCACGTCGGCCATGGGCATGCCGGGCTTGATGACGGAGAACATGTACTGGGATGTGTTCCAGGCGCAGGTGTAGAGAAGCTCCTGCTCCCTTGAGAACTTGCCGTTTACCGGCCAGCCCCGGGACACGTCGTTGCACTCGTTGTCCCAGATCGCGCCCACGTCGTTCAGGACCATGTCGCCGTCGTTCACCGGGCCGGTGTAGGCGTCGTAGTGGATGCAGAAGTTGTTGACGCCCGAGGAGATGATCGGCGGGAAGGCGGGGGTGATGACGCCGTTTCGGGTCAGCGCGGCGTCGTAGATCGCCTTCAGCTCGTATTCCGCCATGCCAGGCCTGACGGCTCTCATCATGTCCAGAATGCCCTCGCGGGTGATGGTCATGGCCTTTCGCATGGCCTCGATCTCGCAGGGCTTCTTGATGGTTCGCAGCGCGCGCAGATGGGGCAGGAGGTTCCGGACCGTCAGGAACGGATACTCCTTCGCGGCCTTGGTTGCGAAGCGGTCCGCGTCGCTGTCCGGGTCGCCCGGCTTCAGCCGGTCGATGTCCAGGTACAGCTGCTCGTACAGCCCGGACCCCGCCAGCTTGTGGAAGCGCGGGGCGAAATCGTCCACCCACGCGATGGACTCGATGCCCGACAGCGCCTTCGCCTCGTCCGCCTTGACGCGGCGGCCATTCCAGCGCTCGAGGTGCGCGTCCGGTGGCAGGATGAAGAGCGTCTCGGTCACTGCTTCGCCCTTCTTCTCGGCCAGGAACACAAATTTCTGCGCGTTTGAAAGGCCCACGCCCGTCAGGTACGCGAAGTTGCGGTTGGCGAAGAAGCCGTGGTAGGCGTCGGCGGTGCGCCGTAGCGCCTCGCCCGCGAACACCACGATCAGCGCGTCGCCGGGGATCCTGTCATAGAGCGCGCGGCGGTTCTCGATGTAGAAGCTCTTGTCCATGCTCAGGACTCCTTCATGAACGGATAGCCGATCTCCTTGGCGGACACGAAGTTCTCCTTGATCGTGCGGGGGCTGATCCAGCGGTAGAGGTTGAGCATGGAGCCCGCCTTGTCGTTGGTGCCGGACGCGCGCGCGCCGCCGAAGGGCTGCTGGCCGACCACCGCGCCTGTGGGCTTGTCGTTGATGTAGAAGTTGCCCGCGGTGCCGGAGAGCGCCTTTTCCATCTTGACGATGGCACTCCGGTCTCTCGCGAAGACCGCGCCGGTCAGCGCGTAGGGAGACGCGGTGTCGCAGAGCGCAAGCGCGCCGTCCACGTCCTCATCCGGGTAGACGTAGAGGGTCAGCACCGGCCCGAAGATCTCCTCGCACAGGGTCTTGAAATCCGGGGTCTTGGCCAGGATCACGGTGGGGCTCACATAGTAGCCCACGGAACCGTCGTAGGAGCCGCACAGCACCTCCGCGTCCGGGGAGGCGGCGGCGTAGTCGATGTAGGCCTTGATGTTTTCAAAGGAGCTCTTGTCGATCACCGCGCCCATGAAGCTGGTGAAGTCGGAGATGTCGCCCACCTTGAGCTTCGCCACTTCGGCGAGCAGCTTTTCTTTGACTTCGCCCCACAGGCTCTCCGGCACGTAGGCGCGGGAGGCCGCGGAGCACTTCTGGCCCTGGTACTCGAACGCGCCGCGCACCAGCGCCGACACCAGCGCGTCCACATCGGCGGACGGGTGCGCGAACACGAAGTCCTTGCCGCCGGTCTCGCCCACGAGGCGTGGGTAGTTCTTGTAGGCGCGGATGTTGTCGCCCACCATCTTCCACACGCCGCTGAACACCTCGGTGGAGCCGGTGAAGTGGAAGCCCGCCATGTCGGGGTCGGTCAAAACGTACTTGGAGAGGTCGCTTCCGCGGCAGGGGATGAAGTTGATCACGCCCTCGGGCAGCCCCGCCTCCTCCATGAGCTTCATGAAGTAATAGTTGGAGAGCACCGCCGTGGAGGCCGGCTTCCAGAGCACGGTGTTGCCCATGATGGCGGGGGCGGTGCAGAGGTTGCCGCCGATGGAGGTGAAGTTGAACGGCGACACCGCCACGACGAAGCCGTCGAGGGGCCGGTACTCCAGCCGGTTCCAGATGGTTGCGGCGCTCGAGGGCTGCTGCTTCATGATCTCCTGGGCGTAGTAGACGTTGAAGCGCAGGAAGTCCGCCATCTCGCAGGCGGAGTCGATCTCGGCCTGATAGCAGGTCTTACTCTGCCCGAGCATGGTGGCGGCGTTGATCCGGTCGCGCCAGGGCCCGGCCAGTAGGTCCGCGGCCTTCAGGAAGATGGACGCCTTGTGCTCCCAGGGCATGTCCACCCAGGCGGCCTTCGCGCGCCCCGCCGCTTCCACGGCGGCCTTCAGCTCCGCTTCGCCCGCGCTATGGTACTCCGCGAGGACGTGCTGATGGTTGTGGGGCATGACAATTTTGCCCATCGTCCCGGTTCTGACTTCGCGCCCGCCGATGACGATCGGGATTTCGAGCTTCAGCGCCGACTGGCGGGCCAGCTCCGCCTTCAGGGACGCGCGCTCCGCGCTGCCCGGTAGGTACCCCTTGACCGGCTCGTTCTTGGGCTGCTCCATCATGTAAAACCCGCTCATCAAACCAACCCCCGCTTTCCATGCAAAATCTTCCGATGGCCTTTTGGCCTTGAACCACTTGTTTGAGTCCCTCTGGAATCCTATCACTTTTCCCTGTGTGGGGTCAAGGGGCATCATGTCCCTTGCGGGATTCCAAAGGGCGGAGCCCTTTGGCGTTCCCCTCGTTCCCCCTAGAAGTTCTGCTCCGTCCGGTCGATGATCTCGTCCTGCAGCGCGCGGCTGAGGTTCCGGAAGTAGTCGGAGTAGCCCGCGACGCGCACGATCAGGTCCTTGTACTCCTCCGGGTTCTCCTGCGCGTCCCGGAGCGTCTGGCGGTCGATCACGTTGAACTGGATATGGTGGCCGTCGAGGTCAAAGTAGGCGCGCACCAGGTCCGCCATGTGGTTCAGGCCCGCCTCGCCCGCCACCACCGGCGGCGTAAACTTCTGGTTTAAAAGGGTCCCGCCGGTCATCAGGTGGTCCATCTTGGCGGCGGAGCGGATCGCAGCGGTGGGGCCGTGGGTGTCCGCGCCCTGGGTGGGGGAGATGCCCTCCGACAGCGGCCTTCCGGCCTTCCGGCCGTTGGCGGACGCGCCCATGACCTCGCCGAAGTACACGTGGCAGGTGGTCGGCAGCATGTTGACCCGGTATTCGCCGCCCCGGGTGTTCTTGCGGCCGGTGACGTCGTGCAGATAGCTCTTGAATACGCGCTGCATGATTTCGTCCGCGTATTCGTCGTCGTTGCCGTACTTGGGCGCGCGGTTCGAAACCAACGCGTGGATCCAGTCGCTGCCCTCGAAGTTCCTGTCCAGCGCCTCAGTCAATTCCGCCATCGTGAAGGTTTTCTTCTCGTAGACGTGCAGTTTGATCGCGGCGAGGCAGTCGGTAATCGTGCCGATGCCCACGCCCTGGATGTAGTTGGTGTTGTAGCGCGCGCCGCCCGCGTTGTAGTCCAGGCCCTTTATGATGCAGTCGTTGGTAATGACCGAGAGGAACGGCGCGGGCATGTAGCGCGCGTAAATCTGCTCGATCACGTTCGAGCCGCGTACCTTGATGTCGAGGAGGTGCTTCATCTGCGCTTCAAAGGCCGTGTAGAGCGCATCTAAGCTGTCAAAGTCCTCCGCATTGCCGAGCGGCAGGCCCAGCCGCTTCGCGGTCCTGGGGTCGACGCCGTTGTGCAGCGTCAGCTCCAGCACCTTCGGGATGTTGAAGTAGCCGGTCAGGATATACGCCTCGTTTCCAAACGCGCCGGTCTCCACGCAGCCGCTGGTGCCGCCCTTGCGCGCGTCCTCCAGCGTCTTGCCCGCGTTCAGAAGCTCCTGCACGATGGCCTCGGTGTTGTAGAAGGCGGGCTGGCCCCAGCCCTCGCGGGACACCTCACAGGCGCGCTTCAAAAAGTGGCGCGGCGTCTTTTTCGAAATCTGCACGTTGGAGGAGGGCTGCAATAGCCGCATCTCGTCCATGCAGTCCAGAATCAGGTAGCTGACCGGGTTCACGCCGTCGGAGCCGTCAGGCGCGATGCCGCCGGTATTGATGTTGGCAAAGTCCGTGTAGGTACCGCTCTCCTTCAGCGTCACGCCTACTTTCGGCGGCGCGGGCTGGTTGTTGAACTTGACCCACAGGCATTCGAGCAGTTCCAGCGCGCGCTCGTCGGTGAGCGCGCCTTCTGCCGTATCCTTTTTGTAGAAGGGGTAGAGGTGCTGATCCAGCCGCCCGGGGCTGTAGGCGTCCCAGGGGTTGAGCTCCGTGGTCACGCCCAGGTGCACGAACCAGTACATCTGGATCGCCTGCCAGTAGGTCTTGGGCGCGTGGGCCGGGACGACCGCGCAGTTCTCCGCGATCTGAAGAAGTTCTGCCTTGCGCACCGGGTCCTTCTCGGAAGCGGCCATCTCACGGGCAAGGGCCTCGTAGCGTCGGCCGAGGACCATGATGGCGTCGCAGGCGATGTCCATCGCGCGAAGCTGCTCGGCCCGGCGCTGCGCGTCAAGGTCCGTCAGCGGGTCGATGGCGTCAAGCGCCGCCCGAATCTCCGCCTTGTAGTCGAGGAAGCCCTTTTCGTAGATCTTGTTGGAGCCGACGGTGTGGCCGGGTCCGCGCTGCTCCATGAACTCGGTGAAGATACCCGCCTCGTAGCAGTCCTTCCACTCGCGGGTCATGGAGGAGAGCAGTTTGTCGCGGATGGTACGCCCCTGCCAGTAGGGGATGACGGTCTCCTCCTGCTGCTTCAATGCGTCCGGGGAGACCTTGAAGGAGATCAGTTCGCGCGCGTCCATGATGCGCATGTCGTCCAGCGTGTGGCAGCACAGCTCCGGGAAAGTGGGGGCCTTCTGCGGGCCGCTGGTCTTTTCGCCCACGATCAGCTCGCCCTCGCCCAGGTACAGCGAGCGGTTTTCCATATAGCGGTAGAGCGCCAGCGCGCGGATTTCCGGGATCGAGACCCGGCCCTCGTACTGCCGGTAGGTTTCGGTTTCGATCAGCGCCCGCTCCATGCAGATCGCGGGTTCGGTCTGCATGCTGCGCTCGCGCAGCGCGCGGACGCGTTCGTTCATGCCCCTTGAATTGAGTGCCGCTTCCATCGTTTCGACCTCCTCATCCGCCGATCAGGACGCGGCCAAAGCCCACATCCCGCCAGATTGCCTTAAGCCGCTCCATCTGCTTAGGTGTCGGCGGCTCGAACGCCACGCCCGCCCTGCCCAGCCGCTCCGCCTTGTCACTGCCTACCTTATGATAGGGCAGCAGGTTTACGTCCACCGGCCCCGAGGCTTGAAACGCGAATTCCGCCAGCGCGCGCATTTCCGTCTCGTCCGCGTTCGCGCCGGGCACCACCGGGACGCGCAGGTTCAGCTTAACGCCAGCCTTTGCCAGTTTCTTCAAATTCTCCAGAATCAGCGCGTTGCCCGCGCCGGTGAGTTTCTCATGCAGCGCCGGGTCCATCGCCTTGAGGTCGTAGAGGAAGAGGTCGGTCAGCGGCAGGATTTTTTCGAACTTCTCCCATTTTGAAAAGCCGCAGGTGTCGACTGCTACGTGGACGCCACGCTTTTTGAAAAGTGTCAGAAGCTCTACGAGGAAAGCCGAATCCTGCGCCATGACCTCGCCGCCCGACAGCGTGACGCCGCCGCCCGTCTGGTCATACAGCCCCTGATCGCGCAGCGCGATCTGAAAAAGTTCGTCCGCCGTATAGGCCTTGCCCACCAGCTGCTTTGCGTCGAACGCGCAGGCCTCGGCTCCCGCGGCGCAGTTGCCGTCCAGCTCCGGGCAGGCTTCCCGGCAGCGCCCGCAGTTTACGCAGCGCTCCGCAAAGTTCATGATCTCCGGCTGGAACGACTGGCTCTCCGGATTATGGCACCACAGGCACTTCAGCGGGCAGCCCTTGAAGAAGACGGTGGTGCGTACGCCCGGCCCGTCGTGCAGGGAAAACCGCTGTACGTTGACCACCAGTGCCGTGTGCATGCTATGCCCCCGGAATTCATTTTCGTGAATTATACGCGCGAAGACCTCGCGCCACAGCTGAATAATACTACTATTTATATCGCGCTGTCAATCGAATCCGGAAATAATTCACGGACGTGAAAAGAATGGTTCTCCGGCCCGCATTTTTCTTGACAGCGGGAGGCAAATGGTTTATATTGTGAAAAAGTAACGTTGAACGGGTCAATAACCTGGCAGGGGGTGGCCGGATGAACCAGAACGCAATGATCGGCGCGCACATCAGAAGCCTGAGGATGGCCAAGAAGCTGACGCTCAAACAGCTGTCGGACGAATCCGGCCTTTCGGTGGGATTCCTGTCGCAGCTGGAGCGGGGCATGTCCTCCATCGCCATCGACACGCTGGCGAGGCTCGCGCACATCCTGGGCGCAGACCTTTCCAGCTTCTTCAACGTCGTGCAGGGGCCGGGGCCGGAGCCGGTGGTGCATGGCTTTGACCTGAGGGCGACGCCCGTCTCCGCCGAAATCATCCAGTACGTGCTCTCAAGCGACCCCGCCGGGTTTGAAATGCTGCCAAGGCTCTTCCTTCTGATGCCGCGGTCGCTGGAGGAGGAGCAGATCGAGATGTACAGCCACGAGGGCGAGGAGTTCACCTACGTGCTGGAGGGCATCGTCACCGTGTACCTGGACGGCGCGCGCCACACGCTCTACCCCGGCGACAGCATCCAGATCCGCTCCAACCTGCCGCACAACTGGGTCAACCTGACCAGCAAGCCCGCCCGGTTCCTCTCCATCAATTATCCCAACCCGTTCCGAACGCAGGAATAGCGCGATCAGGGGGATCAGTATGGGCAACTTGCTTCCGATCCGGCTGAAGGCCGTGGTGCTGGACTGCCGGGACATTCAGGCGCTGTCCGATTTCTACATCCGCATGCTGGGCTGGGAAAAGGTTTATTCGGAGGGTGACTACTGGGTCGAAATCGCGCCGCCCGGCGGCGACAGCGACATCGCCTTCCAGAAGAACGAGGACTACCTTCCTCCGGTCTGGCCGGAGGAGCCCGGCGCGCAGCAGCAGATGGTCCATCTGGACTTTGCGGTTGGCAGGGACTGGCTACAGGAAGCCGCGGGCCAAGCGGTGGCCTGCGGTGCGAAGGTGGCCGAAACGCAGTTTTCCGACGATTGGATCGTCCTGATCGACCCGGAAGGGCATCCGTTCTGCTTCGTATAGAAATTGGCCCGTGGCGGCATTTCTTGAATGCCTCTTCGGGCGGTTGACACGGGCCGGACATTGGTTTATTCTATATTTCAGCCACAAGGCCGTCTGCGAGCAGACAGGCCTTGTTGTGTAAGGCGCGCGCGGCGCGGCGAAAGAGTGCGGAGGGAACATTATGCAGTATCTTCTGGGCCTGGACAACGGAGGGACCAGTTCGAAAGCGGTGCTGTTTGACCAGACGGGGCGGGAGATTGCGTCCGCCAAGCGGAACACCCCCATGAAGACGCCGAAGGTGGGCCACA
>JAEZHK010000051.1 GCA_023416655.1 Bacillota bacterium
CTTCGCCGCCGTCGCCGAGTTCGAGGAACAGCCGCCGGATCTCGTCTTCATCCTTCGTGATGATCGTCAGGCTGATGTTGTTGCCCGCCACGAAGGGCATGCCGGGCGGGGTGTCTGAGAACATGACCGGAGCGCCGGAGATGGTGAGGTCGGTGTACATGATGAGGTTCTTGTCCGCATCGCTCATCCCCATGTCCTCGTCCTGATGCCCGTCCCCGTAGGTCATGAACTTGGGCGCCGCGGTTTTAAATGCCTTTGCGTAGAATTCCACCGCCTCACGGCAATTACCGTTAAAGCTGACAAATGGTTGCAGTGCCATTGAAATCACTCCTTCAAATGTGGGATGGCGAATATATACCGCTGGAAAAGGATTTGAAGCATCCGCATGCGGCTTCGCGAGTAATACCGGACAACAGCCGGAATGAAACCATAGAGATGCCCGCCGGGCGGCGCTCCCGATCAAGCGGGAGTATCCGCTGCGGCGGGCGATTCTTTCCGTGGATTTCAGGATGGAGTTCAGATCATTCTGACCGGGATAGGAAAGCCTCCCGGAAGCGCATCAGTGCCGGAGCTTGTACCAGGCCAGGTGCATCGCGTCGTCGTCCTCCAGCCCGTGCTCTCCGGCCATCGATTCCAAATGGTGCGTCAGCTCGTGGTGCAGCACCTCGCGCAGCGTTTCGCGGAACCGCTCGGGCGGCATGTCGCCGTGGGCGCGCAGGATCGAGCCGTAGTAGATGCGCACCGTGCGGCCCATGTGGTAGCCGTGCTCGTACTCGCCGAGCGTGTAGAGGTCGTTTGCGACGGCCTCCGCGCTCAGCTTCACTTCGGGCAGCAGGAGTACGCCTCCGTTGAGCCGGGAGAAGATCTCCTCCGGCAATTCGGCGACCAGGCCGTCCAACATCTCCCGGGCTTCCTCCAGCGAAACCATCAGGCCCACCACATCTCGCCGATCCCCTCGAAGACCATGACGTTCTTGAGCATTTCGATCGCCTTCTGCAGGCCCTCGTTCTGGGACATCAGGCTGTCCTCGTGCTCGATGGAGATCGCCCCGTCGTAGCCGACCATGCGCAGCGCGCTGATGATGTCCTTCCACACCTGATGGTTGTGGCCGTAGCCGACGGTGCGGAAGACCCAGGAGCGGTTCAGCTCGTCGCCGTAGTGCTTGGTATCGAGCACACCGGTCACGGCGGTGTTGTAGGGATCGATCTTGGTGTCCTTGGCGTGGAAGAAGTAGACCGCCTTGCCCAGCTTCTTGATCGCCGCCACCGGGTCGATGCCCTGCCAGAACAGGTGGCTGGGGTCTAAGTTGGCGCCGATGGTGTCGCCCACCGCCTCACGGATGCGAAGGAGCGAATCCGGGTTGTACACGCAGAAGCCCGGGTGCATCTCGAAGGCGATCTTCTTGACGCCGTGGGCCTTAACGAACTCCACTTCTTTTTTCCAGTAGGGGATGAGCACCTCGTCCCACTGGTACTTGAGGATCTCCTTGAAGTCGTCCGGCCAGGGGCAAGTGACCCAGTTGGGCGTCTTGTCTTCGGGGGAGCCGCCCGGGCAGCCGGAGAAGGTGACCACCGTGTCCACGCCCAGCTTTTCAGCCAGCAGCACCGCGTCCTCGAAGTCTTCGTGGAACTGGCGGGCGATTTCTTTGTCCGGGTGCACGGGATTTCCGTGGGTGGACAGCGCGGCGATTTCCAGGTTGTATTTCTTCAGCGTTTCGGTGAACTTGCGCAGCTTATCCGCGTCGCTCAAAAGCTCGCGCGGAACGCAGTGCGCCTTGCCCGGAAAGCCGCCGCAGCCGATCTCCACCGCCTGCACGCCCGATTCCGAAAGGTACCTGCACGCGTCTTCAAAGGAGCGGTCCTGCAATACGACGGCAAACACACTCAGCTTCATGGAAGAGGCCTCCTTGTCGTCCATTTATTCCTAGAGAATATTATATACAATTGGGGCGCTGTGTCAATCAGGAGAGGAAACGTTTCCGGAACGTTTTAGGGTCGGAATTGACAATAATTGACTCCAGCTTTCATGTTTTTTTCGTGCGCTTCGCAAAGAAAGCGGCCCGGCTTGCGAAAAGTCCCGGAGGGCAGTATAATAACTGGAGAGCTTTCACGAGAATTCTGGAGGCATGGCATGGGCTTTGGCATTCTGGCGGCGTTTCTCGGATTGGGCGTACTGGCGGCGGAGGGTCTGTTTGCGGGCAGGCCCCGTTCGACGCGCGCCTATCTGGGCCTGACATGGGGCCTCATCATGATGATGTGGCTGCCGTCGGCTTGGGCGTTCCGCTTCGGCTTCACGGTGGTCGCGCAGTGGTGGGCGCTGGGCAGCGCGCTTGTGCTGTCCGCGGCGCTTTTCCTGCTGGGCAGGCCGTGGAGAGCTGGACGGCTCCATGTGGTGGGGATGCCGGGCAAACTCCTGCTCTTGATCGTTCCGTTCCTGATCCTGTCCTTCTATCTTCAGTTTACCCACACGCTCCGCCCGGTGGATGGCGCTCTGCACGTGGGCCAGTCCACCTTCGGGGACCTGAGCCTGCATCTGGGCATCGCGACGGGCCTTCGGAACGCCGCCTTCCCGCCGGAGTACACGCTGCTCCCCGGCACGATGCTGGGCTATCCGTTCCTCTCGGACGCGGTGGTTTCGACCATGCTGCTCTTCGGCGCGCCGCTAAGGTGGGCGTTCATCACAACGGGTACTCTGATGATGGGGCTGGTGTTCTGGGGGTTTCTGCTGCTCTCCTGGGAGCTGACCCGCAGCCGGAAAGCGGTCGCCATTGCGTTCCTTCTGATGTTCCTGAACGGCGGGCTGGGTTTTCTCTACACCTTCGACGGCGCGTTCCGGGACAACTTTGCGAAATTCAATGACGCGCTTTACGGCTTCTACCTGACGCCCACCAACATGCCCGACCTCAACCTCCGCTGGGTCAACGTGATCGCGGACCTGATGATCCCGCAGCGCACGCTACTCGCGGGCTGGACGGTGTGCATCCCGGCGCTGATGCTGCTGGCGCAGGCGGTCCGGCAGCGGGTGGAGACCAGCCGGATGGAGCCGCTTGGCCCGGTGCACGTGGTGACGGAGTCCGACGGCCGCCTGTGGGACTACGTGGTCCTGGGCGTCTGGGTGGGGCTGATGCCGATGATCCATACGCACTCTTTCCTGGCGCTGGGGCTGATCAGCCTGGGCGCGTTTGCGTATCTTCTGGTCAAGTCCGACCGGCGCGGGCAGGTTGCGCGGAATTTCCTTGTCTTCGGCGGGATCGCGATGGTCCTCGCGCTGCCGCAGCTTCTGACCTGGACGTTCCCTCAGACCTCCGGAGGCGGATCATTGAAGTTCCACCTGAACTGGGTGAACAACAACGACGGGCTGATCGACGGTTGGCTTTGGTTCTGGGTCAAGAACGTGGGACTGGTGTTCCTCCTGTTCGTGCCCGCGGCGCTTACGCAGGAGAAGCGGGGGCGCGCGCTGGCCGTCGGCGCGCTGACGGTGTTCCTGATCGCGGAGACGGTCCTTTTCCAGCCCAACCCCTACGACAACAACAAGCTCTTCTACGTGGCGTTCATCCTGATGCTGCCGCTGGCCGCCGAATACGTGGCGAAGGTTTACGAAAAACTCTCCGGCGTCCGCTGGCGGCCGTTCCTGCTGGGCGCGTTCCTGGTGGTTTCGACGCTCTCGGGCGGCATCACCCTCCTCCGGGAGGCCATCTCGGACTACGAGGCGTACAGCGCGGACGAGGCGCAGGCCGCCGAGTATGTGGAGGAGAATACGCCAGGGGATGCGATGTTCCTGACAGGCGGCTGGCACAACAACCCCGTTTCCGCGCTGGCGGGGCGGAAGCTGGTGTGCGGCACGGGCACCTACCTGTACTTCCACGGCGTCAACTATCAGAGCCAGCAGCAGGCGGCGCGGGACATGTACGAAACCCCCGCGGAAAATCGGTCACTGTTCGACGCCTACCGGGTTGACTACATCTATATCTCCAACTATGAGCGCTCGGATTACGCCATCGACGAAGCGTTTTTCCGGGAGAACTTCCCGGCCTACTACCAAAACGGCGAAGTGACCATTTACGCCGTATCCGAGCGGGCGCGCGAAGCCTCGGGCGCTTAGGTTTCTTCGGTTCCCGGAGGCTCCGGGTCCGCAGCGGCCCGGAGCTTTTTTATTGGCGAAGAACCGGGGAAAGCGCGTGTTTCGCGATATTTCCCGCCTTGCCGGGCAACTTTCCATCCGCCTCCTTCGTCCTATAGTCGTTCCATATGGTAAAAACGCACATTTACACACGCGTCAATGCGGGGAGGATACGATATGCGCACGACAAAGCTGATCAAATGGGCGGCAGCCGGACTGATGGTAACCCTTCTGGCCGGATGCTCGTCGACGCCCGACAGCGTGGAGGATCCGCTGTCCTTTGATGTTGACGCGCAGCTTCCCTTTGTCACCGCCGCGCCCGAGGCAGTCGCCGACACGCCGACGCCCCAGCCAACCGAGCCCTGGGACACGACCGCGCCTACGCAGGACTGGCAGAACGACCACTCCGCGGACCTCGGCGACCAGATCGAGGAAGGCGACCTTGTCAACGATACCACCGTCGTCTACCAGCTGTTGTCCACTGGCGACAGCGGCAGCGACGTTGAAAAGCTGCAGAAGCGGCTCAAAGACCTCAAATATTACACGGGAGCGGTGGACGGCCGCTATGGTTCCCAGCTGGCCACCGCGGTGAAGCGCTTCCAGTCTTCTTTGGGTCTGGACACCACCGGCATCGCCAGCGCGAATTTGCAGCGGATGATCTACTCCTCCGCCGCGCCGACCTATACCGGGAATTCCTTCACCGATACCACGAATACCATCACTTTCGGCGACACCGACGACCAGGATTACGAAGCCGACCCCACCAACAAGCCGACCACGACCAGGAAGCCCACCACGACCAAGAAGCCCACGGTGGCCGACGACGAGGAAGACACCGGCTACACCACGCTCAGCTACGGCGACAGCGGCACGAAGGTGCGCAACCTGCAGTCCAGCTTGAAGACGCTGGGCTACTACAGTGGCGCTGTGGACGGCGTGTACGGCGCCGGCACGGTGGCCGCGGTCAAGCGCTTTGAGCAGGCCTACGGCAAGACGCAGACCGGCATCGCGACGGTGGCGCTGCAGACCAAACTCTTCTCCGGCGACGCCAAGCCTTACAGCCAGACGACGCCCGCACCCGCCCAGGAGGCGTCCTATGTGAACCTGAAGCCGGGCGATACCGGCGATCGCGTCAAGCAGCTGCAGCAGCGGCTCAAGGAATTGGGCTATTTCACCGCGAACGTCGGCGGCAACTACCTGACCGAGACCTCCAAGGCCGTCAAGGCCTTCCAGGAGGCGCTGGGCCTCGATCCGTCGGGCTACGCCTCCGCCTCGCTGCAGCGCAAGCTCTTCTCCTCCGCTGCGCCGGCCAATACCAGTAACTCCTCCAGCTATGTGAAGCTTCAGAAGAGCGACACCGGCGCGTGGGTGACCGCGCTGCAGACCCGGCTCAAGGAGCTGGGCTACCTGAAGGGCTCCGTCGACGGGGTGTACGGCAACTCCACCGTGAGCGCCGTCAAGCTGTTCGAGCAGGCCTACGGCAAGACCCCCACCGGCATCGCCACCGTGTCGCTTCAGAAGACGCTGTATGACGTCGACGCCAAGCCCTATGAAAAGGCGACGCCCACGCCCGAACCGGAGTACATCGATCTTCGATCGGGCGACAAGGGGCAGCGCGTGATGGCGCTGCAGAACCGGCTGCAGGATCTGGGCTATTTCTCCGGTGACGCGGACGGCAACTACGGCTCTTCCACGGTCTCCGCAATCAAGCGGTTTGAGAAGGCTTACGGCAAGACGCAGACCGGCGTGGCCACTGTGTCGCTGCAGAAGACGCTGTTCTCCGATTCCGCGAAGCCCTATGAAGGGGCGACCGCGACGCCCGCGCCGACCGCCACCGCCGCGGCGGAATACGTGGAACTCAGGCCCGGCGATTCGGGCACTAAGGTCAAGCGGCTGCAAACCCGGCTCAAGGAGCTCGGCTACTTCGACGGCGATATCGGCGGGAATTACCTTGAGAAGACCACCAAGGCCGTCAAGCTCTTCCAGCGCGCCTACGGCAAGGACGAGACCGGCATCGCCAGCGTGTCGCTGCAGAAGACGCTGTTCTCCGATTCCGCCAAGCCCTACGAGGGCGCGACCCCGACGCCCGCGCCGGAGTACGTGAAGCTCTCGCCCGGCGACAGCGGCGACCGCGTCAAGAAGCTGCAGACCCGGCTCAAGGATCTGGGCTACTTCACCGGCAACATTGGCGGCAATTACGGCGAACTGACCACTGCGGCGGTCAAGCGCTTCCAGGCCAAGATCGGCGCCAACCAGACCGGCGTGGCCACGGTCACGCTGCAGGAGAAGCTGTTCGCGGACGACGCGCCCTTCTACAAGAGCAGCGGAACGACCTACAAGACGCTGAAGATGGGTTCCACCGGCGACGAAGTGTCTGCACTGCAGACGAGGCTGATGGAACTGGGCTATCTCTCCGAGGACATGATCGCCTTGGGCAAGTTCGAGAAAGCCACCCGGGACGCGGTGATCGACGCGCAGCTCGCCCGCGGTTACGAGTCCGACGGCACGGCCGACGACGACTTCCAGAAGTACATCTTCTCCGACGAGGCGTACAACTACATCGAGAGCCCGGAAGGCGACTCTGAGGGAGATTACTGATGGCGATGAAAAACCACGATGGTTTTTCATCGCGAAGGAAGAAGTCTGCGCGAACCTGAAAATCTGCGGATTTTCCTGACGGTTCACTGACTTATGGTATTATATCAGCGACCAGTGTGCGCACTGGTCGCTGATATACGTTTCCGGCGCTTGAGGTCGCCGGAAACGGTTGAAGCCTGATACGGGGTTGTCAAATTGTTGTGGGGCCGTCCGCAAAAGCGGGTGGCCCCATTTTCGCGGGATTGTCGAAAATGAAAATGCGTGGTAAAATAATGGAAAACATTGGAAAGGTGCAGGCGCCCGGCGCGCCGCTAGTCAGGAAACGATGCTTTACCGATCGATGCTGGTGGACGACGAGCCGGAAATCCGCGAGGGCATGAAGGAGATCGTCGACTGGGAGGCCTGCGGCTTCCGCTTGGTCGCGGAGGCGGACAACGGGCTGGACGCCTTGCAGCTTGCAGAGCAGACGCGGCCTGATCTGGTCGTCACCGATGTGCGCATGCACTTCATGGACGGGCTGGAGATGGTCGAGCGTATGCGCGCGTTTTTGCCGATGACCCAGTTCGTCGTGGTCAGCGGGTACGATGAATTCGAATACACAAGGAAATCCATCCAGATCAAAATCGCGGATTACGTGCTCAAACCCATCTCCGCCGCCGAGTTCACACGGGTGCTGGAGCGCGCGAAGCGCGCGCTGGACGAGGAACATGCGAAGCTGAGCAGCGTGCAGGTGATGAACCGAATCTTCTCCGACAGCCTGCCGATCCTTAGGCAGCAGCTTCTCAATTCGCTTTTATCGGGCGGCATGGACGAATTGAGCGTGCGAGCCGCCGCGGCGCGGTATAACCTGGACCTGGAAGCCGACCGCTACTCGGTTGCGTTCCTTCGCATCTCCTCCTGCAGCGATAACGAGCTGGCCGGGGATGAGGAACTGGTACGGCTGGCGGTGGATCGGATCGTCCGGGAGGTGCTGGGCGAACGGGTCGCCTGCCACGTGTTCAGCCATAACGGCCAGCTGGCGATCCTGACGATGCTCCGGAAAGACCAGTCGATGAGCGAATTGCTCCAGCTGTTGGATACCGCCGCCACCGTCGTCCGGGATTATCTGGGCGCTTCGGCGACCATCGGCGTGGGCGAGCCCAGAGAGTACCTCTCGTGCATCTCCGAGAGCGCGGCGCAGGCGGCGGCGGCACTTAACCACTGGGCGCTGGTCGACGACAGCCAGGTTATCTACATCCGGGACCTCAAGATGAGGAGCGAAGCCCGCCTGGCGGTGGACCCGCAGGCGCTGACCCAGCTGACCGGCGCCATACGCTCGCGGCAGAAGGCGGACATCGCGCGCAGCGTCCGCGCGCTCCTCGATCGGCTGCACGGCGAAAAAATCCCGTTCAGCGAGTACCAGGCCTACATGCTGGAGGCGCTGATGGCCGTCATCCAGACCGCGCGCGACATGCAGGTGGAATTGAACGTGGCGCGCGGCGCTTCGGGCAGTCTGGTGCAGGACTTCCTGGAGGCAAGGGACCTGGAGAGCGCGGGGGAGATGCTGCACTCGCTCTGCCTTTCGGTCGCGGACGCGATCGGCGCGGGGCGCAGAGAGGGCGGCATGCGCATCGCCAATCAGGCGCAGGAGTTCATCGCGCAGCGCGCGGAAGATACGTTCCTCACCATCGAGCGCGTATGCGAGGAATTGAAGGTCAGCCCCGCCTACTTCCGCGCGCTGTTCAAGCGGGAGACCGGGCAGACATTTCACCAATACCTGACGGGCCTGCGCATGAACCGCGCGATGGAACTGCTCCGCACCACAAACCTGAAAACCACCGAGGTCGCTATGAAGAGCGGCTTGGGCGATGCCAGCTACTTCAGCTACGCATTCAAAAAGCACTTCGGCGTCTCTCCGTCGCAGGTGCGGAAGGAAACCGAATAGATGTTTCGGAGATGGCAAGCAGGCAGCCTACAGGTGGCGATCATCATCTCGTTCACGCTGCTGGTCGCGGCGATCCTATTGGTCGTCATGTTCGGGCTCGCCGCGCTCACCAACCAGATGCTCCGAGAGGACGCGGTCGCAAGGACCCGCCAGACCGTCACGCAGGGCAACGCCTCGCTCGGGATGTACATGTCGGGTACGCAGCAGACGATGGCGCTGTTCAAGAGCCTGGTGCGGGAGGCAGGGGACGTGCAATCCGACTCGCTGACCGAGCGCATCCGTCTGGTCAAGCGCCAGCGCTCGGACATCGCGGGGCTTTCTGTGTTCGGAAAAGACGGGGAGCTGATGGCCTCTACGGCGATGAAGTCCGTGAGGGGGCCCTATGCGATTCGCTCAAAGGACTGGTTCAAGCGGGCCAACGCGGCGCAGCCAAATACCGTCTCCGTCTCCCAGCCCTACCTGCAGGATGCGTTCAGCGGCCAGTACGCCTGGGTGGTCACGCTGTCCACACAGGTGGAGTACATGCGCATGGGGCAGCCGTACACCGGCGTATTGGCGATGGATGTGTATTTCAGCGCGTTCGAAAATCTCCTGGGCGGCGTCCAGCTGGGCGAAAGCGGTTACGTGTACCTCCTGGGCCCGGAATACGAGTTGATCTACCACAACAGGCAGTCGCTGATCCAGCTGGGCCTGGACTTTGAGAACACCAGCCTGATCCGCAAAAATGTCATCGGCGACTTCTTTGACATGCAGGATGGACGCGAGCGCTTCATCGTTGTACAGACGGTGGACGGCACGCGCTGGCGGCTGGTGGGCGTGGCATACATGGACGAAGTGACGGCCGCCAACCAGCGGCTTCTACGGATGGTGCTCATGTTCCTCGCGGCCGGCATTCTGATGGCGCTGTCGGCGGCGATCTTCCTTGGGCGGGGGATCGCGCGGCCGATGAACCGGCTGACCCGCATCATGCGCTCCATCGAGGGCGGGGACCTGGACGTCGAGATCCCCGAGCAGGGGTTTTCAGAAATCGCCGACCTCGCCAGCGCGTTTCGGCGGCTCCTGGGCCGCATCAAGCTGCTGATGCACCAGAACGTACAGGAGCAGGAGCAGAAGCGCCTGTACGAGCTGGACGCGCTGCAGGCGCAGATCAACCCGCACTTCCTGTACAACACGCTCGACTCCATCGTCTGGATGCAGGAGCGTGGCCAGAATCAGGACGCCATCCTCATGGTCACGGCGCTGGCGAGGCTGTTTCGCATCTCCATCTCCAAGGGGCGCAGCATCATCACCGTCGCCGAGGAGCTCGAGCACGTGCGCAACTACCTGATCATCCAGTCGATCCGCTTCAAGAACAAATTCACCTATTCGATCGACGCGGAGCCAGAGGCGCTGGGGCTGCGAACGGTCAAGCTGATCCTGCAGCCGCTGGTGGAAAACGCCATCGTTCACGGCTTCTCGCACTTCGCAACCGACGAGGGGCGCATTGAAATCTCCGCGCGGGTGAAGGACGGGTGCCTTGTGATGCGCGTCCGGGACAACGGCCTTGGCATGAGCGAAGAGACGGTCAAAACGGTGCTGATTTCCCGGAAGGCCGGCGGGATAGGTCTATGGAACGTGCATGAGCGGATCGCGCTGACGTTTGGCGACGGGTACGGCCTCACCATTGAAAGCGAACTGGACGAGGGCACACTGGTCACCACCCGGCAGCCGACCTCCGGCGAGGAGGGGCTCAAGTGAAGCATCCGGTCCTGATCGCGGCGCTCTCGGCGATGCTTGCGGTTATGTTCGTCATCCTGGGTCTGATGCCCGACCTTGGGGCTGAGGATCCGCCCGGGCGGACGATCGCGCTGGTCCTGGACACAGACATCGGCGTCAATTCGGCCACCATCGCGCAGGGCGCGCTTCTGGCCGCCAGGGAATACCGGGTGGATCTGAAGGTCAACGCCCTTTCGAGCGCGGACAGGCCGGAAACGCAGCTGGACTTGGTCCGCTCGTCGCTGGATGGCGGCGCGGTTGCGGTCCTCCTGGTGCCCGTAAACGGGGAGGTCGCGGGCGAAGCGGTCAAGCTGTGCGAGCGGCGGGGCGTAAAGCTGGTGCTTTTGGACACCTGCGAGGCGTACCGAGGCAACGCCCCTTACGTGGGCACCAACCACATGGTTTCCGGCATGGACGCTGCCCAGGCGCTCCTGAAAATCAGCGGCGCGAAGAAGATGCTGATCCTGTACGCGGAGGATGAGGTCCAGGACGAGCGCCTCCAGGGCGCGAGGCTCATGGCGGAAGGCATGGGCGTGTTCGCCGTCGCCCACAGAATCCCCTTGAAAAGCGGAAAGCCCGACGCCGACGTTGTGCGAAAGCACATCAAGCAATCTCCCGACATCGGCGCGATTTTGTGCCTGGACGGCGCGCTCACCGAATGCGCGGCGGGGGAGGTCAAGGCGCTCGGCCTGAAGGGCAAGGTGGTATTGGCGGGCTTTGACTGCGATCAGACGCATATTTCCTGCCTTGAGGACGGCACCGTCCGCTTCACTGTGCTGGGCAAACCGCTCGCCGTGGGCTATGAAGGCCTTCGGAGCGCCATGGTTATGATCACATGGAACCTGGAGATCCCGGTCAAGTACGTGGACGCCGCGGTGGTCATGCAGGAAGACATCCTGAAGCCGGAGAACGTCCGGCTGATGTTCCCGCTGATCCATTGACGGTAGGGAGGGAACGCGGGTGAGGCTCTTCGCGCTGGTTCTGGTGTTGCTGATTATTTTTATGCCGGTTGCGGCGGCGACGGTGATCGGGGTGGAAATCTACCGCGGGGAAGGAACGTTCATGGTGGAAATGCGAGAGGCGATGGAGGAATTCGCCGCCGGACGCGCCACGCTGAAAGTGACTGACGGCAAAAACGATCAGACGGTGCAGAACGATTGGATTTGCCGCCACGTGGCGGAGGGCGTCAATGTTCTGGCGATCAACCCGGTGGATCCGACGGCCTCGTCGATCCTGCTGGAGAAGGCCCAGGCCGCGGGCATCCCGGTGGTGTTCTTCAACCGGGAGCCGGACGAAGCCGACATGCCGGAGCGCGGCTGGTACTACGTGGGCGCGCCCGCCGAGCAGTCGGGCGTCATGGCTGGGGAACTGATGGCGGACTACTTTTTGAAGAACCCCGGTGCCGACCTGAACGGCGACGGTGTCATCCAGTACGTGCTGATCGAGGGACAGGCTGGGCATCAGGACGCGGTGCTCCGGTCGGAGTACTGCGTGAAGGCTTTGATGGACGCTGGGTTTAAGCTCTCGCTGGTCGCGTCGGAGCGCGCCAACTGGCGGCGGGGCGAGGCCAAGGGCATCATGTCCGAATGGCTCGCTTCCTACGACGGCATCGAGGCGGTGTTCGCCAACAACGACGACATGGCGCTGGGCGCGATCGATGCGCTGAAGGCCGCCGGATACTTTGCCGGCGGGAAATTCCTGCCGGTGGTGGGCGTCGATGCGACCACGGAGGGCCTTGAGGCGATGCGGGCAGGCGCGCTCTTGGGCACGGTGCGAAACGACGCGGTCAGCCAGGGCAGGGCGGTCGTCAACCTTGCGCTGGTGCTGGCGCGCGGGGAGACGCCCACCGCGGAAAACGTCGGTTACCCGATCACGGATGGCAAGTATATCTGGATCCCCTATACGAAAGTGACGCCGGAACCCTGAAGCCGCCGGAAACCAACGTGGGACGGGGCATACTTGATCTTTGGCAGGGGCGGCGGTTTGGTTAAAGCCCGTCACCTGAGGACTTGAAGGAGGAGGACTGCCGCGCGCGGCGGGAGGACGCAATGCTGAACATGCTGCTGTATGAGAACACGGAGGAAATCCGGCGGATACTCCCCAACTATTACGCAACGCACGTGCTGGAAGGCCCGCTGGACCGGTTCGAGTGCCACCGGGACGTGAACCTGATCTCGTTCGACTGGTGCGACCTCAGAAACCCCATGGAGAAGCCGTCCCGCGTCGTGATCTACATGGACGCGCGGGACATCGTGTTCATGTTCGAAACCCGCGAGGCGCTGGAGGCGGCCGGTGCGCTTCTTCGGGAAGCGCCGGGCGGCGAGCAAGCGCTCTACAGGTTTTTCATCGGGCTGGTCAAGTGCGACAACGACAGCCTGGAGGCGATGGAGGAGGAGATCATCAGCGCGGAGGACGGCATCCTGACCTCTCCGAAGCGAAAGCTCTCCCACATCTTCACGCGCTTCCGGCGCGAGCTCTTCGTGCTCAAGCGGTACTATGAGCAGCTCAACACCATCTTCGAGGGTCTGGTGGAAAACGAGAACAGGCTGATCTCCGAGGAGAGCCTGCGCCATTTCGTGATCCTGGACGGACGCATCGACCGGCTGTACGAGAACGTGCGCAGCCTGAGGGACTATTTGTCACAGGTGCGGGAGGCATACCAGGCGCAGATCGATATTGAGCAGAACAGCCTTATGAAGACGTTCACCGTCATCACCGCCATCTTCCTGCCGCTGACGCTCCTCGTGGGCTGGTACGGCATGAACCTCAGGATGCCGGAATTCGAGTGGGACCACGGCTACATGTTCGTGATCGCGTTGAGCATCGCGATCATCGTGATCTGCATCATGCTTTTCAAAAAGCGGAAATGGATATAGCCCGCGCTTTCAGCGCGGGCCCAAAATAACAATTTCAGATGAATTGTCAGCCCATCAGCATGGCGAACACGCCAGGCCCCAGCTGGACGGCCAGATAGGCGAGCATCGCCGCCGTCGCGATCATCGCGACGCCCCAGACCCACACCATGACCCGCCCGGCGCGCGCGAAAGTCTGCGGGCCGCGGCGGCGGCGGTAGGGATCCCGGAATTTGATCCGGAGCAAAAAGTGGACAATGCCCAAAACAAGCGCAGCCGCCATCGCGCCCATCCCGGCCATGAGCGCATAAACGCCCAGCTTCGTGAGCCCAGCGACCACGCCAAATCCGATGGCGATCAGCGCGACAACCGCGACCAGCCCCGCCACAAAGCCAAGAACTCTTGTCGTCTTCATACTATTCCTCCATCAGGGCGGTGCCCAATTCCGGCGAGCCCGGGTCGATTCGCCCAAAGAATATTATACTACATCTTTTGACGTATGGTGTGGAAAATCCGATGCAAGGATGTTAAAACTGATCGGTAAGCCGCATTCTTCCGGATTCCCGCTTTGCTTTGGCCGTCAGGACGTAAAGAAGGATAGCGGCTTGGTGCCCATGAGGCGGTTGACGTCCACCGTGTCGTCCGCCATCCCGCTCACCCTGCCCCTGCTGGAGTATTGGTGCAGGTCGCACTTGTAGGAGGGCGTCGAGAGCACTTCGCCGGTGTTTTTGCCGTAATGGGGGATCCAAATGAAGTCGAACTTTTTGGTGTCCACCTTGTACCGGGTGTACTGGTGATGCGCGATGTAGCATCCCACCTTGCGCACGCCCAGTTCGCGCAGGCGGTCGGCGAAGGCTTCAATGCTGTCGCCGGTCAGCACCGACTCCTCGGCGTCGTAAGCGTAGAAAAGCGGGTTGTACTTGCTGGCGATCGAATAGGCCTTCTCGGCTTCCAGGCGCGCCTGCTCCGGGGTGGAAGCCATGCCGTAGTAGTACACGCCGAAGGGGATGCCGTTGGCGAGGCACTGCCTGGAATACTCATTAAAGCGCTGGTCTATGTCCATCTGCCCGGCCAGTTCATGATCGGCGGAGTAGGTCACGCCGCAGCGCAGGATGATGAAGGCCACGCTCTTTGAGAGCTTTCCCCAGTCCGCGACGGTGTTCCAGCGGGAGATGTCGATGATCGCGCCGTTTTTGTTGAGCTCCTCCGCCAGCACCGTGACGGTGAAGGTGCTGGTCTTTCCATTCGACGTTTCGGCGCGGATGGTGGTGGTGCCCATCTTTCGCCCGGTGACCACGCCGCCGGATACCGAGGCGACCGTGGCGTCCTTGCTGCTCCATTTGACTGACCGGGAGGCCTTTTCCGGCGATACGTCGGCGCTCAGCGTCAGTTTGCCATCCAGCAGCACGGTGTGCGCAGGGCCGGTGACTTTGACGGCGGTGGCGGGCGGCGGATTGACTGTGACCTTGCAGCTCTTTTTCACGCCGGATGAGGTCTTGACGGTGATGGTGGCGGTGCCCACGTCGAGCGCCGTCAGGACGCCTCCGTTCACCCTGACGATGTCCTCTTTGTCGCTCGTCCAGTCGCAGGTTTCGTAAATCGCCGAGGCGGGGGAGAACGACGGCTTGAGCGTGTAGCTGCCACCGTAGTTCAGCGTCAGGCTGGTCCTGTTGAGGCTGACGCTCCTGGCGGTGGCGTGGGCCTTGTAGCGGGACGCGAGGCGCTTCATGCCCGACGACAGCTGCGCCCTTTTATAGGAAGAGGGTAAGATCTGATAGGGAAGGCTCCCGCCCCTTTTTGTGTAGGAAGCGGAAAACGCGGAATAGGCGCCCGAGTACGCGGAAGAGGTCGCGCTCTGGCCGTTTACGGTGTAAGCAGATTTGCTGCCCTTGACCGAGCGGGTTTCAAACAGCGCCACATCCAGCTGGGTGGAAGAGCCGCCCTCCATGAACGCCAGCCGCGTCGTGGTGGTGACGCCTTTCGAGACGCCGCTGACCGAAACACTGAGGCAGGGCTTCAAGGAAGCGTTCGCCCGGAGCGAGAAGGACATCGAGCGAACGCCCGGGAAGGTATAGGTGGAAAAGCTGAACGCGTCGCCCGCCGACATGGGGACGACTACGCCGTTTTTGAGCGTGTACACGCTCAGGCGGCAGGTCCGGCTGTCGCCGCTGACGGAGGCCAGCTGCACCAATTCCGGCGTGCCGTCGCCCTGAAGGTCGATCAGCGCCACGGCGCGGCGCGCCTTTTGCTGGCCTGCAAGGAAATTCGCGTACTGGGCTGACCAATCCGCTTCCGCGGAGGATGCGGATGGCAGCGCGCAGAAGGACATCGTCAGGCACAGCGCGAGCAGCGCCGCGGCCCTTGGAAATCGCCACATACCATCACACCTTTGTAATAAAATTCTCCATATATTTAATTATAATGTAATATTTGGCTGCTGTCAATAGATGGTTGCAATTTGTACGGGTTTGTGCGATACTTTGAACGCACTCCGGTGAAATCCTTAACGGAAAATACGCGCGATGGAGGCATGACGATGAGGGGATGTCGTCCGGTACGCGTCGGGCAGCTTATGGCACTGATTGCCATCCTTGCGTTGTCCGCTGGTTTCTCCGGCTGCTCCGCGCCAACGGATCAGACAAAAGAGAGCGCTGTGATCCTGGGGTTTTCCCAGCTCGGCAGTGAGAGCGGCTGGCGCATCGGTAACTCCCGGGACATCATCGCCGCGTCCGACCGCGCGGGCGTCCGGCTCATGTACGAAAACGCCGAACAGAAGCAGGAGAACCAGATCCGGGCGATCCGCTCTTTCATCGCCTATCAGGTGGATGTGATCGCCTTTGCGCCGATCGTTGAGGACGGCTGGACGAACGTGCTGACCGAGGCCAAGGAGGCCGGGATTCCTGTTCTTTGTACCGACCGGTTCATCAGCGAGAGCGACGAGGACCTGATCGTGGGCTTCGTGGGCTCCGACTTCTACAAGGAGGGCAACCGGGCGGGCGAATTCCTGAAGCGAAAAGCCGACACGATGGGGAAGGACCATCTGCGCATCGTGGAGATCACCGGCACGTTGGACTCGACGCCCATGCGCCAGCGCGGCATCGGCTTTCGGGAGGCCATCGCGGGCGACCCGCGCTTTGAAATCGTCGAGTCCATCTCCGGGGACTTTTTGAGGTCCAAGGGCAAGGAATGCATGAAGAGCATTCTGGAAAAGCAGGGGACCAACATCGACGTGCTCTTCTCCCACAACGACGCCATGACGATGGGCGCGATCGAAGCCATCGAGGCCGTGGGGCTTGTGCCGGGCAAGGACATCGTCATCATCACGGTGGACGGCGAACAGGGCGCCATAGACCTATTGAAGCAGGGCAAGATCAACTGCGTCGTCGAGTGTACGCCTAAAATCGGGGACATCATCATGAGCCTTGCGAAAAAGCTGGCGGCGGGGGAGAGCATCGAACGCTACACCTATTCGGAGGAAACCGTGTTCACCGAGTTTGACAATAACCTCCAGGAACTCCCCGCGCGGGGCTACTGACATGCGCGGAGGCTTTTTCGCACGGTTCAGCGATTCCATCCTGGGCCGCATCACGCTGTCGATCTTCGTGGTGCTGTTTTTGATGCTCATACCGGCCATCGCGTCGATCGGCATGATGACCAGCTACGCCCGCCAGTACCACGATGTCATCACGCGGATGGACCGCATCTCCTCGCTGTCGCCGATCATCAGCGACGACCTGCTGGGTGAAATGTGGTCAATCGTGGCCGGCCGGGAGACCTTCGAGGCGGGCGGCCAGTTCCGCACGCTGGACAAGGTCTGCAAAGAGATGGACTCCCTGATGGCGGCGGACTCGGCCAGCCAGCTGGAGATGACCGTCGCCCGAAACACCATGAACACCCTCATCCGCTACATTGAAAACCTGGGCAACCAGATGAAGGCGGGCTCCACCGTGGACGAGGACGAGAAGACGCTGGAGGAAATCCGAAACGTCGGCTCCCTCGTCGTGGACATGCTGGGCGACGCCATCACCGCCGAGATCGACGCTTCAATGGCCGCCAGCAACCAGCTGCAGCGGGTGGTGCGGGCGACGCTCTTCTTTGAACTTTGCCTTCTTCTTGCGGCGCTTGTTTTCGCGTTCATCGCGCAGCGCTCGCTGGGGCGCGCCATCGCCCGGCCCATCGTGCAGCTCAAGCATTTCGCGGGCATGATCGCGGCGGGGCACCTGAACGTGCGCGCGCCGCCGCCCGGTGTTTCGGAGCTGAGCGACCTGACCTCGAGCCTCAACACCATGGCCGGGAAGTTGGCGGACCTGATTGAGGAAAACAAGCGCGAGCAGGAGAACCTGAAAAAAAGCGAGATGCGCGCGCTGCAGGCGCAGATCGCCCCCCACTTTCTATACAACACTTTGGACGCCATCATCTGGCTGGCCGAGGCCCGGAAGATGGGCGAGGTCATCACCGTCACCCGCGCGCTTTCAAACTTCTTCCGGATCTCGCTTTCGGGCGGGCAGGACTGGATCACCATCCGGCAGGAAGTCGACCACCTGCAGGGATACCTCACCATCCAGAAGGTGCGTTACCGGGACATCCTGGACTATACCATCCAGGTGGATGAGTCGCTGTACGACCTATACATCCTGAAGCTGGTCATCCAGCCGTTGGTGGAGAACGCGATCTACCACGGGATCAAAAACCGCCGCGGCGGCGGAAGGCTGACCGTCACGGTGGAGCGGCAGGGCGAAATGCTGTCGGTCAAGGTGTCGGACGACGGCGCGGGCATGACCAATGAGCGGCTCGATATGGTGGTCAGCGCCTTAGAAGCGCGCGGCATGCCGGACGGTGAGTCGGGCTACGGCCTCTACAGCGTGGACAAGCGCCTGAAACTCTACTACAACCAGCCGGAAGGGCTGAAAGTCACAAGCCAGCACGGGGAGGGCACGACGATCGAGTTCTGCGTGCCGATCCAGTTCAGTCGGGGGGATGCGGATGTATAAGGCGTTTGTGGTGGACGACGAGATCGTCATCCGGGAGGGGATCCGCAACAACTTTCCCTGGGAGGAGAGCGGGTTCCTGCTGGCCGGTGAGGCGCCCGATGGCGAAATCGCGCTGTCCATGCTGCAGGACATCAAGCCGGACATCCTGATCACCGACATCAAGATGCCCTTCATGGACGGGCTGACGCTGTGTCGCAAGATCGTGCGCACCATGCCCTGGATTCACATCGTGATCCTGTCGGGTTACGATGATTTTTCCTACGCCAAGGAGGCAATCTCGTTGGGCGTGAAGGAATACCTGCTGAAGCCGGTCAGCGCCCACGAGCTGGGCGAGGTGCTGCGCAGGATTGCCCACGCCATCGACGAGGAGCGCCGCCAGCAGGCGGATTATGAGGCGATGCGGCGGCAGCTGGATTCCTCCAGCCGGTTCATGCAGGAGAAGCTGCTGCTGGAACTCCTGTCCGGTGCGCCGGGCGAGGACGTATTGGAGCAGGCCCGGAAGCTGCGCATCAACCTCCTGGCCCGCTGGTACCGGGTGATGCTGATTGCGACCGGAGAGCAGGACGACATGCTGCTGGTGCGAGCCCACGCGCAGCGGCTGGCGGAGGGCTCCGGGGGCGCGGTCAACCTGTGCGAGACGGGCGGCCGCATCGGCGTCATCGTGATGGGTGACAGCGACGAGGACCTGGAGGAGCGCGCGTTCGCCTTCGCACAGGCGGTGAAATACGAAGTGGAGCGGTCGGTGGGCGTCACGCTCCGGGTGGCCATCGGCGCGCCCGCGGAGGGCATAGACGGCGTCGCGGGCTCCTACGCGTCGGCGCAGGGCGTTTTGAAGGGCATGTCGCCGAGCGCCGCGGGCACCCGGATCATGGACACGGTGGACCTGGGGCTCCAGGTGGGCGCGAAGCTCATGGGCCTGGACGTGGTGCCGCTGTTTGAAAAGCTGCGCTACGCTTCGAGCCAGGAGGCGGAGGAGATTTTAAAGGCCCACTTTGATTCGATCGGCACCGTGGCGCGCCAGTCGGTCATCATGGCCAACTACCTCTACGTGGACATCCTGCTGGCCGCCATGCGCGTCATCCGGGAAAACGGCGGCGAACCCGCCGAGATCATCCCGGAGGCCGTGCAGCAGCAGGCGGGCGCGCTGCGCACGTTCACCGCCCAAGAGGATATGGTGGATTCCGCGAGGAACATCCTGCTCAGGGCCATCCAGTTCCGGGACAGCCAGACCATGTCCCGCTACGGCTCGGTGATCCGCAGCGCCTGCGCCTACATCGACCAGAACTACATGAACCCGGACATCACACTCAGCGACGTGGCCAAGCACGTGGCGCTTTCCAACAACCACTTCTGCACCGTGTTCTCGCAGGAGATGGGGGTGACCTTCATCGAATACCTGACGGCGCTGCGAATGAAAAAGGCGAGGGACCTGCTCAAGAGCACCGACATGCGCTCCAGCGAGGTGGCCGTCGTCATCGGCTACAACGACCCCCACTACTTCAGCTATTTGTTCAAGAAAAACGTCGGTATGAACCCAAGGGACTACCGAAATTCGTGCAAAAGGTGAAAAGAGTAAATATCCCACTTTTTTCCGGAAGATAATACCCAACCGCCGGTTTCACGAAAAACATAAGGAGATTTTTGACCATACGGCGGAAGGCAGCCTGTTTTTCCTCCATGTTAAGTGTGTTAGGATTTTATCGAGGGGCGGGTGACCGCTCACATTGATAATGGAGGGACGATTCATGAAGAAACTGGCTGTTCTCGCATTGGTTCTGGCGCTGATCCTTGGGCTCGGTGCGAGCGCTTCCGCTCTGACGGTCGCGTTCTCGCAGATCGGTCAGGAATCCGACTGGCGTACGGCCAACACCGATGACCTCAAGGCCGGCATCACGGCCGAAGGCTGGAACCTGGTGTACGACGATGCCCAGCAGAAGCAGGAGAACCAGATCAAGGCGCTGCGTAACTTCATCTCCCAGGGCGTCGACTACATCCTCTTCACCGGCGTTGTGACGACCGGCTGGGATGAGGTCCTCAAGGAAGTCAACGAGGCCGAGATCCCGCTGATCTTGATCGACCGTATGCCCGACTGCGCGAAGGACATCGAGTACGCTGCCGCATTCGGCGGTGACTTCACCGCGGAAGGCCGCAGGATGGGGTACTGGGCTGGCAACTATCTGAAGAGCGTTGGCCGCGGCGACGAGCAGATCAACGCCGTCGTCCTCGAAGGCACCACCGGCGCCACCGCCGCCACCGAGCGCACCAACGGCATCAACGAAGCCCTGAAGAACTTCCCGAACATCAAGGTCGTTGCCTCCCAGACCGGCAACTTCACCCGCGCCGAAGGCCAGGCCGTCATGGAGAGCTTCCTGAAGTCCCAGCCGGACATCGACCTGCTGTTCGCTGAGAACGACGACATGGGCCTCGGCGCCATCGCCGCCATCAAGGCCGCCGGCAAGGTCCCGGGCAAGGACATCATCGTCGTGGGCTGCGACTCCGTGAAGGCCGCGTTTGACGCGATCGTCGCGGGCGACATGAACGCCACCATCGAGTGCACGCCGCTCTACTCCAAGTTTGTCGTGGAATGCATCAAGGGCCTTGAAGAAGGCAAAACCTACGGCCGCGACGTGCTGCATCCGGAAGAGTTCGCGTACGACACCACCGGCGGGATCGCCTACAACGAAGATGGCTCCGCGCTCTCCATCAAGGCTGCCGACGTCATCGCCGACCGCAAGTACTAATCCAAGCAGCCGGCTTATTGAATGAGCCAAGACGGATGAGGGCCGGCGCCCTCATCCGTCTATGCAATGAAAACCCCCGAGAGTATCATTGCGCAGGTAGAAGTGCTGCGTGAGCCAAACACCTGCGGGATTTCCGGGCGGCTCACTGACTGTCAATTGTTTCCACCACCAGTGTTCGCACTGTGTCGGAAACCGATTCCCGGCGCGTTAGAGCCCGGGAACGATTGGAAGGTACGACGAGGTTTGTCAACGGTCTGACGGATGAGGGCCGATGCCTTCATCCGTCTTTCATACCACGCTGATCTCGTGATGTGATTGAGGGGATGATATTTTGCAGGACGTCGTTCTGGAAATGAAGGGCATTTCGATCCAGTTTCCCGGCGTCAAAGCGCTGGACGAGGTGGACTTTACCCTGAAAAGGGGCGAGGTGCACGCGCTGCTGGGGGAAAACGGCGCGGGAAAGTCCACGCTGATCAAATGCCTGACCGGTGTCCATCACATGGACACGGGCACGATCGTGCTGGACGGGAAGGAAATCAAACCGTCCACACCGCAGGCCGCCATTGAGATGGGTATTTCCACCGTGTTCCAGGAGATCAACCTGTGCCCCAACCTCACGGTGGCGGAGAACATTTTCATCGGGCGCCAGCCGATGAAATTCGGACAGATCGACTGGAAGACGATCAACCGGCGCGCAGCCGATCTGATGTCCCGAATGGGCATGGCCATCGATGTGACCAAGCCGCTTTCATACTACTCCATCGCCATCCAGCAAATGGCATCCATCGCCCGCGCGGTGGATATCAGGGCCAAGGTGCTGATCCTGGACGAACCGACCTCCTCCTTGGACGAGCACGAGGTGGAGAAGCTGTTCAAGGTCGTGCGGGACCTGAAGGCCGCGGGCCTCGGCATCATCTTCATCACCCACTTCCTCGATCAGGTGTTTGAAATTTCCGACCGGATCACCGTGCTTCGCAACGGCAAGCTGGTCGGCAACTACGACACCACCCAGATCACCAAGCTCGACCTGGTCACCCACATGATCGGCAAGGACATGAACCAGATCTTCAACCTCAAGCGCGCGGAGCAGAAGCCGGGCGCGAGGCTGATGCTGGAAGCAGAGCACATCGGCGTCCCCGGCAAGGTGGAGGACATTTCGCTTGCCGTCAAGGCGGGCGAACTGGTGGGCTTTGCCGGGCTGCTCGGGTCCGGGCGCACCGAGACGGCGGAAATGCTGTTCGGCGTGACCCGCCCGCTGCAGGGCGAAATCAAAGTGAACGGGAAGGTGCTCGTTCTCAAGGCGCCGCTGGACGCCATCAACCGGAAGATGGCGTTCTGCCCGGAGGATCGGAAGCGCGACGGCATCATCGGCGATCTATCCGTCCGGGAGAACATCGGCCTTGCGGTGCAGGCCAAGCGCGGCTTTTTGAAGCCCATGCCCCGGCAGGAGCAGCAGGAGCTGGCCGACAAATACATCAGACTCCTGTCCATCGCCACCCCAGACGCCGAGAAGAAGGTGGGCGAACTGTCCGGCGGCAACCAGCAAAAGGTCATCCTGGCGCGCTGGCTGGCGACCGAGCCGGACGTACTGATCCTGGACGAACCCACCCGCGGCATCGACGTCGGCGCCAAGGCGGAGATCCAGCGCCTGATGCTCGAAATGTGTGAAAAAGGCATGGCGGTGATCTTCATCAGCTCCGAGCTGGACGAGATCATTCGCTGCTCCAACCGCATCATCGTCATGCGGGACAGCGCGAAGGCGGGCGAGCTGGACGGCGAGAAATGCGACCAGGCCGACATTCTGGCCATTATCGCCAATGAAGAGGTGAGCGCATGAGACGCAAATTCAACTGGGACAGCCTCGTCCGCTCCAAGATCTTCTGGGCGGTCATGGCGGAGCTGGTCATCCTGCTGGTCAGCGTGGCCCTCCGGCACGACTTCCTCAAAGTGGTCATCAACGAACAGACCGGTATGCTCTACGGCGTGCCGATCGACATCCTGAACCGCTCGTCGGAGATCACCATCATCGCGATGGGCATGACGCTGGTCATCGCGCTGGGCGGCACGGACCTCTCCGTCGGCGCGCTGGTGGCGGTGTCGGGCGCGATGGCGCTCAAGTTCCTGCGCTGGGACGTGCTTGAGTACCCCACGCCGGGCGACTACACCATCATGCCGTTCTACCTGGTCATCCTGGTGCCGCTCGTCGTCTGCACGGTCATGGGCGCGTTCAACGGCGTTCTGATTTCGAAGCTGGGCATGCAGCCCATCATCGCGACGCTGATTTTGATGGTGGCCGGGCGCGGCATCGCGCAGATCGCCACCAACGGCAAGCAATTCACCACGATGTACACGCCGTTTCAACAAATCGCGCAGGGGTACTTCCTGAAGCTGCCGATGCCGATCCTCATCACCGCGGTCGTGGTGCTGCTGGTGGCGCTGTTTACGAGGAGGACCTCCTTCGGCATGTTCGTGGAATCGGTCGGCGTCAACCCCAGCGCCAGCCGTGTGTCCGGCCTCAGGTCGAGCCGCATTATCCTGATCGCCTACATGCTGACAGGTCTCCTCTCAGGCATCTCCGGGCTGATTTACTCCAGCCGTATCTCCTCCTGCGATTCCAACAACGCCGGCGTCAACAATGAGATGAACGCCATCCTCGCGGTGGTCATCGGCGGCACGTCGATGGCGGGCGGCAAGTTCAGCCTGGCTGGCACGGTGATCGGCTCGCTGATCATCCAGACGATCGTCTCGCTGGTCTACTTCTTCGGCGTCGTTTCGGAGGCGATCATGGCCTTCGAAGCCATGATCATCGCGGTGGTCATCGTACTGCAGTCGGAGCCGGTGCGCAAGGCCTTCGACAGCAGGAGAAAGAACCGCAAAGACGCGATAGGGGGTGCTGTCCGTGCTTAGTGCCAAACCCCAGCGCCAGAGCCTGTCCGCGCGCTTCTTCAACCCCAAGTACATCATGGTCTACGCGACCCTGGGCGTGTTCTTCCTCATCTACCTCTTCGGCGCGCTGATGTACGGCGACAAGGGCTTCACATCCCTCCGGACGATCTGCCTGATGTTCTCCGACAACGCCTACGTCGGCGTCTCCGCCGTGGGCATGACGATGGTCCTGATCATCGGCGGCATCGACCTTTCGGTGGCCGCGGTGGCGTCGCTCACGGGCATGTTCATCGCCTACGGCACGACGATCCTAGGCCTCGACCCGTTCGTGTGCATGCTGTTCTCGCTGGTCGTGGGCACGGGCCTCGGGCTCATCATGGGCGCGGCGATTCACTACCTGAACGTTCCGCCCTTCATCACCACCCTCACGGGCATGTTCCTGGCCCGCGGCGTCTGCTCGCTGATCAGCCGCGAGTCGATCTCCATTGACCACCCCACCATCGACTGGCTGGCCGGCTGGAAGCAGTACGCGTATGTCTTGAAGGATGGCGAATGGGCCAAGCTCAAGCCGATCGCCTACATCAACCTGAGCGTGATCGTCTTCATCGTGATGATCGTCATTGGCATCCTCGTGCTGCAAAAGACGCGCTTCGGCCGGAACATTTACGCCATCGGCGGCAGCGAGCAGTCGGCCAAGCTGATGGGCCTTCCGGTGGGTCGCACGAAGGTGCTGGTCTACGGCATCAACGGCTTCTGTTCGGCGCTTGCGGGCATCGTTTACGTGCTCTATGTCAAGTCCGGCTGGAACCTGGCGCTGTCAGGAGGCGAGCTCGACGTCATCAGCGCCGCGGTCATCGGCGGCGTCATGCTGACCGGCGGCGTGGGCTACATGGCGGGCACCATGTTCGGCGTAATGCTGAAGTCGACCATCCCCGCGCTGATCACTTTCGAGGGCACGCTGTCCTCCTGGTGGGGCAAGATCGCGACGGGCGCGCTACTGCTGATCTTCATCGTGATCCAGCGCGGCGTGGTCACCTACACCGCCAGAAAGAAAGCGCACTGAAGTCTGTCCTTACATTAATAGGCCCGGCGTTTGACGCGCCTGGGCCTTTTTGGTATCATGGACAAGGAGGGATGAGGATGCGCTACGAATGGCTGGACGGGGAGCTTCTCGGGATGCCCGGCGCCGTGAAGGATTTCAAGGTGGAGTGGCAGTGGATCCGGTACATGGTAGGCGGAAAGATGTTTGCGGCGACGCTGACGGATGGGGAGGGGCATGCGGTCGTTTCATTGAAGCTGGATCCTTTGGAGGGAGAATTCCTGCGCGGACAGTACCCGGACATCGCGCCCGGCTACTACATGAACAAGCGGCACTGGAACTCTATAAGGCTTGACGGCGAGGTATCGGACGACCTATTGCGCGAGCTTGCCCGAAAATCCTACCGGCTGGTGTTCGAAGGCTTGCCGAAGAAGCAGCGCGAATCGGTCGGCATCTGAACTGCGTCGTAATTTTGGTCGGACAATGCAGTTATGGAAAGCTGACAAGCCTCTTCGTTCTTTTCAATTCGTTCCCGGCGACCTGCGCGCCGGGAATCGGTTTCCATAACCAGTGCGTACACTGGTGGAGGAAACAATTCCTGGGGTCAGTGAGCCGCCCGGAAATTCCGAAGAATTTCATGGCTCACGCAGTCTTCTTCCTATGCGATGAAAAAACATCGTGGTTTTTCATCGCTCTTGTGTTATAATGGTGCGGGTGATGCGCGTGAACAGCTTGAAACAGCGCGCGGCGGTGTCCGACGCGCTGGTTTTTCTTTTAACGATGGCCGCGGCGATCGTTTTTTCGCTGCCGCTGCAGCTGGTGCGGGACGGCGGCGTGTACCTTCCGATGATCCTCCTTGCGGCGGTGCTCGTGACGGCCCGGTTCACCACCGGGTTCGTCTACAGCGCGGCGGCATCGGTGGTCGGCGCGCTGTGGATCAGCTTCTCCTTTCGACAGCCGTACTTTGAGTTTGACTTTCTCTACGGCAATCTATTGACGTTCGCCTGCATGCTGGCAGTGGCGCTGCTTACATCCCGGATGACCCAGCGGATCCGCGAGCAGGAGGGCGCTTATGCCGAGGCGGAGCGGGAGCGCGTGCGCGGGAACCTCCTGCGCGCCGTGTCCCACGACCTGAGGACCCCGCTGACCTCCATCCTGGGCGCGACTTCCGCGATCCTGGAAAATGGAGAGTCGCTTTCCGCCGAGCGGCGCACCGAGTTGATCCGGGGCGTCTATGAGGACAGCGAATGGCTGATCCGCATGGTGGAGAACCTGCTTCTGATCACCAAGGTCGAGGGCGCGGCGCGGATCGTCAAGCGCACCGAGGCGGTGGAGGAAGTGGTGGCCGAGGCGGTGCAGAAATTCCTCAAGCACTACCCGGACAGGGACATCGAGGTCAGCGCGCCGGAAGAGCTTTTGATGGCCCCGATGGACGCGCTGCTCATCGAGCAGGTGCTGTTCAACCTATTGGAAAACGCGGTGCTGCACGGCAAGGCGAAGCGCGTCTCGCTGAATGTCCTTCAGGAGGGCCAGGAGGCGATTCTGGAGGTCCGGGACGACGGCCGGGGCATCCAGAAAGCGGACCTGCCGAACCTCTTTGACGGCTACATGCGGCGCGTGGAGCGTGCCTCCAGTGACAATAGCCGCAACATGGGCATCGGCCTATCGGTGTGTCTTTCGATCATCCAAGCCCACGGCGGTCAAATGGAGGCCCGGAACGTGCGCCCGAACGGCGCGCTGTTTCGCTTTACCCTACCCTTGGAGGAGGCGCGCGATGGACAATAAACCATGCGTACTGATCGTCGAGGATGAGCACAATATACTCAGCTTCATGCGCACGGTGTTGCAGGCAAACGGCTACCGCGTGATCGAGGCGCAGGACGGCGCGCAGGCGCTTTCAATGCTCCCGTCCCATCTGCCGGACCTGATGATCCTGGACCTGGGCCTTCCGGACATGGACGGCATGAACGTGATCCGTTCCGTTCGTTCCTGGTCCAAGCTGCCCATCCTGGTGGTGTCGGCCCGCGATCAGGAGCGCGACAAGGTAATGGCGCTGGACCTGGGCGCGGACGATTATGTGACAAAACCCTTCGGCACGAGCGAACTGCTCGCGCGCATTCGGACCGAGCTTCGCCACGCACAGCCTTCCACGTCCGCCGAGGAGGCGTTCATCTGCGGTGAACTGGCGGTGGACTTCTTCCGCCGCCGGGTTTTCGTTGGCGGACAGGAGGCCCACCTGACGCAGAATGAATTCCGGATCGTCACGACCCTTGCAAGAAACGCCGGGCGGGTTTTGACCTACGATACGCTGATCGCTGAGGTGTGGGGCCCCAACGCGCTTGGGGACAACCAGATCCTACGCGTCAACATGGCCAACATCCGCAGGAAACTCGAAAAGAATCCCGCCGCGCCCCGATACATCATCACCGAGATCGGCGTTGGTTACCGGATGAACGAGTGTTGACGCTGCGCTCCGCCGCTAAATCTTGTCACAGGGGTGATCACTCGCGAAACTCCTGGGAGGTTTGGAGGGCCGAAGCCCTCCATGTTTAACCATAAGCTTTGCCGGTACTTATGGATTCCCCTAAAGGGCGAGCTTGCCCGCCCGACGGGGAATCAACACCGCCAGTCCGGATTGCGCCCGAAAAATCCCGCAGGATTTTTAGAAATCCGGCCCCGTTCCCCTTGCAATCGCTTACGCCTTTGGCGGAAGCGATTGCCCTGAATCTTGTCATCTTCTTTATGGCGCAATGACGCCATGTATGGTATAATCGTGCCCGTGTGATCGGAGACAGGAGACGAGGTCCACAGTTGCCAATTTGCCCGCGGAGGCGGGCGCGTGGAGGTATGGGAATGAAAGTCAATCGGGCTACGTTTTTCATCGTACTGGGCCTGACGCTCGCGATTACCTGGGTCGCGTTCTTCGGCCTGCACATCCCGCTGGGAGACTTCTCCATCAACGTCCCCGGCTCGAACCAGATGCGCTTTGGCATCGACATCCGCGGCGGCGTCGACGCGGTGTACCAGCCGGTGGGCCTCGACCGTGTCCCGACGGCGGACGAACTCGAGAGCGCACGGGCGATCATCGAAGTCCGCCTGGACCAGAAGAACATCCTGGACCGCGACGTGACGGTCGACCGCACCAACGGCGACATCATCGTCCGCTTCCCGTGGAAGTCGACCGAGACCGAATTCAACCCGCAAAAGGCCATCTCCGAGCTGGGCGAAACCGCCAAGCTGACCTTCCGCGACACGGAAGGCAACGTGCTGGTGGATGGCAGCCATGTCACCAAGTCGATCGTCGAGCAGAACCCCGAGCGGGCTGGCGCCTATGTGGTCGCGCTGACCTTCGACGAGGAAGGCAAGAAGCTGTTTGCCGACGCGACGACCAAGTTCCTGGGCAAAAAGATCACCATCTACATGGATGAAGCCATGATCTCCGACCCGGTTGTGAACAGCCCCATCACCGACGGCGCGGGCATCATCACCAACGGCCAGTACGGCCAGGAGAGCCTGAGGGAAGCTTCTGACCTCGCGCAGAAGATCGCCGCTGGCGCGCTGCCCTTCTCCATGGAAGCGCGCAACTACTCCACCATCAGCCCGACGCTGGGCGCTGGCGCGCTCGACCTCATGCTGGACGCGGGCCTCATCGCGTTCCTCTTGATCGGCCTCCTGCTGATCATCTACTACAAGTTGCCCGGCGTGATCGCCTGCATCGCGCTTCTGATCCAGGTCGCCGGCCAGCTGCTGGCGCTGTCCATCCCGCAGATCTCGCTGACGCTGCCCGGCATCGCCGGCATCATCCTCTCCATCGGCATGGGCGTCGACGCCAACATCATCATCGGGGAACGCATCTCCGAGGAGATCAAAGCCGGCCGGAAGACCCATACCGCCATCGCAGCGGGCTTCAAGAACGCTTTCTCGGCGGTCTTTGACGGCAATATCACCGTTATGATCGTGGCGATCATCCTGATGGTGCTGGGCTCCGGCGCGATGCTTTCCTTCGCCTACTCGCTCCTGACGGGCGTCCTGCTCAACTTCCTGGCGGGCGTGACCGCGTCGAACCTGATGATGCGCTCGCTCAGCCGGTTCCCGAACCTGGCGAAGGAATCGCTCTACACCTGCCTGACTAGGAGGGTAACGCTGTGAAAAAACCTTTTACCTTCTATGCCCACCGGAAGAACTTCTTCCTGATTTCCATCGCGATCATGATCATCGGCATCATCGGCATCTTTGTCCGCGGCGTGCAGCTGGACATCCAGTTCACCGGCGGCGCGATCCTCAAGTACACCTATCAAGGTGAGCTGAACGCCGAGGCAGTGGCGGACGAAGCCTCCACGCTGCTGGGCCGCCTGACCACCGCGCAGGTCACCAAGGACCTGAACACCGGCGAGAACCGCGTGGTGTTGAACCTCGCGGGCGAGTACGGCATGTCGTCGGCGGAGCAGGATGAATTCCTGGTGAAGCTCAACGAGAAGTTCCCGACGGCGCAGTTCGTCAACGCCGAGTCCTCGCTGGTGCAGCCGTTCTTTGGACAGCGCTTCCTTGAACGCAGCATCCTGGCGGTCGTGCTGGCGCTGCTCCTGATCCTGATCTACGAGTGGATCACCTTCCGCAAGATCGGCGGTTTGCTGGCCGGCCTGTCCGCGCTGGTGGCGCTGTTCCATGACCTTCTGGTCGTGTTCTTCACCTGCGTGATCGCGGGCATCCCGATCGGCGACTCCTTCGTGGCGGTGGCACTCTCGATCATCGGTTACTCGATCAACGATACGATCGTCGTGTTCGACCGTATCCGCGAGAACCGCAGGATCTACGCCAAGGAATCGCTGGAGACTATCGCGGACCTGTCCGTGAGCCAGTCGATGACCCGCTCGGTCAACACCAACATCGCGGTCACCATCGCGGTCTCGCTGATTTACTTCCTGGCCATGCGCTCCAGCCTCGACTCCGTCATCAGCTTCGCGCTGCCGATGACCATCGGCTCCATCAGCGGCTGCTATTCGACCATCTGCCTGTGCGGCCCGCTGTGGGTCATGATGCAGAAGCGCCGCGAGAAGAACAGGCCGGAACCCGGCAAGAAGCCCGCCACCTCGAAGGCGTAACCCATAAAAGCCACAGAAAAGCCCGCCGGATTCACGGCGGGCTTTTTGCATGCTGTGCTGGTTTGCTATTGCATTGAGGGACGGATGCTGACTTCCCCGGCGCAGAGCGGGAGGAGGCCGCGAGCGGTCTCGACGATCAGGCGGCAGTCGTCGTCGATGGATACCGCCCGGGCCGGGAACTCCTCCTCACCCATAAAAACCTGCACGGGCTTTCCCAGCACCATGGAGCGTTCGCGGTAGGCGGGGAGGAAGGCGCGATCCGCAAGCGCCCGGAAGGCATGGAAACGGGAAAGGATCTCCGCGGCCAGGCGCGCCCGCGCTCCTTCCGGCGCGCAAGGCTCGAACACCGCGCCGGCGATGTCCCTCAGTCCCTCCGGAAACCCGCCCGGCGGCGGCGCGACGTTGACGCCGATGCCGAGTACCGCGTACTGCAGCTTCCCGTCCGCGCCGACGGCGCCCTCCGTCAGAATGCCGCAGACCTTTTTGCCGTCCAGAAAGATGTCGTTGACCCACTTGATCCGGGCGGAGCGGCCGGACACCTGCTCGACCGCCTCGGCGACCGCCACGGCGGCCGCGGCGGTGATCAGCACCGAACAGGCCGGGCTCAAATCGGGCCTCAGGAGCACACTCATGTACAGACCGCTGCCGTCCGGCGAGAAAAACGCCCTGCGCATGCGACCCCGGCCCGCGGTCTGCCGGTCCGCGATGATCACAAGTCCTTCCGGTTCGCCCGCCCGGGCGGCGGCCTTCACGTCGTCATTGGTCGAGCAGGATTCTGAAAGCGTCCGGATCCGGTAAAAGTTGCTCAGCTCGCCAAGATGCCGTTGCACTTCATGGGGATCCAGCGCGGAAGGAGAAAAACTGTCCATCGTGCTACCTCTGAAAGAAATGGATGCCGCCATCCATGATACGGCCGGGCGCGACGGCTGTCAAGCGGGACGGGTATGCGGTTACGGAGGGTTGCATGGATCAGGCGGTACCGGGACGAACGAAGGCCCCGGGCGAGCCCGGGGCCTTGAGGAACATCGTTGGGGACTATTCGTAGCGCAGGGCCTCGATGGGGAGGAGCGACGACGCCTTGTTGGCGGGGTAGGAGCCGAAGATGACGCCCACCAGTACCGAGAACACCAGCGAGAGCAGCGCGACGCCCGAGGACATGAGCATGGTGACGTTGATCGCCGGGGCGACGACGCCCACCACGAAGTAGCCAAGCCCCAGGCCGATCAGCCCGCCCATCAGAGAGATCGAAACCGCCTCGATCAGGAACTGGAGCATGATGTCCAGCTTTTGCGCGCCGATGGCTTTGCGGATGCCGATCTCGCGGGTGCGCTCGGAGACCGAGACCAGCATGATGTTCATGATGCCGATGCCGCCGACCAGGAGGGAGATGCCCGCGATGCCCGCCAATAACAGTGACAGCGTGTTCGCGACTTCGCTCATCGTCTCAAGCAGCTGCGACTGACTGGTGACCGTGTAATAGTCCTCATCCCCGGTCTTCTCCAGCATGAAGGCTTCAAGGGTCTCGACCGCGCGGTCGATGTCCGCGTCTTCGCCGCTGATGGCGCTGGCGTAGAAGGTGGAGATGGTGGTGTTTCGGAAGGTGCGCTGCGCGATGGTGAAGGGGATGAACACCATCGAGTCGAGCGATGTGCCTTCGCTGTCGCCCATCTCGGTGAAGAGCCCGACGATGGTGTAGGCGCGGCCGTTGATGCGGATGGTTTCGCCGACCACGTCGCGCTGGGCGAACAGCTCGTCCGCCACCTCGACGCCGATCACGCAGATGGAGCTGCGGTTTTCCACGTCACTGGCGGTGATGAAGCGGCCGGAGGACAATGTGTAATCCCGGATGGAATCGTAGCCCTCGGTGGTGCCGTAGACGGTGGTTTCGTAGGTGTTGATGCCCGCCTTGCAGGTGAGGGAGCTGGAGATCAGCGGGGCAACCTGGTTCACGCCGCCGGTACCACGCAGGGATTCGATGTCGTCAAGCGTCAGGCGGACGACGCGCGGAGTCCGGTTGCGCACGGTGATCAGGTTGGTGCCCAGGCTTGAAATGCGGCTGGTGATGTCGCTGGTGGAGCCTTGGCCGATGGCCACCAGCACCGTGACCGACAAGACGCCGATGATGATGCCCAGCATGGTCAGAAAGGCGCGCATCTTGTTGGCGAGGATGGCGTTCATGGCCATCTTCAGGCACTGCAGGACCTTCATGAAGCGCACTCCTCCCTTGCAGGCTCGGCTTCCGCCGCCTTGGTGACATCGTGATTTCCGCTCACGTGCGAGATCTGGCCGTCCCGGATGGCCATGCGGCGGCTGGCTTCCAGCGAGATGGCGTTGTCGTGGGTGATCAACATGATGGTGTTGCCCTGCTGGTTCAGTTCGTGCAGCATCCGGATGATGTCCTGACCGGACTTGGAGTCGAGGTTGCCCGTTGGCTCGTCGGCCAGGATCAGCGACGGCCTGGTGGACAGCGCCCGGGCGATGGCCACGCGCTGCTGCTGGCCGCCGGAGAGCTGGTTGGGGCGGTGCTTCATCCGATCCGCAAGGCCCACGCGTTCCAGCGCCTCCGTGACCCGCGCCTTCCGCTCTACGGAGGAAAGGCCCTGGTAGATCAGCGGGAGCTCCACGTTCTCGTAGGCGGTAAGCTTGCCCAGGAGGTTGAACTGCTGGAAGATAAATCCGATTTTCTTGTTTCGGATGACGGCCAGTTCCCGCGGGGAAAACCCGGAAACGTCCTCGCCGTCGAGCAGGTACTCGCCCTCGTCCGGGTAGTCGAGGCAGCCGACGATGTTCATGAGCGTCGATTTGCCGCTGCCGGACGGGCCGATGATCGCCACGAATTCGCGGTCGGCGATCGTGAGGTCCACCCGGTCGAGCGCGTGGATGACTTCGCCGCCCAAGCTGTAGCGTTTGACGATCTGTTTAAGTTCGATCAATGGAATCCCTCCTGTCAGGATGGGGCGGCCCGGCCTGCGGAAGCATATACCCCCGCTTTGTATTTCATCTTACGGGCCGCCCCCGCGTTTGGGCGCTTTGATTTATTTAGAAGCCGCCGGGTCCGCCGCCGGGAATGCCGCCACCGCTGAGGCCACCGCTGAAGTTGCCGCCCATCTCGCCGCCCATCCGGCCGGACTGCGCCGTGGGCGTGCTGCTGTCGGACGAGTCGCGCTTGATCAGCACCTGGTCGCCCTCCTCGACGCCGGAGAGGATCTGCACGTATTCATCGTTTGAGGCGCCGATGGTGACATTGGAGGTCTGACCGCTGGCCAGCGTGACGTAGTTCTGGTTGTTGGCGGTGGAGACGGCCTCCACGGGCACCAGCAGCGCGTCCTTGATATCGGTGGTGACGATGTTGATCGAGGCGGTCATGCCGTCCATGAGGCCCTGCGCGGCGTCCACCGCGACGGTGACCGTGTAGGTCGCGACGCCGCCGGACACCGTACCCACGCCGGAGATCTTGACGACCGTGCCGGTGAAGGTCTGGCCGGGGAACGCGTCGATCTCCACGTCAACCGTCTGGCCCGCCTGGATCTTCGGGATATCCAATTCGTCAACCGAGGCGACCACGTTGAACTGGCTGTCGGACTGCATCGTGACCGCCGCCGTGGAGCCTTCTTCGAGCAACTGCCCGACAGAGGCGTTGACCGCGGTGATGACGCCGTCGATGGGCGCCTTGATGGTCAGGTTCTGCTGGTCGGTCAAGGCATTGTTCAGCGCGGTGCTGGCCTCGTCGTAAGTATACAGCGCCTGCTGCAGTTCCGACGACGGGATGCGGCCGGTCACGTAGAACAGCCTGGAACCCGACGAGACCGAGTCGTTGTCGTCGTAGTAGATGGTATCGATGGTACCGCCAATGGCGGTGACGGGGACGGGCATGTTGACCTCGAGTACGCCCTCGCCGATCTTTTCGCCCTGCAGCGTGGTGACCAGCGCCTGATCGCCGATGTCATAATCCTCGTCGGACACGGTGACGGAGATCCTGCCGCCCAGACCGTCCACCTGGTCCACGACGCCCTTGACTTCCGCGTTGTCGATCCAGACGCTGACTTCGTTGCCCACCGCATACGTGCCGCTCAGGGGTTCAAACTCGATCTTCATCTTGTCGTCACGGGAGATGATGCACAGGTATCCGACGGTCTTCATGATGACCGAGATGTCGTCGCCCTCTTCGACGCCGTCGATCAGCTTGATCGTGCCGGCCGACGGTGCATACACGGAGGTGTTGGAGCCGGTGTCCCGGACTTCGCTCAGCGTGACCTGCGCGGTGAAGAGGTCCGATTGGAGCGTCGAGATCTGGGTCTCAAGATCGGTGGAGTTAAGCTTCAGGAGCGTATCGCCTGACTTAACCGTGTCGCCGACTTCCACGTCGATGGACTCCACCTTGCCCTCGGCCTCGTTGTAGACGTTCTTAGTGGCGGCGGGCTCTAGGCTGCCGGAGCCGTAGACCATGACCTCGAGGTCACCCTTCTTGACGGTGGCGTAGCTGCCCGCCGAAGCCGAGCCGGACGAATTGCCAGAACCTGAGGTGCCGCCGGAGAAGGCCCCGGTCCTGGATGAGCCGGAGTTGCCGCTGCCGGATGTGCTGGCCGCCAGGGTGCCGCGCGTCGAACCGCCGATCATCGACTGGACGGTCGGCCAGGCTAGGCTCGCGAGTACCGCAAGGACCACCACGAGCACGACCCATTTGACCCATTTGGCGCCAACGCCGCGTTTTTTCATCATGGAACTTTCCTCCCATCGGTGTGATGGCCCTATTCTAGCGGGCATGTGCGGCTTTTTCGTGGCGGAGGCTGACGATGTTTGTGAACGTTGCCGATCAAAACTCCGCCATCCCACGGCATGCCTTTGTTAACACATTGTGCTAGACACAGGTCGGGCGCCGCGGTATCATCGTATCATTGTCATGAATTGACGGAGGAGCCATGGAAAGTAAGGCCGCGCGCCCGAAGGGCGCCAAACAGTCACTTTATCTCCTACGAAGATTCCTTCCTTACTACAAACCGTATCGGGGCGTTCTGGCGATGGACCTGACTTGCGCGGCGCTGACGACGGTGTGCGAGCTGGTTCTGCCGCTGATCGTCCGCTTCATCACGGATTCCGCCATGCGGAATTTTGCCAGCCTGACGGCTGATACCATCCTGAAGCTGGGCGGACTGTATGTGCTGCTCCGCCTGATGGACACCGGCGCGTACTACTACATGACGTCCATTGGCCATATCATGGGCTCCCGCATTGAAACCGACCTGCGTCGGGACCTGTTCGGCCACCTGCAGGCGCTGAGCAATTCCTACTACGACAACGCCAGGACCGGTCAGCTGATGAGCCGCATCACCACCGATCTTAACGATGTGACCGAGTTCGCGCACCACTGCCCGGAGGAATTCTTCATCGCGGCGCTGAAGCTTATGGGCGTGTTCGCCATCCTGTGCACGATGAACGTGGGGCTGACGCTGATCATATTCATCGCGCTGCCGCTGATGCTCGTGGCGCTGGGCTTCTTCAACAAGAACATGCGCAGGGCCTTCAAGAGCGCGCGCTACCAGCTGGGCGAGCTGAACGCCCAGGTGGAGGACAGCCTCCTGGGCATCCGGGTGGTCAAGGCCTTCGCCAACGAGGACCTGGAAAAGAGCAAGTTCGAGACCGGCAACAGACGGTTTTTGAACATCAAGCGCGACATGTACCTGTGGCTGGGCGCGTTCCACTCCAGCACCCGCTTCTTTGACGGGATGATGTACATCCTGGTGGTGACGGTGGGTGCGCTTTATATGATCCGCGGCGCGATTATGCCGGCGGACCTTATTGCATATCTTCTCTATGTCACCACGCTTCTTTCGTCCGTCAGCCGCGTCGTCGAGTTCACCGAGCAGTTCCAGCGCGGCATGACCGGCATCGAGCGCTTTGTCGAAGTGATGGACGAGCCGGTCAGCGTCGTGGACGCGCCGGGGGCCAGGCCTGTCGCCATCCGGCACGGCGAGGTCCGCTTCGAGCGCGTCAGCTTCGCCTACGATCCGGGTGGGGAAGAGGTGCTCTCTGACATCAGTCTGAGCGTGCAACCCGGTGAGTCGATCGCGCTGGTCGGGCCGTCCGGCGGCGGTAAGACCACGATGCTCAGCCTGCTCCCGCGCTTTTACGAGCCGACCAAGGGCCGCATCCTGATCGACGGAACCGACATTCAGGACTTCACGCTGGAATCGCTGCGCTCGCAGATCGGCATCGTACAACAGGATGTGTACCTTTTCGCCGGTTCCGTGCGCGACAACATCGAGTACGGAAAGCCCGGCGCTTCCATGGAGGAAATCGTCGCAGCCGCCCAGATGGCCGGTGCGCACGATTTTATCCGCCAGTTGCCGGAAGGCTACGACACCTTTCTGGGCGAGCGTGGCGTGAGGCTCTCCGGCGGACAAAAGCAGCGGGTGTCCATCGCCCGTGTGTTCCTCAAAAACCCGCCGGTGCTGATCCTGGACGAGGCCACCTCGGCGCTGGACAACGAATCCGAGCAGGTGGTGCAGCGTTCGCTGGAGACGCTGATGCGGGGTCGCACCACGTTCACCATCGCGCACCGGCTGACCACCATCCGAAACGCCAAGCTCATCCTGGTACTGACAGACCGGGGGATCGAGGAACAGGGCACCCATGAAACGCTGATGGCCGCGAATGGCCTGTATCACGACCTGTACAGCGCCTACGCGCTGAACCAGGGCGAGGTGGAGACCCAAGTCCAATAGACCGAAGTGCGGCAAAACACAAAAAGCCAAAGGAAACCAAACGGCGGTCGGCGTGCGGGCGATGGGCCAAAACAGACCGGGGTTTGAAGCGTCCGCCCCTGCGTGTCATGCAGATTTTCCAAGACCGCCCCACATGTTTTTGGTGAAAACCCCAACCTTGCCCATGTTTTAATTTGCAAACCAATCACTTGTGTGCTAGAATGATGACAGGAGCCAAGCGGTCAGGAGAAGGGAAACGCTCGAATGTTTAGCCGCTTTATGATGACGTTGCCCGTTTTCATCGGGCAGTTTTTCAAGTTCGCGCTGATCGTTGCGTTCATCGGTGCGGCTTCGCATTATATAGGACAGCTCCTGCCCCGAAAGAACTTTGACTTTGCGGCGTCGCCCTACGCCCCGCGCAAGTGGGAGCAGGACGGCATGTTCTACACGAAGTTCAAGATCCAGTTCTGGAAGGACAAAGTCCCGGACATGAGCCAGTATGTCAAGTCCATGTTCCGCAAGAAGATCTCCGTCTTCCGGGATTTCGACTACATCAAGGAGTTGATCCTGGAAACCTGCGTCGCGGAGTTCGTACACTGGATGCTGGTTTTTTTGAGCCCGGTCTTCATGGTGCTGATGGAAGGGCTTGCCGGCCGGATCGGCGCCGTTCTGTACGCGCTGTGCAACCTTCCGTTTGTCATGATTCAGCGGTACAACCGCCCCAGGCTCGTGCGCCTTATGAACCGGCAGAAGCGCCAGGACCTCGCGGACAACCTGCAATGATTTGAGGTGCAATCCCACTTGATTCTTCAATGGGCCCTGATCCTGGGCTTGGCTTTTACCGTCTACGGCTGCTATTTTATGGCAATCGCCTTCGCGGGCAACATCTTGAAACGTCGCACCATCCCCGCCGCGCCCCCCGTCAAGCGTCTTGCCGCGATCATCCCGGCCAGAAACGAGCAGGCAGTCGTCCCCAAAATGGTCGACAGCCTGCTTCGTCAGCGCTATCCCCGTACGCTCTTTGACATCTACGTGGTGCCCAACAACTGCACCGACAACACCCGCAAGGCGGCGCTGGACGCGGGCGCCATGGTGCTGGACTGCGACGTGGAGGTGCACTCCAAGGGTGAAGTGCTGCGCTGGACGTTTGAAAAGCTGATGAACGGCGAAAAGCAGTACGACGCCTTCTGCATTTTTGACGCCGACAACGTAGCCGACGGCGGCTTCTTTCAGGCGACCAACAACGCGCTGGTCGCGGGGTACGGCGTGGCCCAGGGTTACCGCGACAGTAAGAACCCGGACGACAACTGGGTTGCGGGCTGCACGTCCATCTTCTTCTGGTTCATGAACCGCTACTTCAACCACGCGCGCTTTGCCATGAAGATGTCGGCCTCGCTCAACGGCACCGGCATCATGTTCAGCGCCGACACGATCCGGAAGGTCGGCTTTGACACCTGCACGCTGACGGAGGATCAGGAATTCACCGGCATCTGCGCGATCAACGGCATCAAGATCGGGTGGATGGAGGACGCCATCACCTACGACGAACAGCCCATTACGCTCAGGGACTCGTTTACGCAGCGTAGGCGCTGGGGCGCGGGCACGCTGCAGTGCTTCCTGCATTACGGCAAGGCGCTCTTTCGGGCGATCCGGGAAAAGCGCAGCCTGGACGCGCTGGACGTACTGATCGTGTTTGCGGGCACGCCGCTGCAGGGCCTGGGCATCGCGTCGTTCGCACTCTGCGTGGCGGAGTTCTTCCGCCAGTTCGTCACCCTTGGCCCCCGGGCCGCCGTGATGTGGGCGGTCTACGCGACCCTGATGGGGCTGGCCAGTACGTTCGTCGGCGGCTTTTTCTCGGTGGTCGTGGTATGCACGGCGGAGAAGAAGTGGAGCCGCGCGAGGCTTCAGTGCCTGTTCATGATGGGCTGCTACCTGCTCACCTGGATGCCTGCCAACATGCTGGCGCTGGTCACCCGCCCGCCCAAATGGGTTCAGATCCCGCACGTAATGGTGGTTGGCATTGACGATCGGATGGTCGAACCGCCCGCCCCCTCCCGATATGGTGCGAAGGAGACCGATGTTTCTTGAGGACGCTTTTGAACCCGACGATTCCGTTTTTCAAAGGCAACCTGCACATGCACACCACCCGGAGCGACGGACGCCTTTCGCCGGATGAAGCGCTTGCGCGCTATCAGGCGAGGGGCTATGATTTTGTGGCGCTGGCCGATCACTGGCTGCCCTCGGACTACGGGCGCGTCAAGGGCATGACGGTGCTGACGGGCATCGAACTGGACACCAACGTGGACGAAAACCAGGTGGCCCACATCGTCGGCGTGGGGTTCGACCCGGAAAGGCTGACGCTTCCGGACCAGCAAGAAAGCGCGCAGGCGCTGATCGACGCGATCATGAGAGCGGGCGGCATCGCGATCCTCGCGCATCCGTCCTGGTCGATGAACACGGTGGAATTCATCCTGAGCCTCGAAGGCCTTTCGGGCGCGGAGGTCTACAATACATTTTCAGGCACCCCCTGGAATGCGGACCGGGCGAGTTCCGCCCACATTCTGGACCTGGTTGCGGCAAAGGGCCGCCTTCTGCCGATGGTCGCCGCAGACGACAGCCACCGGTACGGCGGGGAAGAGGGCGTTTCGTACACCATGGTCAACGCCCGCGAGAACACGCCGGAGGCGCTTACCGAGGCGCTCCGCGAGGGCAATTTCTATGCCAGCCAGGGTCCTGCCTTCCGCCAGATCACGCTTGACGGGCGGGATGTCGCCGTGGAGTGCAGCCCCTGCGAGAAGGTCGTTTTTTCTTCCAACATCCAGTGGAGTTCCGAGCGCTGCGTCAGCGGGCGGGACCTGACCCATGCCCACTACCGGCTGAATGAGAAGGAGCGCTTCCTGCGCGTTGAACTGACCGACCGGTTCGGACGGCGCGCCTGGTCGAGTCCTGTAGAAGTGTAAGTACCGGCTGCAAACACAGCCGATGTTCCATGAATTTGATGGTTCCAGGTCAAAAGACAAGCGCAAAAAAGGGCCCGGCCGATAAGGCCGGGTTCCGCTGTTTTTGGGGCGTCAAAGCTCCCGCCGGTTCTCAAACGCCTTGGAGAGCGTCACCTCGTCGGTGTACTCCAGTTCGCCGCCCACCGGTACACCGTGGGCGATGCGGGTGACCCGCACCAAGGGCTTGACGAGCCGCGCGATGTAGGCAGCCGTGGCCTCGCCCTCGATGTCGGGGTTGGTGGCCAGCACGACTTCCTTGATCTCTCCCGATGCAAGGCGCGTCATCAGCTCCCGGATGCGGATGTCGTCCGGCCCGACGCCGTCCATTGGCGAGATCACGCCGTGCAGCACGTGGTACAGGCCGCTATAATCGCGCATACGCTCCATCGCCGCCACGTCCCTCGGGTCCTTGACCACGCACAGGATGGATTTGTCCCGTCCGGGGTCGGCGCAGCGCTTGCAGGGGTCCTGATCGGTGTAATCGCCGCAGACGGGGCAGAAATGCACCTGCTTTTTGCCGTTGAAGATCGCCACAGCCAGCTCGCGCACCTGATCCTCCGGCAGCGCGATGATGTGATAGGCCAGCCGGGCCGCGGTCTTCCGGCCGACGCCCGGCAGCCTGGACAGCTGGTTGACCAGTTTGGCGATGGGTTCGATGTCGTTCATCTAGAACAGGCCCGGCATGTTCAGGCCGCCGGTCATCTTGCCCATCTCGCGCTCGATGGTCTCGGCCGCCTGGCGCAGCGCTTCGTTGACCGCCGCCAGCACCAGATCCTGCAGCATTTCAACATCCTCGGGGTCCACCGCTTCGGGCTTGATGGTGAGCGCCAGCAGCTCTTTTTTGCCGTTGACCTTGACCGTCACCATGCCGCCGCCCGCGGACGCTTCAAATTCGCGCGCATCCAGCGCAGACTGCATTTCGGCCATCTGCTGCTGCAGCTTCTGCGCCTGCCGCGCCAGCTGTTGCATGTTGCCGCCGCCCATCATTCCGGGAAATCCGCCACGTGCCATAATCCATCCTCCTGAAAAAGTGCTCACCATATTATAAACGATTTCTGGAAAAATGTAAACGAAAAGGCGAATCCGGCGCGTAGGATCGCACCGGACCGCGGTACAGGACAGCGTATTGTGATGCAGGATAGGTTAAGCGCTTCCTTTGTGAATGAGATCCCTGGTCAAGAGCGTGCCCGCCACGCCGGTGGAAACCATCGCGGCTGCGTACAGCGCGAGTGAGAGGAGGGTTATCGCCCAGGGCCAGCCTTCGGGCGGGGTCGCGCCGGAGGCAAGGCCCGTGGCAAGGGGAACAAGCAGTACGCAGGCAAAGAATGCGACCATGGCGGCCCCGCTGACTGCGATGGGCATCCGGCGGAGCCGCGTCCTGAACGCGGCCCAGGCCAGAATCAGCGCGCCCACGAGCGCCAGGGGGAAGAGCTCGGCAGGCATCAGGAAGTCCAGCAGGAAAGAACGACGGAAAAGCAGACCGAACACCGAGGACAGGACGGTCAGCGCGAGTGGGAGCCAGACAAGCACAGTTCCGGCCAGGGCGAGGACCTTATCGAGACCCAATTTCCTTGCCAAGCTGAGGCCTCCTTTGCGCACATTGCCGCGGGTACCCTCGACACACAAAGCATATTCCAGCCCACAAAAAGAAAGAAGCGGGGCCGCAAAAAGCGGCCCCGCCAGGGTGATGAGATTAGCCTTCGAAGACCGCGTTGTGGAAGAGCTTCTCGCCGGTGGGATACATCGTGTAGCCCTTGAGCTCCGGACGGGCGATTCCGAAGGTCGCGTAGTAGTACAGCGGGCAGGCAGCGTAGTCCTGGCCGATGACGATGGCTTCGATCTCATGCATCAGCTTCATGCGCTCGGCCTGATCCATCGACGCGTCGACCGCGTTGAGCAGCTCGTCAACCTTCGGGTTGGAGTAGAAGGTGGTGTTGTTGTCCGAGCCGGACTTAAACAGGTTCAGCAGCGACGACGGATCGTTGTAGTCCGCGACCCAGCCGTCACGCGCCATCCAGTGTTCACCGTTGCGGCGGGCGGCGCTGAACACGCCCCAGTCCATCGTGGTCAGCTCGACGTTGACGTTCAGGACTTCCTTCCACATGTTGATGATGGACTCGGCGGTCGGCTTGTGCACGCCCGAGACGTTGGTGGCGTACTCGATGGTCGGCAGGCCTTCGCCGCCCGGATAGCCGGCCGCGGCCAGCGCTTCCTGGGCGGCCTTCTTGTTGGCTTCATAGTCGCTGCGGTCGATCAGCTTGGCGTAGGTGGTGAACTCGGTCTTGCCGTCGGCTTCCATGAAGCCGCCGCCCACGAAGTTGTCGGCCGGCAGATACACGCCGTTGGCCGCGACTTCGGACAGGTACTTGGTGTCGATCGCCAGCGTGAAAGCCTTGCGAACCAGCGGGTTGTCGAAGGGGGCCTTTTTCTCGTTCATGTTGACGTAGTAGGTGCCCAGCTGCGGCACGATGAAGAACAGGCCCTCGGCCTTGGCCGCCTCGATCTCTTCGGTCGGGCAGTCGTCGGCGTAGTAGACTTCCTTGTTGCGGACCGCGGCCAGCTTGGCGTTCGGGTCGGCGATCAGCTTCCAGACGATCTTCTTGTTCTTCAAAGAAGCGACGTCATAGTAGTTGTCGTTGGGAACCATGACGATTTCGGAGTCCATCGTCCAGCTCTCCATCTTGTAGGCGCCGTTGCCGATGACGGTCTCCGGAACGGTGGCCCAGCCAAGGGGGTTGCCATCGACGATGTCCTTGCGGACCGGGTAGTAGGTGGGGAAGGCCATGATGTCCTTGAAGAACGCGCAGGGGCCGGCCAGCTTGACTTCGAAGGTGCTGTCGTCAAGCGCCTTCGCGCCCAGCTCGTCCAGCGTCTTGGTGCCGGCGATCACGTCCAGGCCGTTGAGCAGGAACTTGCCCATGTCGGCGGCGTAGGGCGCGGCCGTGGCGGGATCCACGAAGCGCTTGAAGGAGTACTCAAAATCCTGCGCGGTCACGGGCTTGCCGTCAGACCACTTGGCGTCCGGCCGGATCTTGAAGGTCCAGGTCAGGCCGTCTTCGCTCACGGCGACGCTCTCGGCCGCGCCGAGCACGATGCCCGTGCCGTTCGGGTCATGCTTGTAGAGGCCTTCAAACAGGTGCTTGATGTAGTTGGAGCCGTCGGACGTGGTGTTGAGCTGCGGATCGATGGTCTCCGGCTGTTCGCCGATGCAGGCCGTGATCACGCCGTCTTCGGCCATCGCAGGGATGGAGATCAAACCCAGCGACAACACGAGAGCCAGTACGAGAGCCAAAGTCTTTTTCATGGAACACCCTCCTTATTTGGAATCCTTGATATCTGTCACGCGTGGAACGCGTTACATTCCTGATTTACCAGTTTTCGGTCACCTTGTGGCAGGCGCAGAAGTGTCCGGGTTCGATTTCCACCATCGCGGGCCGTTGGAGCTTGCACATTTCCCGGGCATATGGGCAGCGCGTGTGGAACTTGCATCCCTGGGGTGGGTTGATGGGGCTCGGCACATCGCCCTGCAGCACGATGCGCTTGCGGCCGCGGCTGATGTTCGGGTCCGGAATCGGGATGGCCGAGAGCAACGCTTGGGTGTACGGGTGCAGCGGCTTCGTGTAGAGGGATTGCGCTTCCGTCAGTTCCACAAGGCTGCCCAGGTACATGACGCCGACGCGGCTGGAGATGTGGCGGACCACCGAGAGGTCGTGGGCGATGAACAGGTACGTCAGGTTGAGCTTCTGCTGGAGCTCCATCAGCATATTGATGACCTGCGCCTGAATGGAGACGTCCAGCGCGGAGATAGGCTCGTCGCATACCAAGAGTTCCGGGCTGAGCGCCATGGACCGTGCAATGGATATACGCTGGCGCTGCCCGCCGGAGAACTCGTGGGGGTAGCGGCTCATGTGCTCGGAGTTGAGGCCGACGAGGTCGAGAAGGCCCAGCACCTTTTCGTTGCGCTCGGCGCGGGTTTTAAAGATCCTGTGGATGTCCAGGGGTTCCCCGACGATGTCGCCCACCGTCATGCGCGGGTCCAGCGACGCGTACGGGTCCTGAAAGATGATCTGCATGCGCCGGCGGTAGGGCGTCATGCTGACATGCGTGATGTCCTTCCCGTCAAAGAGGATGTTGCCCGCCGTGGGCTCGTAGAGCCGGAGCATTGTGCGGCCGATGGTGGACTTGCCGCAGCCCGACTCACCGACCAGGCCCAGCGTCTCGCCGCGCTGAATGGCGAAGGAGACGCCGTCCACCGCCTGCACGAACTGCGGCTTTTTGAAAGCGCCGCCGTTCACGGGGAAGTACTTCTTAAGGTCCTTGACTTCAATGAGCGGTTTCATGCGTTTTCCTCCTCCAGCGCGTGCAGCCAGCAGGCCGAGACATGGCCTTCGCCCACCTCCGCCAGCGGCGGCTGGTGTTCGATGCATACCTTCATGCAATGGTCGCAGCGCGACGCGAACGGGCAGCCCTTGGGCAGCGCGATCAGATCGACCGGCGTGCCTTCGATCGGGACCAGCGGCTCGCGGCCGTCGGAGTCCAGGCGGGGCAGGCATTTGAGAAGGCCGGAGGTGTAGGGGTGCGCGGTGCGGTAGAAGATGTCGTCGATCGAACCCTGCTCAGCGATCCGGCCCGCGTACATCACGATGACTTCGTCGCAGAGGTCCGAGATGATGCCCAGGTCATGCGTGATCAGGATGATCGAGGAATTGATCACCCGCTTGAGGTCCTTCATCAGCTCCAGGATCTGCGCCTGGATGGTCACGTCGAGCGCGGTGGTCGGCTCGTCCGCGATCAAAAGCTTTGGTTTGCACAAAAGCGTCATCGCGATCATCGCGCGCTGGCGCATGCCGCCAGAAAACTCGTGCGGGTACTGCTTCATGCGGCGCTCGGGGTTGGAAATGCCAACCATCGTGAGCGACTCCACCGAACGCTTGTACGCCTCGGCCTTAGACATGTCGGTGTGCAGAAGCAGGGTTTCCATCAGCTGGTTGCCGATGGTGAACACCGGGTTCAGGCTGGTCATCGGGTCCTGAAAGACCATGCCGATTTCCTTGCCGCGAATCGACCGGAGCTGCTTTTTGTTCATGGCGAGCACGTCGCGGCCGTCGAAGGTGATCGAGCCGCCGGTGACACGGCCCGGTTCCGCGACCAAGCCCATCAGCGCGTTGACCGAGACGCTCTTGCCACTGCCGGATTCGCCGACGATGCCCAGAACGTTCCCCTGTTTGAGCGCATAGCTGATGCCGTTGACCGCCTTGACCTCACCGGCCGGCGTACAGAACGACACATGGAGATCCTTGATTTCAAGAAGCGTATTGTTCATGTCGTTTCCCTCCTCCTAGCAGCGCATCCGCGGGTCGAGCGCGTCGCGCAGGCCGTCGCCGAACTGGTTGAGCGCCAGGATGATGATGGCGATCATGACGGCGGGGATCAAGAGCCTGTAGGGATACGACTGGAAGCCGTTGAGCGCGTCGTTGACCAGCGAACCCAGCGATGCCATCGGCGCGGAGACGCCCAGGCCGATGAAGCTGAGGAAGGATTCCGTGAAGATGGCCGACGGAATCTGGAACATGGTCGTGACGATGATGGTGCCGACACAGTTGGGGATCAAGTGCTTGAAGATGATCCAGCCGCTCTTTGCGCCCATCGCCCGAGCAGCCGTCACGTACTCGGAACCCTTGAGCGAGATCACCTGGCCGCGCACGATGCGCGCCATGCTGACCCAGTAGAGGAGCGCGAACGTTAAAAAGATTGAGATGAGGCCTGCGCCGACGTCCGAAAACGCTCGGAGGCCGCCGGAATCGAGCAGCTTTTGCAGCGGATCCTTCAGCGAGAGTCCCAAAATGATCACGATCAGCGCGTCGGGCACCGCGTAAATGATCTCAACGATGCGCATCATCAGGTTGTCCACCCAGCCGCCCAAGTACCCTGAGATCGCGCCGTAGGTGGTGCCGATGATCAGGATGATGACGCTTGCGACGATGCCGATGGACATGGAGATGCGCGTACCGATCATGACGCGCACCATCAGGTCGCGGCCAAGGTTGTCCGTTCCAAAGGGGTGGAACGGTTCGAGCGTCGGCGCGAGGCGTTCCTCCCCGCGGATCTGCTGGTCATAGTCGTAGGGCATCAGAAAGGGGCCGACCCATGCGAAGAGGAGGACCGCCAGAAGGATCCAGGCGCAGGTCATCGCGATCTTGTTGGAGAGAAGGCGGCGCTTGGCGTCCTGCCAGTAGGTGACGGATTCCCTCATTCGGACAAGCTGGCTCTTTTCCGCCGTCGTCGCGGGCTCAAACAGCTCCGGAGAGAGTTGGAAGGATAGAAAGTTGAAATTCTTGATGCGCTTCATGGTCGGCCTCCGCTCACTCATACTTGATGCGCGGGTCTACCACGCCGTACATCAGGTCTACGATCAGGTTCATCAGGATGAGAAGCGCCGCAAAAAACACGGTCACACCCACAATCAGAGGGTAATCCCGGTTCGTAATGGAATCGATGAAGAACTTGCCCATGCCGGGGATGGTGAATATCTTCTCCACGACGAAGCCGCCCGTCAGGATGCCTGCGGACAGCGGTCCGAGGTAGGTTACGATCGGGATGATCGAGTTGCGCATCGCGTGCTTGAACAGGATCTTGCGCTCGGGCAGGCCCTTGGCGCGCGCTGTCTTGATGTAGTCAGAGCTCAGTACGTCCAGCATTGACGAGCGCATCAGCCGCGCGATGAAGCACGACGGGTAGAAAGCCAGCGCGAAGGACGGCATGATGTAGCTCTGCCAGGAGTTCAGGCCCAGCGTGGGCAGAAGGCCCAGCACCACGCCCAATAAAATCAGAAGCGTCGTCGCCATGACGAAATTGGGCACCGCGATGCCCAGCGTCGCGACGAACATGATCGTCCGGTCAACCCAGCGGTTCCGCTTGAACGCGGCCAGCGTCCCCGCGGGCACGCCCATCAGGAGCGCCAGCGAAATCGCGACGATGCCAAGCTTCGCGGAGGTGGGGAACTTCTCCCCGATGATCTGGTTGACGGAGAAGCCTACGCGCTTGTAGGAGTCGCCCAGGTCGAAGTGGACGAGGCGGTTCAGGTATAAGAGGTATTGGTCAAAGAGCGGCTTGTCGAGGCCGTACTTTTTCTCCATCAAGGCGATGGTCTTCTTGCTCGCGCGCTCCGTGTTGAAAGGCCCGCCGGGAATGATGTTCATCAGAAAAAAGGTCATCGTAATCACGACGAACAGTGTCAGGACCGCCGAGAGAACGCGCTTGAGTACAAACCGAGTCAACCGGATCACCGTCCATTACATATTGCGTGTTGAAAATAAATAGTGGGACTATTGTAACACAAATTGAAGGGACGTACAAGCGAAACTTTCATTCTATTTATAAGTTTTCCGAATGGAAATGCGTGGTGGATCCGCATAAATACGGGAAAATTTACGATGCACAATAATGCATAAAAGCATATTTTTTCAGGAATATTTGTCGGGCGTACGAAAAAAATTCACGCGGGGCGTTTCGCGCCCCGCGTGAATCGAACCCTTGGTATCGATCTTGCGACTTCGAATCAGACGCCTTCGCGAAGCGTGCGGAGTTTATCGCCGGGCGTCTGATTGGTCCCACGGACATGGCCGGGCAGCGGGAGAATCTTCGCGTCGATGGCGTCGAGAATCCAGCCAGCCTGCGGGAAGAAGGCGTCCTCCAGCTCGTGGGCGGGGGTGATCCAGTTCCTGGCGGCGACCACCACCGGCGGCGCGTCCAGAAGGTCGAAGCCCAGCTCCGTGACGTTCCGGGCGACCTCTCCGGCGTAGGAGCCGCGCTCGCACGCGTCGGTGACCACGACAAGGCGTCCGGTCTTCTTGACGGACTCCAGCACCACCGAGTAATCAAACGGCACGAGGGAACGTGCGTCGATGATTTCGGCGGAAAGCCCATACTTTTCCTTCAGCGTCTTCGCAGCGTCCATGGCCCGGTACAGCACCGCGCCGAAGGTCAGGATGGTGATGTCGTCGCCCTTGAGTTTCACATCCGGCACGCCCAGCGGGATCTCGTAGTAGCTTTCCGGCACGCCGCCCTCGTGGAACATTTCGCCAACGTCGTAGATGCGCTGGCTCTCAAAGAACACCACCGGGTCGGTGCCTGCGAGCGCCGCGGCCATCATGCCCTTGGCGTCGTAAGGGGTGGCTGGGAAGACCACCTTGAGGCCGGGGATGTGGGCGGTCAGCGCCGTCCAGTCCTGAGAATGCTGGGCGCCGTACTTGGAACCCACCGAAACGCGCAGCACCAGCGGCATCTTGATCACATCCGCGGACATCGCCTGCCACTTGGACATCTGGTTAAACACTTCGTCGCCCGCGCGGCCCAGGAAGTCGCAGTACATCAGTTCCACCAGCGCGCGGCCGCCCGCCATCGCGTAGCCCACGCCGGTGCCGACGATCGCCGCCTCGGAGATGGGGGAGTTGAACAGCCGGTGATACGGCAGCGCCTCGGTCAGGCCGCGGTACACCGCGAACGCGCCGCCCCAGTCGCGCACGTCCTCGCCGTAGGAGACCAGCGTCGGGTCCTTGTAGAACCGGTCGATGACCGCCTCGAAGATGCCGTCGCGCAGCTGGTAGAGCTTGTTCTTGGAGACGGGCTTGCCGTCCTTCATGTAGAAGCGTTCCTTGCCCGCGATGGCCTTGACGCGCGGGTTCTCCTCGAGGGGCAGCAGCACGTCGGGCTTGGCTTCGTCAAAGGCCTCGACATGGCCGTTTGAGAACATCAGACGGCCGATGGCATCGGGGTCCTTGCGCAGGTCCATCCGCGGCGACACAGCGTCGTCAATGGACAGCTTGAAGTTCTTAAGGATCGTGCCGTTCACCGTCTCGTGGATCCCGTCGCATTCCTCGGCCGTGGCGACGCCCGCCTCGACCAGCTGGTTGCGGTAGACGACGATCGGATCCATGACTTCCCACGCCGCGATCTCTTCCTTGGTGCGGTAGGAGGACGAGTCCGACGGGCTGTGGCCCGCGAAGCGGTAGGTGAGCACGTCCAGAAGCACCGGCCCCTTGCCTTCTTGAAGCAGCTTCTTCTTGCGGCTATACGCCTCGATCACGGCCAAGGGGTTAAAGCCATCCACGCGCTCGGCGTGCATCTGCGTGGGGGAGAAGCCCGCGCCCAGCCGCGCCAGCACGTCGTAGCCCATCGTCTCGCCGACGGTCTGGCCGCCCATGCCGTAGTTGTTGTTGAAGATGTTGAAGAGGACCGGCAGGCCCGACTTCATGTCGCCTTCCCAGAGCTGCGTGAACTGACCCATCGACGCGAAGTTCAGCGCCTCCAGCACCGGGCCGCAGCCCAGGGAGCCGTCGCCGATGTTGGCCACGACGATGCCTTCTTTGCGGTTGACCTTCTTAAACAGCGCAGCGCCCGTCGCGATGTCGGCAGAACCGCCGACCAGCGCGTTGTTCGGGTAGATGCCAAACGGCGTAAAGAAGGTGTGCATCGAGCCGCCCAGGCCGCGATTGAAGCCGGTGGCGCGGGCGAAAATTTCCGCCATTGCGCCGTAGATCAAAAAGTCGATGGCCAGCGCCTTGACGCTAAGCTGCTTGCCGTCGTCCACGACCTTCAGGATCTCGCCATCGAAGAACTCCTTCATGATCTTGAGGAGCGCCTCATCCGACAGCTTCTCAATCGCAGATAGGCCCTTGGCCAGGATCTCGCCATGGCTTCTGTGGGAGCCGAAGATGTAGTCGTTTTCGTCCAGGTGGAACGCCATGCCCACCGCGGACGCCTCCTGGCCCATCGAAAGGTGCGCGGGGCCGGGGTGGTTGTAGGCGATGCCCTTGTACTCGCCGGTGGTCTTGATCAGGTTGAGCATCGTCTCAAACTCGCGCAGCACCAGCATGTCGCGGTAGATGCCCTTCAGCTGGGCGGTGGAGAGGTTGCCCACCTCGTCCTTGACGGCCTTTTGGTAGGTGTTGACCGGGATGTCCTCAAAATGGACCGCGCCGGGTTTGCGAAGCGCAGAAGGATCGACGAATAGCTGCTTGGACATGTGGACTCACTCCTTCGGTATTTTGGGCTGCGAAGCGGGAGAACGCACGGAAGAATGTCAGTCGTCGAACTCCCAGATGACCTCGCGGATGATCTCGGAGACGGTGGGGTGGGGGAAGATGATCTCCTTGGCGTCCTGCACGCGCAGCTCGCCCTCGATCATCGCCGCCGCGCCCCAGATGATTTCGGAGGCGTAGGAACCGATCATGTGTACGCCGATGATGTTGCGGTGGACCTTGTGCACCAGCACCTTGCAGAGGCCGTCTTCGCCCTCGTTCTCCGCGATGAAGCGGCCCGCGTAGCGCATGGAGAGCTTCTTGACCTCGTAGGGCACGCCCGCCTCCTTGGCCGCTTCCTCGGTGTAGCCCACGCAGGCGACCTCGGGCTTGGTGTAGATGACGGCGGGGTTGGCGGCGTAGCGCATGCCGTCCTTCTTGCCCAGCATGGTGTTGACCGCCACTTCGCCCTCGCGGTAGGCGGTGTGGGCCAGCATCTGAATGCCGTTGACGTCGCCCGCCGCATAGACCCCTTCCACGTTGGTAAGCCCTCGCGCGTCTGTTACGATGCCGATGCGGCTGGTTTCGACGCCGATCGTCTCAAGGCCCAGGCCCTGCAGGTTCGCCCGGCGGCCGATGGCGCAGAGCGCCTTGTCGCAGGGGATCTCGACGGGCTTGCCGTCCGCCTCGCAGAGCACGCTGTTTGCCGTAAGGCCGGTGACCTTCGTGCCCAAGAGGAACTTGACGCCCTTTTTCTGGTATTCCTTGAGCAGGATCTGCCGGATCTCGCCGTCCGTGGGGCCCGCGATGTGGTCCAGCATCTCGACCACGGTGACTTCGCTGCCCGCGGTGTTGTAGTAGGCGGCCATTTCAAGGCCGATCACGCCGCCGCCGATGATGACCATCGCCTTGGGTACTTCCGGCAGCACCAGCACCTCTCGGTTGGTGAGCGCGAAGCCTGAGGCAATCGCCTCCTTGAGGCCCGGGATCGGCGGGATGACCGGAGAGGAACCGGAGGCGATCAGAAGCTTCTTTGCCTCATACGCCTGGCCGTCGGCCTCGACACTGTAGCCGCCCGGCACGCGCCCGGTGATCTTCGCCTCCGCCTTGACGACGGTGACGCCCGCGCCCTTCAGCTTGGCCCCGACGCCCGCGACCAAGAGTTTCACAACCTTGCCGCGACGGGCGACGACCGCTTTGTGGTCGAGCGCCACGTCCGTCACCTTGACGCCGTACTTGTCGGCGTGCTTCGCCGTTTCATAGACCTTGGCTGAATGGAGCAGCGCCTTCGACGGGATGCAGCCCTCGTTCAGGCACACGCCGCCCAGCGAATTCTTTTCGAACACGCAAACGCTCATCCCCGCGTGGGCGGCGCGCTCCGCGCTCAGATACCCGGCGGGGCCGCCGCCGATGACGATCAAATCGTACATAGCCCTATCCTTTCGCCAGCAGCAGCAGGAAGTTTTCCAGGTTGAACTTCAAATCCGCCAGGAACTTCGAGGCGGGCATGCCGTCCACCGCGCGGTGGTCGTAGGTCAGGGACAGGCCCATCGCCGGATAGAACTCGAGGCCACTGTCCGCCTCGCGCGCGCGCTGCACGATGGTGTTGACGCCCAGGATGCCCGTCTGTGGCGGGTTGATGATGGGCGTAAAGCTCTCGATGCCCAGGGCCCCCAGGTTCGAGACTGTGAACGAGCCGCCGCGCAACAGGTCAGGGTTGATCGTGCCCGCGCGGCAGGCCTTCGCCAGTTCCTTGGTGGCGTCGGAAATCTGCTTGAGGCTCAGCTTGTCCGCGCCGAAGATCACCGGCACCATCAGGCCGCGCTCGGTGTCGCAGGCGAAGGCCAGATTGACGCCGCCGAAGTAGCGCATGGTCCCGTCCAGGAGGTGCGCGTTGAGCGCTTTATGCTCGGGCTTCATGAGCGTGCGCGCCACCGCGTACATCACCATGTCGCCCAGCGAAATGCCGTTAAGGCCCGCCGCTTCGCCCTGCTCCTTGTAGAGCTTGCGAAGATTCTGGATTTGCGTGCAGTCGAAGGTCAGCGTGTGGGTCAACTGCGCCATGGAGGAGAGCGACTGCATCATGGCCTTCGCGATCACCTTGCGCATGTTGGAGAGCGGCTCGTCGGCGTAGGCCGCCGCGGGCGCAGCCGCGGGCACGGGCGTCGCCGGGGCTTCCGCCGCCTTGGGCAAGCTAGAGGCGGGGGCCGACGCCTCCAGGTCCTTCAGCGACACGCGGCCACCCAGGCCTGTACCGGTCACGCCGCCCTTGTAAGCCGGACGCGCGGCGGGGGTGACGACCTTGCCCGCGTCGAGGAGCGCCTGCACGTCCCGCGCGATCACGCGGCCGTCCGGGCCGGTGGCGGTCGCCTTGGAAAGGTCCGCAAAGCGGGATTCGGCCAGCGCTTTGGCGCGGGGGCTGATCTTGAGATCTTCGCCTGTAGCGGCGGGCGCGGTCACAACCGGCGCTTCCACCGTCGCAGGCGTGGCTTCCGCGGGGGCTTTCGGCGCTTCCGCGGCGGGCGCGGCGCCGCCGTTCGGGTCAAACTGCGAGGAATCCTCGCCGGGGTTCCCGATCACGCAAACGTTGGTCAGGCAGGGCACATCGTCGCCCTCCTGAAAAAAAGCCGCCAGCAGCGTGCCGGAAACCTTGGCACTCTCCTCAAACGCGGCCTTGTCGGTCTCATATGAAAATAGTACGTCGCCGACGCCGACCGCGTCGCCCGGGTGCTTGAGCCACTTGGTGATGATGCAGCTCTCCACCGACTGTCCCTGCCGGGGCATGATGACAGCTACCGCCATTGGGCATCCTCCCTACATTGGGTTTTCTAGTGTTCATTCTAACAGTGTGCCCCGGTGGATTCAATCTTGGCGCAAACTCTTATCCTCAAATTAAACGAAGTTTACAATTCATGGGGAAAGATTTTGCGGTAGCTTGTCAAACACCGGATTCCGGCGTATAATGGAACGATCAATCCGGCGAAGAGAGGCGACTTCGCATGGCCGTGCGCAATTCCGCCAAGGGCATCGTGCTCGACGGGGACAAAATCCTGCTCAACAAATGCCGCTCCCGGCTGGGGGCGTATTACGCGCTGCCCGGCGGCGGCCAGCACACCGGTGAGACGCTTCCCGAGGCGCTGATGCGCGAGCTGCGCGAGGAGACCGGCATTTCCGTCAAGCCCGTCCGGATGGCGGGCGTGTATGAACAGATCACCGCCGGGCGGGATTCCGGCTCCGACCATAAAATGTACTTCATCTTTCTGTGCGAGGAGACGCGTGACAAGCGCGTCCGACCCACCGAGCGGGACGCCTATCAGGTGGACAGCGAATGGATGACCATCGAAGAAGCCGAAAAGTGCCGTCTGTTTCCGCGCGCGGTGCGGGACAACCTTCGGCGCATGATCGAGTCCGAGCACACGCTGTACCTGGGCTCCGAGCGGAAGAAGTAGGGGAGAGGCATGAAGCTTCGCGCCGCCTGCATCCAGGCGCGGGACGCGCTCCCGCTGGTTGCTTTTTATAGGAAGGTTTTCGGCCATGAACCGGAAGTGGACGGCGGCGTGGACTTCCGCTTCTATCCAGAGCAACTGACGGTCTACCAGATGGGCGAGGGGGAAGGCCCTGAAACCCGCAACATTGCGATGATCTATCAAGTGGAAGATGTAGACGCGGAGTACGACCGGCTGAATGATCTGGGTATCGCCAATCTGGGCGCGCCCACGGATAAGCCCTGGGGCGTCCGATCGTTCATGATCCGGGACCCGGCGGGCAATCTGTTCAGTTTTACAAAAGACATCCAGTAAGCACAGGCAAGCGCCGGAACAGCAGTGATGCTCCGGCGCTTCCATATTTATGTAGGAAAGGGCTTGTCCGCTATGCCTTGCGCACCTTGGGGCCGGTGGGGGTGTCCTCGATTACGTAGCCGAGAGCCAGCACCTCGCCCCGGATGCGGTCGGAGTCGGCGAAGCGCTTCTCCTTCTTGGCCGCCTGCCGCGCCTCCACCAGCTCGCGCACGTTTTCGGGCGTGGTGTCGAGCTTCTTTGTCAGGATGCCGAGCACGCCCGTCATCTCGCCCAGGGTATTGAGCCCGGCCTCGATCGCAGCCTTTGACGGAGAGCCCGTACCCAGCGTGGCGTTCATATCCCGCGCCCAGTCGAAGATCGCGCCCAGCGCGTCGGCGGTGTTCAGATCGTCGTCCATGGCCTCGTCAAAATGCGCGATGGCTTCCTTTCCTCGGGCGGCGAAGGTTTCCTCATCGGCGGTCTTGGGCTTTTCGGGCGCGGATTCCATGAGGAACAGCGCGTTGTTCCGGGCGGTATACAGCCGCTCCAGCGAGGACTTCGCCTGCTCGATCAGGTCCCGCGAGAAGTTGATGGGGCTTCGGTACTGCGCGCTCAGCATGAACATGCGCACGGCTTCCAGGTCATACTCGGCGGCGATTTCGCGCACGGTGAAGAAGTTGCCCAAAGACTTGCTCATCTTCCGGTTGTCCACGTTGATGTGGCCGTTGTGCATCCAGTACTTCGCGAAGGGCTTGCCGGTGGCGCCCTCCGACTGCGCGATCTCGTTTTCGTGGTGGGGGAAGATCAGGTCCACGCCGCCGCAGTGGATATCGAAGGTCTCGCCCAGGTACTTCATGCTCATGGCGGAGCACTCGATGTGCCAGCCGGGCCGGCCCATGCCCCAGGGACTCTTCCAAGCCGGTTCGCCCGGCTTCTGCGCCTTCCAAAGCGCGAAGTCCATGGGGCTTTTTTTGATGTCGTCCACCTCGATGCGCGCGCCCGCCTCCCGGTCCTCCAGGTTCTGGCCGGACAGCTTGCCGTAGCCGGGATACGCCTGGGTATCGAAGTACACGTCGCCCTCGGCCTCGTAGGCGTAGCCGTTTTTGACGAGCTTTGAGATGATCTTGATGATCTCACCCACGTGTCGCGTGGCCCTTGGGTGCACATCCGCCCGCAATACGCCCAGCGCGTCCGCGTCCTTGAAGTATTCTTCGATATAGCGGTCGGCGATCTCCTCGACGGTGGTCTTCTCCTCCTCCGCGCGGCGGATGAGCTTGTCGTCGATGTCGGTGAAATTCTGCACGAAGGTCACCTTGAAGCCCTTGTGGGTCAGGTACCGCCGGAGCGTATCAAAGATGATGAAGGGGCGGGCGTTTCCGATGTGGAAGAAATTGTAGACCGTCGGGCCGCAGGCGTAGATGCGCACTTCGCCCTCGTGGACCGGGACGAGCTCTTCCTTCTGTCGGGTCATCGTGTTATAGATCTTCATGCACTATCTCCTCCTTGGGGTTCAAAAGGCAGTTTGGCAGGTTGAATTCCTCGCACTGGTCGCAGGCGATGCCCTGCGCCTTGCGCTCCATACATTTCTCCAGCTGCATCAGGCGCGTGGTCATCTCCTCGATGCGCTCCTTGATTGGGTCGGGCAGGTGGATCTGGTCGAGGTCGATGCCGATCTTGACACCCGCCTGCTTGACCACGCGGCCGGGATTACCCACGACCGTGGCGTAGGGTGGGACTTCCTTCAAAACCACCGCGCTGGCGCCGATCTTGGCCCCTTCGCCGACCTTGAACGGCCCCAGCACCTTCGCGCCCGAGCCGATCACCACATTGTCGCCGATGGTGGGGTGGCGCTTGCCCACGTCCTTGCCGGTGCCACCCAGCGTGACCCCCTGGTAGAGCGTCACGTTGTCGCCGATCTCGGCAGTTTCGCCGATCACCACGCCCATGCCGTGGTCGATGAAAAGCCCGTTGCCGATCTTCGCGCCGGGGTGGATTTCGATTCCGGTGAGCTTTCGCGTGCGCTGCGAAACCATGCGCGCGAGCAGCTTCATGCCGTGGTTCCACAGCCAGTGGGCGCGGCGGTGCCTGCGAACGGCGCGGAAGCTGGGGTAGCACAGCACGACTTCCAGAGCGCCTCGCGCCGCGGGGTCCCGGGACAGGATCGCGCGGATGTCCTCATTCCATTGTCTGAACATTTTGATTCCTCCCGTTCTGGACGAAAAAAGCGCCTCTTATGACAGAGGCGCCTGTTGGCGCGGTTCCACTCTGCTTCAAAATGCCTGGGCATTCTGCGCTTTAAGACGCTGTATCGGGCGTTCCCGGCGCGCAATTTCAGCGCGCTCGCTCGCGGATGCACTTGGGCGTTCTTGCGCCGGGGCGGCTTTCAGCCGGGGACCGCCCTTCTCTGGTGCGCAGGGTACGCTTACTCTTTCCGGTCATTGCGGACACTGCCATTATATCGGTTTTCACTCCGCGCGTCAATCGGGAAACACCGGCGCAGGAAAAATCAACGTGGAACCACGCCATCATCACCCGCATAAATTATGAAGGAACGATGTTTCAATTGTTTCGATCCTCGGTCCGGTTTTTCAACCTGTATGGGGTGCCTGTGACGCATTTTTACGCCACACGAAGCGTCAAAAACTGAATTGTTCCGCGTTTTCTGGTTGAGAAC
>JAEZHK010000108.1 GCA_023416655.1 Bacillota bacterium
CGGTCAGCTGGTCGGCGGCGGCGGCGCGGAAGGTGTCGCCCGCGCAGATGATCACCCGGCGGCCCACCGTCTTCATGCGGGAGGCGAGCTTGCCGATGGAGGTGGTCTTGCCCACGCCGTTGACGCCAATCACCGGCACCACCATGGGCGACTGAAGCCGCATCGGCTCCGAACCCATGAGGTCCGCGACGATGGTTTTCAGCGCCTCGCGGGCCGGGCCGGTGGTTTTGATGTTCTCGGCCTTGCACTTCTCGCGCAGCTTTAAGATGATCGTCTCGCTGGTCTTGACGCCCGCGTCCGCCATGATCAGGATGTCGGTCAGGTCGTCGAAGAAGCCCTCGTCGATCAGCGGCGAGGCGTCCACCAATTGGTCGATGCGGCCCGACACGTTGGCCCGGGTCTTGCCCATCGACTGTTTGATCTTGTCAAAGAGGCCCAAAGGGGGACACGTCCTTTCTGGTTTGGCGGTTTGGCTCCGGCAGTAGGGAAAGTTGTTTGAAGTCTCCCCGCGGCTTTTATCCCGCCGCGCTGTTCAGTTGCAGGGAAACCATGCGCGAGACGCCCCGCTCCTCCATCGACACGCCGTACAGCGAGTCGCACCGCTCCATGGTGCCCTTGCGGTGGGTGACCACCACGAACTGGGTGTTTTTGGAATAGTCCCTAAGGTAGTCGGCGAAGTTGTCGATGTTGGCGTCGTCCAGTGCCGCCTCGATCTCGTCCAGGAAGCAGAACGGCGTGGGCTTGACCTCCAGCATCGCGAACAGGATCGCGATGGCGGTCAGCGCGCGCTCGCCGCCCGAGAGCAGCGACAGAAGCGTCAGCTTCTTGCCCGGCGGCTGCGCCGCCACCTCGATGTCGCAGTTCAGCGGGTCCTTTGGATCCTCGAGCCGAAGGTGCGCCCGCCCGCCGCCGAAGAGCTTCACGAAGGTCTGCTGGAAGAAGCGGTTCAAAAACTCGAACTGCTCGACGAACTGCTTCTCCATGCGGCCCGTGAGTTCCGCGATGATGCCCGCGAGGTCGGCCTCGGCCTTGGTGAGGTCGTCCCGCTGCGCGGACAGTTCGTCGTGCCGCGCCTTGGTCTCCCGGTACTCGTCCACCGCCGACACGTTGACCGAACCCATCTCGCGGATGCGGGCGCGGATTTCCGCGATGCGCTTTTCCGCCTCGCCCAGTTTGAAAGCATCGTCCCGGGCGGCGCTTGCGCCCTCGTAGGTCAGTTCATAGTCTTCCCAGATGCGGTCGGTGAGTTGCTTCCACTCGGCCTCCACGCGGGATTTTTGAAGCTCCGCCCGGTGGCACTTGTCGGAGAGCTCCTCCGCCGTCACACGCAGCCGGTCGGCCTCGTCCATCAGCTGTTCCAGCGCCTTCTGCGCGCTCGTGCGCTCGCGGTCGCGCGCTTCGAAGTCCTTCCGGGCGGCGTTCAGCGCCTGTTTTGCGGCGGACAGCTGTTCCTCCGCGCCGACGAGCGAACGCTGGTCTGCCTGAAGGCGCGACTCGCAGGCGGCCTTTTCGGCCTCGCTGTCCTCGAGCAGTTTTTTCAGGTCGCCCCGCTCGGTCTTCAGCCGGTCGCGGTCGGCGCGCATGGCGTCAAGGCCTCTCGACTGGGCGGCCAGCTTCACGCTGCGCTCCAGCACCTGCTGGCGGAGGAGAGCGGTTTCCGCGCGGCTCTTGATCAGCGATTTCTGGAGGCTGGCGATCTCCTCGCGTTTCTGGGTGCCCGCCCGCTCCTCGCCGCCCTCGCGACCGTCGTTATGCGACAGCGCGGTTTCGACGTCGGAAAGCTGCTCGCCGAGCCGCTCGCGCTCCTCGTCCGCGGCCCTGGCGCGCCGGACGTGGGCGTTCAGCTCCGCCTCTGCGGCGGAGAGGTGCGCTTCCTCGCGGGCGACGGCGATTTCCTGCTGGTGCAATTGCTCGAACAGAAGCCCGCGCTCTTTTTTGAGTTCGGCGCGCTCGGCCTCGAGCGCTTCCACCGCTTCGCGCAGTGTTTCGATCTCTTTGTCCAGCCGGGCGATCTGCGCCCGGTGGGCGTCCACCTCGCGCTCGCGGGTAAGTAAGCTTGTCATTCTGGACTGCACGCTGCCGCCGGTCATCGAGCCGCCGGGGTTCATCACGTCGCCTTCCAACGTGACCAGCCGGAACGCGTGGCGCCCCGCTCGCATGATGGCGATGCCCGCGTCGAGATCCTTCGCCACCACCGTGCGGCCCAACAGGTTCTCCACCACGCCGCGGTAGACCGGGTCGAACTGGATCAGCTCGCTGGCCAGGCCCAGACAGCCCGGCATGGAGAGCACTTTTCGCTCATTGGGGTCCAGCGTGCGCCCACGCACCGCGGAGAGCGGCAGGAAGGTGGCGCGGCCCAGGCGATTGACGCGCAGGTAGTCGATCATGCGCTTCGCGTCTTCCTCGCGGTCGACCACGATGTTTTGAAGCTGGCTGCCCAGCGCCATGTCCAGCGCGCGCTCGAACTGCTCCGGGACGCGGATCAGCGTGGCCACCACGCCACGGACGCCGGAATTCGGAGACCGGCGCGCCTGCAACAAAACGTTCTTGACCGAGTGCTGGTAACCCTCGAAGTCGCGCTGCATTTCCTCGAGCACGGTCAGGCGCGACGCGGCTTCGCGGCGCTCCGAGGTGAGGCTTGCAAGGCGCGAAGTGGATTCCTCGTACCGCTCGCCGGATTCCCGCACGCGCTGCGAGCTTTCCGCGGTCGCCTCGTCCAACTGCGCCTTGAGCGCGCGCTCTTCCGAAAGGCGCTGCGCGGCCACGTCCCGGGCATCCCTGAGCGCTTCCTCGATCGTAAGGTCGCTGCCCTGGCCGGTTTTGAGCTTCTCGATCTGCTGCGACAGCGCGGCGCGCATGGCGCTCAGCCTTGCGGACTCGCTCTTGACGTCGCTCAGCCGGTTCATGGCCTCGATCAGTTCCGCCTTGAGGGCTTCGATCTTCGCCTCGGCGTCGGCGTCGGCCTGCTCCCGCGCTTTCAGAAGCGCCTCGCCCGCCTGCTTTTCGCCTGTCGCGCCGGAGAGCGCCTGCTCCTCCTGGGCGATGCGCTCGGCCAGCGCGGAGAGCCTGGCGGCCACACCCTCGTCGCCCTCGCGGGCGGCGGCGGCTTGGCCGGTGAGGCGGCTAAAGTCCCGCTCGCCCGACGCGATGCGCTCTTTGAGCACACCCGTCGCGCCCTCGCGGGACTCCACATCCTGAATCAGCGCCTGCACCTGTTCGCGGGCGTCGGCGGCGGCGGCTTCCAGCCCGGCCAGTTCCTCCTGCGCGGCCTCGCGGGCCTCGGTGATCGCCTGCTGGCGGGCCGTGGCTTCGGCAAGCGACTGGTTGAGCGCCTCAAAGGCGGCGGCCAGTTCGCCCGTGCGCTCGGAAAACCTGTCGGACCGGACGAGGAAGGCGTTCAGGTCCAGCTTTTTGAGCTCATCGCGCAGCGCCAGGTATTCGCGGGCGGCCTCGCTCTGCGCGGCCAGCGGGCCGATGCGGGCATCCAGCTCCCGCAGGATGTCGTCCACGCGCTCCAGGTTCTGGCGCGTGTTTTCGATGCGCTTTTCAGCCTCGGCCTTGCGCGCCTTGAATTTGACAATGCCCGCCGCCTCCTCGAAGGCGCGGCGGCGTTCGTCGGACTTGCCCGACAGGATCTCGTCGATGCGGCCCTGCCCGATCAGGGAATACCCCTCGCGGCCGATGCCGGTGTCCCGGAACAGGTCGACCACGTCCCGGAGGCGGCAGGGCGCGCCGTTGATCTGGTATTCGCTGTCGCCGTCCCGGTAGACGCGGCGGGTGATCGCAACCTCGGCAAAGTCGATGGGCAGCGCGCGGTCCTCGTTTTCGATGGTCAGCTCGACCTCTGAACAAGAAAGGCGGCGCCGCTTTTCCGTGCCGCCGAAAATGACATCTTCCATCTTGCCGCCGCGAAGGGTCTTGGCGCTCTGCTCGCCCAGCACCCATCTTACGGCGTCGGAGATATTGCTTTTTCCGCAGCCGTTGGGCCCTACGATGCCGGTGATGCCCCCGTCGAAGGTCATCTCTGTCCGGTCCGCGAACGACTTGAAGCCCTGGATTTCCAGTTTTTTCAAGCGCAAGGGCTACACTCCTTCGCGGGGCGTCCGCCCCGCGCGGCCGGAATGACCGGCCTTGTCCTTGGACATTTTTTTTAGCGCGGCCCGCGCCGCGTACTGCTGCGCCTGCCGCTTGCTGGGCCCGCTGCCGCGCCCCAGTTCCGTTTCACCGACCACCACCCGCATGTGGAAAACCGGCAGGTGGGGTGGGCCGTCCACCCCGGTCAGCTCGTACGCGGGGGCTTCGCCGCCGCCCGCCTGTAAGACTTCCTGAAGCCTTGTCTTGGCGTCCAGCGCGTCCGGGTCGTCGTCGTCGAGGCGCTCGCCCAGCGCATTTTGCACCAGCCGGAAGGCCTCATCCATGCCGCCGTCCAGGTACACCGCCGCGATGACCGATTCCATCACGTCCGCCAGGATTGACGGCTTGTCCCGCCCGCCGCCGCGCTCCTCGCCCACCGAGAGGCGGATCAGCGCCCCCAGGTCGTACCCGCGGGCGATCTCACACAGCGTCTCCTCCCGGACCAGCGACGACCTGAGCCGTGACAGCTGGCCTTCGGTGAGCTGCGGCCGCTCCAAATACAGGTAGCGGCTGACCGCCAGCTCCAGCACCGCGTCGCCCAGAAACTCCAGGCGCTGGTAGTGCTCGGTGTGGTAATCGCCGCCGTAGGACGGATGGGTGAGCGCCGTCAGAAGCA
>JAEZHK010000028.1 GCA_023416655.1 Bacillota bacterium
GGGTGGTGTTGCTCTTGATTCGAAGGCGCCTGGTCATATCGGAGATGGTGATGCGGTGCTTTTTCATGAGTCCGCTCAGGCATTGGTCGTAGGTCTGGAAACCTTGCATGAAGATCACACCTCCTCCTTGTGTTATTTTAACACGGGGGCAATGTGCCGTCAACATCTCGTGTCGAAAATGTGACCAAAAACGTGTCGTAAATATGGCTGGAAGAACCTGTTTAAGCGGCAGGCCCGCTGGGTAACAATAATCTGGTATCGAGTTTTATTTGAACGGGAGGATTGATTCCGATGAAAGAGTTGAAGGGTTCCCGCACCGAGGCCAATCTGAACGCGGCGTTTGCCGGCGAATCGATGGCGCGCAACAAGTATACCTACTACGCTTCCCGCGCCAAAAAGGACGGTTTTGAGCAGATCGCGGCGATCTTCCTGGAGACGGCTGAAAATGAGAAAGAGCACGCCAAGCTGTGGTACAAGCATCTGCACGGCGGGGCCGTCGCCGACACCGTGACCAACCTCAAGGACGCCGCCGCCGGCGAGCACTACGAGTGGACCGACATGTACGCGGGCTTCGCGAAGGTCGCCCGCGAGGAGGGCTTTGACGACATCGCCGCGCAGTTCGAAGCGGTCGCCAGGGTCGAAAAGGAGCACGAGGCCCGCTACCTGAAGCTCTGCGAGAACGTCGAGGGTGGCCTGGTGTTTACCCGCGACGGCATGCGCATGTGGCAGTGCCGCAACTGCGGCCACATCGCCATCGGCCCCTCCGCACCACAGGTCTGCCCGGTCTGCCTGCACCCGCAGTCCTTCTTCCAGCTGAAGGAAGAAAACTACTGAGCTTCGGTGGGGGAACCCAAAAAAACGAGGCCGTCGCGAAATGCGGCGGCCTTTGGCCTACTTGGTGCCGGTCAAGGTGTTCACACAAGGAGGAGGTTTGTCACCTTCTCTCTTATGATACTCCCTTTGTGTGGGGTCAAGGGGAGTCACGCCCCTTGCGGAGGTCCGGGGGCAGCGCGCCCGGCGTTTCCCCTCGCCTTACTTCTTGACCACCGGGATGGCGATGTCGATCTGCTTGCCGGTCTCGCCCATGCAGCGCTCGTCGTAGAGCTCGTAGTCGGCGCAGCCGGGCGCGTATTCGTAGCCGGACTCCGGGAACCATTTCTCGTAGACGTAGGCCCAGGTGTTCTGAATGGAGGAAATGAAGTCCGCGTTATCGGAGGGCGGGGTGGTGAAGATGGCGTAGGTGGCGGCGGGCACCGTGGCGGTGTGCAGCCCCTCGGGAAGGACCGCGTCCTCCGGCATCTCCAGGCCGATTACGTAGTTGAACGCCCCGGTCTCCATGTCCATGTCCATGCACAGGCCGTACTCCGCGTGGCTGACGGGCGTCAGCGACTTGTGCAGGCTCTCGCAGTGGTTCTTCAGGTATTCCTGCCAGAACGCCGGGATGGCGCGGCTGTTCTCGCCGCCAACAGAGGTGGTGCGTTTTGCGTAACCGGCCACCTTGAAGGCCGGACGGGTGACGAGTTTGGGTTCCATGACGATTCCTCCTGTCAAATGGTACTTCAGATGGTCCGCAAGGCTGACCGGGCGGGGTGGACGCGGCGCCGCGTGCAGGCGGTAACGCTCCGGCGGCATGCCGTAGATCCGCTGGAACGCGTGGGTGAAGCCCGCGTGGCTCTCAAACCCAAACTCGAGCGCGATGTCCAGCACCCGCCCGCCCTGCGCCAGCCTTGACGCCGCGTGCTGGAGCCTGCGCTGCCTCACGAAGCCCATCACCGGCATGCCGACGTAGGCGGCAAACACCCGGTAGTAGTGGCAGGCGGAGAAGCCTTCCCGCGCGGAAAGTTCCTCCACCGTGATTCTGCTGCCGAGGTTAACCTCGATATAGTCGATGCTGCGCTGGATGTGCTCGAGGTAGTCCATGCGTTCCCCTCCGTCGAGACCCATCTTACCATTGATTGGCAGGATTTGCTTGTCGATTTCTCGCAAAAGAGCCGTCCGCGCAGGAAACGCGGACGGCTTTGACGGACTTAAAGGGCTTTGGTGCTGATCTCCTCGGTGAGCTTTGCGATCAGCGCGTCCGCGCTCATCACGCCCAATTCGCCGTCCTTGCGGGAGCGGACCGCCGCCTCTTTGGTCTCGGCCTCCTTGTCGCCGATGACCAGCATATAGGGGACCTTCTCCTTCTGCGCCTCGCGGATCTTGAAGCCGATCTTCTCGTTGCGAAGGTCGATTTCCACGCGGATGCCCGCGGCCTTGAGCTTTGCTTCCAGCGCCTTCGCGGCGTCGTCCGCGCGCTCGGTGATGGTCAGGATGCGGGCCTGCACCGGCGACAGCCACAGCGGGAACGCCCCGGCGAAGTGCTCCGTCAGGATGCCGATGAAGCGCTCCATGGAGCCGAAGGCCACGCGGTGGATCATGATCGGGCGGTGCTTCAGGCCGTCCGGGCCGACGTAGTTGAGGTCGAACCGCTCCGGCAGGTTCATGTCCAGCTGGATGGTGCCGCACTGCCAGGTGCGGCCGATGGAGTCCTCCAGGTGGAAGTCGATCTTCGGGCCGTAGAAGGCGCCGTCGCCCTCGTTGACGATATACGTGACATTCAGCGCGTCCAGCGCATCCCGGAGGCCGTTCGTCGCGCGTTCCCACATCTCATCGGTGCCGATGGAGTTCTCGGGCCTCGTCGAGAGCTCGACATGGTACTTGAAGCCGAAGGTCCGGTAGACGCCCTCGATCAGCCGGTAGACGCCGATGATCTCGTCCTGCATCTGCTCGGGCGTCATGAAGATGTGCGCGTCGTCCTGCGTGAAGGCGCGAACCCGCATCAGCCCGTGCAGCGCGCCGGACAGCTCGTGCCGGTGCACCAGGCCCAGTTCGCCCGTGCGGCTGGGCAGGTCCTTGTAGCTCCAGATGCGGCGCTTGTAGACCAGAATGCCGCCGGGGCAGTTCATGGGCTTGAGCGCGAAGTCGGTTTCGTCGATCTTCGTGGTGTACATGTTCTGCCGGTAGGTCACCCAATGGCCGCTGGTCTCCCACAGCGCGCGGTTGAGCATGATGGGCGTCTTGATCTCCTCGTAGCCCGCCGAAATGTGGATCTCGCGCCAGTAGCGCTCCAGTTCGTTGCGAAGCACCATGCCCTTGGGGAAGAAGAACGGGAAGCCCGGGCCTTCGTCCAGGATGTCGAACAGGTCCAGCTCGCGGCCGAGCCTGCGGTGGTCGCGCTTCTTGGCCTCTTCAATGCGCGCGAGATAGGCGTCCATTTCCTCCTTGTCGAAGAAGGCGGTGCCGTAGATGCGCTGCAGCATCTTGTTCTTCTCGCTGCCGCGCCAGTAGGCGCCGGCGATGGAGGTCAGCTTGAACGCCTTGACCTTGGCCGTCGTGGGCAGGTGCGGGCCGGCGCAGAGATCCGTGAAGTCGCCCTGCTTATAAAAGGAAATGACCGCGTCCTCGGGCAGATCCTCGATCAGCTCCACCTTGTAGGGCTGGCCCGCCGACTTACAGAACTCGATGGCCTCCGGGCGGGGCAGTTCGAACCGCTCGAGCGGGATATTCTGCTTGACGATACGCGCCATTTCCTTTTCGGCTTCCTTGAGGAAATCCGGCGTGAAGGGCTCTTCGACGTCGAAATCGTAGTAAAAGCCGTTGTCGATGGCCGGGCCGATGGCCAGCTTGGCGTTCGGGCGGAGCTTCAGAACCGCCTGGGCCAGTACGTGGCTAGCCGTATGGCGCAGGGCCTTGCGGCCATCCTCGTCGGAGAAATCCAGAATCTTAAGCTCGCCGTCCTCCGTGACCGGGGTGGTCAGCGAGATCAAGCGGCCGTTCAGTTTTGCCGCCAGCGCGGTCTTGCGCGCGTCTGGGTTTGCGGCTTCCAGAATCTTGAGCGGCGTCAGGCCGCTTTCCACTGTCAGTTCTTTTCCTTCCAACTGAATGTTCATGGACGTCCCTCCTTGGAATGAATCATTTTGGAAACAAAAAGCCCGTCCCTGCGAAGGGACGGGCTGTGAGCCCGCGGTTCCACCCAACTTGAAATCCACTTTGGCGGGCGATAACGCGCCCAAGCGCCGACGGTCGGGGGGTGGTCCACGCGCCTTCCCGCCGGGCCCGCTTTCAGCCTGCGGCGAACCCTCTCTGGTGCCTTCCGAGCGCGATTTTTCCCCGTCATTCCAGTCGATGAATGCAGTATAGGCCTTCTTTTTGCCGCTGTCAAGTTAACAATTCAGAGCGCATTTTGAAATCGGGAAATAACTTGACAAAGGTACGCATATGGATAGAATGTATAGGTGCAACCGGAAAGGTGGCCTGCGGCCGCGCGCGGCAGGCTGAGGAGGAAACAGGTTCGTATGTTCTTGAAAAAAATGGCGGCGTTTCTGACCGGCGCGATGGTGCTGGCCCTGACGCTGCCGGTGCTCGCGGCTTCGCAGACGTCGGAAAAAACCGCCGACGCCACGCCGGCCGCGGCGCAGGAAGCCGCCGAGACCGTTGAGCCCGACAAACCCCAGGCGACCGAGGCAACTGAAACCGAAACGCCCGCCACCATCGCGCCCGTTGACACCCCGTCGGCAGAGCGCAAGGAGCAGGCCGCTGAGCGGGGCGCGCTGTCGATTTACATGGACGGCAGGGAGCTTACAGGCGGCGCCGCGCTCATCAACTGGCCGGACCTGGCCACGCCCGCCCCGACCGCGGTCCTCAAGGCCATCGGGCCGGACGGTTCCGTCGTCTCCCCCGTGTACGACTCTTCCGACGACGGCGTCGTCTTCGTTGACGATTCCGGCCTGGTCACGGCAGTCGGCTACGGCGTCGCGGTCATCACCGCCACGCTGGACGCCCAGAAAGCCGTGCTGCAGGTCTCCGTGGGGAATGAAGTCCGCCGGGTGGTCATCATCGGCGAGGACTCGGTCGTCCACGGCCGCTCCATCAAGCTGCGCGCCTTCGACCAGGACGGCAAACGCATCAGCGTGAACTGGCGCTCCTCCTCCGAAAAGCTCGCCACCGTCAATTCCGACGGCGTTTTGACCGCGGGTCGCCGCGCGTCCGGCCAGTCGGTGGACGTCACGGCGTTCGCGGACGAAGCGCACACCGTATACGCCGTCAAATCCATCCGGATCGATTAATGCTGAAACCCGCGCTCCGCTTTTGCGGAGCTTTTTCATGCGCCTGCCGCGTTTAACGTAAATTTATCTGAAAACAATTCTCAATCTGTGGTATACTAGTTCGGAAAACGCACTTTCGCTGATCTACCCGGCGTTGCCCGAAAGGGTGCCGGGCGGAGAAGACGCGAAAGGTGGTAAAAACAAGGAGGGAACCCCACCATGGCAGTCATTTCCATGAAGCAGCTGCTGGAGGCCGGCGTACACTTCGGCCACCAGACCCGCCGCTGGAACCCGAAGATGGCGCAGTACATCTTCACCGAGCGCAACGGCATCTACATCATCGACCTGCAGAAGACCGTCCGCAAGATCGACGAAGCGTACCTGTTCGTGCGCGACATCGCGCTGGAAGGCAAGAGCATCCTGTTCGTCGGCACCAAGAAGCAGGCGCAGGAGTCCATTGAGTCTGAATCCAAGCGCTGCAACATGTTCTACGTCAACAACCGCTGGCTGGGCGGCACGCTGACCAACTTCAAAACCATCCGCTCCCGCATCGACCGCCTGAACGCCATCGACCAGATGGAGCGGAACGGCTCGTTCGAAGTCCTGCCCAAGAAGGAAGTCATCAAGCTGGTCGCCGAGCGCGAAAAGCTGGAGAAGAACCTGGGCGGCATCCGCGAGATGAAGAAGCTGCCGGGCGCGCTGTTCGTGGTCGACCCCCGCAAGGAGCGCATCGCCGTCACCGAAGCCCGCATCTTGGGCATCCCGATCGTCGGCATCGTCGACACCAACTGCGACCCCGATGAGATCGACTACGTCATCCCCGGCAACGACGACGCCATCCGCGCCGTCAAGCTGATCGCCGGCAAGCTCGCCGACGCCGTGCTGGAAGGCCGTCAGGGCGAGCAGGCGGAAGCGCCGGCCGCGCCCGCCGAGGCATAAGCATAAGGATCCACTCAATCTAGATCTGGAGGGAAACCCGATGGAATTCACCGCCAAAGACGTCATGGATCTTCGCGGCCGCACCGGCGCGGGCATGATGGATTGCAAGAAGGCGCTCACCGCCACCGAAGGCAATATGGAAAAGGCGATCGACTACCTCCGTGAGAAGGGCCTCGCCGCTGCCGCCAAGAAGCAGAGCCGCATCGCGGCCGAAGGCATCGTCGACAGCTACGTCCACATGGGCGGCAAGGTCGGCGTGCTTCTCGAGGTCAACTGCGAAACCGACTTCGTCGCCAAGACCGACGAGTTCAAGGAACTGGTGCACGACATCGCGCTGCAGATCGTGGCCTCCGCGCCCGAGTACGTCCGGCGTGAGGAAGTCCGCGCCGACCACCTCGAGCACGAGCAGGAGATTCTCGCCGCGCAGGCCCGCAACGAGGGCAAGCCGGAGAAGATCATCGAGAAGATGGTGCAGGGCCGCGTCGACAAGTTCTACAAGGAAGTGTGCCTGCTGGAGCAGCCCTTCGTGAAGAACCCGGACATCACCATCGAGCAGCTGGTCAATGAGAAGATCGCCAAGATCGGCGAGAAGATCTCCGTCCGCCGCTTCGTCCGCTACAAGATGGGCGACGGCCTGGAGAAGAAGGTCAACGACCTGGCCGCCGACATCGCCGAGCAGACCACGGCAATGGCCAAGAAGTAAAGCTCAAGGGACTGTCGCTCAGGCGACGGTCCTTTTTTTCATGGATACGAGGAGGTTGAGCATGGCGAAATACAGACGGGTCATCCTGAAACTCTCCGGGGAAGCGCTTGCAAACGGCGGCGGCTGCTACGACGCGAAGCGCGTCGACGCGGCGGCGGACGTGATCGCGAGGCTCAAAGAGCACGGCGTCCAGGTGGGCGTCGTCATCGGCGGCGGAAACATCTGGCGCGGTCGGTTTACCGAGGCCATGAATCCGGTCAACGCGGACCAGATGGGCATGCTGGCCACCATCATCAACGCCATCTGCGTGGAAGACGCGCTGATTCGCCGGGGCTGTCCGGCATGCGCGTTTACCGCGCAGCAGATGGACCGCTTCGCGAAGCTCTACACCGCCCGGGAAGCGGACGAGTACTTGAGCGCTGGCGGCGTGGCGCTGCTCGCGGGTGGCAGCGGCAACCCGTTCTTCACCACCGACACCGCGGCGGCGCTGCGCGCGGTGGAATTGAGGGCCGACGCGGTGTTCAAGGGCACCACCGTCGACGGCGTGTACGATTGCGATCCCCGGATCAACCCCGGCGCCAGGTTGATCCACGACATCACCTACCAGCGGGCGATCGAATTGGGCCTGAAGGTGATGGACACCGCCGCTTTCCAGATCTGCAAGGAGAACAGGGTGCCGGAAATCCGTGTTTTTTCCATGGACAATCTGGAAAACGTATTGAAGGTGGCCGATGGCGACCCCATGGGCACGGTCGTTCACGGGTAGGTTTCGCCACGCCTTGTCCGGATTGCGCCCGGAATTTCCGGCGGGGATTTCGGCGGTCCGCATGAATTCTCCCGCTTTCGCATGCGTCTTGAACTCATCCGAAAGACGTGGTTTTGCCGCATTTGGCGCTTGCCAATTCTGCCAAAACCCGATACAATAGAGGTTAAGACTGGGGCGCATCCGCGCCACGATGGGAGGAGACCAACGTGTACAAGGAAACGGTGAAGGCCGCATCCGACAAGATGGACAAGACCCTCGCGGTCATTCAGAAGGAGCTTTCGACACTGCGGGCGGGCCGTGCGAATCCGAAGATCCTGGATCGGATCCTCGTGGACTATTACGGAACCCCGACCCCGCTGAGTCAGCTGGGCAACATCACCTCGCCCGAACCGAGGCTCCTGGTGATCGCGCCGTGGGAGGCCAAGATGATCTCGGCCATCGAGAAGGAAATCCAGAAGTCCGACATCGGCATCAACCCATCCAACGATGGCAAGGTGATCCGCCTGTTGGTGCCGGAGCTCACCGAGGAGCGCCGCAAGGACCTCTGCAAGCAGGTGAAAAAGCAGGTGGAGGAGGGCAAGGTGGCCGTGCGCGCCATCCGTCGCGACGCCATGGAGCACCTGAAGAAGCTCAAGAAGGACTCCCAGATCACCGAGGACGAGCAGGAACTGGGCGAGACCGAGCTTCAGAAGGCCACCGACAACCACATCAAGGAGCTGGACAAGATCGGCACCGACAAAGAAAAAGAGATCATGAGCGTATGACGAGCCTCCTGGGCCTGACGCTGAACGAGGCGCTTGAGGAGATTCGCGCCCTGGGCCTGACCGAGCCGCGCACCCTGCGCGTACAGCCAGAGAAGCACCCGGAGGGGACGGAGCGCGTCGTGCGCGTCCGCCCCGGCGAAATCCTGACCGCCCGCTTCCCGGACAGGGTGGCCTCATGAACATACTGGACCTTGCGCGCCGCGCCGCCGGCCTTTTGCGGCCCGGCGGCGCGGAGGGTTTGGGCGGGGAAATTCCCGAGAACCTGCCGCGCCACGTGGCGTTCATCATGGATGGCAACGGGCGCTGGGCCAAAAAGCGCGGCCTGCCGCGCTCGGCCGGCCACACCGCCGGGATGGACGCGATGATCGAGATCATCCGCGCCACAGACGACTGGGGCATCAAGGCGCTGAGCGTCTACGCGTTCTCCACCGAGAACTGGGGACGTCCCCCGGAAGAGGTGAGCGCGCTGATGGACATCCTGGTGAAGTACTTCACCAGCCAGATCGACGAGCTGCACCAAAAGAACGTCCGTGTGCGGGTGCTGGGCGACCTCACTGCGCTGCCGAAACTGCAGCGGGAGACCGTCGAAAACGCCATCGCGCGCACCGCGGGCAACACCGGCCTCATGTTCAACATCGCGCTCAACTACGGCGGGCGCGCGGAGCTCATCCGGGCGGCGAGGAAGCTGGCCGGGTCGGGCATGAAGCCCGAGGAAATCGACGAAGCCGCCTTCGGGCGGCAGCTGTACACCGATGGGCTGCCCGACGTGGACCTTCTGATCCGCACCAGCGGCGAGATGCGGACCTCGAACTTCCTGCCCTGGCAGACCGCCTACGCCGAAATCATCTTCAACCCCGTGCTTTGGCCGGACTACACGCGCGAGGAATATCGCAAGGACCTCGTCCGCTACGCCGCCCGGAACCGGCGATTTGGAAAGGTGTAACGCATTTGATGGAAGCAGCCGACCTGAGAATCAGCAATATGATCCGGCGCAGGGTCACGGGCATCGTGATCGCTGTGGTTATGATCGCGCTCTGGCTCTTCCAGGGCTGGCCGCTGCGCGTCGGGCTGGTTGCGCTGATGATCCTGTCGATGTGGGAGATGTACGGCGCGTTCGTCGCGCGCGGCGCGAAGCCCATCCGCTGGGTGGGCCTGGCCTACGCGGTGCTGTCGCTGCCCATCTACCTGTGGCTGGGCGTTTCGGCGCTGAGCCCGCTGACCACGATGTTCTGCATGCTGGCGCTGGCCGGCGTGATCCTCCGGGGGCAGATCGACTTCGATTCGGCGGTGGCGACGCTGTTCCCGCTCTTCTACCCGGGCATGCTGATCACGATGCTGTACCCGCTACAGGACCTGCAGCCCACGCTGGTGGCGCGGGTCGCGACGGCGCTGATGCTTTTGATCCCGCTGATGACGGACCTCTTCGCCTACGAGTTCGGCACGCATTTCGGAAAGCACAAGCTGTCGCCGGTCCTTAGCCCCAACAAGAGCGTGGAGGGCGCCGTCGCGGGCGTCCTGGCCGCTGCCGCGTTTTCGGTGATTGTGCCGCTCGGTGCGCAGTTGGTCACAACCTATATCCCGTATTTTGCGCCTTACGCGGCGCATTTGCCGCCGCTGTGGATGTTTCTGATCCTGGGTCTGGTGGGCTCGTTTGCCGCGCAAATCGGAGATTTGACCGCGTCGATGGTCAAGCGCTACTGCGGCATCAAGGACTACGGCGCAATCTTCCCGGGGCACGGCGGCATGCTGGACAGAATGGACAGCGTTCTGTTCACCGGCGTCATCCTGTACGTATTCTTCACGCTTCCGGTGAGGTGGTAATTTGCGGACCGTTGCGGTTCTGGGCGCGACCGGCTCCATCGGGCGGCAGGCGCTGGACCTGATCCAAAGGCATTCCGAAAGCTTCAAGGCGTCGGTTTTGACGGCCAGCCAGAACCACGAGGCGCTCTTCGATCTGGTGCGCGCGTTCCGTCCGGAGGCGGCCGGCCTTGTGGCCCGGCCGAAAGAGCTTCCGGAGGACGTGCGCTTTTGCGCGTGGTATTTCGGCGAGGATTGTTCGGAGCGCGCGCTCCGGGCGCACCGTCCGTATGACGTTCTGGCGGCGGTGGTGGGCATCGCGGGGCTGGGCGCGGTTCTGACGGCGCTTGAGACCTCGGAGCGGGTGCTCCTCGCCAACAAAGAGGCGCTGGTCACCGCGGGCGACCTGGTGATGGGGAAGACGAGGGCGCTTCAAAAGCCCATCCTGCCGGTGGACAGCGAGCACAGCGCCATCTTCCAGTGTTTGGAAGGCTCTGGCGGGAACAAGCCCAGAAGGCTCATCCTGACCGCGTCGGGCGGCCCGTTCCGAACCTGGGACAGGGAAGCCATCCAAAACGCCACGCTTCAGGACGCGCTGGGCCACCCCACCTGGCGCATGGGCAAAAAGATCACCGTGGACTGCGCCACGATGATGAACAAGGGGCTGGAGGTCATCGAGGCGCACCACCTGTTTTCGATGCCTGAAGCGGCGATTGATGTGGTGGTGCACCCCCAGAGCGTCATACACTCCATGGTGGAGTTTTTTGACGGCGCGGTGCTGGCGCAGATGGGCGCGCCCGATATGCGCGGGCCCATCGGCTACGCGCTGGGGTACCCGGCGCGGCTGCCCTACGGCGCGACACCCCTTGATTTCGCGCGAACGCAGATCACCTTCGAAGCGCCGGACGAATCCCGCTTTCCGTGCCTTGCGCTGGCCCGGCAGGCGCTCCGCGCGGGCGGCAGCGCGCCGGTGATCCTGAACGGCGCGAACGAGGCGGCGGTGGGCGCGTTTCTGGACGGCTCCATCCCCTTCGGTCGGATCGCGCAGTTGGTGGAGAGAGCGCTTCAAGAGGTGCCCATGCGGGGTATAAACTCTCTGGAAGACGTCCGAGCGGCGGATTTGGAAGCGCGGCGGAGCGTCCACAAAAACCTGACCCTCTAGAGAAAAGGAGCTTTTCATGTCCGGCATCTTCATGGCGTTGAAAAACCCCGAGGGTTTTTCAACGCGTAGGAAGGGGTTCTGCGTGAGCCTGAAATTCTCTGGAATTTCCGGGCGGCTCCCTGACTGAAGGAATTGTTTCCTCCACCAGTGTTCGCACTGGTTATGGAAACCGATTCCCGGCGCGCTGGTCGCCGGGAACGATTAAAGAAACGTCCAGGGTTGTTAACAGTTTAGGCAAGTCAAGTAAAGGAGCATTCCATGTCCGGCATATTGTATCTGTTTGTGGCCCTTCTGGTCTTCGGCCTGATCATCTTCGTACACGAGCTGGGGCATTTCCTCGCGGCCCGCGCGACGGGCATAAGGGTATTGGAGTTTGCGATGGGCTTCGGCCCGAAGCTCGTCGGCTGGCGCAGGAAGGAAACCGACTATTCCCTCAGGCTCCTGCCGCTGGGCGGCTACTGCAAGTTTGAGGGGGAGGACGAATCCTCCGGCGACCCCAGGGCGTTTACCAACGCGCCCGTCTGGAAACGGTTTCTGTCCATCTTCGCGGGACCCGCGATGAACTTTGTGCTGGCATACCTGACTGTGGCCATCTTTTTTCTGGCGATCGGCTTTGTGCATACTTTCCCGATCATCCAGTCCGTGACGCCCGGCATGACGGCGGAAGCCGCGGGGTTTCTGGCGGGCGACCGGGTCACCGCGCTGAACGGCCAGCCGATTGAAAACAGCGAGGCCGGTGCGAAGCGGCTCTCGGAGCTGATCGGCGCGGGCAGGCCCGAAAACCCCGTCACGCTGACGGTCGACCGGGGCGGACAAAAGCTGGACATCACCGTCGCGCCGCAGCTGGCGGAGGAGGGTCGGTACAGGATCGGCATCGAACTGGCGGGCTCGGTTTCCCATTCGCTGGGCGGCTCGCTGATTATGGCGGGGCGCGACATTTATGAAGTTACCGGGCTGATGCTGGGCGCGCTCAAGGGCCTGATCTTCCGCGGCGAGGGCTTTCAGGATACGATGGGGCCTGTGGGCATCGTCAGCTTCATGACCGACGAGATCAGCCAGGGGAACATCGCGACCATCGTCAACCTGATCATGATCATATCGCTCAACGTGGGGCTGATCAACCTCCTGCCGCTGCCGGCGCTGGACGGCGGGCGGCTGGTGTTCCTTTTGATCGAGGCGGTTCGGCGCAAGCCCATCAAACCCGAGTACGAGGGCTGGGTGCACGCGGCGGGCTTCTTCGTGCTGATCGGGCTGATCCTGGTCTTCACCTACCGGGATATTGTGCGGCTGGCGACCGGCGGATGAAACTTATACCAATCCGCAACATTCTTTCATCGTCGCGGCGGATCTTTTCGCCCCTGGCGGTGTCGCTCTCCGCTTGAAATAGCGCTGCTATTCCTGCGCTGCGGCTCCTTGCCAGGAACAAAAATCTCTCGCCGTTTTGGATGAAGTAATATTTCGTATTGGTATTAAACGGAGGCAATCATGACCAAGCGGGTACTGGTGGGGAGCGTGGCCATCGGCGGCGGCGCGAGGGTTTCCGTGCAGTCGATGACCAATACCGACACGCGGGATGTGGAAGCCACGCTTTCGCAGATCAAAAGGCTCTGCGAGGCGGGCTGCGACATCGTGCGCGTGTCAGTGTACGACGAGGCTTGCGCGGAAGCGGTCAAGGGCTTGGTGGCGGGCAGCCCGGTTCCGCTGGTGGCGGATATCCACTTCGACCATAAACTCGCGATCCGCTCCATCGAAAACGGCATCGCGAAGGTGCGCATCAACCCCGGCAACATCGGGGGCGAGGACAACGTCCGGCGGCTGGCCGACTGCGTGAAGGCGCACCATGTGCCGGTTCGGGTAGGGGTCAACGCGGGCTCGCTGGAAAAGGAACTGCTGCAAAAATACGGCGGGCCGACCGCGAACGCGCTGGCGGAGAGCGCGCTGAATCAGGCGAGGATGCTGGAGGGCATGGGCGTTCGCGACATTGTGCTCTCGATGAAGGCCTCGTCCGTGCGGACGACGGTGGACGCCTACCGGCTGGTCGCGACCGCCTCGGATTACCCGCTGCATTTGGGCGTCACCGAGGCGGGAACGCCCGAGGCGGGCACGGTGAAATCCGCCGTGGGCATCGGGAGCCTGCTCTTGGACGGCATCGGCGACACCATCCGCGTGTCGCTTTCGGGGCCGCCGGAACTCGAGGTGCCGGTGTGCCTGGACATCCTCCGCGCCGTTGGCCTTCGGGACGAGGGCGTTGAGATCATCTCCTGCCCGACCTGCGGGCGGACCTGCATTGAAGTGGCAGAAATCGCAAACCGGATCCGCCGGGAGACCCGCGCCGTCAAAAAGCCGCTCAAAGTCGCGGTCATGGGCTGCGTGGTCAACGGGCCGGGGGAGGCGCGGGAGGCCGACATCGGCGTCGCGGGAGGCAAGGACGGCGGCGCGCTGTTCGTCAAGGGTCAGCCGCCCCGTAAGGTTGAAGGCGATCTTGCGGAGGCGCTGATGAGAGAGATCCGGAGGATAATCAAAGAAACTTAAGAGAAAATGACGGCTATACAAATGAACGATCTTTGGCTGAACATCTTCAAAGAGCTGGACCCGGCGCTGGTCAGATGTCTGACGCTGGACCGGGTGCTGGTATCACGGGCGGGGGACAAGCTGGTCGCCCGCTTCTTTTCGTCGCGCCTTCTGGAGGACAGGGAGTTCTCGCTCCTCTCCAACGCGCTTCGCGCCGCGTTCCCGCAGGCGAAGGCTTCGCTTCGGGTCGGCTACCCCGCGCTTCGCGACGACGTACTGACCAACATCCCCGCCTACGCGCGGTTTATTTGCGGCCTCATCGCCCGGGAACTGCCCAGTGCCATGCCCTTCCTGCAGTGGGAGGAGGCCAGCTGGAAAAAGCGGGACGGCCTCCTGATCGCGGAAGTCGACCGGATGGGCGTGGAGTACCTGACCAGCCAGGGCGTGGACCGGCGCGTGGAGTCGCTGCTCAAGGACCTCTTCGGCGTGGAACTGCGGGTGGTTTTGGAACCCAGCGGCGACGAGGAGGCGAGGCTTCAGGAGATCGCGCGCAGGCGCGACGAGGAGCAGGCGCGCATGGCGGAGATCGCCCGCAAGGCCTGCGCTGTCGACGCAAACGGCGCCAGCTGCAAGGCGGTCACGAAGCAGCTTTTGGGCAAGGCCATCTCCGAGGAGGCGATGCCCCTCTCGGAGCTTGGCGAGGGCATAAGCCGCGTGACAGTGCGCGGCGAGATCTTAAAATCCGAGATGCGGGACCTCAAGAGCGGCTCGAAACTTTGCACCTTCGCGCTGACCGACTACACCGGCACCGTGTCCTGCAAGGCGTTCGTCGGCGGCAAGCGCGCGGGCAGCGCCGAGGCGGTACAGCAGCAGGCGGAAGCGCTGATGGAGGGCGTCAAGGAGGGCCAATGGGTGCGCGCCCGCGGTGACTACCGCTACGATGAGTTCCAGCGCGAGATGGTCCTGATGGTTAACGACCTCACGCGTTCCGACGAGCCCAAGCGCGCCGACGAGGCCGCCGAAAAGCGGGTCGAGCTGCACCTGCACACCCAGATGAGCGCCATGGACGCCTGCGCTTCGCCCACGGACCTGATCAAAATGGCCGCCGAATGGGGCCATCCCGCCATCGCCATCACCGACCACGGCGTGGTGCAGGCCTTCCCGGAGGCGTTCTCCGCCGCCAAGAAGGCGGGCATCAAGCTGATCCCCGGCTGCGAGGGCTACCTGATCGACGATACGCCCAGCCTCGTCAAAAACGCGGACGCGCGTAAGCTCTCCGGCGCCACCTTCGTGGTGTTGGACGTAGAGACCACGGGCCTGAGCCCCATGCAGGACACCATCATCGAACTGGGCGCGGTCAAGTATGAAAACGGCGTGGAAGTCGCGGAGTTTTCGCAGCTCGTCAGCCCCATGCGGCCGCTGCCCGCGAAGATCGTGGAGATTACCGGCATCACCGACGCGATGCTTGCCGGCATGCCCACGCTCGATCAGGTGATGCCCGCTTTCTTTGAGTTCTGCATAGGCGCGGTGCTGGCCGCCCACAACGCCGATTTCGACATGGCGTTCGTCGGCCGCGCGTTCGCTGCGCACGGCTTCAAGCTGGAACACCCGGTGGTCGACACGCTGTCGATGTCCCGCAACATGTTCCGGGACCAGAAGAGCCACAAGCTGGGCGCGGTGTGCAAGCGGCTGGGCATTTCCCTTAAAAACGCGCACCGGGCGGTGCACGACGCCCGCGCCACCGCGCAGGCGCTGACGAAGATGCTCGAAATGCTCGTCGACAGCCGGGGGCTCAGGCTGCTCAACGAGATCAACGGCGCCTTTGAAGACGACGCGGGCGGGGCGAGCTGCCACATCATCCTGCTGGCCGCCACCCAGCAGGGCATGACCAACCTCTACCGGCTGGTCAGCGAGGCGCACCTGAACCACTTCCGAAGGACGCCCCGGCTTCCGCGCTCGGTGATCGAAAAGTACCGGGAGGGGCTCATCATCGGCAGCGCCTGCGAGGCGGGTGAGCTTTTCCGCGCGGTGCTGGAGGGCAAGCCCGATAAAGACCTCGAGCGCATCGCGAAGTTCTACGATTACCTCGAAATCCAGCCCACCGGCAACAACGCCTTCCTGATCCGGGAGGGCGCGGTGGCGGACAATGAAGCGCTTCAGGCGCTGAACCGCAAGATTCTCCAGCTGGGCGACCGGCTGGGCATCCCGGTCGTGGCCACCGGCGACGTGCACTTCAAGGAGCCGCGGGATTCCATTTTCCGCGCTATCCTCATGAACGCCAAGGGCTTTGAGGACTGCGACAACCAGCCGCCGCTCTACTTCCGGACCACCGATGACATGCTGGCGGAGTTTTCCTACCTGGGGTCGAAGGACGCCAAGCGGGTCGTGATCGACGCGCCTCGGGCCATCGCGGACAGGGTGTCGTCCAAGCTGCGCATCTTCGTGGAGCACCCGGAGGGCGCGGAGACCTTCCAGCCCTACTGGGACTTCGCCGAGAAAGACATCCGCACGCTGACCGAAACCCGCGCCAAGGCGATCTACGGCGAGCAACTGCCGGACATTGTGCGCGCGCGCATCGACAAGGAACTGGGCTCCATCATTGGCTACGGCTTCTCCACGCTCTACGACATCGCGGTGAAGCTGGTGGAGAAGTCGATGTCGGACGGCTACATCGTCGGTTCGCGCGGCTCGGTCGGCTCGTCGTTTGTCGCCAACATGACCGGCATCACCGAGGTCAACTCGCTGCCGCCCCACTACGTCTGCCCCAAGTGCAAGCACTCGGAGTTCGACGTGCCGGAGGAGTACACCTGCGGCCTCGACCTTCCGGCAAAGGACTGCCCGGTTTGCGGCACGATCATGGACCGGGACGGCTTTGACATCCCCTTTGAGGTCTTCCTGGGCTTCAAGGGCGACAAGGTCCCCGACATCGACCTGAACTTCTCCGGCGAGTACCAGCCCAGGGCCCACGCCTACGTAAAAGAACTCTTCGGCGAGGAGAACGTGTTCCGCGCGGGCACCATCGGCACCGTCGCCGACAAGACCGCCTACGGCTACGTGCTCAAGTACCTCGAGGAGCGGGAGACGACCGCCACTCAGGCCGAAAAGGAGCGGCTCGCCCGGGGCATCACCGGCGCGAAGCGCACCACCGGCCAGCATCCGGCGGGCATGGTGGTCTTGCCCAAGGGCTATGAGATCTTCCAGTTCACGCCGATCCAGCGGCCCGCCGACGACACCGAGAGCGACACCATCACCACCCACTTCGACTTCAGTTCCATGCACGACGTGCTGGTGAAACTGGACATCCTGGGCCACGACGACCCGACCATGCTCAAAAAGCTGGAGGACCTGACCGGCATCGCGCCCCAGAAGGTGCCGCTTCATGACCGGGCGGTGTTTGAGCGCATCCTTTCGCTGTTTACAGGCCCCGGCGCGCTGGGCGTGACTTCGGAGGAGATTGGCGCGCCCACGGGCACGTTGGGCATTCCGGAGTTCGGCACCCGCTTCGTTCGGCAGATGCTGGTGGATACGCAGCCCCATTCGATGGAGGAGCTGATCCGCATCTCCGGCCTCTCTCACGGCACCGACGTGTGGGTGGGCAACGCGCAGGATATCATCAAGGCGGGCATCGCGCCGCTCAAAAAGTGCATCTGCACCCGCGACGACATCATGAACCAGCTGATCAGGTGGGGCGTGGAGCCCAAGACCGCCTTCACCATCATGGAGTCGGTCCGAAAGGGCAGGGGCCTGAAGCCCGACTGGATCGACGCCATGAAGGCGGCCAAGACCCCGGACTGGTTCATCGAGTGCTGCCAGAAGATCAAGTACATGTTCCCGAAGGCGCACGCGGTGGCGTATGTGACGATGGCGCTGCGCATCGCCTACTTCAAGGTGTACCACCCGGGCGCGTACTACGCCTGTTACTTAAAACGCAACCAGGAGGCCTTCGACGGCTCCACGATGGTCGCGCCGCTGCCGGTGCTGAGGGGCAAGCTTTCCGAACTGCAGGCGCTGGAAAAGGAGGAGAAGGCGAAGAAGGAGGACCAGATCGCGCTCTACGAGATCCTGATCGAGATGGTCTCCCGCGGGATTACGCTTAGGCCCATCTCGCTCTACGAGTCGGACGCGGAGAACTTCCTGCTGATGCCGGACAACACCATCCTGCCGCCGCTTTCGTCGATGCCGGGCGTGGGCCTGGCCGCGGCGGAGAACCTGGCCAGGGCCAGGGCTGGGGGAACATTCCTTTCCCAGGAGGACATGACGCGCCGAAAGGTGGCCAAGTCCGTGGTGCAGGCGCTCGCCTCAAGCGGCGCGCTGGGCGAACTGCCCGAGACCAGCCAGACCAGCCTGTTCGACTTTGGCTAGACATGGCGGCATGCGCACGGTCGGGCCGCGGTAAATCCGGGGAAAGCTGGAAAATCGCCCGGCATTGCGCGGAACTTCCGGCGCGGCCTTTCCGTCAGAGAAAAAACGATTCCTATGGTCTACGCGGGGGTGAGAATGTGAAACGCGGTTTGTGGCTGATGCTTGTGGCCGCCCTCCTGGCGATGCCGGTAGCGCACGCCGAAGCGCCCGCGGTGGCGCTGAACGTGGGCGACAGCTGTGTGCTGATTGATGGCACGGGGGCGGAACTCGTACCCGCGGGCCTCTATTCCAACATCGAACCGCTGGGCGATGTGCCGCCTTACTTCTACGCCGCTTATGCGATGGACGGCGAGGAACCTGAACGGGTCAAGCTTCTGGGCGCTGACGGGCAGCCGCTGAGCGACTTCTCTTACGAGTACCTGACCGACATGGGCGACAAGATCTGCTTCGGGCAGGATGGATTCTACGGCGTGATGGACACGTCGCAGAACGTGGTCGTGCCCTGCGCCTATACCAGCATTGTCTCAAACGGTGAGGGCGGGTATCTGGCGCTGACAAGCGACCCCTACGACGACCGCGCCGACGGCGTGTACTACATCGCCCCCGATGGCAATGTGACCGCCACCGGCATCCGCATCCTGGGCGGCCTCTCCGAATTTTCCGGCGGCCTGATGCCGGTCCTGTCCGCGGAGTCCGGCCGCATCGGCTACCTGAACCCCAATGGCGACTGGAATATCGCCGCCCAGTTCGGCTACGCCGGTCCTTTCGCAGGCGGGTTTGCCACCGCGGCCATCGACAGCGGCACAGGGCTGATCGACGCCTCCGGCAACTGGCTGATCACGCCCAAGTACCAGACGCTGGCGCTGGCGGGCAACGGCGCGGCCGTCGTCGCGCAGACCGACGGCACGAAGATTTCGTTGATCGACCCGACGACCTCCAAGGTCATCAAGGAATTTGAGGGGGAGGACATCTATTTCGCCGCCTCGCCCGACAGCCCGCTCGTCACGCTCTACCTCGACGGCAGGATCGCGCTCGTCAACCTTCAGGGGAGCGAAGTGCTGACCACGACCGAAACGGACACCACCGTGGAGAGTGACGACGTGCGCGTCGTCCTCCGCGAAGGCCCCTGGGGCGAGAAGAACGCCACGCTCTGCGACCTGACCGGCAAGCGCCTGGCCGGACCCTATCAGGACATCTGGCGGGTCAGCAGCGAGTCCGCGACGCCCTACTACGCTTTTTCCTCCTTTGAAACCCAGACCGAGAACGTCGGCGGCGACGACTACCTGAACGAAGTGCCCGATACCCGCCGGACAGGTGTCATGGACGCGGACGGCAAAGTGCTCTGGCAGCCGGACGACATCTTGGAGTTGTACTCCCAGGTGGACGGGCTCTTCACCGTGCAGACCCCGGGCAAGGCGGGCGTCATGAAGGCGGACGGGACCTGGCTCAAGACGTACGACGTCGCCTCGGAGGACGCGGAGTAGAATGGCTGGCCGCTGATTGGATTCAAGTCAAGCTACGTTCCCGGCGTATGGCGCCGGGAACATTTTTGCGCCGGGCACCGCGCCAAAGCGCATTCGGAGCCGCCAGGCGTGTTTTACACCGCGCGGACTTCCGCCCATTCGAAAAAACCTGCGGGTTGCGGATAGCGCGGACGCTTTCTTCCTTTTTTGCGTTATTTGTGTGTTGGACAGGTTGTATTCAAGGGCGGGATGTGCTACAATGTAATGCGTCTGGGGATTTCTCGGGCCAGTTCTCCCCTGTTGGGGAATGAGGGTGTTTGATTGCCGAAACCATCCGCGCCGCTTGGCAGAGCGCAGGACATCGCCACACAGATTGCGGCGCAGCAAGGGTTCATTATGGTGGACGTCGAGCTGGTCAAGGAACCGACCGGCCGCTTTTTGCGCTTCTATATCGATAAGCCGGACGGCGTGACGATCGAGGATTGCGAGATCTTCCACCGGCGGATTCAACCAACGATGGAATTCGTGGACTACGATTACATGGAGGTCTCCTCCCCGGGGGCCGACCGACCGCTCAAAAAGCCGGAAGACTTTGAGCGCGCGGCAGGCGCCGGGGTGGAAGTGCGCCTGTACAGGCCCGAGAGCGGCCAGAAGGTCTTCCGCGGCGTGCTTCAGGGTATCGTGGACGGCAAGGTCGTCCTCACGGACGCGGCGGGCGAAACGCGCTCCTTCGACCTCAAGGCCACCGCGCTGGTCAAGCCCGTCGTCGAGTTCGACGAGGACGACCTTCAGGATGAAGTGTGAACGCGCTCCGCGCGATTTTCTAACGAGGAGTGTTATGAATGGCTGGAACCATTGACAGCGGAGAATTCATCAGCGCGCTGGACGCGCTGGCCAAGGAGCGGCGCATCAACAAGGATGTGCTGTTCGCGGCCATCGAATCCGCGCTGATCTCCGCCTATAAAAAGAATTTCGGCAAGAGCGCCAACGTGCGCGCCGCCATCGACCGCGAGAAGGGCACGGTGGAGGTTTTCGCGCGCAAGACCGTCGTGGAGCAGGTGGAGGACCCGCAGACCGAGATCAGCCTGGACGAGGCCCGCGCCATCCACCCCAAGTACGACATCGGCGACCTGGCCGAGCTCCGCGCCACGCCCAGGGACTTTGGCCGCATCGCGGCGCAGACCGCCAAGCAGGTGGTCGTGCAGCATATCCGCGAGGCGGAACGCGGCGTGATCTACGAAGAATACATTGAGAAGGAAAATGAAATCCTCACCGCCATCGTACAGCGCGTCGACAACCGGCAGGTGTACGTGGAGCTGGGCCGCACGGAAGGCCTTCTCGAGCCCAACCAGCAGATGCCCGGCGAGGAGTACGCCGTCAACGACCGGCTCAAGGTGTACGTGCTGGAAGTCACCAAGTCCAGCCGCGGCCCGCAGGTGCTGGTGTCCCGCACCCATTCGGGCCTGGTCAAGCGACTCTTTGAAATCGAGGTGCCGGAGATCCGCCAGGGCATCGTGCAGATCAAGTCCATCGCGCGAGAGGCCGGCTATCGCACCAAGATGGCCGTCTACTCCACCGACCAGATGATCGATCCCGTCGGCTCCTGCGTCGGGCCGCGCGGCATGCGCGTGGAGAATGTGGTGGCCGAGCTCAAGACCGAGAAGATCGACATCGTCAAGTGGTCCAGCGACCCGGCGGAGTACGTGGCCTCGGCGCTCAACCCGGCCCGCGTCATCAGCGTGTACGTGGCGGAGAAGGAAAAGGCCGCCCGAGTCGTCGTGCCGGACAACCAGCTGTCGCTGGCCATCGGCAAGGAAGGGCAGAACGCCCGCCTGGCTGCCAAGCTCACCGGCTGGAAGATCGACATCAAGAGCCAGAGCCAGATCGAGCAGCATATGCAGAGCCAGATCGAACAACAGCTGGACAACGGGGAGGAAGAGGCCTGATTGCTCAAGCAACGCAAGACGCCCATGCGCATGTGCGTGGGTTGCCGCGAGATGAAGCCCAAGAAGGAACTGCTGCGGGTGGTCAAATCGCCCGCGGGGCTCATCGCGTTTGACCGCGTGGGCAAGGCGCCCGGCCGGGGCGCGTATGTGTGCCCGAATCCGGAATGCCTGAAGAAGGCGCAAAAGAGCAAGGCGCTGGACAGGGCGCTGGAGACGACGGTACCTGCGGAGGTTTTCGACACGCTGCTTCAGCAGCTGGGCGGGGGCACATGAGCCCGCTTCTGAACTTCCTGGGGCTGTGCGCCCGCGCGGGCGCGCTCAAGACCGGGGAGGCCGTCTCGGAGCAACTGGCCAAATCCGGCGGCGCGTACCTGCTCCTCGTGGACGGCGGCGCTTCGGACCGCTCCAAAAAAGCGATGCGCGACGCCTGCGATTACGCGGGCATCCCGCTGGTCGAGCTGGAGGGCGGGTCCCTTGGGCAGGCGGTGGGGAAGCCCGGCCGCATGGCCGCGGCGGTGACAGAAAAGGGCTTCGCGAAAAAATTAATTCAAATGGCGATACATTAGCGGGGGTGCAAGGTGGGAATGACCAAAGTCAGGGTACAGGATGCGACAAAGGAGCTCTCAACGGGCGCGGGCAGGCTGCTGGAATCGGTCGGCAAGTCGAAGCGGCAGGTGCAGGATATCCTGCAGTCGCTCCGGCGCGCTTCCGATGACATCAAAGGGCAGCTGCGTGAGCAGGCCGAGCAGGTAAAGCGCGAGGCGCTGTCCCGTCAGTATGAGGAAGCGGCTTCCTTCATGACGGCCTATTCCACCGAGCAGGTGCCCCAGCCGGTTGAAGCAAAGCAGGCGGAGCCGGTCGTCGTGCCGGTGACGCCCGCCGTCGAAAAGAAACCGGAGCCGCAGGCCCCGGCGGTCGCGGCAGTTGCGGGGGCCAGCGAAAGCGCGCCCGCGCCGGCAATACCGGCCGAATCAGTTGAAAAACCCGCGGAGCGCCCGGTCCGGCCGCAGCAGCCGCATCAGACCCCGACTCAGCAGCAGCCGCAGTTTGTCGCGCAGCCGCAGGGGATGCAGCCGCAGCAACAGCCGTTCCGGCAGGCGCCGCGCCCGGCGGCCCAGATGCCGCAGCAGGGGCAGCAGCCCCGGCCCCCCTATGGCCGTCCCGTGCAGCCGCAGGGTCAGCCGGGTCAATATGGTCGTCCCGTGCAGCCGCAGGGTCAGCCGGGTCAATATGGCCGTCCCGTGCAGCCGCAGGGCCAGCCGGGTCAGTATGGCCGTCCCGTGCAGCCGCAGGGCCAGCCGGGTCAGTATGGCCGCCCCGTGCAGCCGCAGGGCCAGCAAGGCCCCTACGGCCGTCCTCCCATGCAGCCCGGTCAAGGCGGCCCCTACGGCCGTCCGGTGCAGCCTGGTCCGGGTGGTCCCTATGGCCGTCCGGTGCCCGGCGCAGCCCCTGGCGCGCCGCGCCCCTTCCCGCCCCGTCCCGCCGGTGTCGGCGGCCCGCCCCCCCCGGGCATGGGCGGCGGCATGCGCCCCGGCTTTGGCCGCAAGACCGGCCCGGAGCTGACGCCCACCGTCGAGAAGGAGCGCGTCTCCAACTACGACCCCAACAAAAAACAGTACGTGCGCCAGAATGATCCGGAGCGCGCCAAGAACAAAAAGCAGATCATCAAGGAAGCAGGCCCGAGGATCTCCGGCGACGAGGATTTTGTGCGCAACAAGCGCCGCAAGAAGCAGATGATGTATCGGCCGGAGCAGATCCGGATCGAGAAGGCGTTCATGACCGCCGACACCATCACCGTCAAGGACCTGACCGAGCGCATCGGCAAGCCCGCAGGCGAGATCATCAAAAAGCTTTTGCTGCTGGGCATCATGGCCACCATCAACGCGGAGCTGGACTACGACACTGCGCAGCTGGTCTGCAACGAGTTCGGCGTAGAGCTTGAGATGAAGAAGGCCGAGACCGCCGAGGACGTGCTGGAAGCCGAGGGCTTCGAGGACGCCGAGGGCGATCTGGAGTCCCGCCCGCCGGTCGTGACCATCATGGGCCACGTCGACCACGGCAAGACGAGCCTGCTTGACTACATCCGCAAGACCCGCGTTACCGCGGGCGAGGCGGGCGGCATCACCCAGCACATCGGCGCCTACACGGTCAATGTGCGCGGGCAGCAGATCACCTTCCTGGACACCCCGGGCCATGAGGCGTTTACCGCCATGCGCGCCCGCGGCGCCCAGGCCACCGACATCGCGATCCTCGTGGTGGCGGCGGACGACGGCGTCATGCCGCAGACCATCGAAGCCATCAACCACGCCAAGGCCGCGAAGGTGCCCACCATCATCGCCATCAACAAGATGGATAAGGCTGCCGCCGACCCCGAGCGCATCAAGCAGGACCTGACCGCTTACGGCCTCGTGGCCGAGGAGTGGGGCGGCGACACCATCATGGTGCCGGTATCCGCCGTCACAGGCGAAAACGTCGACCAGCTGCTGGAGATGATCCTGCTGGTGGCCGAGGTGCAGAACTACCGGGCCAACCCCAACCGCAAGGCCCGCGGCGTCATCATCGAGGCTCGGCTGGACAAGGGCCGCGGCCCTGTGGCCACCGTGCTCATCAAAAACGGCACGCTGCACGTGGGCGACACCATCATCGCCGGTACGGCCTACGGCCGCGTCCGCGCCATGGTCAACGACCGCGGCGACCGCGTCAAGGA
>JAEZHK010000097.1 GCA_023416655.1 Bacillota bacterium
CCAAGTCGCTTCGCGACCGCACGATTCAAATGGAATTTGAATCGTGCGCCGCTGTGTCGCTCTCCGCTTGAAATAGCGCTGCTATTCCTGCGCTGCGGCTCCTAGCCAGGAACAAAAATCTCTCGCCCCTTTGGACGCATTAATGTTTTGCATTGGTATTAGGTGCTTATTTACGGTTGAATTGCAAAAATTGTTCCTTGATTTAAGTCCGCTACGTTTGCGGAGGCATACACGGCCAAGTACAGCTGGGTCTTACTCCTATTGGCGCCCAGACCCACATAGTAGGCCGGTTGAGCGCCAAAATCGTAATCTGTTTCGATGATGCTATAGTCATTCAGCTTCTTCTCCGCGCACGGACGTGTGTAAGCCAAGACTCCTCTGGACGGAGGCGGCATGCCCTCATTCCGTTCCCAATCTGTAAAGACGATGTTGCCCCTCAGATCAGGAATGGCGTTGCCCAAATAAGGTTGCACGCCCGTGAGTGCCGTGGACTCAAAGTGATCGGGCCGTGGATCTTGGTGGAACGTACAGGTCAAGGGGTATATCCGAAGCGTCGAAGTTTCGATGGCATTGTCAAAATACGCGATGGTTTTCGTACTCAACTCAGGGTTGGACGGACAGTCTTTGATGATGGTTGTAGCAAGCGCGCCTTCCCAGCCTCGCCATCCAAAGTTGATAAAGTCTTTGCTGTCCGTGATGGAAGGACCGTTGGGCGCTCCAACCACCTCTGGAATCGGTACGCGCAAGTACCTGCCAAAGGTAAAAACCGATTCCACCATATCCTGTCCGACGAGTCCGATGTATTTCTTATTAGTCACGCTCTCGAAGGCGATGCCCGGGATGTTGCGCACCCCCTTGGCCATCAGCGAAAGAGCACCTCGAACAGCCACTGGCAGTTCGATAAAGCGCGTTACAACCGGCATGTTGTTGATGTTCGGGAAATTGTCCACATCAATTTCAATGATCTTGCCCGCGATTTCCATTGGGTTTTGGGCTGCATTGAATGGATCGTAGCCGGAACCGCCGTCTCCTGAGGTCAACACCAGTTTTCCCGTTTCCGGGGAGAAGTTCAGGTTGTTCACGCCATTGTGATTCAGGAAAGGCCTTCGCAGCTTCAGCAATGTTCGCCTTTTCTGTGGTTGAACACCGGCAGGGGCCCTCCATTCCTCCACGGTATCGATATGGTCATACAGTGTATCCCGATTGGTCCACACCATGTTCAGGGTAGCGATGTCGCACGGGTCTGGGATGAATTCGCCGGGAAGCGCGCCCGGCCCCTGGCTTCCGGCAAGCGTATAATAAATATAGAACAAGCCGTTATCATGGAAGTTCGGATGAAATGCGAGCCCCAGAAGGCCTCGCTCATCATAACCGCCTGCGGTCTGCCCTAGCGGCAGAACCAGGGAGCGGATGTCCAGAAACAGGTTGAAAACGCTGCCTATCTGAACAAAAATCTCTCCTACCTGCGTTGCGACAAAGAGTCTTTCCATTGAATCCCCCGGGGGAACCGCAGTCTTGATCACCGTGGGTAAGTTGATGCGTTCTGCAATGGGCTGCAAATGGACTCTGACCGTTTTCAAAATACCCCACCCTCCCTCTTGTCCTCCTTGCAGAATATGAGCGTTCCGATAGCGCGTATGCCCAATAATGGCGGAGGCGGGGAAGGGAACGCATTATGTGGGGATGCAGTTGCAAAAACTATTATATGACGGAGAAAGCGGTATGGATAAGGTCTTTGGCCTGTGATCAATACCATGTCCGAGAGCACTGGTGCAGCGCGCGGTCCGCGGCCAAAGACCAACGTGCTTCTTTTGAAGCGGATCGTGTTTTTCCATCGAAAATGTGACAAAATCATAGAGCGTTAGCGCTTTGATTCCCCTCACCGCCACCATGTCACGCTGCGCGCGTACGGGAATGCCGCGGGAAGGGCAGTTCGCCGACCAGCGCCGCGCCCAGGATCAGGCACGCGCCCAATATCTGCGGCACGTCCAGCCGCTCCCTGAGGAGCAGTGCGGACAGGAGGATGGCCATGGCCGGGTCGATGTAGCTGAACATGGCGACGGTCTGCGCTTTCAGGTCGCGCACCGACGAGAAGAACCAGAAAAAGGCCAGCCCCGTGTGCACGACGCCCAGAATGATTAGGAGCAGCGCGTCCTTCGGCCCCGCGCCCGAAAGCGACAGCGTACCCGAGAATAACGCATAGGGGAGGAGCGCTGCGGCGGAGACCGCAAGCTGCACCATGGTGGCCTCCATCGGGGAGACGCCCTTCAAAAACTTGTTGGTCAGCGTCAGGCCCGCGTAGCACACCGCCGCGCCAAGTCCGAACAGGATGCCGACGGGGTTTCCCGCGCCGCCCGTACCCACCCCGGAGACCAGCGCCATGCCGCCGAGCGCCGCCAGCACACAGGCGGCCTTCAGAGCGGTCAGCCGCTCCTTCAGGACCAGCGGGGACGCCGCCAGGATCAAAACCGGCGCGAGGTAGTAGCTGAGCGTCGCCAGCTGGATGGTCGTGCGCCGGTAGGCCTCGAACAGGAAAATCCAGTTGGCCCCGAGCAGCGCGCCGGAGACAATCAGAAGGCCCAGGTTGTCCCGGACCGCGCGCCAGGCGACGCGGCGGCCGGCCAGTGTCACGAGAAGGAACAGGAACAGCGCGCCCAGCGCGCCCCGCGTCAGCGCGATGGCGGCGGTGGGCAGGCTGATCCACCGGATCACCAGCCCCATGCTGCCCCAAATCGCCATCGAGGCGACCATTTTGACTTTACTGTTCAAGGGTTCACACTTCCCGCTGCCCGGCGCATTGATTTTTTCTCTGGGAAAGTATATCATGGAGACGATAATTCCAAAAACTAATCTTTGGAATCCTCACGATGAGGATTTGTACTAAGGAGGGCGAACGTGAGCATTCCCAAGTACGAGGCGTTTTTGAAGGCGGTGGAGCACGGCAGCTTCACGCAGGCCGCGCAGCTGCTGGGCTACACCCAGTCGGGCGTCAGCCACATGATCCACGACCTGGAGGCCGAATGGGGCGTGACACTCCTCGAGCGGGACCGGTCGGGCGTGCGCGTCACCTCCGACGGGCTGAAGCTGCTGCCCTTTTTGCAGGGAGTGTGCGATGCGCAGCGGAACCTTTTGAACGAGGTGGACGATCTGCACGGCCTGCGCAGCGGCCTGATCCGCATCGGCACGTTTTCCAGCGTCGCCACCCACTGGCTGCCCAACATGATCAAGACCTTCCGGGCCGAGTACCCGAACATCGAGTTTGAACTGCTGTTGGGGGACTATACGGAGATCGAGGTCTGGATCGCGCAGGGCCGGGTGGACTGCGGCTTCGTCACGTCGCCTGTTCGGGCGGGGCTGGACGTGATCTTCCTCGAGGACGACCCGCTGCTGGCGATCCTGCCCGAGGGCCATCCGCTGGCGGGCGAGCCGCGCTTCCCGCTCAAGGGGCTGGAGGGGGAGCCGTTCATGCTGCTGGAGAAGGGCGGAAAGGCCGAGATCTCCGAAATTTTCGAGCGCCACCACCTGAAGCCGGACATCAAGTTCATCACCTGGGACGACTACGCCATCATGTCGATGGTGGAAAACGGGCTGGGCATCAGCATCCTGCCCCAATTGATCCTGACGCGCGTGCCCTATCGGATCGTCAAGCGCGAGTTGGAGGTCCCCGCCTGTCGCAGGATCGGCATGGCACTTCGGGACAGGCGGATAGCGTCGCTCGCCGTCAAGCGCTTTCTGGACTACCTGAAGTACCGCGCGCCTTCCGCGGAATAAGGTCGAAGATAATCGCCGACAAAACCGGCATTCCTTCTTGGGGTTCGGGGGGCCGCAGCCCTCCGATTGAATAACGGCAACCGGAGGGCGACATGTGCGGCCGCAGGTTGCCCATACCGCTTTTCGCGTAGGCCCGCCCGCAAAGCCTTGGCTTGCAGGGCCTGCGCCGTTCTTACGCGGCGGAAAGATGCTTGCAGATTTCCGCCGCACGCGCTGGCGCGTAAAAAAACAGAGGCTTTACGCCTCTTGCCCTGTGATCATTGTCCCAGAGTGCCGTTCGCTCCCGCTTTTTCACCCGCCGCTCAGGCAGGGCGGAGACCTGCGGGTACTTGCTGTCTTCCACTCAAACGGAGGCTTGACATCCATACGCCGACCCGGAATCCTTTTGTGAATATGTCGGTAAAAGCAGTCACGTGGCGCACACCCCAGGAGGAATGCTCACAGTCTGATTATAATGTCGCGCCGCGGTTTTGTCAACGACCAGTCCGTGCCACGCGGTCTGGAATTTTCCGGAAAACCCACGTCCGCCGCCCTCCGCGCCGCGCTTTTTCCGCGGCACATGCTCACCATAAAACTTGCGCGTAAACGGGGAACCCGTCTGTGGTTTTCCCTGCTTAAAAATTCGCGGGAGTGTATGTTTTGGACGTTAAATATGGTACAATGTCAGCGTGACTGGCCGCCCGCGTTCCTCACGGCGACGGGGCGCACGATATTCTGATACGGGAGTGATTTCATGGATATGGGCGAAATCCGTCTGGCAATTGAGAGCGGGAAGGCGGCGCTGGGCATCGAGTTGGGCTCCACGCGCATCAAGGCCGTGCTGGTGGACGAGCAGCACGAACCCATCGCCTCCGGCAGCCATGACTGGGAGAACAAGCTGGAAAACGGCGTCTGGACCTACAGCCTGGAGGACGTCTGGAAGGGCCTGCACGATTGCTACGCCAAGCTGAAGAAGAACGTCCAGGAAAAGTATGGCGCGGAGCTTACGAAGGTGAGCGCCGTCGGGATCAGCGCGATGATGCACGGCTACCTGGCCTTTGACGCGGCGGGGAACCTGCTCGCGCCCTTCCGCACCTGGCGCAACACCACCACCGGCCCCGCCGCGGCGGAGCTGACGAACCTGCTGAACTTCAACATCCCGCTGCGCTGGTCGATCTCGCACCTGTACCAGGCCATTTTGAACGGCGAATCGCACGTGGGCAAGGTCGCCTTCATCACGACCCTGGCAGGCTACGTCCACTGGAAGCTGACCGGGCGGAAGGTGCTGGGCGTGGGCGACGCCAGCGGCATGTTCCCCATCGACAGCACCACCTTTGATTATGATGCCGGCATGCTGGACAAGTTCCAGGCGCTCATCGCGCCCAGGAACCTGCCCTGGGACATCCGCGGCGTCCTGCCGAAAGTCCTGAACGCGGGCGAGGATGCGGGCCTTCTGACCGAAGAGGGCGCGAAGCTCTTGGACGAGTCGGGCGCGCTGCTCCCCGGCATCCCGCTCTGTCCGCCGGAGGGCGACGCGGGCACCGGCATGGTGGCCACGGGCGCCGTCGCGCCGCGCACCGGCAACGTGTCGGCGGGCACCTCCATCTTCGCGATGATCGTGCTGGAGAAGGCGCTTCAAAAGCTGCACACCGAGATCGACATGGTCACCACCCCCAGCGGCATGCCGGTGGCGATGGTGCACTGCAACAACTGCTCTTCGGACATCGACGCCTGGGCCGGCCTTTTCCAGGAGTTCGCGAAGGAAGTCGGCATGGAGATGAAGCTGGGCAAGGTGCTGGACACGCTGTTCTTCAAGGCCATGGAGGCCGACAAGGACTGCGGCGGGCTGCTCGCCTACAACTACGTGTCCGGCGAGCCGCTGACGGGCCTCGATGAGGGCCGCCCGCTCTTCGTGCGCATGCCGGACGCGCGCTTTTCGCTGGCCAACTTCATGCGCTCGCACCTCTACTCGGCGCTGGGCGCGCTGAAGCTGGGCATGGACATCCTGCTCGATGAAGAAAAGGTCGGCATCGACAAGATCTACGGCCACGGCGGCTTCTTCAAGGCCAAGGGCGTGGGCCAGAGCATCATGGCAGCCGCCATCCACGCGCCGGTTTCCGTGATGGAGACGGCGGGTGAGGGCGGCGCCTGGGGTATCGCGGTGCTGGCGGCCTACCTTGTGGGCAAGGCGCCCGGAGAGAAGCTGGAAGCCTACCTCTCGGACAAGGTGTTCGCGGGCAAGGCGGGCCAGACGCTCGCACCCGACCCGGCGGACGAGAAGGGTTTCTCGGCCTTCATGGACCGCTACGTGGCGGGCCTCGCGGCGGAGAAGGCCGCGGTGGAATCCCTCAAGTAATTCCATATTGGACGAACGCGCCCTGCCGACTTTTTCGGCGGGGCGCTCTTCATGGGAACAATGAATTTTTCTTTTGCGAGGGTTCCAAGGGGCATCAACCAGATTGTCAAGTCAAGTGCAACACAGGGCGAAATATTGCTTGGGAGAAAGACCGCCAAGGCACTTGCGAGGTCTGGAGTTGATCCGGTCGACAACCTCGTCGAGTTGTTGCTGAGTAATGTTT
>JAEZHK010000150.1 GCA_023416655.1 Bacillota bacterium
TGGAAAGCACCGTGAACTTCTCCGTGCCGCTCTGCGCGGGCAGCAGTCCCGTCAGGATCGCCGGATTCGTGATCTCAACGCCGCTGCCGTCCACGTACTTGTACGTCAGCGAGTATTCGTTCGTCACGATCTTCGCGTACAGGATCTTGTCACCCGGCGTGTTCCAGGTGTTCCCCGTCAGCTTGTTCCAGCTGCCGCTCGTCGACTGATACCAGCCCGAGATCGTGAAGCCGTTCTTCGTCGGCAGCGGATCCACGTTATTGCTGGAAAGCACCGTGAACTTCTCCGTGCCGCTCTGCGCGGGCAGCAGGCCCGACAGGATCGCCGAATCCGTGATCTCAACGCCGCTGCTGTTCACGTACTTGTACGTCAGCGTGTACTCGTTCAGCGTGAAGGTACCGAAAATTCTCACCTCGGCAGTGGGCATCAGGAAGCCTTCTGTTACCGGAGTGCCGTCCTGGTAATGCCAACCGCTGAACGTGTAGCCCGGCCTTGCAGGCGGATCGTTTCGAACGTCCACCGGCTCGTTGTAGTTATACCCGTCGAAGTCATTGTCGTTCACGTACTGTGCGCCATCCACGAAATACTTCACCGGGTAGATATTCTTCGCGAAGCTGCCGACGATCTCGACGTTCCTGGCAGGCATCGTGAAATACGTCTTGCCGCCCTCAGTCCACGGGTCAAGATCCATCAGATTCCAGCCGCCGAACGTTGAACCGATCCTGGCCGGATCTGGGCGCACCTCCACCTTGTCGCCAAAGTGCTTCGGGTCAATCCCTTCGTACTGCTGACCGTCGAGAGTGTACTTCACTTCGTACTCGACCGCCGTGTAGATGAAGACCAGCACCTTGTTGTTCAGATCCAGCGTGATGTCCTTCGTCAGAGCGTCCGGCGTGTACCCGGTCACCGCCGCTGCGGCCTCCGTGTACGTCGCTCCAAACGTCTTCCCCGTCACCGGCTTCGCCGGCGCCAGTTCGTCGCCCGTCACACTGTCCTTACGGTATTCAACCGTGTACTCGTAGTCCGTCCTCACCGTGTACAGAACCTTCACCACGTTCCCACTGGTGCCAATCACCAGCGGCATGGTAGTTTGATTCACGCCCGCATTGTAGCCCGTCGGCTTCTTCGCATCCTTCCAGTCCGCGCCCAGATCCGTTGCGATCAGCGCCTCCGTCAGGTTGCTTCCGAGTACCTTCGCCTGTCCGTCCGCCGTGCCGATCTTGTTCGCCAGCGTATCCTGGTAGTACTCGACTGTGTAGTCGAATTCATTCTTCACGAACAGGACCTTCAGCACGTTGTTCGCCGCGATCGTCGTCACGTACTTCGGACCGTTGTTCGCGCTATACTTGTAGCCTTCCGGCTTTCCACTGTAGTTCGCGTCGTACGGAATCTGGCTGCCGTACAGGCCCGTTCCAGGCACCGTTCCAATCTTCGTGCCCGTCCCGTCCATCGCGTCCTTGTAGTATTCAACCGTGTAGTTGTAGCTGTTCGGAGTATTCGTCAGGGTGAATCCCCAGCCCGATTCTCCGGCTACAACCTGCGTGCTGAACCCTGTCACCGCCTCTTCAACGGGCTTGTAGACATAAGGCTTCAGCTGGCCACCCACCACAGCGAAGGCCTCAAGGTTCATGTAGGCATAAGTCCAACTGTTTGCGCTTGTCAGCTCAGCCCTTGAATTGTTCACAAGTGCCCAGCTGCTATCGGACTCATCAGCGAGCTTCCGATACAGGTTGATGTAGACTGAGCCGGGGATCGTGCCCGCAGGCGAGTTGGCAGCCCACTGCTTCACAACCGTCAGGGTTTTCTTGTGGGTGAACGGAACGGATGTGTACTGCGCGGTAAATACCATGTCCTGGGTAACGCTGCCAAGGTTGTTCAGGCCGTAGGACCCGCCCGGCGTCCAGCTGCCGTTGAACGTGCGCTGGGTGATCGTATCCGTGGCGGCATCATAGGTGTAGATGGGGCTGACAATCTGGCTCTCCGCCGCCTGCTGAGAGCTAACCACGGAGCTGCCCCTCACGATGCCTGCCACCTTATGGATATCCTTGCCGAAGTAATCCTTGTAGGTGACGGTATACTGCTCGACCACGGAATCGAATTCCTCCGGCCTGAGGATGAAGTCAAGGCCGGGATACAAACCGTTCCTCTTGGTAGTACCGTCCATCGAGTAACTGCTGGAACCGTCCCATACGAGATTCCTGTTCGGACATTCCGCAACGGCGGCGGACTTCTGTTTGTCGGTCATCGTACTCTCGTAAGGCACGGAGTACGGGGTGCCGTTCAGCGTGTAGCTGATGGTCGCTTTGAGGTCGACCTTATCGGTGACCTTGAACTTGAGTCCGGCCTTCCGGGCCTCGAAAGTGTTCTGCGAATCTTTGGTAAGGGTCTGCCAGGATCCATTATTGACTCTGGCCTGCGGGTTCGAAACCGTAAGAGCCACATTGACCTGGGTGGTTGGGTCGATCACGCCATTGATGATCTGGTAGAACGTCTTGCTGCCCACAAAGCGCACGTCAATGTGTTCAAGCCATTTTGTATCGATACTTGCAATCCAAATGGCATACAGCGTCTTGTTCGCCGTGAACTTCGCGCGTTCCCCGACGAGATACACGCCGGTCTCCTGCCCGGTGGGATTCGCGACGGGCGACCAGGTGGAGAACGTTCTGCCCTGGGTGTTGGTGAAATTGATCCCGCTCTCACCCATGCCCGGGATGGTCAGGTAGCCGGCCCGGTCCGTATACAGCGTAACGGGGGTACCCGAGCCATAGTAATAGGTAGCGTTGGGATCGAACGTGATCGCGAAGCCCCTGCCGCCGCGCTCATACAGCGTAAAGGGTGCGGTCACGGTGATCTTGGCGCCCGGCCAATAGGTCGTGCCGGTGCCGTCCTGCTTGGTGTTCCAGCCGTCGAAATAGTAGCCCTGGTTTATATCCAGCGTGCTGGCAGGCACCGTTACCATTGTGCCGGACTCGACAACCTGGTAGGTTTCGCTTCCGTTATAAGCCTTGAAGGTGACCTTCAGGGCGCTGGCGCTAACGTAGATCGCCTGGATGGTCATGTCCTGCGTTACGGAAGAGAAGCTCTGATCCCAGTGGTCAAACACGAACCCAACAACGGTCGGGGCCGTAGGCGCGGTCGCGGCCTGGCCGTCGCTCACATACTGGTCGGCTCCGATCTGGACCCCGTCTTTGTCAAGGAACTTGACGAGGTGCTGCGCCTTGTACTGCGCGACGAGGGTGATTGCGCCGCTAATCGCAGTATTGAAGTCAAACGCGGTAGTGCTTCCATCCAAAGCCCAGCCCGTGAAGTCATAATGCTCCCGGGCGAGCCGCGCCGCGAGGTCGCTCGCCGGATTGGAGGCCTTCGCGCTTGCCTGAATGATCTGGGTGGCCAGCGGCGTGCCGTCATAGCCCTTGAAGGTTACCGTGTAGAACTGGTAACCGGTGTTCGGGCGGACGAAGATTTTCTTCGTTCCGGTGGCGGAGTAATCGTCCGTAGACATCCTGTTGCTGTCATTAGCCGTTCCCGGAGAGCTAAATGAGAGAGTCGCATTATCATATGTGTTGGATCCGGACGACTTCACCCATCTCCAGACGCTGCTGCTGGCGTTGGAGAATGTCACGCCGCCATAGGTATAACTGATAGCACCAAGCTGGTAATCGTTTTTACCGCTGCGATTTTGATACTGGATGTACCGGGAATCCAGCACCATCCACTGGCTGTTCTGCTTGATGGCAAAGGAGGCGATGCCATAGCCGGCATCCGTGCCGGACGTGGCGCTTACCGGGGTAAGAACGGTATCCTCCTGAATGTTCTGGTAGGACCCGCTCCATCCCGTAGCGCCCGTCGGCAGCGTGGGCGGCGTAGCGCTCCCTCCCGCCGATACCTGCTGTGGGTTCCCGATCACCGCCCCGGTCCAATCAAGGAAAGAGACGATGTAATACCCGGTCACGCCGAGAAGCGAGACGGGGGGACTGCTCACAACGTCGCCTGCGGCCAGCGCCGTGATCGCGGACATGGGCAATCCCTGCGTCAATAAAAGAAGAGAGAGCAGGATTGCAAAGAATCTTCTGGTCTTCATGTGTAAGGCCCTCCTCCAGTTGATAGCTTGGTTGAGCCGCGGGCCGGCTTTTGTTTGGGTTCTGTCGGGGGCCGGGTCGGTTATTTGGCCCGGCCGGAAGCTCTGTTACGCGTTCACAGTTTCTTCGGCCGTAACCAGAATTCTCCATTCGTCGTCCAGGTTCTCCGGGCTGAGCTCAAAGGAATAGTTGAGACCGCTCGCGCCGGAGATGTCGTTCCAGGACCCGCCCGCATCGCGAACCTGCCAGGCGATCGTGTAGTTGACGCCTTCGTAACCGCTCAAAACCGCGGTCAGCGTGATGCTGTCGCCATAATGGACAGCGCCGCTGGCACCCACCAGAATGGTGGCAGACCGCTCGGGCGCCGCTTCGGCAGGGACTTCCTCGGGCACCGGGGTTTCTTCGGGAGCAGGGGTCAGCTCAGGCTCGCTCGCCTGGAGGTAACTGGAGAAAACGTAGCCGACAATGCCGTTGGCCCGGATCTTGGTCCAGTCGCCTTCGACGCCGAGCACGACCACGCGGTCGTTGCTGCTCAGCTGCCCGATGATTTCGGCGTCGGTGCTGGCCGCGGCGCGGATGTTGACGCTGCCATTCTCGCTCTCGGTCTTGACGACCGCCTCGGTTTCAGGAGCCTCCTCGGCGGGCTGCTCCTCCACTACCTCTTCGGCAGGAGGGGTTACCTCACCGGTTTCCGGCGCGGGCGTGGCCTCGGCCACCGGTTGTTCCTGCGTCGCCGGCTTCGAGATGTTCGGGGAAACCGGGTCGCTGACGTAAGTGCCGGCATACGCAACTGTGGAGCCGGCCAGCATCAAGACCGTCAGGATCAGGGCGACCAGTTTGTTCGTGTTCTTCATGGTGGGTACCTCCTCGTCATTCGGATGGTAGATGGTGAACCGAAGTCGGTTTTTATGCCTGTCAGTAGTGAAAGCCCGAGGCTCGCGCCTCGGTATCTAGGTTGCTATTTATACGGGCTGAGCGTCCACCGCGGCCCGGTATGCCCAATCGGCATTTTCGCTGGTGACCTTGATGATCAGGGTATCGGAGTTTTCGCCTGAAAGATCCCGCCATTCCCCGTTCACGCAGGCCTGCCAGCGGATGGCGTATTGCAGGCCGCCGAAGCCGTTCAGTTCGCAGGTCAGCATCAGGCTGTCACCGATGGCGAGCGAGCCGATGTCGCGGTTGGTCCGGACGTTTACGCTGGGCTCCTGACCGCCGGCCAGGGGAACCTGTTGGTCGGGAATCTCTACTAATATAGTGTCATCGGCGGTTTCTGTTTCGCCGGCCGCCTCGGGCTCGACTGTGGCTTCAGCCTGGGGCTCACTCGCCTCCGGCTCCTGGGCCGCAGGCTCTTCATTAGAAGAACGCTCGGAATCAACGGCGACAACGGCCTCCGGGGCTGCAATGTCCAGAGAAATTTGGGCTTCCTCCGCGGCTGCCTGGAAAACCATGCCGGTCATCATCAGCGCAATCAGCGCGCTCGACAGGATTCTTCCCAGTACACTATACATTATTTCGTCAGCCTCCTCAATAGATTTCGCAAACTTTTTGTTAATTTATGAGACAGGAAAGGCAACATTTCCCTGTGTATGGGCACATTATAAGGCATAACAGTTACGCGACTGGTTACATGGCCTTGCCGCGAACGCTTTTCCTGTCACAAGCATTTTTCTTTTCATGACATGCGCCGCCGGGAAGCCAAAGTGACGCAAAAAAAGGCGGATCAAGGCCTTTGCTGCGCCGGAAAACCCTTTGCGATCGCGGGATTTTCACCGGATCTCGCCGCCACCCTGACCAGGATCATCCAGTGACGCCACGGATCGGTCGGCAACGCCTGAAACGTGATGATGTTTGCCGCCTGATGGCCTTCTCTGGTAACTGGAAGCGCCGTTCTTATGTGTATTGTTGGACTCATTCCAGGTTCTTCAAGCGCGTTGGCGGAGAAAAATTCCATTCGCTGAGCGCAGAAACGGGATTTGTACACACAAACGCCGGTCGGTTCGAATCGGGGAAAGGGAATCAGTAACGCGCGGATCCTGTCGAGGCATCGTCCCCGTCATTCAGGGGGTGAAAGGATCAACCACATAGGGGTATGGTAACATTCAATCACGGTCCGTCACGTTGCCATATAACCTTCAAACGGTTTTTCGGGGGTGCAAAACGTTGGAACACCCACCTTCAACCGACAAATAATCCAGACTTTGGTCTGTTTCCGAAGTGATAAACACAAAACAGACCGATGTACTGTTGATGGTTTCACCGCTCGAACCGCCCGAAAACCCACCGCCGCTTGACGAAACCTGCCGATTCCCCCATAATGAATCCCGAATCCCCGCCGCGCCGTAAGCTGAAGGCGGGGACCTCAGGGGAGGCGAAGCGTGATGCTCCCGATACGCCTGGTGATCTTCGATATGGACGGACTGATGTTTGATACCGAACGGATCGCCGTCGACGCCTGGCGGAGCGCGGGCGAGCGGCTCGGATTTCCGATCTCTCCCGGGCTGGTCATCGAAACGATCGGCCTGAACCGGAAGGATACCGAGGCCACGCTGCTTCGTCGGCTGGGGGAAGGGTTCCCTTATGAGGAGGCAAGCCTGCTTCGCATCCGTTACGCGGAGGAAACCGTCGCCCGCAGCGGCGTCCCCGTCAAGGAGGGCCTTTTTGAATTGCTGGACATGCTGGACAGTGCGGGCATCCCGAAGGCCGTTGCCACATCCACCGAGAGGGCGCGCGCGCTCAGGCTACTGGAGCTTGCGGGTGTGCAGAGCCGGTTTGACGCCATCGTGTGCGGCGACGAAGTGGAAAGGGGCAAACCCAGCCCGGACATCTTCCGGACCGCCGCGTCGAAGCTTCAAATTGACCCTTCCGGCTGTATGGCGCTGGAGGACTCGGAAAGTGGCCTCATGGCCGCCCACCGCGCCGGCATGCTGCCCGTATTGGTTCCGGACCTGAAGGCGCCTTCCGCAGAAGCGCTCGCGCTTGCCTTCCGGGTCTTTCGCTCGCTGACGGAAGTCAAGCGCTTCCTGATCGACGAACTCCCGGGGTGATGACGCCGGATGCCGGGGGCCGCAAGCGCTTCGTCTACGAAGTTCGGGATGCCATCCGCATCCGGAAATGGGCGTGCGGGTCGAAGGTCTGAAGTATAAGCCAGCCCATGACAAGGCCCTGCGAGCCGTGGCTCACAGGGCCTTTTATCATATTCGGTTCGTTGGCGAATCACCAGGGGTTCTTCACGAAATCGCCGCCGCGGCACCACTTGAGGTAGGAAAGCGCGTGCTTCTGCGCGGTCATCTCCCAGTCTCCCTTGTAGATGGGGTCGTGGTAGCCTTCCACGCAGATGTCGCCCGCGTAGCCGCCGGCGTGCAGGATGTAGAGAATGTCCCGCCAGTTGCAGTCGCCAAAGCCGGGGGTACGCTCCGGGGCGTACCAGTCGGTATTGCACAATACGCCATAGTCCTCGACCGCCCGGCGGTCGACAGTCGCGTCCTTGCCATGCAGGTGGTAGACCTTCCCCACCCACTTGCGCAGTTGGGCGATGGGGTCGATCAGCTGGATCATCTGATGCGCGGGCTCCCATTCCAGGCCCAGCGCGGGGCTGGTGACCTCCCCAAACATGCGCTCCCAGGCCCGGGGGTTGAAGCCGATGTTGCAGGTGGCGCGGTCCCAGGTGCCGCCCATGGGGCAGTTTTCGATGGCGAGGCGCACGCCCCGGTCCTCCGCCCGCTTTGCAAGCTCCCGGAAGACTTCGCCGAACCTTGGCAGCGCCTCGTCCACGCTCCGGCCCTCCAGCGCGCCCGCGAACGTGGAGACAGTCTTCGCGCCGTAGAGGTGGGCGCTGTCGATGGCCTTCTCAAGGTTTCTGAGGTGTCCCTCGTTCTCGAGCGCGTTGCAGTAGTAGCCCAGCGTTGTGATCTCCACGCCCTTTTCTTCCGCCACGGCGCGAAGCACGGGGCCTTGCAGGGCGATGTCCACCTCGCCGTACTCCATGTGGAAGTTGATGGACAGGGTTTCAAAACCGGCTTCGATCATCGGTGGGACCCACTTTTCGGCGACGCCGCCCGGAACGCAGGTGCCGATGCGGATCTGGGACAAATCAGAATGCGCTTGCATGGGGACCATCCTTTCCGTATCAAGAATCGGACCGGAACCGTTTCCATTGTACACCATGCCGCGCGTTTTGACCAGTGGCTTTCTGCGCCTCACCGGGGGAACGTGCTGCCGAACTCCTTCATGATGCCGGGGATGTCGATATTCTGCGGGCAGATGCGCGCGCACTCGCCGCAGCCGATACACGCGCCGGGCAACTCCTCCGGGCGCATGGCGCCTGTGGTAAACCGGAGGATGGAGGGGTTATCGAAGCGGAACTCATTGTAGAGGGAGATCAGCTTCGGGATGTCCAGGCCCTGCGGGCAGTCCTCGCAGCAGTAGCGGCAGGCGGTACAGGGCACCATGTCCGCCATGCCGCCGACGATCTTCCGGATCAGCGCCGACTCCGCTTCAGTAAGCGGGTCGGGCGTTTCGAATGTCTTCAGGTTGTCCTTCAGTTGATCGAGGGTGGTCATGCCGCTGAGGGCCACCATCAGGCCCGGCAGGCCTTGCAAAAACCTGAACGCCCAGGAGGCGGCGGAATCCCCCGGCCGGGCCGCTTTCAAAAGCGCGCTTGCCCCCTCCCCCGGCTTCGCCAGCCGCCCGCCGCGCACCGGCTCCATCGCGATCACCGGAAGGCCGTGCTTTTGCGCCACCTCGTACTTTCTGCCCGCCTCCTGCAGCGTCCAGTCCAGGTAGTTGAGTTGGATCTGCACGAACTCGAAGCAGTCCTTCCAGTCAAGGAACCGGTCGATAGTCTCGGCGCGGCCGTGGGCGGAAAAGCCCAGGTGCTTAATGCGCCCGGCCCGCTTTTCCTCGAGAAGGTACTCCACCACGCCCAGGTCCTCGTCGGTGTAGAAGCCGTAGGCGGTCTCGCAGACGTTGTGCAGCAGGTAGAAGTCGAAGTAGTCCACGCGGCACTTTTCAAGCTGCATCTGAAAGACCTGCCGCGGGGTCATCTCCGGCCAGCCGGCCAGAAGCCCCGTGAACTTGTACCGCCCGTCCCCATACTCCATCATGTGGCCGGGCATCTTGGTGGCGATGTGCCACTCCGCCCGCGGGAATCGCTCCAGCGCCCTGCCCAGAAAGGTCTCCGACTCGCCGCCATGGTAGCGGAAGGCGGTGTCGAAGTAGTTGACACCATGGTCGAAGGCGTATTCGATGATCTCCAGGGCCTTGTCCCCGTCGATCGGGCCGTTCTCACCTAGCGTAGGCAGCCGCATCGCGCCCATGCCGAGCAGCGACAGGTTGAGTTCTTTGAATGGCTTATAAATCATGTGCGCTCCGTTTCTTCAGTCCGGGGACTGGTACAGATTTTCCTCGATTTTGAGCATCCGTTCCTCATAGCCGTCCAGCTTCCGGTCAAGGCGCGCAAGCGCCGCCTGAAGCTCGTCGACCCTCTCCGCGATCTGCCGCCGCTGTTCTATCAGCAGCGCCTTCCGCGCCTGAATGGATTCCCTGCCGCGCTGAAACAGCGCCACATATTCCACCAGCGCCTCGATGGACACGCCCGCGCTGCGCATGCACCTTATGAACTCGACCCATTTCAGGTCGCCCTCCCGATAATCCCTCAGGCCGCTTGCTGTGCGTGTGACCGGCGGGATCAGCCCGATGCGCTCGTACTAGCGCAGCGTATCCGCCGAAAGGTCGAATTTTGCCGCCACTTCCGCGATGGTCATGCGATCACCTCCAATCGTTTTGCATCATAACACCTGGAGCGCACTCCAAGTCAAGCCCTTTGCAGCCCTTTAGGCGATGTTAAATCTATCCGAAGTGCTTGACCTGGAGTGAACTCCTGGTGATAGCATGCCATCATAGATCAGAAAGCGGGGCATGCGAGATGGAATATACGAAGCTGGGCAATACGGGCCTGGATGTTTCGAGGATTTGCCTGGGTTGCATGGGGTTCGGGGATGCGTCCAGGTGGACGCACCCGTGGGTACTGGATGAGGAATTGAGCCGCCCGATCATAAGGCGCGCGCTGGAGCTGGGCGTCAACTTCTTCGATACCGCCAACGTGTACTCGATGGGAACCAGCGAGGAATACCTGGGCAGGGCGCTGAAGGATTTCGCCCGGCGGGACGAGGTGGTGATCGCCACCAAGGTCAACGCCCGGATGCACGAAGGCCCGAACGGCGCGGGCAACTCCCGGAAGGCGATCCTCTCCGAGATCGACAACTCCCTTAGGCGGCTGGGCACCGACTACGTGGACCTGTACATCATCCACCGCTGGGACTTCCAGACCCCCATCGAGGAGACCATGGAGGCGCTAAACGACGTGGTGCGCGCGGGCAAGGCGTGCTACATCGGCGCGTCCGCGATGTTCGCGTGGCAATTCCAGAAGGCGAGGAGCGTCGCGGAAAAGCGCGGCTGGGCCAACTTTGTTTCCATGCAGAATCACCTGAACCTACTGTACCGGGAAGAGGAGCGCGAGATGGTGCCCTACTGCCAGGACGCGAAGGTGGCGCTGACCCCATACAGCCCGCTGGCGGCGGGGCGGCTCTCCAGAGCCTGGGCGGAATCCACCAACCGCTTTGAGACGGACGCCATCGCCAAGTGGAAGTACGGAAACACGCAGGACGCGGACAGGCCCGTCGTGGAGCGGGTACAGGAGATCGCAGACAGGCGCGGCGTTTCGATGACCGAGGTGGCGCTGGCGTGGCTCATGCGCAAACCGCTCGTGGCAGCGCCGGTGGTGGGCGTCACGAAGGTTGCCCATCTCGAGGACGCGGTGAAAGCGGTGGATGTCAAACTGACGGACGAGGAAGCTTCATACCTCGAAGCGCCCTACGTCCCCCACGCGATCATCGGCCCCAACCTGAAGTGACAGAGAGCAAGGGTATGACAAAGGCCGACGCACCCATCAACGGGAGCGCCGGCCTTTGCCACGGGGTTGGTTATTCCAACGAAATCACCGATACGGGGCAGCCGTCCCGCGCCTCGGCGGCTTTGTCCTGAAGTTCCTCGGGAACTTCTTCCACATATGCCTCCGCCAGGCCGTCCTCCGCCATGCGGAACACCTCCGGGCAGACCTCCGCGCACAGCCCGCAGCTGATGCAGCCGTCCCTGTCAATGGTCGCCTTCATGGGAATCCTCCTTTCCGCCCGAAGGCGCATGCCGCCTCGGGCCAAGATCATATGGAAAAATAATCGTCACTCTACCAGCCGCTTCTCGCCATGAATCGACTGAATGGGCTTGATGTCCTGGGTGACTTCGAGAACACCCAGATACTCGCCCAACCCGCTCCGGACCGCGAAATAGCGGATCAGCACGTACTTGCCGCCCATTGCGATCCAGAAATCCTCATGGTCCTTCTTGCCCGATCGGAGGTCCTCCACCAACTGCTCCACGATGTGCACGCTGGCGGGCGGATGGCAGTTGGATACCTTGCGGCCGATGACGGTCTTGGTGCGCGGGAAGACGCGCTCCGCGTTCTCGGAGAAGTAGCGCACCGTGTCGTCCTTGCCCACGAAGGTGATGTCAAAGGGCAGCGTGTTCAGCACGCGCTCGAGTTCCTGTACCGAGAGCACACCGGTGGGCAGGGAGACCATGCCGCCCGCCGCCGCCTGCATCGGCGGGGCCGCGCCGGGCACGGGCTCCCAGGCGGGCGGCGGATCGATCAGGCAGAAGCCGAATTCCTGGGCATCGTCGGCGACCCGCTTCCACTCGTCCTGGGTCAGGTTCTCAAGAAGCATCGGCAGCATGATGTTCTCTTCCTTGAACACCATCTCCTGAATGCTGCCCAGGAGCGCCTCGACCTTCTCGCGCAGGCCGGGCGCGTCCGCCGCTTCCGCTTCCTTCACGACCGCCCGGAGCATATCCCGGATCTCGTCGTCCACGCCCCACATGACCTTGGGCGGTGCGGTGATGCCGTACTGCTCCATGTAAGGGAAGAGCAGGTTCTCCTTCTTCAGGTAGTGCCGATCGATCTCCCCCAACCTTCTGAGCTTTTCGGGCAGCTTCCCGGAAGGAAAGATCAGCTGCTGCCGGATCTCCCCCGCCAGCACCTCGATGGCCCGGTTCTCAAGCTTTAGCGTGTTTGCCGGGTGGCCTGGGATGTCCGCCGGGCCATTTGCGTGAATCTCCTCAATCGAGCCCTTGAACACTGCGGCGTGCACGTCGCAAAGCCGCTGCACCTCGGTCACGGGCAGGCCGCCCGCGATCAGCGCCTGCTCCGCCTGGGCGATCTCCTCCGCCGAAACGCCGTCAAAGGCGGCCTCGAAGCGCCCCTTGACCTCGTCCACGCTCTTGCCGTCGTGCAAGTCCTGGATGAGCTCACGGATGACCTTCTGCCGATACTCCCGGTTGTTGATCTCCCCGCTCACACTGATCCCTCCTTTAGCGCATGCTGCTTCCAGCCATCATTATACACGAAAAACGGCGGAACCAAACGGGCTTTGCACCTTATGATGGAAACGGCAACATTCCGGCGGCCTCCACTGGTCAGCCCCGTAACCCGCCGGACGCCCGCGCCAGTACGCCGACGATCCCGAATCCCTCGCTCAGTCGGCTCTCGACCAGCGCGCCGTTCTCCCTGGCTATGGGCGGCGGAGGCAGAATCAGGCTGCTCAGAGCCCTTTTTATGGCCGTCCGGTTACAGGGAACCGAAGAATGCGGGGCATGATGACGACAACGCTGCGCATGGCAGAGCACATGTTTGGGAACGCCAGCTTCATTTTCTCCGTTTGGGCCTTTTCCCGTCGCGTTTTTACCGCCGGGCGTATAGTGAAACAAGCCGGCCCCTTTCCGGGGCAGACCCTGTTTTCGGGTATTCCACCATCCTATATCGTCAGGTTTCGACATCTTGTTAGCGCAAGGCGGCCGGTCCACTAAATATGGCCGGTGAGTGCATTTTGTGAATAATCTAGTTATATTTCGACGGTTGGACCAGAAAGTTTAGTGGAAAAACGAGAATTGTCGAAAATTGGCTGAAAATGTATTGACAGTTTGTCGATTCCTAGTATACTTACCATAGGAAAGCCAGTTATCCACAGGTTTCTACGCATTTTATCCACATCGCGAGAGGGCACAGGGAAGGGGGCACGGCATGAGCAGTTTTTTGGAAAGCGCCAGCGTGGATCTACTGCAAAAGAAGCTGGACGCGGTCTGGATGCGCCAGCAGGTGATCGCCGGCAACATCGCCAACGCGGCGACGCCGGGTTACAAGAGCAAGACCGTTGAGTTCGAATCCCAGCTGCAGCAACAGCTGAATGCAACCGGCGACAGTGACCGCTCAATCCGCAGTGCGCTCGACCGGGTGCAGCCCACCATCGTCCGGCAGGAGGGCACCGAGGCCCGCGAGGACGGCAACAACGTGGACGAGGACAAGGAGTCCGTCGAGATGGCGCGGGCGCTGATCGAGTACAACTACCTGTGCAACGCGCTGTCGTCCCAGATCAACCGGATGCGATTCGTCATCACAGAGGGGCGTGGGTAATCATGGGATTTCTGGATTCGCTCAACATTTCAGGCTCCGGACTGACAGCCCAGAAGTACCGGATGGAGATCGTGGCGCAGAACCTGGCCAACGCCGACACGACGCGTACCGCTAAGGGCGGCCCCTACCGCCGCAAGCTCGTGGTGCTTCAGGAAATCGGCGGGGCCGGCAACTTCGCCCAGGCGCTTCGCGCCTCCTCCGGCGGGTCGGCCGGCGGCGTCCGAGTCCAGCAGGTACTGGACGACACCGACGACTTCAAGGTCGAGTACGACCCGACCCACCCAGACGCCAATGAGGACGGCTACGTGCAGCTGCCAAACGTCGACACCACCCAGGAGATGGTGGACATGATGGCCGCATCCCGGCTCTATGAGGCCAACGTCACCGCGTTCAACGCCATGAAGGCCATGGCGACCAAGGCGCTGGAGATCGGCAAATAACAGCGCACTTACGTGAGAAAGAGGGGGTACCGGCATGAACATCGATCCCGTACGGCTTCAGATGCTCTCAAACCTGAACGGCCTCGACCGCACATCGCCCCTCAGCTCAACCGGCGCGACGTTTGAAAACATGCTTCAAAAGTCGTTCAGCCAGATTTCGGAGGCGGAGAACACCGTCCGGGGCGACGTGATCAAGCTGTCCACCGGCGCGAGCGACTCGCTGCACAACCTCTCCATCAACACCGCCAAGGCCGATCTGGCCGTGCAGACGATGGTCACCGTGCGGAACAAGGCGCTGGACGCTTACAACGAGATTATGCGCATCACCCTCTAACGGGCTTAAGCCCGGAGCGGCAAAATTTGCGGATGTAGAGGGGTATCATGGACGTAACGATCTCGGGGCTCTACAAGAACATCAGCGCCTACTTCCAAAGGATGAGCATGCGCAAGCGGTTGACGCTGGTGATCGTCGCCGTTTCTCTGCTGATCGGTGCTGTCGTTCTGACAAAAGTCCTGGACAACGCGTCCTACACGGTCCTATACCGCGGCCTCGATTCCTCGGAGAGCGTCCAGGTCGTGGGCGTGCTGGACTCCGCCGGGGTCGCCTACCGGCTGGAAAGTGACGGCTCCATCCTGGTTCCCCGGGAGGAAGAGGCCCGGCTCAAGATGCAGCTGGCCTCGGAGGGCTTCCCCAACAGTACCCTCGGGTACGACATCTTCACCAGCCAGTCGGACCTGATGACCACTGACTACGAGAAGAAGCAGTACCTGATCTTCCAGTTGCAGGACCGGCTCCAGGCGTCGCTGAAAACGCTGAAAGGCGTTCGCGGCGCCATCGTCACACTCAACGTGGCCGAAGACAGCGCTTACGTGCTCAAGTCCCAGGCGCCCGAATCCTCCGCCGCGGTCGTGCTGGATCTGTACGCCTACGCCGACCTCTCCAGTAAGCAGATCCGGGGCATCGAGGAGCTGGTCGCAAAAAGCGTGCCGGGCCTCAAGAACGAAAACGTGATCATCGTGGACGGCGACGGCACGGTACTCAACGATCAGGCCTCGGACAGCGGCGTGGGCCTCGCGAACTCCCAGATCGAGATGGTCGAAAGGATCAACGCCCTCTACGAGGACAAGATCGCCAAGTTCCTGGAGCCCGTCTTCGGTGACGACGGCGTCAGCGTCTCGGTCAACGTGAAGATGAACTTCAAGCAGAAGAATACCCAGGAGACCCGGTATTCCCCAGTGGTGGGCGAAACGAGCGGCATCCTGTCCAGACAGCAGGTCGACCGCCAGTCCACAAACGGCGCGACGCTGGCCGGTATCGCGGGCGTCGAGTCCAACGTGGGGGTTCCCTCCTACCAGGATGGTGAGACAAATACTGACACTAACAATGAAGATAATAACAATACACAGGAAGGAAATAACGGCTCGGCCAGCGAAAGTTATTCCAACGATTTTCTGGTGAACCAGGTTGTCGAAACCGCGCTGGACAGCGGCGGCCAGATCGAGGACATGACCGTGTCCATGATGATCAACAGCCGCGAGATGACCCCGGAAACCTTGGAGAAATATCGCGAGATGGTAGCCTACGGCGTGGGCATCGCCACCGACAAGGTGTTCATCACCTACGCCGAGTTCCTGGCCAAGCCCCAGACGCCGATCTACGCCGATCCGGGCCAGCTCGCGACACCCACGACGATCTTCGGACTGCCGGTCTCGCTGCCCGCCGAGATCCTGCTCTACGGCGGCGCCGGGCTGGGCCTACTGATCCTGCTGCTCATCATCCTGCTCATCATCCGCAGCGGCCGCAAGAAGCGCGCGCCCGCCAAGAAGGGCACGAAGGCCGGCGCAGCAGGCGCGGCGAGCGAAGAGGATGAGGAAGAGGAGTTGCCGCAGCAGCAGGCGCGCGACAGAAGGCCGCTTCCCAGTGAGATTGTACTCAACGAAACCCGTGAGCAGGTGCTGAAGCGCCAGGTAAAGGAGTTCACAGCGGGCAACCCGGAAATCGTCGCGCAGCTGATCCGATCCTGGATGAAAGAGGAGAACAAGTGAGGCCGAAGAACAAAAACTCCGATTCCGTCCGCAAAGCCGCGACCGTGACCTGTCACTGGGCGTGGAACACGCTTCACGCGTTTTCAAGTACCTGAAGCCGGAGGAGATTGAGCAGATCACCCTGCAGATCGCGACGCTGGAAAACCTGTCCCCGACGTCGGTGGACACCACGATGGAGGAGTTCTACAACCTCTGCATCGCGCAGAAGTACATCACCGAAGGCGGCATCGAGTACGCCAAGGCCATCCTGGAAAAGACCATGGGCGCGCCGGGCGCGGCGGGCATCATCGACAAGATCACCCGGGCCCTGCAGAGCAAGGCCTTCAGCTTCCTGGGCGAGGCGGACCCCAAACATCTGCTCAGCCTCATCCAGAACGAGCACCCGCAGACCATCGCGCTGATCCTCTCCTACTGCGCGGCCGACCAGGCCGCCGAGATCCTGAGCGAGCTGCCCGCCAACATCCAGATGGATGTGGCCAGCCGCATCGCCACCATGGACTCCACCTCGCCCGAGGCCATCCGCGACGTGGAGCGCATCATCGAGCACAAGCTCTCGGTCAGCGAGTCCATCGGCTTTGCGGAGATCGGCGGCACCAAGTACATGGCCAGCATCATGAACCTGGTGGACCGCAGCACCGAGAAGTACATCATGGACGAGCTGTTCCGGCAGGACCCCAAACTGGCCGAGGAGATCCGCAACCGCATGTTCGTCTTCGAGGACATCGCGGCCCTCGATTCGGTGTACATCCAGCGGTTCCTGCAGGACGCCAACAGCAACGACCTGCTCATCGCGCTCAAGGGTTGCACCAAGGAAGTCGCGGATATCTTCTACGCCAATATGTCCACCCGCCTCAAGCAGACCATGGAGGAAGAGTCCAAGTACCTGCATGGCGTGAGGGTCTCCCAGGTCGAGGAAGCCCAGCAGAAGCTGGTCTCGCTGGTGCGTGCGCTTGAGGAGTCCGGGGAGATCAGCATTACCCGAGGCCGAAAGGATGAGATAATTGTCTAGGCTGGTCAAAGGCCGCTGCGTCAACCTGGACCGCGAGGCCTTCGTCTACCACATCCCCGCCTATCCGGTCGCAGTGCCGGACCAAGAGGAGGCGGAGGCTGTGGCGCCCGGCCGGGACTACGAGGCCGAGGAAAACGCTCTTTACGCCGCCGTGGAAGCCCAGCGCCGCAAAGCGCGCGAGATCATGAAGGAGGCCGAACAGTTCAGCGACTCCACCCGCGCCGCCGCCGCGAGGCAGGCTGCCGAGCTTCGGGAGCAGGCCCGGCGGGAGGGCTACCAGAGAGGATACGAGCAGGGCAAGTTCCAGGCGCTGGCCGAAAACGAAGAGATCCTGGAGCGGCTGAAGCGCCTGATGGAGGATTTGGACCGGGGCCGGGAGGCGCTCATCCGGCAGAACGAACAAAAAATGGTGGACCTGGCGCTGGAGATCGCCCGCAAGGTGGTGGCCGACCGGATCGAGCAGGACGACGAATCCTTCCTGCGGATCTTCAAAAAGGCGGTCGAAGGCCTGAGCGGACAGAAAATCGTTCGGTTGAGCATCTCAGAACATGAAATCGAGTTCGCCACCGCCCACGCCGACTACCTGCGTTCCCTGGTACAGGACGCCGAGAAGCTTGAAATCCAGGTGATCGAGGGCGCCGCCCAAGGGACCATGATCGTGGACACCGAGGACGTCTCCATCGACGCCAGCGTGGAAAAGCAGATGGAGGTACTGGAGCAGTCGGTGGAGGACGCCCGGTTCGTCCGCAATTCATAATAAAACCCGCAGCATTCTTTGTCGCTCAATTAAGGGGGAGAAGTCTTGGTTCTCGATCGCTGCCGGCAGGCCGTACGCAAGGTGGACCCTATCCGGCGCAACGGCAAAATCGACAAGATCATCGGTATGGTGATCGAGAGCACCGGCCCTGTGGTGGACATCGGCACCATCTGTCGGGTGTACGGCGCGAATCAAACCAGCTGGACCTACGCCGAAGCGGTCGGCTTCAAAGGGAACCGAGTCCTCTTAATGCCCTTTGGCGACCTGAACGGCGTGGTGCGCGGAAGCGTCGTGGAATC
>JAEZHK010000032.1 GCA_023416655.1 Bacillota bacterium
GTTCCATTCAGATGATCGCGTTTGAAAACGCGGTGTGGGCCTACACCCTGGGCGCGGCCATCGCGCTGAAGAACGGCTGCAAGGACGCCGCTTCCGCCGCCGAAGCAATCGGCGAAGGCCTGCAGGCTTTCTGCATCCCCGGTTCCGTCGCCGACCAGCGCCAGGTGGGCATCGGCCACGGTAACCTGGCCGCGATGCTCCTCCGCGAAGACACGAAATGTTTCTGCTTCCTGGCCGGACACGAATCCTTTGCCGCCGCCGAAGGCGCCATCGGCATCGCCCGCACCGCCAACAAGGTGCGCAAAGAGCCGCTGCGCGTCATCCTGAACGGCCTGGGCAAGGACGCCGCCATGATCATCAGCCGCATCAACGGCTTCACCTACGTGAAGACCCAGTACGACTACTACACGGGCGAGCTGAAGATTGAGAAGGAAAAGGCGTACTCCTCCGGCGACAAGGCCAAGGTGCGCTGCTACGGCGCGGACGACGTGCGCGAAGGCGTCGCCATCATGCACCATGAGAACGTGGACGTTTCCATCACCGGCAACTCCACCAACCCCACCCGCTTCCAGCACCCGGTGGCCGGCACCTACAAGAAAGAGTGCGTGGAGAAGGGCAAGAAGTACTTCTCCGTGGCCTCCGGCGGCGGCACAGGCCGCACGCTGCACCCGGACAACATGGCCGCCGGTCCCGCCTCCTACGGCATGACCGACACCATGGGCCGCATGCATTCCGACGCGCAGTTCGCGGGTTCCTCCTCCGTTCCGGCGCACGTGGAGATGATGGGCCTGATCGGCATGGGCAATAACCCCATGGTCGGCGCTTCCGTCGCGGTCGCGGTCGCCATCGAGGAGAGCTACAAGTAAATCCATGCGCCTAAGGGGCTGCCTCAAAGCGAGTCAATCGCGGTGCGGCGGCCCCTTTGTCAACCCGGCAAGCGTTCTGTGCAGAATGAAGAGGGAGGAATCGGATGGAACTGGGCATGTACACCCTCGAGCTCTCCCGGCCGACGGTCGAGGCGCTTTTCAGGGACATCCGCGGCTACGGCTTCACGCAGGTGCAATTCGATTTTCTGAGCGTCGCAGGCGAGCAGATGCCCGCCTCGATTGACGAAGCGCTGATCCGGCGCATCCGCGGGGCCGCGGATGAAAGCGGCGTCAAGATTGTAGCCGTCAACGGCACGTTCAACATGATACACCCCGATCCCCTGGCGCGCGAGGACGGTATCCTCCGCTTCGGAGAGCTTGCCCGGCACATGAAGGCGCTGGGCTGCGATCTGGTCACGCTGTGCACCGGGAGCCGGGACCCGGTCAACATGTGGCGCTGGCATGAGGACAACGCAGGCGAGCGCGCGTGGGACGATCTGATGGAATCGATGCGGCGGGTGCTCGCGATCGCCGAGGCGCATGACCTGACCCTGGGCCTCGAACCCGAGGCGAGCAACTGCATGAACACAGCGGAGCGGTGCCGCCGATTGCTGGACGTCTTCGGCTCCGCCCGGCTGAAGGTCATCATGGACATCGCAAACCTGTTCCAGAAGGGGCAGGCGCGCCCTGAGAACGTGCGGCCGGTCATGCGCAACGCGTTTGACCTTCTGGGTGGGCACATCGCGCTGGCGCACGGTAAGGACATCCGCGAGGGGGAGGGCCTCCATTTCACCCATGCCGGCGGCGGAATCGTGGACTTTCCTTATTTCAAGGAGCTGCTGGACGAGTGCGGCTACCGGGGGTGCATGCTGCTGCACGGCATCAAGCGTGAGGAGGAATTCTCCCAAAGTGTCGAATTCGTCCGCCGAGCGATGGGCGATTGAGCGGAGGAAAGCGAAGTTTGAGTCCCGCGCCCGCACCGTGAGGCCTGAAAAGCCCTCCGGCGACTTGGTTTTCCTCTCATTTAGCGCAATTTTCGCTGGAAATCGGCACAGGCTTATGGTATGATGTAAAGAGTGGTAAACTGTGTTGGGAGCGCTTAATGTGCATCGAATTCAAAAACTGCTATCAGGCATGCGGGAAAAGGGCCTTGAGGCCGCGTGGATCGTCTCTGCGGAGAACACCCGGTACCTGACGGGCTTCGCAGGCGAGGGCTCGCTGTTTGTGGCGAAGGATGGCTGCGTCATCCTGACCGACTTCCGCTACATCGAGCAGGCGGCGCGCGAATCGCCGGGCATCCCGGTGGTTCGCACCAGCGGGGACCTGAAGGTTGAGGAAGCGCTGAAGGCGCTGATCGGGGAGAGGTCCCTGAAGGCGGTCGCCATCGAGCGGAACCTGGTTACGCTGGAACAGTACGACAAGCTGCCGGAGGGCGTGGAATACCCCGCGCTGGACGGCATCCCGGAAAAGCTTCGCCGCGTGAAGGATGGGGATGAGCTCGCTTCGATCCTGAAGGCCTCCGAAATCGCGTGCAAGGCGTTTGACGAGATGCTCACTGTCATCAAGGCGGGCATGACCGAAAAAGAGGTCGCCCTTGAGCTCAACAACCGCATGCTGCGCCTGGGCAGCGAGCGGCCGGCGTTTGATACCATCGCCGCTGCGGGGGTCAACGGGTCGCTGCCCCACGCAGTGCCGTCGGATCATGTGCTGGCGGAAGGCGAACTTCTGACGCTGGACTTCGGCGCGCAGGTCAACGGCTACAAGACCGACATGACGCGCACCGTGGCCATCGGGCAGATTTCCGAAGAGCTTCACGCGGTGTACAATGCGGTGCTGGACGCACAGCAGATGGCGCTGGACGCAGTCCGCGAGGGCGCGTCCTGCCGCGAGGTGGACAAAGTCGCCCGGGACTATCTGGACGCGCGCTATCCCGGCGCGTTCGGGCACGGGCTGGGCCATTCGGTGGGCCTTTTCATCCACGAGCAGCCGCAGTTCAGCGCAAGAAGCGAAGACGCGCTGGCCAAGGGCAACGTCATGACGGTGGAGCCGGGCGTGTACCTGCCGGGAATCGGCGGTTGCCGCATCGAAGACAGCGTGATCGTCACGGCGGATGGGTATGAGAACCTGATCACTGCGCCCAAGGCGCTGATCGTTCTTTGATTTTTCAGGATCTTAAGGAGGAGTATCATGATTACGGCTGGCGATTTCAAGAAGGGCCTTACGGTGGAGTTCGATGGCGGCGTCTGGATCATCGTCGATTTTCAGCACGTCAAGCCCCGCAAGGGCGCAGCGTTCGTGCGCACGCGGATCAAAAACATCATGACCGGTTCGGTGCTGGAGCGCACCTTCAACCCCACCGACAAAATGCCCAAGGCACTCATCGAAACCAAGGAGATGCAGTATCTCTACGGCGATGGCGACCTATACTATT
>JAEZHK010000146.1 GCA_023416655.1 Bacillota bacterium
TCGACGTTGTTGAGGATGGTGGGCTTTCCGAAGAGGCCCTTGACCGCCGGGAACGGCGGGCGGGGGCGGGGTTCGCCGCGCTCGCCCTCGATGGAGGCCATCAGCGCGGTTTCCTCGCCGCACACGAACGCGCCGGCGCCCAGGCGGATGTCGAGGTCAAATTCAAAGTCCGTACCAAAGATGCCCTTGCCGAGCAGGCCGTATTCACGGGCCTGGTTGATGGCGATCTTCAGGCGCTTGACCGCGATGGGGTACTCCGCTCGGACGTAGATATAGCCCTGGTTGGAGCCGATCGCGTAGCCCGCGATGGCCATGGCTTCTATCACTGCGTGCGGGTCGCCCTCCAGCACCGAGCGGTCCATGAACGCGCCCGGGTCGCCCTCGTCGGCGTTGCAGCAAACGTACTTCTGGCCCTTGGGCTGCGCGGCGGCGAACGACCACTTGCGGCCGGTCGGGAAGCCCGCGCCGCCGCGGCCGCGAAGGCCGGAGCGGTTCATCACGTCGATGACTTCGGCAGGGGTCATCTCGCCCAGCACCTTGCCCAGCGCCTTGTAGCCGTCAAAGGCGATGTACTCGTCGATGCTCTCCGGGTCGATGACGCCGCAGTTGCGAAGCGCGATGCGCTTTTGCTTTTTGTAGAATTCCACGTCGTCCAGCGCCTTGACGCCGCCGGTGGGCTCAATGGATTCCTTGTACAAAAGGCGGGTCACGATGCGGCCCTTGATCAGGTGCTCGGCGACGATCTCATCCACGTCCTTTTCCTGGATGCGGCTGTAGAACGCGCCTTCGGGGTAAATGATGACCACCGGGCCGACTTCGCAAAGGCCGAAGCAGCCGGTGCGCACCAGCTTGACCTCGTGGGTCAGCTTGTTTTCGGCGAGCAGTTTTTCAAACCGGTCATAGATGAGCGTGGACCCGGACGATGTGCAGCCGGTGCCCCCGCAGATCAGCACGTGGGAACGGAACAGATCCATAGGTGTTACCTCCTCAATCGCTCAGGACTATTCGGCTGCGCCGATGGTGAACTCGTCGACGGGCTTACCGTTGACGACATGTTCTGCCACGATGCGCGGCACCATCTCGGGTTTGACCTTCACGTAGGTGACCTTGTCCTGGCCGGGCAGCGTGACCTCGACCATGGGCTCCAGGCGGCACATGCCGATGCAGCCGGTCTGCGCGACGGTCACGTCCAGCAGGTTTCGCTTGCCGACTTCGTCCAGGAAGGCGAGCATTACCGGGCGCGCGCCGGCCGCGATGCCGCAGGTGGCCATGCCGACGACCACGCGGGTGCCCTTGTGCTCACGGCGCAGGTTGACCTGATCGAGCGTCTTCTGACGGATGGCCTCCAGTTCGGCTAGGGATTTCATGGTTGACACCTCCAAAAAGTGTTGATGATTATTATTCAACTACGCGGGCATGCCTTCGACTTGGGCGATGCCCTCGGCCAGGTACTCATCGAGCCAGGACAGGATTTCGCTTCCGGAGAGCGGCATGCCGCCCAGTGCCTCGCGGATGGGCCGGGTGTCGAATTCGAACAAGCGGTCGTCCACCGAGTAAGTGAGCGCGAAGTCGGGCTTTTCCGGGCTTCCGACCACCAACGTGATCATCGTGCCCTTCAGGTCCCCCAGCGGCGGCAGGTCCACGTGGGAGGCCTTAAAGGTTGCGGTCAGAATGGTGCCCTCACCCCGGGCCGAGCGGAGAACGAAGGTGCCGCCGCACATCAGCGCGCACTGCTTGAACATCGGGATGCCCAGGCCGACCTTGCGGGTCGTGCGGGTGGTGGCGAAGGGGCTTTCCACCCGTCCCAGCAGTTGCTCATCCATCCCGCAGCCGTCGTCGGAGATGGTGATGGTCAGCGTGTCCGCCCCGGTGTCCAGCGCGATGGTGACGGCAACGAGGTTTGCGCCCGCCGCCACCGAGTTCTGCACCAGGTCCAGGATGTGCAGCGCCAGTTCGAACATATTACAGGGCCTTGTATTTGTCGACGATGGCCGGCAGATCTTCCGGCACCAGGCGGCCGTACACGTCGTCATTGATCATGATGACCGGCGCCAGGCCGCAAGCGCCCAGGCAGCGGGTGTCTTTCAGCGTGAAGCGCCCGTCCTCGGTGGTCTTGCCGTTTCCGACCTTCAGAAGGGAGATCAGTTTGTCCATGATCGCCTTCGCGCCTTTGACGTAGCACGCGGTCCCCAGGCACACGCCGACCAGGAAGCGGCCGCGCGGCTCCAGCGCAAACTGGGAGTAGAAGGTCGCCACGCCGTACACTTCGCTGAGCGTCACGCCCAGGCCCTCGGAAATGTGGATCTGCACCTCTTTTGGCACATAACCAAACAGATCCTGGGCGCACTGAAGCGTCCGCATCACGGCGCCACGCTGGCCCTTAAATTGCGAAATGATTTCGTCAAGATGGGCCAGTTTTTCTTTGTTCTCGAGCAGCGGCATGGGTTAAGAACCTCCCTTGTTATAATCCAGGCTCGTCGTCCGCAGAGCCTGAGCAAACCACCAAACGGGATTGTATCACAAAAAGCCGGGCCCGTGCAATCGATATAAGTAAATTTATACTTAAAAGAGTAAGAAAAATTAACGACGTGCGACAACATACGCTGTCTTTTCAGGCCCTGCGTAAATTGCGGATGAAAATATTGCCTTTGCGCTCAGGCTCCGCCGGAGTCGGACGCGGAGCCTTCGCATTGGCCGCATCCCGGCCGGGTTTCGTCGCGGACGGTCGGGGCCGTGGCCGCATTCAGTGCCAAGGCTCCGGCGCATTCGGACCGGGACCTTTGCCGGATGTGGGGCGCCGACGCGGTACTCCCCAGACCACCAGGACGACGCGCGGTGACAGGCCGCGGGATGCGTTGATCATTTCCGCGTGCCCGCCGCGGCGCAAGGCCAGCGTTCAACGGTTTATCTTTCAGGAGACGGTCAGGGGGCGGCCCGTCTTCGGCCCGATATTCGAGACAACCGCAAGGGGTAGTCTTTTTCGTGTAACCATTTTCCGAGCAAAAACGCGGCACAAAAGTTACGCGGCGCCGATTTCCCCGGATTATTTGGCTTTGCCGTTCGGAGAATCCAGCAAAATCAAGGGTTTCAAAGGTTACAAAAAAGGTTACATGGCGCATTGCCCATGTAACCATACTTTTTCATATTCGATTGTGCCGCATTGCAGATGAACCCATCCGTTACAGACTGCTGCAATTATACAACGCTTTTCACAATCCGTCAACGGGAAATGCCTGCAGGCCACAAATTTAATCTGTTCCCCCCACCGCGGCGGATGGGCTGAACGGCGTAGAATCGGCGATGTGCATATATTTGGCCGCGGGGATTCAGAAAAATCTTTGCGAGATACGGATAAAATGCACAGAAAATGCGTACATATCCTCATGATCCTTCAGTACCGCGCTTGATTTTGTGTTATTATATATGGGATTTCGACCAATTTCGCTTTGGGGGGAGTACGGCATGCAAACCCTGCTGTCCAGTCTGTTCAACGGCGTCCTCTACCTGGGTTCGATGAGTGGCGTCAAGATGCTCATCATGCTGGCAATCGCCGGCATCCTGATCTATCTGGCGATCGCGAAGGATTACGAACCCTCGCTGCTTCTGCCCATCGGCTTCGGCGCGATCCTTGCCAACCTGCCGCCGCTTGTGGCGGGGGGCGCTTCCGCTGCGCTGGGCAACGACGGCTTCCTGACCGTCCTCTACAACGCTGGCATCGCCAACGAACTCTTCCCCATCTTGATCTTCATCGCCATCGGCGCAATGTGCGACTTCGCGCCGCTGCTCAAGGACCCGTCGATGTTCTTCTTCGGCGCGGCCGCGCAGTTCGGCATCTTCATCACCTTCCTGGTCGCGCTGTTCACGGTCGGCCCGATCTTCGGTGAGACCGACCCGCACATGATCGCGAAGATCTCCGCCGCCATCGGCATCATCGGCGCGGCCGACGGCCCGACGACCCTCTACGTCGCCAACTACTTCAACCTGTCAAAATACGTGGCGCCGATCTCGGTCGCAGCGTACAGCTACATGTCGCTGGTTCCGATCATCCAGCCGCCGGTCATCCGCGCGCTGACCACCAAGGCCGAGCGCCAGATCCGCATGCCCTACCCCTCCGGCGAGAACGCCGTCTCCCAGACTACGCTGATCCTGCTGCCGATCGTGGTCACGGCGGTCGCGGGCATCATCGTGCCGATGAGCGTTCCGCTGGTCGGCTCCCTGATGTTCGGCAACCTCCTGCGCGCCTGCGGCGTGCTGGAGCGCCTGAGCCAGACCGCGCAGAAGGAACTGGCCAGCCTGGTCACGATCCTGCTGGGCCTGACCATCGGTTCCACCATGGTGGCCGAGAACTTCCTGCGCTGGGACACGCTCCTCATCATGGCGCTGGGCCTGTTCGCCTTCGTCTTCGACACCGCGGGCGGCGTCCTGTTCGCAAAGTTCCTGAACCTCTTCCGCAAGGAAAAGATCAACCCGATGGTCGGCGCGGCGGGCATTTCGGCCTTCCCGATGAGCGCGCGCGTCATCCAGAAGATGGCCACCCAGGACGATCCCTACAACTTCGTGCTCATGCAGGCGATCAGCGCCAACGTGTCCGGCCAGATCGGTTCGATCGTCGCCGGTTCGGTGCTGATTACGCTGGTCAGCATGATGATCGGCAGATAGGAGGGAATGCATATGTTTGCCACGATGCCCAATTACGAAAGCGGCCCGATCGTCGCGGTCGTGGGTCTGCTCTGCACGTTCCTGGTGCTGGTGCTGGTCTTCGGCCTGATCAAGCTGCTCAAAAAGTTCAAGTAAGCTTCACGGTGGTTTCCAGGCGGCGGGGCGTGTGCTCCGCCGCCTGTTTGTATCTTCTATGTATAAGTGGCAAAAAACGCACATTTGGGCCGGTGTGATTGACAGCCTTCGCCGCGCTATGCTATCATCAGAGACAGGACAAGCCGCGTTAGGAGGCATTCCATGCGTAAAATGCTCATTTGCCTGATCCTCATGGCGCTGGTCGCTTCGCCCGCGATGGCGCAGACGCTCAGCGTGGACGCGTATTCCATCACCCTGCCGGACGACCTGCAGGCGGTGGAAATGAACGACGAGGACAAGGCCGACGGACTCCTTCTGGACATGGAGGGCGAGACGCTTGAGGCCGTCGCCTACGTCTACGAGCCGGATCCGACCTACACCCGCACCTTGGACGAGGTGTATGATAATTACCTGGCCGAACAGCAGGAAGGCTACTACTCCAGCGTCGCCATCGACGAGATCAACGGCGTTCGCATGATCGTGTACGCCACAGAAGAAGGCACTGTCGGCGCGTACACCATGAAGGAAGACGGGCGCGCCTTCGAGTTCATCATGATTTGCAGTCAGGACAGCGCGCTGGACGCGGCCAAGGCTGCCATTGAGTCCATCCGGGCGGCGTAGCGGAGGAGATCGAGTGAAGGCAAAAAAGGACAGGCGAGGCCGCGTCGTTCGCTGGCTTGCGCTGGGGCTCGTGATCCTCATGGTAGGGAGCATCCTGGTTGCGCTCATCATACCGCCGAGCGCGTTCGCCGAAGAGACTGGCCGATGCGATATGCAGCTGACCGTGCTGGAAGGCTTGGGCGCGGTCAGCGTCACCCAGACGATTGAGTACCAAAATGATACCGGCCAGCCGATCGACCAGATGATCTTCCAGCTGGCGCCCAACGCGCTCCGGCGGGAAACCACGGCGCCCTATGAGAGTGAAACCATGATCGACGCCTATCCCGACGGATTTGCCGCGGGGGGCGTCGAAATTCGTTCCGTCCAGTTCAATCAGAGAAACGCGGACTGGGGCGCGCAGGGCAGCGACGAGGCGGTGGTGCGCGTTGCCTGCGCGCTCGCGCCCGGCGAGCGTGGCGATTTCCGGTTTGAATACGAGCTCCTCTTGCCCGCGGCGCTCGGCCCGCTGGGCACCGGCGAAATCGGCTGGCGGCTGACCGGCTTCTACCCGCTGCCCGCCGTCTGGGACGGGGAGTTTGTCGTCGAGCGGGTCAGCCCGGTTGGTGAGAGCCTGCTGGCCGATCCCATGGACTACTTGGTGACCGTCAACCTGCCGGACACCTGGCAGGTCGCGGCGGGCGGCACCATTCAGGTGCAGAAGCTGAACGGCGCGCGGCAGAGCGCGATCATTGACCTAAAAAGCGCGCGTTTCTTCGGGCTTTCGCTCAGCCGCAGGTACGTGGAAGCGGATGCGCAGTCGGCCTTGGGCGTCGGGGTGCGCTCCTTCGCCAATGACCGGGACGCCGCCGGGCGGGCTGCCGCCGCCGCCGCGAAGGCTGTGGACGTGTACTCTGACCTTTTCGGCCCGTATCCACGGGACAACCTGACTGTCGCGCAGGCGGACCTACTGGACGGGCTGTCTCAGGCGGGCCTTATCCTGCTGCCGGAGAACCTTTTTTTTCTGGGCGCGCGGGACGAATTGGAGTATCAGGTCGCGCTGTGGACCGCGCGGCAGTGGTTTGGGGAACAGGTAGGGACGAACCCTGCCGAGGAGCCGTGGCTGACGGAATCGCTGGCCTCTTACGCAGCGCTTTTGTACTATGACAGGGTCTACGGCCACGAACGCTACCTGAAGGAGCTGAATAACCGCGTCACCCCGTCCCTGCGGCTCACCATCCCCGGCGGTGTGACGGTGGACAGCGAGGCATTGGGCTTCGGCACGGTAGCCGACTTTAAGGCGGTGACGCGGGGGCGCGGCGCGGCGGTACTTCATGAGCTTCGGCAGGTGCTGGGGGAGGACGTGCTCCTCGGCGCGCTGAAGCTGTACGCGTCGGAAAACGCCGGGAAGATGGCGACGCGGGAAGACTTCGCAAGCGCCCTGAGCCGGGCACGGGGCCAGGACGCGGATGGCCTGCTCTTAGAACTCCTCACGGGCATCGACGAGTACGTGGGGCAGGAGATTGAATGGTATGAATAGGACAAATGAAATTCGCTGCGCGACTTTCATTTGCGGGAGTAAGCCTGCGTGAGCCATGAAATCCTTCGGGATTTCCGGGCGGCTCACTGACTTGAGGTATTGTTTCCTACGCCAGTGTTCGCACTGGCTACGGAAACCGATTCCCGGCGCGCAGGTCGCCGGAATCGATTGAAGCCCATCCGAGACTTTATTGATGCGGAACCGGATCGGGAATGCTTTACCCGACTCGGCGCAACATTCCAAATCATCGGAATGTTGCGGTCGCGGAGCGACTTGGTTTCCAGGCTCAACATTCCAACTCGTTGGAATGTCGAGGTCGCTCCCGGAGCGACTTGGTTTCCCAAAGGGAAACCAACCTTCCAAAGGGAAACCAACCTTAGGCGGGTAAGCTCGGCCTTTTGGGGAAAGCCAAATCCC
>JAEZHK010000023.1 GCA_023416655.1 Bacillota bacterium
CGTGCCGCAAAGTCTCCCCGCTCGACTTGCATGTGTTAAGCACGCCGCCAGCGTTCGTCCTGAGCCAGGATCAAACTCTTGTGTTTAATCCTCTCAACTTCTACCCTTCAGCCCGCCAAGGCCTACAAGTAAAAGCGTCTAACTCATCAGAATCTGACTGTTCTTTCTCTCGCTCTCGCTGTATCGTTTTCAAGAATCGCATGCCGTATTTTCAAGCGGCGAAAGTTATTGTATCAAACCACTTGTCGTTTGTCAATAGCGTTTTTCGGACTTTTTTCGACTTCACAATTTGTTAATATTGCGAACCTTGAGCTCCGGCTGCAGCTGTTCGCCGTGCAGCGCGGAGAGCGCCGCGGCTCGCAGGTCCGCCACCTCCAACATCAGAGACGTCGGCTTGCGCATCGGGTCGTCCTGGGCGAAGGGCACGAAAAAGACGCCCTTTCGCTCCATCAGGATGCCGATGTTCTTGGCGCTGCCCGAAAGACCGTCGTTGGTGGAGATGCCGATGAGCACGGGCCTCCCGTTTCGGAGCTGCGACTTCACCGCCATCGCGACCGGGGTGTCGGTAACCCCCAGCGCCAGCTTGGCCAGCGTGTTCCCGGTACACGGCGCGACAATCACAAGGTCCATCAGCTTCTGGGGGCCGATGGGCTCGGCTTCCTGAATCGTGTGCCAGCAGCCGCGGCCGCAGATCTTCTCCAGCCGCGCGCGGATGGACGCTGCGGTGCCAAACCGCGTGTCCATCGAATAGACATTATCCGAAAGGATCGGGTACAGTTCCGCGTCGTTCAGGTCCTCCAGCGCGTCGAACACGCTGTCGAAGGTGCAGAACGAGCCGGTAACGGCGATGGCAATGCGCTTTCCCCTGAGTTCATTCATAGGTAACGCCCCCCTTTCTTGCTTCACGGATCGCATAGAGCAGCGCTCGGCCGGCGCTCTCCGGGCAGAAACGCCCCGGCAGGCCCGGCTCGCGCCACGCACTGAGTCCCAGCATCTGCGCGGCTTTGAGGTCGACGCCGTAGGGCGGGCTGCTCAGATCCAGAACCATCGTGCCCTGCCGGAGGCACGAAAGCTGCCTCGCTTCCAGTACGCGCTGCGGCGGCGTGGAAAACACGGCGCGCTGCGCGGGCAGATGCAGGAGCATCTCTTCCATATCGACCGCCCGTGCGCCCGCGCGCTCGGCCAGGCTCCTCGCTTCCGGCGAACGGGCCGCTACCGTCACCCTCGTGCCGTAGCCCAGCAGCATTCCGGTCAGCGCGCGGCCGATGCGTCCGTAGCCGACCACCATGACATTCGCCTCGGACAGCGAAAAGAGCGCCCGCTCCGAAACGGAATGGATCGCGCCTTCGGCGGTGTAGACCGCGTTGCGTTTTGTCAGATGTTCGTTGCCGTTCAGGCTCGTCGCCGAGTATTTTTGGCAGAAATCCTTTGGGATCTCGCCCGGGCCGAACAGGTACACCGGCGTGCCGCCCGGCAGCGCGGCCCACACCTCATCGGGCAGGTACGGATTTTGCGCGTAGGGAAACGCCATGCCGGCAGGTCCGAACGGATTATGTAGGATGACGGCCTCCGCGTCCCGAAGGTCCGCGAGTTTTGCGTGCGGGATGTCCAGCCCGGCGTATTCAAGACCCAACCCGGCCGCGTCCACGCCGTCGCGCCGCGCCCAGTCCACCAGGTGCGCGTAGCGCAGGTCACCCCCGATCGCCACCAGTTCCATGCTCCTCTCCCCTTTTCCAGCCGATTCCCAGCGCATCCTATGCCCGGCGGCGAAGGCGCGTGAAGCGCGTTGAAAAACCCCGAGGGTTTTTCAACGCGAAGGATGAGGAACTGCGTGCGCCTGAAATTCTGCGGAATTTCCGGGCGGCGCACTGACTGAAGGTATTGTTTCCGCCACCAGTGCTCGCACTGGTGGCGGAAACCGACTCCCGGCGCGCAGGTCGCCGGAAACGATTGGAAGGTGCGATGGGGTGCCAGTCTGAGTGCGTGAGGACGAAGATGGCGCGGGACAGAAAAATGGCTCCCGATGCCATAAGGCACCGGGAACCAAACCATGAACTATGATGATTTTGGCCCAGAACTAAAGTTCGTAACCGGGTTTTGATGACAGGCCGTGCTGGCGGTCGAAGTTCTCCTGATTCTTCTTCAGGTACCGGTCGTACAGCTCCCCGGCGTCCATCCCGGCGGACAGGCACATGCTGACGAAGAAGTGGAGGATGTCCACCAGTTCTTCCTTGAGTGCGTCCCTGTCGACGGGTTTCGGGTTCTTCCACCACTTGAAGTTGACCTCGTCCAGAAGTTCCGAAAGCTCGGAGACGGTGGCCAGCGTCTGCATCTGGATCCACTTCTCCATCGGAATGTCCTCGAGGCCCCGCCGCTGAATCAGTTCGTCGTTGAACGACTTTTGCAGTTCAAAGATGCGCTCCAGCCTGTCCATCTTACCTCCAATGTAATCACTTACGAAATCTGATGGGAACAAACCCCGTCGTGCCGTTTTCGTTCCCGGCGACCTGCGCGCCGGGAATGCAGTTTCCGTAACCAGTGCGCAAACTGGTGGCGGAAACATTACCGCAAGTCAGCGCGCCGCCCGGAAATTCCAGAGACTTTCAAGCGCGCGCAGCACAAGCCCATCGCACTTGCATCCGGCGCAGCCGGATGCAAGTGCCCTGATTATACCTTCAGTTTCTCCGCGCCCTTTCCGACCAGCGAGACCGACGGCTTTCCGGAGAGAAGCTTCTTCGTCAGCTGGGCGACCTGATCGTAGGTGATGGCGTCGATCTTGGCGATGACCTCTTCCTCCGTCTGTTCGGCGTTCAGAAGCAGCTTCCTGCGGCCCAGCGCGTTCATGCGGCTGGACGTGGACTCGAGGCCCAGGATGTAGCTGCCCTTGAGCTGGGCGCGGGCCTGTTCGAACTCCTGCATGGTCAGGCCGTCCCGGACGATGCGATCGACCTCCTGCCGGATCAGCTTCAAGACCTCCTCGGCGTGATCGAGGCTGGTGCCCGCGTAGATGGCGAAGATGCCGATGTCCGAGTAGGACGCGGGGTAGCTGTACACCGTGTAGGCCAGGCCCCGCTCCTCGCGGATGGTCTGGAAGAGCCGGGAGCTCATCGCGCCGCCCAGGACGCTGTTCAAAATCGACAGCGGGTAGATCTCGTCCGAGTCCTGCGGCACGCCCGGGTAGCCCAGCGTCAGGTGCAGCTGCTCGATTTCCTTCTCCCGGCGGATGACCTGGGGCTTTGCGGGCTTCGTCTTGTAGGATGGGCCGGGTTCGCCCTTTTCCCACGACCCCAGGCATTCGGTGGCCAGCTTCAGAACGGCGTCCCAGTCGTAATTGCCCGCCAGCGCAAGCACCGCGTTCTCCGGGCGGTAAAATTTCTTGTAGTAGTTCAGGAGCTTCGCGCGGTTCAGGCCGCCGACGGACTCCTCAGTGCCCAGGATGGGCCGTGCCAGTGTCTGGTCGCCGAAATGCGCCATCATGATCAGCTCGCTGACGAGGTCCTCCGGCGAGTCCTCGGCCATCGAGATCTCCTCGAGGATGACGCCCTTCTCCTTCTCCAACTCCTGTGTACTGATCACAGAGTTCAGCACGATGTCCGTGATGACGTCCATGGCCAGCGGCAGGTTTTCGTCCACCACCTTGGCGTAGAAGCAGGTGCACTCCTTGGAGGTAAACGCGTTCAACTGGCCGCCGACGGCGTCCATGGCCTCCGCGATCTCGCGGGCGGTGCGCTTTTTCGTACCTTTGAAGAGCATGTGCTCGATGAAGTGGCTGATGCCCCCCTGCTGGCGGGTTTCATACTGGGAACCGCTGCCGACCCAAAGCCCGACCGACACCGATCGAAAATGCGGGATCTTCTCGGCGATGATTCTCAGGCCATTGGGAAGCGTATGTTGATCGTACATGTGTCCTCCTGAAAAGTGACGGGGAACCGGGCCATGCCCAATTCCCCGCCCGGATGATTTCCTAGCGCCGGAACGGCGGCCTGCCGCCGCCCATGCCGCCGTCGCGCCGGACCGGCGGACGTCGCACCGGCATGGCCGGGTTGTCGTACTCGATGTCTGAGCGGATCAGGTTCACGCGGCCCTGGGCGTCGATCTCCGCAACCTTGACAGGCAGCGTGTCGCCGACAGAAATCACGTCCTCCACCTTTTCCACGCGTTCGTTGGCGAGCTTGGAAACGTGCAGCATGCCATCCTTGCCGGGCGCGTATTCCAGGAACGCGCCGAAGGGCATGATGCGCACGACCGTGCCTTCGAATTCGTCGCCCACCTTGAGCTCCTTGGTGATGCCTTCGATGATCTGGCGCGCCTTCTTGGCGGCCGCCTCGTCGGAGGTGGCGATATAGACGCTGCCGTCGTCTTCGATGTCGATCTTGACGCCGGTCTGCTCGATGATCTTGTTGATGGTCTTGCCGCGGGGGCCGACCACTTCGCCGATCTTCTCCGGGTTGATCTTGAAGACGATGATCTTGGGCGCGTACTTCGAAAGGTTCGGGCGGGGCGCCGGCAGCGCGTCCAGCATCTTCTCGAGGATGTGCATACGGCCGTCGAGCGCCTGAGACAGCGCCTGGCGCAGAATGGCGCCATCGATGCCCTTGATTTTCATGTCCATCTGGATCGCGGTGATGCCAAGGGCGGTGCCCGCAACCTTGAAGTCCATGTCGCCCAGGAAGTCCTCAAGGCCCTGGATGTCGGTCAAAACCGCCACCTTGCCGCTGGCTTCGTCCTTGATCAGGCCCATGGCGACGCCGCCGACGGGCCGCTTGATCGGCACGCCCGCGTCCATCAACGCCAGCGTGGAGCCGCAGACGGAGGCCTGGGAGGTGGAGCCGTTGGAGCTCATGACCTCAGAGACCAGGCGCAGCGCGTAGGGGAAGTCCTCGGTGGACGGGATCATCGGCTCCAGCGCGCGCTCCGCCAGCGCGCCGTGGCCGATTTCGCGGCGGCCGGGGCTGCGGGCGGGCTTGGCTTCGC
>JAEZHK010000067.1 GCA_023416655.1 Bacillota bacterium
GCTCAGGAGGACGCCATGACGCTGATGTGCCGGATGGCGCGCAGCCAGGCGGGGAGCGAGGAGATTCTGGGTGTCGGCCTCAGCGCGGGCAACCCCATGGACGCGGCGAAGGGCATGCTGCTCAATCCGCCCAATCTGCCGGGCTGGACCGGCGTATCACTGACCGGCTGGGCGGAGGAAGTGCTGGGCGCGCCGGCGCGCCTGGAAAACGATGCCAATGCATGCGCGCTGGCCGAGTCGCGATGGGGCGCGGGCCGGGGTTTCCGGAACATGGTGTTCCTGACCTTCGGCACTGGTTTTGGCGCGGGGCTGATCCTTGACGGCAGGCTGTACCGGGGTGCAACCGGCAACGCGGGCGAGGTTGGCCATTGGCGGCTTCAGTCCTGCGGACCCAGTGGGTACGGGAAACTCGGCTCCTTTGAAAGCTTCTGCTCCGGCGGCGGCATCCGCCAGTTGGCATTGATGGTGGGCGAGCGCTACCGGCAGGTCGGAAAGCCCTGCGCTTACCTGAACGCCGAGGAAATCTCCGCGCGCACCGTGGCGCAGGCTGCCCGCGCAGGCGACGAGGCCGCCCGGGAGGTGTTCAGCCTGTCGGCGGAGATGCTGGGCCAGGGGCTTGCGCTGATTGTGGACCTATTAAACCCGGATGCCATCGTGATTGGCTCCATCTACGCAAGAAGCTCGGACCTGATTGAAAGGACCATGCGCAAGGCGCTTTTCAATGAGGCGCTTTCCGACTCGGCGGAGGTCTGCCGCATCCTGCCCGCGGCGCTGGGCGACGCCATCGGCGACCACGCCGCGCTGGCCATCGCCATTGAGGCGCACAAAGAGCGGGGGTAGGAACGAAAAGCCGCGCCAGGGAAGAAGCAAAGGGGCTGCCCCAACGAAAGGGCGGCCCCGAATTGTGTCGAAGGACGAGGCGGAAGGGAACACCGAACCACTCTTTGAAAGCCAGCAAAGGGGGATGCTCCCTTGCTCCTTCTCACGGTATAAATAGGCTGCGACGAGCAGGTTTCGGGCAAGGTTAAGGAAACCGGGAGCGCCTGCATATTTTTCTCACAATACTATTGCAAGCCAGCGGTGCATATGGTATACTCTGTTTAAAGTTAACTCGTTTAAGTAATTAGTCGAATAATCAAGAGGCGACGGCGCAAAGGATGAGGGCCATGACAGACAAGCAGGGCAAGAATCAGGACGATTTGCAAAAGCTAAATCGGTCGCTGGTGATGCGGCTGATCCATAAGCTTGGGGTGTGCTCCCGGGCGGAAGTGGCCAAGCGCAGCGGGTTGACCAAGGCGTCCATCACCGGCATCACGCAGCAGCTGATCGATGCGGGGGTAGTAAAGGAAGTGGGCTTAATCGACGGCGCCAAGGGGCGTCGGTCGATCGGGCTTTCGCTGTGCCTGGAGCACTACCTGTGCATCGGAATCCGGCTTACGCGCAAGCACGTGCGCGGTGGCCTCTTTGATGTAGCGGGCGAGATCTACGCAGACGAGCATCGTCTGATCTCGGCGAGTTCCACACCGGAGGACGCGATGGCGCTGATGAAGGACATCATCGAAAAGCTGCTTCAAAAGGGCGACGGGCGGAAGGTGCTGGGGATCGGCCTGGCGGTGCCCGGCCCGGTCATCTACGACGAGGACAAAATCGCCTACATGAGCGCCTTCCCCGGCTGGGAGAACATCTCCATCAAAAAAGAGCTGTTCGAGGCGTTCGGCATTCCGGTGCTGCTCGAACACGACGGCGTGTGCTTCGCGCTCGCCGAGTGGTGGGACAGGGACAGCGCAGACTACCGGCTGATGGTCACCGTGCTCGCCGGACAGGGCGTGGGCGCGGGGATGGTGGACGGCGGGCGGCCCATCCGCGGCGCGCTGGGCTGCGCGGGCGAGATGGGACACATGTCGCTGGACGTGCACGGCCCCCGCTGCGACTGCGGCAACTTCGGCTGCCTGGAAAAGTATGCCTCCACGCTGGCGCTGGAAAAGCGCATGGCCGAGGCGCTGGAGGACCGGCCGGAGCACCCGCTCTACAGCTCTACACCCGGCTACCGCGAGATTTTAAGGGCCGCGCGGGAGGGCGACGCGCTGTCCGTGCAGCTCTTTACTGAGGCGGCCACCTACCTGGGCTACGGCATCGTCAACGTGATAAACCTTCTGAACCCCGACATCGTGGTGGTGACGGACAGCCTGGCCGAGTGCGACGAGCTGATGCAGGAGGTATTGGAGCGCACCGTCCGGAGCCGCCTGTCCGAAAAGATTTTGAGCCGCACGAAGCTGGTGGTCAAGCCCTCCAGCGAGTACCTGGCCATGCAGGCGGCGACCTCGCTGATCGTGGACATGTTCCTCTCCAGCCCCATCGACGCGGAGGCGGAGGGCGAAGCGCCGTGAGCGCGTCCCGCAGGCAGGCCTTCCGGCGGGCCGTCCGCGGCGAACACGTTGACCGCGTGATTCTGGACCTCACCGGCTGCCCGCTGTCCGGCCTTTCGCCGGAGGCGGAGCGGGCGCTGACAAAAACCCTGGGCGTCTCGGACGCGCCCGACCCGCGGGAGGCGATGCTTCGGGCCCTCGACATCGACACCCGCGGCGTGGGCGACATCCTCTGCCCGCCGAAATCGCCGTACAGAAGGCTTTCCGATACCGCCTACATCGACGAGTGGGGCGTCGAACGCCGCTACACCGGGCTTTACTGGGACATCGTGAACTCGCCCATTGCTCAACTATCCGCGGGGGAGCTAGACGATTACCCCTGGCCCGACCCGGACTCCATCCCGGAGGAGGCGTTCCTCGCCCTCCGAAACCGCGCGAAGTTCCTGCACGAGGAGACGGATTACGTCATCTGCGCGTCCCATCCGGTCTACGGCGTGTTTGAGCTGGGGCTGTGGATGTGCGGGTTCGAGGAATTCATGGTGCGCCTGTACGAGGACGAGCCGTTCGTGCGCAGGTTCTTCGAAATCGTCCTCGATTACCAGCTCAGGGTGATCCGCCGATACTACGAAGCCTTGGGCCCCTTCATCGACTACACTTCCAGCGGCGACGACTTCGCGACCCAGAGTAGCCTCTTCCTCTCGCCCGCCATGTTCCGCGAATTTATTGCCCCACCCTTCAAAGAACGCATCCGCTACACCAGGCAGTTCACCGACGCGCCCTACCTGCACCATTCCTGCGGCAACGTGGCGCGGCTGATTCCCGACCTCATCGACTGCGGCGTGGACATTTTGAACCCCATCCAGCCCTGCGCGCCGGATATGGCCCCGGAGGCGCTGCGCTCCGCCTTCGGCGGAAAAATCGCCTTCCACGGCGGGCTGGACACGCAGGCGGAACTGCCAAACGGTACGCCGGAGAGTGTGACCCGCGCGGTCAACCGGCTGCTGGACGGCATCGAAGCGCACAGGGGCGGCTACATCTTCGCGGCGGCCCACAACCTGCAGGGCGACGTGCCGCCGGAGAACATCGCGGCCATGTTCCGGGCGGCAAGGAACTGGAAACCCAATATTTGATAGGGGAGTAAGGAGCATGCGGAAGATTTCTCTGAGCGGCGAATACCTCTTAAGATTTACGGACCAGCAGGAAAACCCGGAAGGCCTTGAGGGCATGCAATCCGTGCCCGCCATGGTGCCGGGCAACGTGGAAATCGACCTCATGCGCGCCGGAATCCTGCCGGACATCTTCTTCGGCAACAACGTGAAGCTGCTCAAGCCCTACGAGTTCTACCGCTGGCGCTACGAGCGCGATTTTTCCGCGCCGGAAGTCGCGCCGGGTGAGCGCGTATACCTGCACTTTCAGGGCGTGGACTGCTTCGCTACGTACTACTTGAACGGAGAGAAGTTCGCCCAGAGCGACAACGCGCTGATCGCCCACCGCTTCGAGGTGACGGGCCTCCTAAAATCCGGCGCGAATCAACTGGCGGTGGAGCTTTCCTCGCCCATGCTGGCGGCGGCGGGCCTCCCCTATGACGCCTACAACACCCACCTTGACATCAACTACGAATCGCTCCGGGTGCGCAAAGCCCCCGCCTCCTACGGCTGGGACATCATGCCGCGCACCCTCTCCGCCGGGCTGTGGCGGGACGTGGACATCGAGATCGAAGGCCCGAATGAGATCGAGGACCTGTTCTTTTCGGTGCGCTCCCTGCATAAAAAGAGCGCGCTTTTGACCTGCGCCTACAAAACGCATTCCGACGCGAAGTATTTTGCGGGCCTTTCGCTCAGGATCACCGGCTCCTGCGGGGATTCCCGCTTTGAAACCGTGCACAAAATGCACTTCGTCAGCGGCCGGTTTGACTTTGAAATTGCAAACCCGCTGCTCTGGTGGCCGAACGGCTACGGCCCGGCGAACGTGTACGACGTGAAGGCGGAGCTTCTGAAGGACGGTCAGGTGGTCGCGGAGTACGTTACCAGCTTCGGCGTCCGCACCGTGAAGCTCGACCGCACCGACATCACCGACTCCTACGGCGGGGAGTTCTGCTTCGTCGTCAATGGCGAGAAAATCCTGTGCAAGGGCTCCAACTGGGTGCCCGCGGACGCGCTGCACAGCCGCGACTTAGGCCGCTACGATAAAATGCTGCCCCTTTGGGTGGACACCGGCTGCAATATCCTTCGGAGCTGGGGCGGCGGCGTCTACGAGGACCACCCGTTCTTCGACTTCTGCGACCGCCACGGCATCATGGTCTGGCAGGACTTCATCATGGCCTGCGGCACCTACCCCATCGACGAGGGCTTTATGGCCGTCATCCGCAAGGAGGCGGAGGCGGTGGTGACGAAGCTGCGCAACCACCCCTCCATCATCCTGTGGAGCGGCGACAACGAGTGCGACGCGCTGGCGATGATGCTGGCCGAGCAGGACCCAAAATGCAACCGCATCACCCGGGAGGTGCTGCCGCAGGTGGTGACGCGGCTCGACCCCTACCGGGAATACCTGGCCTCCTCTCCCTACATCTCCCCCGCCGTGGCCGCCCACGGGCTGACCTACGAGAAGATCGAACACCTGCTGCCGGAGAGCCACCTCTGGGGGCCGCGGGACTACTTCAAGAGCGCCTACTATACCGGGGCATGCTGTCACTTCGTCAGCGAAACCGGCTACCACGGCTGCAACAGCCTGTCCTCCATCAAAAATTTCATCAGCCCGGACAAGCTCTGGCCCTGGCAGGATAACGACGAATGGCTGACCCACGCCGCCGAGATGACCGGCCCGGACGGCCGCTACGCCTACCGCATCAAGCTGATGGCCGACCAGATCCACGAAATGTTCGGCTTCGACGCGGAAAACCTCGAAGACTTCATTTTGGCCTCCCAGATTTCGCAGGCCGAGGCCAAGAAGTTCTTCATCGAGTTCACGCGCGCCAAGAAGTGGCGGCGCACCGGCGTGATCTGGTGGAACATCATCGACGGCTGGCCGCAGTTCTCGGACGCGGTGGTCAGCTACGACTTCATCAAAAAGCTGGCCTACCACTACATCAAGCGCTCGCAGGCGCCGCTGTGCCTTCTGATGAGCGAGCCGGAGAACTGGCACATCAACCTCATTGCGGGCAATGACACGTTCAACTCCTACCAGGGTTCCTGCCGCGCCTGGGACGGCGACACCGGCGAAGTTTTATATGAAGGGCCGTTTGAAGCGCCCGCCAACCAGTCTACCGTGGTCGCAAGCATTCGCATCTCCCACGGCGACCAGCGGCTGATTTTGATCGAATGGGAAGCTGGCGGGGCGCGCGGCGTCAACCACTACATCCTCGGCAAACCGCCGCTGCCCTTCGAGCGGTACAAGGAGTGGTTGAAAAAAATCGCGGAACTGGACGGATCGTTTGACGCGGACGAGGTCGGAAAGTGAGTTTGGAGGGAATACCAATGACGGGCAGGGAACGCGTGCGGAGAGCGATGGATTTTCGCCCGGTGGACATCGCGCCGCTCCAGTACTTCTACGTGCCGGTGGGGTACTACGAGCACGGCGAGAAGCTGAACGATCTGTTTCAAACGCTTCCGGGCGACTTCGAGCCGTTTTCCCGGAAGCCCGTCCCCGTGCCGGGGCCGGAATGCTTCGACGCGGACGGCGTATACCACTCCTTTGAGCGGGACGAGTGGGGCACGCTGCGCGAACGGCGCATCTTCGGCGTGTGGGGCATCCCCTGCGAATACCCGCTGGACGATCTGAGCCGAATCGATTCCTTCCGCCCGCCGCAGCCGCCCGCGCTCTCCGGGCCGGAATTTGACGCGCTCCGCGAGGCCACGCGCGAGCACAAAAAGCATTACTACAAGCTGCACCAAACGGGGTCGCTGCTCGAGCGCATGTGCGCGCTCCGGCGGGACGCGGACGTTTTGTGCGACATCGCGCTGGACGAGCCGGACATCCACAGGATGGCGGACATGATCATCGACCGCTGCGCCGCCGAGGTGGAACTGGCTATAAAGATCGGCGCGGACGGCATCGGCTTTGGCGACGATTACGGCACGGAGCGTGGTCTGCTCATGTCGCCGGAAATGTGGCGGGGCTTTTTCAAGCCTCGACTTCAAAGGCTTTTCAAGCCCGCTGTGGACGCCGGGCTGGATGTGCTCGTCCACAGCTGCGGGAAGTTGATGGAACTGCTGCCGGACCTCCGCGAGGTGGGCGCAACCGCCATCTGGCCGCAGCTGCCCGCCTTCAACATGGCGGAACTGGCCGCCCGCTGCCGCGAACTGGGGCTGGCCGTGGCCGTCCACACCGACCGCGCCAACGCGATGACCTATGGAAAGCCGCGGGATGTGAAGGATCTGGTCAGGCGCGAGTACGAGACCTTCCGCATGGGTGAGGGCGGCTCCTGGTTCTACGTGGAGGCGGACAACGGCTTCCCATTTGAGAACCTGGAGGCGCTCATAGAGCAGATTGCGGAATACCGCCAGTAGACGTCGAAAAAACGCGAAACGGGCGATCCCGCGCGGCAGGGCAAACCATCCAAAGCGAAACGCAACACAACGCGAAGAAAATATGGGCGAATGGTAGGAAAACTCCTTTTGATTTCGTCGGAAACTCCTTGACAGCTACACCGATTCTATATATAATCATTTTATAAGTCAATCCAATTGACTAAATAGCGACAAGGAGGGTGCCCCATGAAGAAGATTCTGGCTCTGGTACTGACCCTGATGCTCGTACTGGCACTGGCAACACCCGTCATGGCGGAGGAGGAGATCAAGCTCACGTTCTCCAACTTCAACACCGAGGAAGAGGTCAAGAACAACGCGGAAGCCGCGGGCCGCGCCTGGGCACTCGACCATTTCAACGAGCTCAACGCGGGCAAGGTTCAGATTGAATCCACCGCCATGAGCCACGACGACTACGCCATCAAGATCCAGGCGCAGGCCGCCGCGGACGACCTGCCGGACCTGTTCTTCCTGAAGGGCTCCTGGGTGGAGAACTTCGCCGAGAACGACCTGATGGCGGACCTCACCGAATACTATAACGCGCTGCCGGTCAAGGACGACTACTACGCCGGTGAATTCAAGAGTGCGACGCTGGGCGGCAAGATCTACGGCACGCCCATCCAGTTCGTGTCCCCGACGTCCCTCATGTACAGCAACAAGAAGCTGTGGGCGGAAGCGGGCTACGAAACCATCCCCACCACCTTTGACGAGGTCTTCGCGGCCGCCAAGAAGTTCCAGGAAAAGGGCATCCCCACGATCGCCCTGGGCAACAAGGACAACTGGCCCTACGAGAGCTGCTGGATCTCCTGCCTGGGTGACCGCTTCACCGGCACCGCCTGGTTCAACGGCATCGTGGCCCGCGATGGCAGCGCCAAGTTCACCGACCCGGCGTTCGTGGACATGCTGAAGTTCACCAAGGCGCTCGGCCAGTCCGGCGTTTTGAACGCGGACTTCAACTCCATCTCCCACGACGAATCCATCTCCATGTACAACCAGGGCAAGTCGGCTTCGCTGGTCTCCGGCTACTGGGCGGTGGCCAACATCATCGGCAACGCCACCCCCGAAGTCAAGGAGAACACCGTCATCACGCTGCTGCCCCAGCCCGCCGGTGCTGCCGGTGGCGACCCGAACTCGCTGTCCAACGCTTCCGGCTGGTTCGTCGCCGTCAACAACAAGCTCGAGGGCGCCAAGCGAGAAGCCGCCATCAAGGCCGCGTTTGAACTCTACGGCGTTGACTACTGCGACCACATGGCCCTGACCTACGGCATGCTCAGCCCCATGAAGGTCAAGGAGATGAAGACCGAGGGCGTCGATCCCTTGACCATCGCCTACAACGAAATCGCGGGCGCAGCCGCCGCCTCCGGCGTACCGGTGTACGACGTGGAGCTCAACGGCGCGATCATCGACGTGATGAACAAGGGCCTGCAGGAAGTGCTGGCGGGCACGCTGGAGCCCGAAGCGCTGGCGGAGATGATTCAGGTCGAACAGGACGCACTGTCCTAGAGGCGTAGAAAATCCGCAAGCGGCTTTTCTACGCATAAGGAAGAACTGCGGGAGCCTAAAATTCTGAGGAATTTTCGGGCGGCTCCCTGACTGGTGGCAATGTTTCCGCCACCAGTGTGCGCACTGATGGCGGAAACTGGGTTCCCGGCGCGCAGGTCGCCGGGAACCGTTGGAAGGCACGACGAGGTACATTGATCTCCTGCCGATCTTCGGACGGATGGGAGTGACGCGTTTCCGGCGCGCTGGTCGCCGGGAACGGTTGGAAGGGACGACGGGGTTTTCAACAGTCGCATGTTCTTCCTGCCAGCCATCATCGGGCTCGGGAAGGCACGGCGAGACAATAGTCTCCAACATCCGTCGGGGCGGGCTAACTGGGCAGCCCGCCCCGACGGGTACAGCCAGAAAGGGAGGGGCCTCCCCATGAACGAGCGCCTGAAACCGACAAAACGGGTCTTCTTCGCGTACCTGACCGCGCCGATCGCGGTTTACGTGTTCACGGTCATCGTCCCGGTGTTCTACGCGGTGTACTTCAGCTTCTTCAAATGGAAATCCGGCCCGAAAAAGACGTTTGACGGCCTTGCAAACTACCAGAAACTGGTGGGCGACAACGTATTCTGGTCCAGCTTCCAAAACAACATGTTTTTGACGTTCGTCTCCATCATCGGACAGATCGGCTTCGCGTTCCTGTTCGCGATGATGCTGAACTCCAAATTCGCCCGCGCAAAAAGGCTGCACCGCACGCTGTGCTACTTCCCGGTCACGATCTCGGCGGTCGTGGTCGCCTACATCTGGTCGATGATCTACAATTACGACTACGGCCTCTTAAACTACTTCCTCCGGCAGACGGGGCTGGGCGGCTTTGTGAAGCCCTGGCTGTCCGACCCGGATTACGCCCTGAAATTCATCAGCATCACCATCGTCTGGCAGTACATCGGCTACTACATGGTGATCCTGATTTCCGCTTTCACGTCCATCGACCCGAACATCTTTGAAATGGCGGAAATCGATGGCGCGAATGCCTGGCAGAGAGCGTTACACATCGCGCTGCCGCTCTTAAAGCCCACCTTTGTCGTCATGCTCACGCTCTGCATTTCCGGCAACATGAAGACATTCGACCACGTGTACGTGATGACGGGCGGTGGCCCCGGCAACGCCACCAGCGTCATGGCGCTCTACGCCTACAGCATTTCGTTTATCCGCAACAACATGGGCTACGGCAGCGCGCTGTCGATCGGCCTCCTCGTTTTGAGCCTTGCGGTCATCATGGGCACGCGCTGGGGCATCAACAGGCTTTTTGCCGGAAAGGAAGCCTGAAATATGAAAACGCAGCGTTCTTCGGGCACCTTTCGAAACCTGCCCGTGTCCATTGTCATCAATCTGGTGCTTGGCATCTTCTCGTTTTCCTGCATCTTCCCGGTCATCTGGCTGATCTACTCGTCGCTCAAGACGAACACGGAGTTCATGGCGAACATCGTGGGCCTGCCCGGACAGCTCTTCTTTGGCAATTACCAGGAACTGCTTCTGAGCAGCGACCTGAAATACTACTTTATCAACTCCATCCGCTCGACGTTTTTGTCGCTGGTGTTCATCCTGCTGTTCGGGTTCATTGTGGGCTACTTTCTGTCGAGGTTCCGCTTCCGCGGGAACCGGCTGATCTTCGCGCTGTTCATGGCGGGGCTTCTGATGCCCATCCACGCGCTGATCGTGCCGATGTACATCCAATTCAAGCAGTTCGACCTTCAGAACAAGTGGTTCACGCTGATCCTGCCCTATGTGACCTTCGGCATGCCCATCGCGGTCTTTTTGGTGGAGAGCTACCTCAAGAGCATCCCGCAGGAATTGGAGGCGGCGGCGGCCATCGACGGCGCGAGCTTCACCCGCACGCTCTTTGAGATCATCCTGCCCATCACCATGCCCGTGCTGACGACGATCGGCATCATCCAGTTCTTCTCCTGCTGGAACGAATTCATCTTCGCGCTGATTTTAATCAACGACAACCGCCTTTTGACCGTGCCGGTGGGCGTCAATACCATGAAGGGGCAGTATACGATCAACTACACCAAGATCATGGCCACGATGGCGCTGGCCATCCTGCCCGCGCTGATCGTGTATTTCATGTTCTCGAAGCGCATCATCGAGGGCATGGTGGCGGGGGCGGTGAAGGGATAGCGAGATCGGCAAAAACGCGGCGCTGAAGACCCGTACCGTGGTTTTCAGCGCCTTTTTGCGCTGTAAAAAACTTGCATTTTCGCCAATTTAACTCGGCGACGCGCAGGTTCGTGATATAATGAATTGATCGAAACATGACAAAACCGCGTCCATACAGTTTCTGGCGGCGCGGGACATGCAAACATAAGGAGCGCCCGAAATGCAATTGCCCTACGACGTGGTGCTGTTCGACCTGGACGGCACGCTGACCCAATCCCACCCCGGCATCGTCGCCTCGGCCCGGCACTCGCTGGACGCGATGGGCGTCGACTGCGAGGGGCGGGACCTGACGCTGTTTGTCGGACCGCCGCTGTACGAATCCTTCCGGTTTCTGGGCCTGGACGACGACGGCGCGCGGGAGGCCATCCGCATCTTCCGCGCGAAGTACGAGACGGAGGGCTGGGCGGACGCCCTCGTCTTCCCCGGCGTTCCGGCGATGCTCAAAAGCCTGAAGGCCCACGGCGCGTTTCTGGGCGTGGTGACGGCCAAGCCCACGGTGCAGGCTGAACGTGTTTTGAAGGGCTTCGACCTGTGGAAATATTTTGACCGCGTCACCTCCACCCATGAAAAGGACGACCACTGCGACAAGGCGGAGCTGATCCGCCGCGCGCTGCCGGAGAAGTACAGCCGGGCCTGCATGGTCGGTGACCGCATGTTTGACATGGCGGGCGCGGTGGGCGCGGGGGTGGACGGCATCGGCGCGCTGTACGGCTACGGCACCCGCGAAGAGCTTTTGGAAAGCGGCGCGGCGGCGGTGGCGGATAGCATCGAGGCGCTGACAGACCTGCTCTTGGGCGGCCTGCCGCGTCAAAAAGGGCTGTTCCTCTCGCTGGAAGGCCCGGACGGCTGCGGCAAGTCCACGCAGGCGCGCCTGCTCGCCGACTGGCTGAAGCGGCTGGGGCACCGGCTGGTGGAGACGCGGGAACCGGGCGGCTGCCCGATCTCCGAGCGCATCCGCGCGCTGGTGCTGGACGCCAATGAGAAGGGCATGTGCGACGTGACGGAGGCGCTCCTCTTCGCGGCGTCCCGGGCACAGCACGTTCGCGATGTCATTCGGCCCGCGATCGAGCGGGGCGACACCGTGCTGTGCGACCGGTTCGTGGATTCTTCCATCGTCTTTCAGGGGGAGGCCAGGGGCCTCGGGCGGGAGCTTGTGACCGCCATCAACGCACCCGCCGTCGACGGCGTGATGCCGGACGCAACACTGCTGCTTTTGATGGACCCCATCGAGGCCATCCACCGCCGCCGCGCGGAGCGCGCGCCCGACCGCATCGAGGGCGACGACGCGCTGGCAAAGCGCGTGTATGAAGCGTACCGGGCGCTGGCCCAAAGGGAGCCGGGGCGCGTCCGCGCCGTCGACGCCAGCGGCAGCGTGGAACAGATTTCGGCGCAAATTCGTCAGATCGTAGCAGAAATCTAAATCACCCCAGTACTGGGTTACGGAGGGTTGTCCAATGGAAACGGGCCCGCGCGAAAAATGCATGTACTGCTTCGAACCGCTGGATAAAAAAGGCGAATGCCCCGCCTGCGGCCGCGATCCGCTCGCGCCGGTTTCGCACAGCCATCTGGCGCCGGGTACGGTGCTGCGCACGAGATTCCTCGTCGGGCGCGCGCTGGGCCAGGACGCGGGCGGCATCGTCTACGTCGCCTACGACCTCAAGACCGGCGCGAAGCTGCGCGTCCGGGAGTACTTCCCGCGCGACGCCGCGGAGCGCCAGCCGGACGGCTCGGTCAGTGTGCGTCCCGGCGCGGAGGCGGCGTTCCAGAGCGGCCTCAGTGAGATGAGCGGCAGCGTTCAGGCCGGCGACAGCATGCGCAAGCGCGTGTTCTTTGAAGACAACGGCACCGGCTACCTGGTGCAGCGCAAGGCCGGCGCGTCCGATGCCCCGGCGGAAGCGGCGAATCAGGAAGTCCCCGCCAAGAAGGTGACCAAGCAGGCGCTCATCATGGGCGGCGTCGTGGTGGCGGTGGTCGTGGTGGTGCTCATCAGCGTCATCAACCTCACCCGGAACGCGCTCGATCCCACCCGTTCGCCTGAGACGACAGAGGACGCCTGGGCCGCGCCGACGGCCACGCCCGATGTCACCGCCACGCCCGACCCGGGCGAGCTGCCCATCGACACCACCGCCCCCGGCTGGCAGGACGAAGAGGGCGGCCAGGACCTGAGCGGCGGCAACACCGACGATCAGGATTATACGGACGGCAGCGGCGACGGCGGCGTAGATACCTCGAAGCCGACCCCCAAGCCCACGCCGGTCAACAACTACCGCAAGGCCTCGCCGGAGCAGATCGAGGACCTGCAGTGGCGGCTGATCGACCTGCGCTGGCTCAACGACGCCTGGCCCAACGGCAAGTACGACAAGGCCACGGAGAAGGCCGTCAAGGACTTCCAGCAGTATGTCAACGATAACTACAATGCCAGGCTGAAGGTGGACGGCACCGCCGGGCCCGGCACCATCAAGTGGCTGAATGACGAGGACGCGCCCATCAAGCCCGACACCACGCCCATTCCGACGGTCAGCCCCAGCCCGAGCCCGACGCCGGAGGCGACCGCCTGGCCGAACCCGACAGCCGTGCCGACGCCGGAGCCGACCGCGTGGCCGAATCCGACGCCCACCGCGGCGCCGACCGAGCAGCCGACCGCGGCCCCGCAGGAGCCCACCGCCGCTCCGACCGAG
>JAEZHK010000076.1 GCA_023416655.1 Bacillota bacterium
TGACCGCCTCCATGACCCACGGCACCACCATGAGCCCCATCCCCTACTTCTCGCCCCGCGTGTCGCTGGACTGCATCAACCGGGAGAAGATCACCGCCTTCCACGGCGTGCCCACGATGTTCATCGCCATGCTGGAGCACCCGGACTTCGAAAAGACAGACTTCTCCCACGTGCGCACCGGCATCATGGCGGGCAGCCCCTGCCCGGTCAAGGTCATGCGCGAGGTGCTGGATAAGATGCACATGGACGAAATCTGCATCACCTACGGCCAGACGGAGGCCTCGCCCGCGACCACCATGAGTAAGACCACCGACAGCGTGGAAACCCGCGTCTCCACCGTCGGCGGCGCGATGTTCGCGGTCGAGTGCAAGGTCGTGGACCCGGAGACCGGCGTGGAGCTGCCCGACAATACCGACGGCGAATTCTGCGCCCGCGGCTACAACATCATGAAGGGTTACTACAAGATGCCCGAAGCCACCGCGGCGGTGATCGACGAGGAGGGCTGGCTGCACTCCGGCGACCTGGCGCGTAGGCTCCCCGACGGCAACTTCAAGATCACCGGCCGCATCAAGGACATGATCATCCGAGGCGGCGAAAACATCTACCCCAAGGAGATCGAGGAGTTCCTCTACACCCACCCCGCCGTCAAGGACGTGCAGGTGATCGGCGTACCCGACAAGCAGTACGGCGAGGAAATCCTGGCGGAAGTCATCCTGAAGGAGGGCGCGAGCGCCACGGCGGAGGAACTCCGGACGTACTGCCTCAGCCACATGGCCAAGCACAAGTGCCCCCGCTACTTCGACTTCGTGACCGAGTTCCCGATGAACGCCGCCGGCAAGATCATGAAGTACAAGATGCGCGAGCGCGCCGCCGAAAAGCTGGGCCTGACCTCCGTCGGCAAGATCGAAACAGCCTAAACGCGGGCGCCCAAAATCCGCCAAGCGGCTTTTGGGCGCGAAGGAAGAAGCTCTGCGTGCGCCTAAAATTCTCCGGAATTTTCGGGCGGCGCGCTGACATGTGGTATTGTTTCGCCTACCAGTGTTCGCACTGGCAGGCGAAACACGTTCCCGGCGCGCAGGCCGCTGAGAACGATTGAAAGATACGACGGGCCACCCATCGTATGCGTCCCCCGGAGGCATTTCCAGGGGCCTTTTTTATGCAAACCGCCGAAGAAGATTTCCATCAATTTGCGCGGCTGTTTCCTTGACACGGGCGCGGAAATCATGTTACGGTAAACATACGGGATTGGGTTTGATTATTTCTGCGCCACAGGCCGCCGCGCATCCGGCACTTTGCGAAAAGGGACGCGGCAAAATACGCATGCCGCGGGGCCAAACAGCCAAAACATAGGGGGTGAGATGATTTCTTCCGATTCTATCCCGTTTGAATAGAATGAAAGGAATGTGATGCGTTTGAATGTACTTCTGTCCAAATTCAAGGAAGTGCTGTACTCCGTACTCCCCATCACCGCCATTGTCTTGCTCCTGCACTTCACGCTGACGCCGCTGGAGCCGCAGTACCTCTTTAGGTTCCTCATCGGCGCGGCGATGGTGCTGGTGGGGCTTTCGATCTTCCTCTTCGGCGTGGACATCGGCGTCACGCCCATCGGCAACGTACTCGGCGCGGGCATCGCGAAGACCAACCGGATCTGGATGGTTGTCGTCTCCGGCCTGATCCTGGGGTTTTTTATCTCGGTCGCGGAGCCGGACCTGCACATCCTGGCCTCCCAGGTCTCCGCGGTCACAGGAAACCTCGTCTCCAAGACGGACATTGTGGTCGTCGTATCCATCGGCATCGCGGCGCTGCTGGCGCTGGGCCTCTGGCGGACGATTTTCGGCTTTCCGCTGTACAAGCTTTTGACGATCCTGTACGCCCTCATCTTCGGGCTTTCGCTGTTGGCGTCGCAGGAATTCCTGGCGATCTCCTTTGACGCGTCCGGCGCGACGACCGGTGCGCTGACGGTCCCCTTCATCCTTGCACTCGCCGTGGGCGTCTCCGCGATGAAAAAGGACAGCAAGGCTTCGGAGAAGGACAGTTTCGGCCTTGTCGCCATCGCCTCCACGGGCGCGATCATCGCCGTGATGATCGTGAGCATCCTGACCAAGCAGGACGCCATCACCGCCAACCTCAACTACGCCGAATCGGCCTCCGCCTCGGTCATCGCGCCCTTCCTGGCGCTCTTCGGGGGTATCGCCAAGGAGGTTGTGATCGCGCTGCTGCCCATCCTTTTGATCTTCTTCGCGTTCCATTTCGCGGCCTTCAAACATCCGACGCGGCAGGTGATCCGCATCATCGCGGGGCTGTGCTTTACGTTTCTGGGGCTGACGCTGTTTCTGGTGGGCGTCAACGGCGGGTTCATGGACGTGGGCAAGATCGTTGGCTCAAAGCTCGCGTCGATCGACAGCAAATTCCCGCTGGTGCTCATCGGCTTCGTGCTGGGCTGCGTCACGGTGCTGGCGGAACCGGCGGTGTACGTATTGACCCACCAGATCGAGGACGTCACCAGCGGCTACGTGCGGCGCAAGGTGGTACTCTTCTCGCTGGCCATCGGCGTGGGCGTCTCGGTGGCGCTTTCTATGATCCGGATCATGATCCCGGAGGTCAAGCTGTGGCACTACCTGCTGCCCGGCTACATCCTGTCGCTGGCGATGAGCTTCTACGTGCCCAAGCTCTTCGTGGGCATGGCGTTTGACGCCGGCGGCGTCGCGTCCGGCCCGATGACCGCCACGTTCATCCTCGCGTTCGCGCAGGGCGCGGCGGACGCCATCGAGAGCGCGGACGTCATGGTGGACGGGTTTGGGATGATCGCGATGGTGGCGATGACGCCGCTGATCGCGCTGCAGATCCTGGGCGTACTCTACAAGTTGAAATCGGGAAAGAGAGGCTTTGAGGCGAGCGATGAACGGTTCTGACAAGATGGAGATCGTCAAGGCCTGCGTGATCGTAAACGCGGGCTTGGGCAGCAAGTTGCTGCACAAGGCGAAGCAATATGGCATCCGGGGCGGCACGATCCTCTTGGGCACGGGCACGATGTGCAACCGCATTTTGGAGTGCCTGGGGCTATCCGACAGCCGCAAGGAGATCGTCTACATGGTCGCCCAGCGGAAGACCGCCCACGAGGCGCTGTCAAAGCTCAACCAGGACTATGAATTTGAAAAGCCCAACCACGGCATCGCGTTCACCACCGCCGTCGCCACAGTGGTCGGCACGCGCGGCAAGGCGACAAGCGATCCCAGCGATGAAAGAGGTGCGAACAAGATGTACCACGTTATCACCACCATTGTGAACCGAGGCCGGGCGGAGGAGGTCATCGACGCGGCGGCCAAGGCCGGTTCCAAGGGCGGCACCATTGTAAAAGCGCGCGGCGCGGGCGTCCACGAAACCACGAGGCTCTTCTCCATGGACATCGAACCGGAGAAGGAGATTGTGCTCATCCTCTCCGAATCCGATAAAACCGACGCCATCGTCGAATCCATCCGAAGAGCGCTGAAGCTCGACGATCCGGGCCAGGGCATCCTGTTCGTGCAGGAGGTGCTCAAGACCTACGGGATCTTCAAGTAATCACGCCCCTTCGGGCGGCGAACCCGCGCGGAGAGATCGGGAAGCGGATTAAAACCTCGCCCGCGCTCGCGCGGAGAGATTTGGAAAGCGGACATAAAAACCTCGCCCGCGCTGCAAGGCGCGGGCGAAGCTGTCGTCAATATACACTTTTCAGGGGTTCAGCCATTCAGGACGGCGCAAGGCAGAGCTTCCGTCCGGGATCCGGAAGGTCAGCTTCACCGCACACGGATTCCAAGCTGCGCCGAACGCCTTCTCAGGACGCTGTACTCGCCGTCTTCTTTTCCACCGTCTTCTTTGCCCTGGGCGCCCTTGGTTTCACGGCCTTCTTGTTGGCGGTACGCTGCGCCACGATCTCACGCACGGCTTCCTCATGGAGCCTTTCGGCTTCGATCTTCCGGGCGCGCTCCAACGCAAATTGTTCCCGGATTCCCGTCAGCTCCTGTTCCATCGATTCCTTCAGGGCAGGACGGCAGAGAACCAAAAAAGTTTCAAAGGCCGAGGGGTACATGAACTTTTTGGTTCCAAAGTCATCCTCAAAACGTACATCGACCGTAGAGGCCGTCTGCTCCAAGATCGTTCCGAGCCCAAATCGGCTGTGCTGAACCTGTTCCTTGATTAAGTTCATGGCACTCCCCTTCTCCAACGCGCGCTTCGCAAGCTTCTTGTCGGCCTCTATAGTATAGCACAGAATTGTTAAAATGACGTGTCCTCTTCGGGAGAGCATTCTTAATGTCCGGGACAAGCCGCGGAATGCCGAGGGGAGCCCGGTTTCGCGCTTTGGAGGACTTTCGGATGCCCAGCGCAGTGCTGTTGATTCGTCGATGCCCTGCAAGGTTTCCACGCGTCCCCGCCGATGCGCCCAAACCACACAAGGATTCCGTCTGCTCGGTTTCCCATCATTTCAGTGCCGTCATAACTGTTTCCAATGATGATAAAAGATTAAGCAGCATCAAACAGTCGTATATTATTATGAGTGTATTGGTTTCTCGCTTTTAACTCTTTTTAATTGTGATTCTATATCTCTTGCCTCTGCTAGATATTCATTACTTACAATCATATCGCTTCCGTGAAGAACGTAATTTTTATATTTTCTTAATGCATTCAATCTCCCAATAAGCTCATTGCTTAGTATGTTAGCAGATCCCAAGATGTATATATCTTGGTAGTCGCTTCCGATTTTTGGATTAGTCTCATCCAGGTTATCCGGTGTCCCAACAGTGCTCTTCTCATCCATCTTCCACTTTGCATTTGTGCTTACTTTTTCGAACCTGTCTGGATTAACTATAGTGAATACAAAATTAATAATTATAATTGATGTAAATGTAATAAATACGAGTGAGTTATTCAATATTACGTCGCCGAAAACTCTGCCGAATAGAATTTCCTTTGTACCGCAAAGGATATTGTACTCACATAACAATATAGACACAAACGTTGAAATCCCAGCAATTATAACTCTTTTAGAAAACATTCTCCTTATCAATCTAAAAACATCGATTAGTGTTTCGTCTTTAATAATTTCTCCATCCAATTGTGCGCCGGTTGATGATAGGTACATAATTTGATTTTCATTGAGAATTATCTTTTTTTGAACACCGTAATAGATAGCTAATCCTTCCGCTATTACAAATATGATATATATAATCACGGATGCATCAATTTTATGCAAACAATTGTGTTTCCGCATAAAAGCACCTCCGTTTATGGTTTGGAAGCGGTTTAGCGTATGTTCAGTTATCCTTGTAATGTCATAAGATGTCGAGTTTTATAATAGTAACATAAGCTTATCTTGATTTCAAGGTATAATCTGTAATACGAAAACTTAACTTATGCGAACTACAGAGCGCGCAGGCGCTTTCTTAAAACGCCTGCGCTAATAAAGTTCAATTACTTGCACGAGTATCTGGTGGGATTAGGCATTAACACGGCCATCGGACGGCTTAGGAACATCTCCCAATGTGGCTTCCGGGGTCTGCGGCTGCGCTTCGGGCAGCTTCAGTTCGACAGCCGCTTTCGCCCCTTCTTCCCCGCCCTCCGTCTTTTCGCGCAGCGCGTCCACGTCCGAGGTGGTGATGGCCATCAGGTCCTCGCGGGTGGGGTTTTCAAGGGTGGAGAGGCGGTTGGCCTGCTGCACCAGCACGCGCTCGAACACGTTGCGCACGCCGCGCGCGTTGCCAAAGGAGATGGAGTTGGTGTTGGACTCTTCGATGAGCGCCTTCACGGCCTCCTTCACTTCTTCGTCCAGCGCATACTGGTTCTTCTTACACTGGGACTCGAAGATCAGCATCATCTCGTCCAGCGAATAGTCGTCAAAGTGCAGGTATCGGTTGAAGCGGGACTCGAGGCCGGGGTTGGAGTGGATGAACATGTCCATCAGGCCGTCGTAGCCCGCGACGATCACCACCAGGTCGTCCCGGTGGTCCTCCATGGCTTTGAGCAGGGTATCGATGGCCTCCTGCCCGAAGTCGTTCTCGCCGCCGCCGTTGAGGGCATAGGCCTCGTCGATGAAGAGCACGCCGCCCAGCGCCTTCTTGACCACGTCGCCGGTCTTGATGGCGGTCTGCCCCACGTACCCGGCGACCAGGCCGCTGCGGTCTACTTCCACGAGGTGGCCTTTGGACAGGATGCCCAGGCTGTGGTACACCCGCGCCATCAGCCGGGCGATCATGGTCTTGCCGGTGCCGGGGTTGCCGGAGAACACCATGTGCAGCGACATGTCGAGCGTGGGCAGGTCATGGGCCTTTCGCATCTTGTAGACCGTGACCATGTTGATGAGGTTGCCGACCTCTTTTTTGATGCTTGCCAGGCCGATGTAGCCGTTCAGCTCTTCTTTCAGGACGGCGATGTCCTCCGGCGGCTTCGCTTCGGCCTGCGTTTCGGCGGGCGGCGCAGCGACCGGCGAGGTGGATTTCGCGTCCGGCTTGTCCTTCGCGTCCGGCGTTTCCGGCGTAAACGGCTTCTCCGGCTGCGGGCCTTCCGGCTTGCCGGGGTTTTTCAGGCGCTCCGGCGAAAGACTGGGCGCGCCCCACAGGTCGCTCGCCACCCGCTTCAGATTGTTCTCGGTCAGCTTCTGGATGACATCCAGCTGCTGGAAGATGATCTCGTCCTTGGTGTCCAAGGTATTCCCTCCCCGGCCTGTCCTTACGGAATCAGCGCCACCTTCAAGCCTTCGCGCTTTTTGCTCAGTTCAAACGCCTTTTTGAAATCGGACAGCGGCAGCACATGGGTGACGATGCCGTCCGTGCCCAGGCTGCCGTCCGCGATGCCGCCGATGGCCCGCTCAAAGCAGAAGGGGCTGAGGCTGACTCCGTAGATGTCGATCTCCTTCGCGTCGCCGATCAAGGACCAGTCCACCGTCGCGGGCGCGCCGAACACGCTGAACTCCACGAAGCGGCCGCCTTTTTTGATCAGCTGCAGGCCCTGGCTCACCGCCGACGGGTGGCCGCTGGCCTCGATGTACACGTCGCAGCCGGTGCCGCCGGACATTTCGGCGATCAAGGGCGCTACGCCCTGCTCGGTCCACGGCTCCATCGCGTGGGTCGCGCCCAGCTTGAGCGCAAGGTTGCGGAGCCAGCCCACCGGGTCGATGGAGATGAGCGCGCGGGGCTTCAGCCTCGCCGCCGCCGCGATCATGCCCAAGCCCAGCGTACCCGCGCCCGCGATGACCACGATGTCGTCTTTTTCGATCTTCGCGCGGTCCACCGCGTGCATCGAGCAGGCGAAGGGTTCAATCAGGATGGCCTTCTCCATCGGCAGGTCTTCCGGCACCAGATGGTTCCGGGAAAGCTCCGGCAGCCGCACGTACTTGGCGAAGCCGCCGTTTAAGAAATATTTGAAGCCGTACACGTTGTGCGGGTCGCACAGCCAGTACTTGTCCTCGCGGCAATAGCGGCAGGTGCCGCAGGGCACGATCTGCTCGCTGACGATCCTGTCACCCAGCTTGAACGGGCCTTTGTAGTCCGGCCCGATCTCCGCGACGCGCCCCAGGATTTCATGCCCGGGGATGAACGGCGGTTCCACGAACGGGGCGTTGCCCTCGCCGCCCCAGAAGCGCGCGCCGCCCTCGTAACACTTGATGTCGCCCGCGCAAACGCCGCAGGCTTCGACTTCCATGATCAGGTCCGCGCCTTCGGCGCGGGGCGTCTTCACCTGTTCGAACCGGTAATTTCCCTTGCCGTAAGCGACGACCGCTTCCATCATTTCAGGCAGCATAAATACACCTCCATCGTCCGATGGACAAATTATAACAGGATGGCAGCGTTTTGTGAACCCTCCGCGGACAAACCGCGCGGGTTTTTCTAATGCGCCCGGCGTCAAACGCGCGCAAACCCTCGGGCTGCCCCGCGAACGCGCCCGGCGCATCCGCAAAACGGCGGAGAAAGTGGCGGAAAGGGCGGCGAAACCTGCAACTAGAAATATGTGGTTGTCAACCCAAATGCCTTCTGTTATAATAACTGCGGTATGTCATGGAAAGGAAGAACCGTTGTGAAGCTGTTCATTTCCGCCGACATCGAGGGAACCTCGGGCATCGCGCACTGGGACGAGACCGAAAAGGGGCGCGACCTGTACCAGCACTTTACCGTTCAGATGAGCCGCGAAGTGGCCGCGGCCTGCCAGGGCGCCATCGACGCGGGCTGGACGGAGATCCTCGTCAAGGACGCGCACGACTCCGCCCGGAACATCGACCCGAACCTCCTGCCCGAGTGCGTACGCATCTTCCGCGGCTGGGGCGCGGACCCGCTGTGCATGATGGCGGGGTTGGACAAGAGCTTTGACGGCGTGGTGTTCACCGGCTACCATTCCAGCGTGGGCAGCGACTGTAACCCCCTCGCCCATACGATGAACACCCGGCTTTTCTCGTTCAATATCAACGGCGAGCCGGCGTCGGAGCTGTACATCAACAGCCTCATCGCCGCCTATTTCGGTGTGCCGGTCTACTGCGTGGCGGGCGACCGGGGGCTTTGCGACTGGATGAAGACCAAGAACATCAACACCGTGACCGTGCCGGTGGTGGAGGGCTTCGGTGGCGGCACCATATCGCCGCACCCGGCGGCCGCCGTCAAGATGATCTACGGCGCGGTGAACGCGGCCCTTCAGATGCCGCGCGAGGCATTCCTCTTCCCGATGCCGGAATCCGTGGAAATGTGCGTCTCCTTCCGGGAGCACCAGATGGCCCGCAAGGGCGGCTTCTACCCCGGCGCGAAGAAACTCGACGAGCGGACTGTGTCCTACGAATCCCGCGACTTCATGGACGTACTGAAGTTTATGATGTTTGTGGTCAACGGTTAGGAGCAACATGCTGAAACCCAAAGCCCTGAGACCCGGCGACACGCTGGGTTTCGTCGCACCATCGAGCCCCGTCAAGACGCTGGACAGCGTGGACAAATGCGTGGAGGCCGCCCGGGCAAAGGGCTACAAGGTCGTGGTCGGCGAAAGCTGCAAAAGCGCGCACGGCTACCTCGCCGGGGACGACCGGATGCGCGCGGACGATCTGAACCGGATGTTTGCAGACGACGCCATCGACGGCATCGTCGCCATCCGCGGCGGCTACGGCGCGCCCCGCATCCTTCCGATGCTGGACTACGGGCTTGCGGCCAGGCACCCGAAGCTGCTGGCCGGGTACAGCGACATCACGGCGCTGCACATCGCCTACGGCCAGAAGTCGGGCCTCATCACGATGCACGCGCCCATGCCGTCCACCGAATGGATCGCGGACAACTTCGATTCCTTCACGGAGGCGGGCCTCTGGCGGGCGCTGACATCGACGGAACCCCTCGGCCCGCTCCCGAACCCGCCGGAATACCCGGTGGAGACCTTGAACGGCGGCATCGCCCGCGGAAGGCTGGTTGGCGGCAACCTGTGCCTGATCGCGGCGCTGAACGGCACGCCCTGGGAGATCGACGCGCGCGGCGCGATCCTGGTGCTTGAGGACGTGGGCGAATACATCGACCGGCTGGACCGGTTGCTGACCACGCTCCGGCTCTCCGGCAAATTCGACCAGAGCGTGGGCGTTGTGCTGGGCGGCTTCACCGACTGCAAGCCAGAATACCCCGACCGAAGCCTCACGCTCCGTCAGGTCATTGAAGAAGTGGTGCTCCCCTCGGGGAAACCGGTGATTTCCGGGTATATGATCGGCCACTGCAGCCCCAAGATCACCATTCCACTGGGGGTGGAGGCCACCCTCGACGCGGACAAGGGCCTCGTCATCCTCGAGGAAGCGGCACTCTCGGGCCGGTGACGGAATCGGAAACAATCTGGAAACACTTTACGTCTAATCCGGAAGCGCGGGTCCGCAGACATTACTAGGAGGGAACGCAATGGGCAAAATGAAATGGTTGGGCGCGGTCGTCCTCACGCTTGCGCTGCTCGCCGCTCTGCCCTTGGCCGCATTGGCGGCCACCGGAGTATCCGAACATGGAGGCGCTGTCGGCCAGACGGAAGACGCGCTGTACTCGATCCTGCAGGACGGTGACAACTACTCGCTCTATTCGCTGCCCGCGAGCGGCGGCAGCATGACCAAGCTGGACACCGCCCAGACCCTTTCGGACCTTGTGATCGGCGCGGACGGCACGGCCTACTACCTGTTGGGCGACGGCACCTCCTTTACCCTCAAGCGCATCGGCGACGACGGGCAGAGCGCCACGCTCGCATCGTTTGAGGCGGGCGTCCAGGTCAAGCACTTGGCCTGGTACGACGGCATGCTCTACTGCCTGGCGGACAGCCACCTGAACGTGGTCGATCCCGCCGCGGGCGACATGGACGAGGTCACCCCGCTGTCCCTGACCGAATACGTGATCATCGACGACGTGATCTTCTACGTCTCCGGTGAGGACGTCGCCTCCTACACGCACGAGATGTCGGACGGCAACAACCTCGTGCTCTCCGGCGGCAAGCTGTACTCGATGACCGCCACCGGCTCCAACTCGGAGCTGATCCTGGACAAGGGCATCCAAGACCTCAAGGCGTCCGGCGACTACCTGTACTTCCACAACCTTGAGGACAACTACGCGATGGGCTCCGCCGACGACATGTGGCTGGAGGGCAAGCTCTACCGCTACAACATCCAGACCGGCCAGTTGACGTCCATGAACCTCGATTACGACTGGGACTTCTTCCCCACCGGCCGAGGCGTGGTGGTGTATACCGCCCAGGACGTGTCGCTCTACCCGCTGACCGGCGGCGACGGCAAGGTGCTGATGGCGCCGGAACTCTACACCACGCTGACGGTATTCGGCGACGCCGCCTACGTCTATGAGCACACCACCGGCACGCTGACCGAGGTGCCGCTGGACGGCTCCGCCCCCATCCAACTGACCACCGGCAACGCCATCGCCCCGCTCACCACCGAGGGGACCGAGACCGGCGACGAAACCGGGCTCACAGACGAGACGACCGGTGACGAGACCATTGACGACACCACCGGCGACGAGACGGACGACTCCGGGGTTTCGGACGACGATTCCTCGGGCGGCTCCTCCGGCGGCTCGGCCACCAGCAGCGGCTACGTCTTCCCCAATTCTTCCTCCAAGAAGCTGACCCGCTCGCAGATCCTGGGCGTCTCCAAGTCCAAGTGGGGCTACGCCCGCAACGAGATCTACGCGCGGCACGGATACAAGTTCAAGTCCTCTAAGTACAAGAAGTACTTTGAGAACAAGACCTGGTACAAGCCGGGCAGCTTCTCCACGGGCGAGCTCAACTCCATCGAATGGTACAACATGGAGCTGATCAAGTCCATGGAGATCGAGTACGGCCTGCTAGGCGGCTCCACCACGCCCTCCGACGGCTCGGGCGCGACCCAGAACAGCTTCATCTTCTCGAATTCCTCCTCCAAGAAGCTGACCAGCAGCCAGCTGAAGAACCTGACCAAGAAGCGGTTGGGGATCGCCCGGAACGAGATCCTGGCCCGGCACGGGTACAAGTTCAAGAGCAGCTTCTACAAGAGCTACTTTGCCAACCAGAAGTGGTACAAGCCCGGCGGGTATTCCGGCAGCAAGCTGAGCGACATCGAGTGGTACAACATCAAGCTGATCAAGAAGTACGAAGCCAAAAAGTAACGTTTGCCTTCGCGGGGGCGGCTCGACCCGCCCCCGCATTTTTATGTCCCGATCGCCGGCCTGAGGCCGGACAATATCCTCACAGCGCGAGGGGTTGATCGAGTGGTTTTCTCCAGTTCCGAATTCATATTCTTCTTCCTTCCGGTCGTGCTCCTGGTATACTTTGCGCTCCTTCGGAAGCGCGGACACCGGAATGTGTTTCTGACCCTCGTAAGCCTCTTCTTCTACGGTTGGGGCGAACCCTGGTTCATGTTTGTCATGCTTGCGTCCATCGCCTTCAACTGGCTGTGCGCGCTTCAAATCGACCGGCACCGCGATACCCGCGTCGCAAAGGCGTGGCTTACGTTTTCCGTCATCGGGAACCTTAGCCTTCTGGGCACGTTCAAATACTTGATGTTCATCTTAAAAAGCATCAACGCAGGCTTCGGCGCGCACATTCCGGTGCCGGAAATCGTGCTACCGATCGGCATTTCGTTCTTCACGTTCCAGGCCATGTCCTATGTGATCGACGTATACCGCAAAGACGGCAAGGTGCAGACGAACTTTATGAACGTCTGCCTGTACGTTTCGTTCTTCCCGCAACTAATCGCGGGCCCGATCGTGCGCTATCAGACCATCGCCGACCAGATCGACGGCCGCGTCGAGACGATGGACGATTTTCTCCGCGGCGCGAGGCGCTTCATGGTGGGCCTGGGCAAGAAGGTCATCCTGGCCAACAGCCTGGCGCTGCTCGTGGACAACGCCTTCGCCCACGCGCCCGGCGAACTGTCGACGGGCGCCGCGTGGCTGGGTGCGATCGCCTACCTGTGGCAGGTGTACTACGACTTCTCCGGCTATTCGGACATGGCCATCGGCATGGGCTGGATGTTCGGGTTCCACTTCCTGGAGAACTTCGAATACCCGATGATCTCCCGCTCCATCACCGAGTTCTGGCGGCGCTGGCACATTTCCCTGGGCACCTGGTTCCGGGATTACCTGTTCTTCCCGCTGGGCGGCAGCCGGGTCAAGAGCGTATGGCGGCTGCTGTTCAACATGTTCGTGGTGTGGTCGCTGACGGGCCTTTGGCACGGCGCGTCCTGGAACTTCCTGTTCTGGGGCATCGGCTTTTTCGTGCTGCTGTCGGCGGAGCGGCTCACGGGTCTTGGCAAGAAGCTGGAGAAGTACCCGCTGGCCGTCCTCTACGCAATGATCGCGATCATTACGATCACGGTGATGATCCGCTCGAACAGCCTGGGCTACGCGGCGGGTTACATCGGCGCCATGTACGGCGTGCATTCCAGCGGCTTCTGGGACGCAACCGCCACCATGTACGTGCGCGAATACGGCGTGTTCGTGGCGCTGGCGCTTTTGATCGGTCTGCCGATCGGCAAGTTCGTCAAGGGAAAGCTGCATGTGCCGGAGCGGGCCTTTGAAATCTTGAGTGCGGTCGGGCTGATCGCGGTGTTCGCGATCTCCGTCAGCTACATCGTCATGGGCGGCTACAACCCGTTCATCTACTTCAACTTCTAGGAGGGAAGGCCGATGCTTCGGAAAAAACTCGATCGCGTGCTGGCCGCCGTCCTGGTGCTTGCGATTTTCATCATGGGCGGCGTGACGCTGGCACTGCATGCGCGGGATTTCGCGTATGCGCTCACCAAAGGTTACACCAACTACATGAAAGATGGGCGGCCTCTGGTGGGCGTGACGGCGCGCATCAGCGCGCTGACCGCCACCATCAACCGGACGCTCGCGGGTAAGGACGCTTTTCAGGGTTTCAACCTGCGCCTTCAGATGGCGTTGGGCAAGCAGATGTTCAGCCTGGGCGGCAGCACGATGGTCAAACTCAAGACCGGACAGCTCTACGACCTTCTGGGCAAGACCAGCTTTCAGGACGACATTCAGAAGATGGTCAAGCTCAAGGAGAATCTCGCGTCCATGGGCGCACCGATGCTCTTCGTCTACCCCCACTCCTACCTCTACGAGGACGGCATGCTGCCGGACGGCGTGACCGATACCAACATCCAGATGGCGGACGCGCTGGTTACGGGCCTTCGGGCCGTGGACATCCCGGTGATCGACAGCCGGGAGGTGTACCGCGCCAACGCGCTGACGCTGGGCCAGGCGATCTACCGCACCGACCAGCACTGGGCGACGCCCAATCTGTTCGCGACCTTCCAGGCCACCGCGGCGGAGCTGAACGAGATGGGCTTCCCAATCCATCCCACGCTCTACGCCTCGGAGAGCTTCTCCTCCGAGACCTTCTCCGGTATGCACATGGGCCAGGTGGGGGAGCGGCTGGGGCCAGCGCTGATCGCGCCGGACGATTTCATCCTGACGCGGCCGACCTATGAAACGTCGCTGCACAAGAAAATCGTCAACGGTGCCAAGACCGAAGAAGTTTCCGGGTCGTTCTATGACCTTCTCAACCTGAAGCTGATCGATGACGCGAAGCGGGACGGCGTGGCCAACCTGTACAGCGTCTACGGCAACCACGACGCGGAGAACTGGTATGTCAACGACAAGGTGCCCACGGGGCGCATCCTGATCGCCAAGGACTCCTACGGCACGCCCTTTGTGGACTTCATGGCGCTGACCGCCCACGAAGTGCTGGCCGTGGACCTTCGCAAGAGCCCCCGTTCCATCGAGGACTACGCCAGGGAATTCAAGCCCGACGTGGTGATCGTCGCCCACTCGCAGGCGATGCTCCGCGAAGCCAACTACGTGTTCGTCGAATAAAGGGTAGCGCACCTTTGCGAACCGCCCTTCAAAAGGCGATTTCGTCCGGCGCGTTCATAGAATGGGCTGAGGCGCGGTAGGATAGGTGCGAAAGGGTGAGAGCTTGCTGAAACTCTTGGAGGAACTGAAAAACGGGCTGCCGCCGGAGCGCCTGCTGGAAAACGAGCCGATGGCCAGGCACACCACCTTCCGCTTGGGCGGTCCGGCGGACGTCTTCGCGCTGCCCGCCACGCCGGAGGAGGCCGTGTTCGCGGTCGAAACCGCGAAGGCGCTGGATGTGCCCTGCCTGGTGCTGGGCAACGGCTCCAACATGATCGTCCGGGACGGCGGCATCCGGGGCCTCGTGGTCTCCACGCAGGAGATGGCCGAGGTCATCATCGAAGGTGAGGAGCTGACCGCGCAGGCGGGCACGCTGCTCTCGAAAGTGGCGGCGCATGCGCTGGCGGCGGGCCTCTCCGGCCTGGAATTCGCCTGCGGCATCCCCGGCACGGCCGGCGGCGCGGCGGCGATGAACGCGGGGGCCTACGGCCACGACATGTCGTGCGTGACCATCGGCGCGAGGGTCTTGATGGAAGGCCGGGACCAATGGCTGTCCCGTGAAGGGCTGGACTACGGCTACCGCAAGTCGGTGATTTTGAAAAAGGGCGGCGTGGTGCTCGCGGCCCGATACAAGCTGGTCCCCGACGACCCGGAGCGCATCCGCACCCGCATGAACGAATTCAACGCCTCCCGCCGGGAGAAGCAGCCGCTGACGCTGCCCAGCGCGGGCTCGGTGTTCAAGCGGCCGGAGGGCCACTTCGCGGGCGCGCTGATCGAACAGGCGGGGCTGAAAGGCTACACCATCGGTGGCGCGCAGGTCTCCACGCTGCACGCGGGCTTCATCGTCAACGTGGGCGGCGCGACCGCGGGCGACGTGCTGAACCTGATCGCCCACATTCAGCGGGAGGTCCTGGCGCAGTTCAACGTACTGCTGGAGTGCGAAGTGCGCATCCTGGGCGAAGAGAAATAACGAAGCGGGGCGCTGCCCCGCACCCCGCCAGGGGAAATGATTTCCCCTGGAACCCTCACAGAGGGATTCAATCAAGGTGGATTCCCACGCGCATCGGTCAGGATGCAGGCAAGGCATACATAGGTGGCGTTGGGGGGGCTGAAGATGTCGTTCTCGTCGGACGTGCGGGAGGAACTCGCCCGCTCGATCGTGGAAAAAAGCTGCTGCGCGCTCGCGGAGATGGCCGGCATGGCGCTCTCCTGCGGCGCGCTTTCGTTTCGCGGCGCGGGGCGGTATCAGCTGTCCATCGGCACCGAGAGCGCGGCGGTGGCGCGGCGCTACTTCCTCATGGTCAAGGAACACCTGGGTATGACCGGTGAATTGCGTTCGGTCAAGACCGACCGGCTGGGCGGCAAGGCCCGGTACCTGCTCGCCTTTTCGGACGAAGACGCGAACGCGCTGATGGCCGCGCTCAGGCTGTACTCAAAGAGCGCCCCCCTCGGCATTCGCAGGACGCCGCACAGCGACCTGACGCGCAAGAGCTGCTGCCGCGTGGCGGCGCTGCGAGGCGCGTACCTGGCGGGTGGCTCCATCAACAACCCCGAGCACGCCTACCACATGGAGATCGCGGTTTCCGACGAGGAGATGGCGCAGGCGGTCGTGAAGCTCATGGAGGGCTTTGGCCTGCCCGCGAGGATGAGCGAGCGCAAGCGGCAGTACGTGGCCTACCTGAAGGACGGCGAGCACATCGTAACCCTGCTGACCCTTCTGGGCGCGCACAAGGCGGTGCTGGCCTTTGAAAACGTCCGCGTCCTAAAGGGCGTGCGCAACGATGTCAACCGCCTGGTCAACTGCGACAACAACAACCTCGAAAAGACGGTGGAAGCCGCCACGCGCCAGATCAGCATCATCGAATGGATCGATAAAAAACAGGGGCTGGACAACCTGCCGCCGCAGCTGGAGATGCTGGCGCGGCTGAGGCTGCAGTACCCGGACGCGTCGTTTTCGGAGCTTGGCGGCATGCTGGAGCCGCAGCTGGGCAAGTCCGGCGTCAGTGCCCGGATGCGAAAGCTGGAAGCGCTGGCCGAGGATCTGGCTAACCCATAGAATGGAGCGCCCAAAATCCGCCGAGCGGCTTTTGGGCGCGAAGGAAGTAGTTCTGCGTGCGCCTAAAATTCTCTGGAATTTCCGGGCGGCGCACTGATTGATGGTATTGTTTCCATAACCAGTGCCGCACTGGTTATGGAAACAGATGCGTTCCCGGCGCGCAGGTCGCCGGGAACGCTTTGAGAAGCACGCGAGCCGTCTGGCAAGCGTATCTTGCGCGGCGAGCCTGTTGAGCAGTTTACGTGGTTTTCTCCTTGGGCTGGCCGATGGGCACGAGGTTTTTCGCGCCCGACGCGAAGAGCAGCCCCACCACACGCCTTAGGAGCTTCCTCGTCTCCGGATCGAACCCGGAGGTCTCCGTCAGGATGGCCGCGAGGTTCCTGCGCCAGCCGCCGAAGAGGTCGTTCACCGACTTCGCGCCGGTGGAGGACAGGATGTGGTAGACCGCGTCGATGAACGCCTTGCGGTCCTCCGGCGAAACCGAGGCCACCCACCGCTTGATGGTCTTGTCGACGTACAGGCTCCCCGCCCTGAGGCCGCCCTCCTTGAGAAAATCGTCCCGCGCGGTCTGCCAGGTGAACGGGTCGTGCTGCATGACGCCGATGCCCTCGCTGCGCACCACCTGATAGCTCTCATTGTGCTCCATCAGCATGCCGATGATGGACGTCTGCGGAAGGTAGGTGTTAAGGCGCGGCAGGATTTCAGCGCAGTTTGCGCAGTCCTGCATCTTCGCGGTCAGGCCAGGCCCGTCATTGTTGTAGATCTCCCGGATGCGCGCGCGCACGTCGTTTTCGCAGAAGAGCGACGCATAGACGGCCAGGTTTCCGCCCTTGGAATGGCCGCCGACGCGAAGCACGCCGTCCACCCGGCCCGCGACATCATTCAGGAAGTTCACGCTCTCCCGCTGGGCGGGCACATCGTCGGCGAAGCCCATGTTGAAGTCCTCTTTCCAGCCAACCAGGGTCGCGTCCGTACCCCGGTAGGCGATAAAGCAGGTGCCGTCCCCCATCTGCACCGCCACCGCCGCGAACTGCTTCTCCTCCTCCTCGCTGAAAAGATCCTGGAAGCGGACGATGCGCATCATGCCGAACCGGGCGCCCTGGCCCATCAGCCGCATAAGCTCCCGGTAGGAAGAGTTCTGCTCCCGTGCGCACACCTCCGCCGAGATTTCCGCGATGGTGCGGCCCTCGCACTTGTCCAGCGGCAGGTAGGAGAACACGCTCAGAATGAGGTTATCGACCGGGTTGAACGGCGAAACGCGCAGCGGCACATCCAGCCGCCAGTTCAGGTAGTCCAGAATGGTGCCCACGTTCGTTCACGCTTCTTTCCCTATTATTTACAGGGGAGGCCCGGCTCACATTTTAGCACAACGACGCTTTGTGCGCAATTTAAGACTCGCCTATGAAAGCAAGCGAGGGTATCCCAAACCTTGTGTATACTATTATGATCCGGTATGAACGGTGCGAAAACGGTCGAACGCTTCGCGCCGAACCGAAAAAGGCTTCACGAAAGGGGAACGGATATGTACGATGAGTTGCTCCGGATGGCGCAAGGCCTTCTGGAAGGCGAGCGCCACCCGCTGGCGAACGCCGCCAATCTATCGGCGCTTTTATACCAGGAAATGGGGGACCTCAACTGGGCCGGGTTCTACTTCCTCCATGGTGGCGCGCTGCTGCTCGGGCCGTTTCAGGGGAAGCCCGCCTGCCTTCGCATCCCGGTAGGGCGCGGCGTGTGCGGCGCGTCGGTGAAGGAAATCCGGACGATTCTGGTGCCCGACGTGCATGCCTTCCCCGGGCACATCGTCTGCGACGAGGCCTCCCGGAGCGAACTGGTGTGCCCGATCCGAACGAGCGGCCGGATCGTCGGCGTGATCGACCTGGACAGCGCAAAGCCGGACCGCTTCGGCCCGGAGGAGCAGCGCGCCGTGGAGGCGCTGTCGGAACTCTATTCAGAAAGCTGTGACTTTTCGGACGGCGGGTATTCCTTTATCTGACCAACGCCGCCATCACCGCGAACACGAGCAGAGAGTAGACCGTCGCCACCGACAGCGTGGAGGTGATGGCCGCCTTGGCCGACTCGTCTTTCGACACGATGGGCAGCACATAGGGCGGCGGCAGCGTGAACATCAGCGCCGCGGCCCACAAAAGAAGCGCGTTGTCTGGCTCCATCAGCTTGAGCGCGCCGATCATCAGCGCACACAAGGACGTGGTGATCGCGATGCGCAGGCCCAGCGTCAGCCCCACCTCCCGCCACTTGAGGCCGGAGAAGTTCAGCTCGTACCCGATCACGAACAGGATCACCGCGCCTGTCGGCCCGGCCACGAAGTCTACCGCCGCCTGCACAGGCTCCCCGAGCGGTGACGCGTACAGCTTCGCGCCCAACCCCGTCGCGCCCAGCAGCACGCCCGCCGCGATGGCACCGATGGTAGGCGCTTTGGCGAGGTCCAGGAGCCTGGCGCCCAGGGGCTTGGCATCGCCCTCCTGCGCGCCGAGGAACGCCATGTACGCGGTGAACACGAAGATCACCTGCCCCAGGTCCATCACCGCGAACCAGCGGACCGCGTCCTTCCCGAACAGCATTGCGTACAGCGCGTAGCCCATCATGCCCGCCTCAAACCCGGTGGTCAGAAACGGCAGGTACTTGCCCGCGGCCTTCAACTTCTTCCGGGCCAGCGCGCCCAAAGCCCAGGCCGCGAGCGAGCAGCCGAACATCAGGATCACGACCAGCGCCACATTCAGCGTGTAATTCGCCCTGTAGAACGCGGCGAAGAGCACCGCGGGCAGCGTCACCTTCATCACCAGGATCTGCAGCGCGCCAATCCCTGCCCGCGCGACAAGCTTCGTTTTCCTTGCCAGCGCGCCCAGCGCGATCATCGCCACCACCGGCAAAACCGTCGTCACAACGCCCATGATCTATCCCCTACCTAGCTTCAGCATCAGCGCGTCCACCGCGGCCTGATCCCTGAGCGCGCCGCGCTTGATGTCATATTCCGCCTGCGCGCACGCGCGGTACATTTTCTCAAGAGCCTCCTCGTCAAGCCTCGCCGCCTGTGCCTGCGCGCGGGTGGCCGCGTAGTGGTTGAACGAGAGCTTCTCCTCGATCTCCCGGAGCGGCGCGCCCTGCGCCCGGAGGCGCTTGAGGTGCGTCAGCATGCGCATCTGCCGGGTCAGCATCGCCAGAATGCCCACCCTGTTCTCGCCGGAGCGGAGCAGCGCGCCGTACAGCCGATGCGCGTCGTAGGCCTTCCCGTCCATCAGAAAGTCGATCATCTGGAACACCGAGCTTTCAAGGGACGGCGCGACCAGCTTCTCAACGTCCGAGGCCAAAACGGTGTCCCGGCTACCCGCATAGGCCGCCAGCTTTTCCAGTTCCCCGTCCAGCCGCGTCAGGCCCCGCCCCGCCAGAAACGTCAGGCTGTCGAGCGCCGCGCGGTCGATCTTCTTGCCCAGTTTTTTCAGCCTTCCGTTCGCCCACTTCATCAGCTCCACGTCGTCCAGCGGCTCAAACGAAACCGCGCCGGGGAGCTTACCAAGCGCGGCGGGCAGTTTTTTGCGCATGTCGGCTGCGCCGCGCACGTAGAACACCACGCTCGCGGTGTCCGGCGCGTCCTTGAGCCAGTCGATCACCCGCTGCGATTCCTCCTGCTCCGCCTTCGCTTTCCCCTGCATGAGCGGCGGGAAATCCCGCACGAGCACAAGCCGCCGGTCGGCCATCACCGGCAGCGTCTCGGCGGCCTCCAGAATTGCCTGCGCGGTGCCACCCTCCATCACCGTCTCGTTCAGTTCCTCCAGCCCCGGCGGCAGCAGTTTTTCGCGCAGCCGCTGGGCCGCGCTCTGCTTGACCCATTCCTCCGGACCGTGGAAGAAGTATACCTTCTCATACGCGCCCTGGTCGATCGCCTGGAACAGCGCCTGTCTTGTCATGATTCCTCCTTGGATGGGGACAGAAATGGGACGACCGTGACCGCGCCGCCCTGTCCGATCATTGCTCGCAACATACCGGATTCGTCGGTGCGGAAGACCGACTGCCGGAGCCGCTCCAACCGGCTTATGAAGGCCGGGGACGGATGATGCGCGCTGTTCCGGCCCACCGACACCGCCACCACGCCCGGCGTCGCCGCGCGCAGCAACAGTTCCGCGCCCTTGATGTCCGCGCCGTGGTGCGCCGCCTTCAAAATGTCCACGTCGGGGATGTCACGAAGCAGCGACGCGTCGCTCAAATCGCCGGTCAGGAGCGCCGAACCGTCGCCGCTAACAATCAGCAGCACCAGCGACGCGGCGTTCGGGTCCGGCGGGTTCAGGCCCTTGGGCGGGTACAGGACCTTCGCCGTCACGGTTTCGGACAGCTTCACCTCGTCCCCCGCCGAAAGCGGTACGAATGAGCCTTCGAGTCCTGCGCGCGCCTCGGCCTCCTGAACGCCCTCCACCCGCGCCCAGCACTCGGGCACGTAGACCGTAGCGTCCGGGTACAGCGCCTGGACCTCTCCCGCGCCGCCGGTGTGGTCGTCGTGCGGGTGGGTCAGAAACATCGCCCGGAGTGCGCTGCCCGTCTGCGCAAGGTATTGCGCCGCCGCGCCGTTCCCCTCCCCCGCGTCCACCAGATAGACCTGCCCCTCCGCGTGCACCACCGCGGCGTCGGCCTCGCCCGCGGACAGAAAGTCGATGGCCAACCCTTTGGGTGCTGCGAAGCCATGCAGCATTGCGGACAAGGCCAGCACGGCGGGCAAAATTGCCAGAAACGCGGGCTTCCACCTGGCGCGAAGCCCCGCGTGGTCGGACAGGAGGTACAGCCCTGCCCCCCAGACCGCGCAAAGTCCCCATGGCACGTGGCCCAGCGGCACCGTCGCGTAGGGCAGTCCGGACGCGAAGGCGGCAAGCTCCGATGTCAACCGCAGCAGGAACGCCGAAGGCCACGCGGCGACGGGACCAACGGCGGGAAAGAGCAGCTGCACCGGCACCGCCAGGAACATCAGCGGCATCGCCATCGTCGTCATCGGCACCGCCAGGATGTTGACCAGCGGGCCGTAGGGCTGCGCTGTGCCGAAGAGGTTGACCTGCGCCGGAAGGATCGCGGCGGACGCCGCGAGGCTCGCCGTGAACGCCGTCAAAAACGGCCGCGCCCAGCGCGGCGCGGAGGCGGTTTTGAGCAGCCTGTCCAGCGGCCTCCCCAGCAGGATCAGCCCCGCCATCGCGGAAAATGACAGGATGAACCCCGCGTCGCCCACTGTCAGCGGGTTCACCGCCAGCATCATGAGCGCCGCCGCCGACAGCGAACTGAGGCCGTCGCCGGGCCTGCCCGTCATCGGCGCGAACCGGAACGCCAGGTACATGGCCACCGCGCGGACGATGGGGCCGGAGAAGCCCACCAGCGCCGCGTAGAGCACGAGGAGTGGTGCCATCAGGAAGAATGCCGCCCGGCGGGAGAGAAGCCTTCTGAGAAGGTAATCCAGCGCCAGCGCGAGGCAGGTGACGTGCAGCCCGCTCACCGACAGGATGTGCGCGATGCCCGCGCCGCGGAAATCGTCCGACACGTCCTCATCCAGGTCGCTCCGGTCGCCCAGGACCAGCGCGCGGGCGAGCGGCGCCTGATCAAAAAACGCGCCTTCGATGGCTTCCCCGATCCGCGCCCGCAAGGCGCGCAGGAACGTCCTGGGGGACGGCGCACCGGGCATCACGGCGGCGGTGCCCTTCTGCATCGTGGCGCAGGCGACGCCGTTTCTGCGGCACCAGGCGTCAAAGTCGAAGCCGTAGGTATTTCTGGACGCTTCAGGAAGCCAGGTCTCCACCGTCATTGTCACCCGGTCGCCAAGGCCCGCCGGGACCGGCTCGTAAGCGTAGACGCGCATGTTCCAGGAAAGCGCCTCGCCGCCCAGCGCCGCGTTCGAGAGCGTCAGCACAGTGCGCTCCCCGTCCATAAGCGGCTCGAGGCACACCTCGCCCGTCAGAAGCGCATCCTCCCGCGGCGCGGGCATCGGCCGCTGGCTGAGGTACGCCGCCTCCATCGCGAAGAGGAGCATCAGCGCCGCGAAGAGCGCCATGCCCCGCTTCCACCAGACGACGACGCCCGATGCCGCCGCCCCGATGCCCCAGTACAGCGCCGGGACGTTCAGCGTGCTCCCAGCCGCCGCGCCGATCAGGCAAAGAAGCGCTGTGCACACCAGCGGGCGGCGCGAAAGGCGCTCCAGCATCTTCAGATCAATGGCGCATACCGGCGGGCGGCGCGAAAGGCGCGTCAGCATCTAGATCGCAAAGGTCATGCCGGGCTGCGCGAGCACCGCGCCCGGGTAGACCGCCTGCGCTTCCCGGAGCACATCATTCGGCTCGTAGCGGGGCGACAGGTGGGTGATCACCAGCGCCTTCGCCCGCGCCTCCAGCGCCGCTTCCGCGCACTTCCGGGCGGAAAGGTGGGGCGAGCGCTCGCTCCAGTCGGATTCGAGTAGCCCCGCGTCGGCCAGCATCAGGTCCGCGCCGTCGGCAAAGAGCGAAAGCGGCGGGTTCAGGTTGGTATCACCGGTGTAGACGAACTTCTTCGCGCCCTCGAGGATGCGGATGGAATAGGCCTCCACCGGATGTTTTGCGGGCAGGAACTGCACCTGAAACGGCCCGATGGCCGTATCTTCGATCGGGAACAGGTCGAACCTGCCGCCTGCGAGCAGCGCCGCCTGCGGCGCGGGGGTCTTGGGCGCGTAGACCGGCAGATTCACGCCCGCAAATTCCAGCGCATAGCGCATGGGCAGCATGTCCGACATGTGGTCAAAGTGCAGGTGGCTCAGGATCACGGCTGTCAACTTCGGAAGCGTCGGCCATTCCGCGAGCCTCGCCAGCACGCCGCTCCCGCAGTCGAGGAGCAGGTGCACTTTGAGGTCGTCCGACGAGATCATGTACCCCGAACAGGCACCACCCGGCGCCGGATACGGCCCGTTGACGCCAAAAACCGTCAATCGCACCCCGAACACCCCTTCACACCCTGTATTACCCGCCGACAACCCCCGCCGTACCTTGCAATCGTTCCCGGGCTCCAACGCGCCGGGAATCGGTTTTCCGTAAATCAGTGTGAGCACTGGAAGCAATTCCACAAATCAGTGAGCCGCCCGGAAATACCGCAGGTGTTTGGATCACGCAGTTCTTCCTCTTTCGCGTAGAAATCCCTCGGGGGATTTTTACGCTTTGAATAAGTATATCATCATTTCCAGTTCGGTGGCAAGCACCTTGGGCGCGGCTTACGCATAGGATATAAGCGTTGGGAGATGATGCTATGCAATACATGGGCTTATTCTACGCACGCGACCCGCGAGCCATGCTGGCAAACCGCGAAGCGCCCTATTACATCATCGGCCGCCACGCGCTGTCGGCGTCGGATTGCGCCTCGGACGGCGGGGCGGTCGCCTCGGCGCAGGGGCGGCTTCGCAATGGCGCCGCGCTCCGCGCGGCGCTGTCCTCGAGCGGCGTCCGGCCCGTGGACGGCAGCCTCTCCGCGCTGGCACTGGCGGCCTACCGTCTGTGGGGCGAGGACTACCCGGCAAGGCTCGGCGGGCCGGTGAGCACGGTGGTGATCGACCAGGACGCGGGGCGGCTGGTGCTTTCCCGGGACCGGATGGGCGAGCTGCCGGTCTTCTACGCATACCGCGGCGGGTCGATGGCCTTCGCCGATCACCCGGCGAAGCTGTTGGATGCGCCGCAGGCCAGCCGGACCGTCGGAAGGGAGGGCCTTTGCGAGCTTTTTGGCATCGGGCCCGCGCGCACGCCGGGGCGCACGCCCTGGAAGGACATCCTCTCCCTGCCGCCGGGCCACACGCTGATCGCGGGCGGCCACGGCCATAAAGTGAAGCGATACTTCGCGCTGGAGCCGCTGCCCCACGAGGACGATTTGAAGCACACCATCGAGGCCGTACGCTTTCTGTGCGAGCAGGCGGTGGCGGACGCGCAGCCGTTTTGCCCGGCGGTCATGCTGTCCGGCGGGCTGGATTCGTCCGTCCTGACCGCGCTGCTGGCCCGCCGTATGGACCACCCGGTGGACAGCTACTCGGTGGACTACGAGGACAACGCGCTCTATGAAGCGCCCACCGCGTTCCAGCCGGAACGGGACGCGCCCTACGCGCTGCTCGCGTCGGAGCACCTGAAAACCCGGCATTCCGTGGTCACGCTGCCCATCCGGGACCTCATGGCCTCGCTGGACGAGGCGATGGCGCTCCGGGGCATCCCCGGCATGGCCGACATCGACGCGGCGCTGATGCTGCTGACCCGCAAAATCTCGCAGGCGCACCCGACGGTGGTGTCCGGCGAGTGCGGCGACGAAGTGTTCGGCGGCTATCCGTGGTTCCACCGGAGCTACCTCATCGAGGCGGACGGCTTCCCATGGTCAGGTTCCCTGCAGCTTCGCGAGCAGATCTTAAAGCCCAAGGTGCGCGATTTACTGCGGCTTTCGGATTACGCCTCGGCCCGCTACCACGAGGCGGTGGCCGCGCTGCCCAGGCTGGCAACGGATACGCCGGAGGAGGCGAAGCTTCGGCGGCTGCACGGCCTGTGCTTTCAATGGTTCATGCCCAACCTCCAGGAGCGCGCGCTGCGCATGAGCCCGGTGCCAGTGCTGACGCCCTTCTGCGACGACCGGCTGGTACAGTATGTGTACAACGTGCCGTGGTCTATGAAGAATACGGGCGGCATCGAAAAGGGGCTGCTCCGGGAGGCGACGCGGGACCTGCTGCCCGAGGCCATCCTGATGCGCCGCAAGAGCCCCTTCCCCAAGACCTGCAACCCGCTCTACACGGAACTTGTCCGGGAGGCCGCACTGAAGATGGTGGACGACGCCTCTTCGCCCATCCTCGAGGTGGTCAGCGCCGAAGCCGTCCGGGCGCTGGCCGCGGGGCCGCTGTCGCCCGCCGATACCCCATGGTTCGGCCAGCTGATGGCCGGCCCGCAGATGCTGGCGTACCTGATCACGGTCAACCGCTGGATGGCGTGCTACCAGGTCGAACTGGATCTGTAACCGGACGATATGTCCAAAAGCCGAAGGCTGCCCCGGGCGAACCACTCGCCCGGGGCAGCCCATCTATTCAAGAAATCTTATGCAGACTACGGGGCCAGGAAATCGTCCGTGCGAACCACTCGCGCAAAACTCCCGTCGAGGGCTGCCATGAAGGCCCGGTGCACGGTCCCGGCGGGAATCCGCTCCCCGTCCCGTTCCAGGTCCCTGGTCGTGCAGGCATCTTCCAAAAGCGTGACGGAGTAGCCCAGATCCTTCGCCGCTCGCACCGAGGTATCGATGCACATATGGCTCATCATGCCGCAGACGACCAATTGGTCTACCCCTGCCCGGCGCAGCGCTTCGTTCAGCCCGGTGTTCAAAAAGGCGTTTGGGGCGTGCTTGACAAGCACGGCCTCCCCCTCCGCCGGAGCGACCAGCGGGTGGATCTCCGCCCCGGCTGTCTCCGGCAGGAAGAATTTCGCCTTCTCCCTCGTCGATATGTGCTGAATATGGAAGACGGGCAGTTTTTCGGCCCGGAAGAATTCCAGCGCCCGCTTCGCCTGCCGGGCCGCCCGCTCCGGCTGGTCCAGTTCCCACTTTCCGCCCGGAAAATAATCGTTCTGGATGTCGATCAAAACCAGCGCGCTTTTCATATGCGTTCTCCCCCTTTGCCATGAGCATACCACAAGCCCGGCGTGGCGTAAATTACCCACTTTTTTGTGGGCATCAGAGCCGCCTGTTCCGGTAATCGATGCCCTTCTGATCGAGCACGTCCGTCATGCCATGCTCCGCCATATAGACGACGCCGATGTCCTGCATGATCAGCACGGCCTCCAGCATCTTCCGGCCCATCGGCTCGGTGAGGAAGTATTCCACGTGCAGCGGATAACCGCCAGAAGAATTCTTGCCGACAAAGCCGAAGGCCGCGAGCTCCCCGAGCTGCTCCAGCAGCATCTTCTGGCTGATGCCGCTGATCCCGCGCTCAAGGTCCGCGAGCGAGACGCCGCCGTTTCTGAGTTTAAAGAGGATGATGGTCTTCCACTTGCCGCGGATGAAGTCGTGGACGACCTCCAGAGGGCAGGTATAGTCCGAACGGATTTTCATGCCGACTCACTCCACCACGATCCCCGGGTTGGGCATGAGCGCGCCGCGCAGGCTCATGGTGGTCACCAGCGCGTCCACGGTCTGGCCGTCGATGAAGAAGCGCACCCGCTTTACCGGGTTGAGCCCAGAGAGCGTGTTGACCAGCGCGTAGACCAGGTTGCGCTCCGCTTCTGCGCCCATCTGCTGGCAGCTTCGATAGAAATTCCCGGAGAGGTTGACCAGCGCGACGCCTTCCTCGATGCGAACGCCTTCGATATCGGCCTTGCCGATGCCCGTCGGCGCGACGGCCACGATGCCCGACTCGTGGGGCATCGGCCCCGCGAGCACCTGCTCCACCAGCACCCTCGGCGACAGCGCGGCGCCGCGCTCCATCGCCCGGCTGACGGCTCGGAGCCTGCCGGTCGCCTGGTCGGTCAGGAAAACCTGCGCGACGCGGCCGATGAGGCTGTCGAAATCGTCCGGGGCGATCACGCCGTCCACGGGCGTCAGAACGCGGTCGCCGAGCAGCACCTGGCCCAGCGGCTCGCCGCCCACGGTGACCTGGAGCGCGTCGATCTCCGGCACGAACCGGCACAGCGTCAGCGCCAGCGCGCCGTAGGCGAGGCCCGGCTGCACGTTGATCCCGGCAAGCGCCTGCTCAAACCCGGCCGCGAGCTTCAGCGAGATCACGCGGCGGCCGTCCTCCAGCGTCTCGATGGAGGGGGCGTGGGCGAGGATGTCGCCCCCGGGCAGCACGCGCCGGTACGCGCCGTCCACCGCCAGCTGCCGGATCAGTTCCAGCGCGTAGTCGGCGCTGGTGAAGCGCACCGCGCGCACCTCCGGCAAGAGGTATCCCCCGTCCGCGGACGGGAAGTACAGCGTGGCGTCACGGTCCAGCCGACCGCCCTGCTGCGAAAAGCGCTCCTGGTCGGCCGCCTGCTGCGCCCAGAGCGCGGTCAGGTTGCCATCGTTTCTGGACAGGGAGCCCGTGGGCAGCGAAAGCGCGCTCTGCTCCTTGCCGCCGATCAATACATTCACGTACAGGATGCCGTCGGTACCCGCCAGCGTATTGGCGATGGCGGCGCGCATCCAGGTCAGCTCCTGCTCGGTCAGGGACAGCGCGTCCTCCGAGAGGTTGACCGTGACCACGCCCTCCGACTGCTCCACCCAGAGAAGCTTCGTTCCGACCGGCGCGATGGGCAGCACACCCGGCAGCGTGTCCGGCGGATCCAATAGCCGCTCCATGACCTTTTCGGCCATCAGGTCCTCGCCGGTCAGGCGCATCGTGCGGCTGACGGCCACCAGCGCCTGCTGGTCGGAGGCGATGTAGTTGAGCGTGAAGCGTCCCGTGTACTCCGCGGCGCTGTCGCCCACCGGCGCGGTCAGGCCGTCGTCCTGCGCGGGCGGCAGCGTACGGCTCTCGTTGGCGCGCTCCGGCACGAACGACAGCGACGCGCAGCCCGAAAGCAGGGCCGTCAGAAGGACCATGGCCAAGAGCCTTGCGAGCCTCGATGGTTTCACACTCATCCTCCGATATATTGAAGGTTGATGATCGGCAGCTCCACCGTGAAGGTCGAGCCCTTCTCCTCCTCGCTGGTCACCGTGATGCTGCCCTCGTGGAGCAGCACGATCTGCTTGACGATCGCAAGGCCCAGGCCCGTGCCGCCGGTATCCCGCGAGCGCGCCTTGTCCACTCGGTAGAAGCGGTCGAAAACGTGCAGCTGGTCGGCCTTGGGGATGCCGATGCCGTTGTCGATCACCTTGACCACCGCCTTCTTGCCGACGCGGGCCACCTCGACGCGGACCTTGCCGCCCTGCGGCGTGTACTTGATGGCGTTGTCGATGAGGTTGTAGAACACCTGCTCCAGCTTCATCGGGTCACCCATGGTCTCGATCTGATCGCGGATCGCGATGTCCAGCGGGATTTCCCGGCTTTCCGCCAGCGGGCGGAGCCTCCGGGCGGCGTCCTGCACGAGCCTGTCCAGCGAGACGAGCGTCGGCTGCAGCTTTGTCACGCCACGGTCGTCCAGGTGCACCAGCGTCAGAAGGTCGTTGATGATGGAACTGAGCCGGTCGATCTCCTTGTTGATGTCGGACAGGAATTCCTTCTGCATGTCGAGATCGCACTGCTCCTGGTAGAGCAGCGTCTCGCTTAAAATCTTCATGGTGGAGAGCGGGGTCTTGAGTTCATGGGAGGCGTTGGACACGAACTGATTACGGGTCTGGTCCAGCCGCTCTAGCCGCTCGCACATGGAGTTGAACGCTTCGGCCAGCTGGGAGAACTCGTTGCGGCCGCGCACGGAGACACGGCTCGACAGGTCGCCCTGGGTCATGCGGGAGATGCCCTGGCTGAGCTCCTCAATGGGTCGGGTAAAGATTCGGGAGACCATGAGGCTCAATAGCAGCACCGAGAGCGCCACAAGGAGCAGCCAGATGGCCATCTGCCGCTGCATCTGGGTCAGGCTCTGGTACACGTCCTGCGCCATCGACGAGTAGACCACCGCGCCGATGGGCACGTTCGCCGACAGGATCGGCGCTGTGTACACGCCCACCATCTGCCGCACGGAACCCGCCGCGCGGCCCAGCCAGCCCGCGCCCTTCTCGTCAGCCCTGTAATAACCGTAGGCGGCGCCCTGGCCGGAAAGGGTGGCGGCCACCTCGCCCAGTTCCAGCCTCCGCCCGTTGTATTCAGAATAGCCGTCCGCCTGCACCACGCCCAGGAGGTCCACCACCATCACCCGGGTCACGTCCTGCGAGGCGGCCGCGACAGCACGGTACAGACCCAGTGCGTCGTCCTCCGCCAGGAAGCCGGAGAGCTGCAGGGCAAGGTTGTCGGTGACGCGCTGCTCCTCCCGCACTTTCTGGGAAAACAGATATTCGCCCACCAGGCGGATCAGGCTGGCCGCGACCACGAGGAACGCGACGCAGATGATCAGCAGGTAGGCGAGCACGATTCTCCACCGGATCGAGTATAGGAAGGTTCTGGTCCTGGTCGATATGATGGCGGCCCACTCCCCGCTCCATGAAGATGGTCCCCGGTCGGGCGGGAGGGCCGGTCAGGCGTTATTCGCGCGAGCACCCGGCGCGCGAAAGGTCATTCCGGCCGCACCCACGGGGTGCAGTTTCAGTCCTTGTCGGTAAAGTAGTAGCCCACGCCCCACTTGGTGAAGATGAATTCCGGCTGGGCGGGGTTCTTCTCGATTTTTTCGCGCAGGCGGCGGATGTGCACGTCCACCGTGCGCAGGTCGCCCAGGTAGTCATACTTCCAGATGGTCTCAAGCAGCGCTTCGCGGCTGAACACCTTGCCCCGGTTGGTGGCGAAGAGCTGCAGAAGGTCAAATTCCTTGGCGGTCAGGTTCACGTCCCGCCCCGCGACCGAAACCGAGCGGTTATTGAGGTTGATCACCATGTCGCGCACGGAGATGGTGCGCGCGTCGGCCGCGCGGTTCATCTGCCCCGTGCGGCGCAGGATGGTCTTGATGCGGGCCTTGACCTCCAAGATGTTGAAGGGCTTGGTCATGTAGTCGTCCGCGCCGTACTCAAGGCCGAGGATCTTGTCCATGTCCTCGCCCTTGGCCGTCAGCATGATGATGGGCACGTTGCTCTTTTCGCGGATGCGCTGACAGACCTCGATGCCGCTGAATTTGGGCAGCATGACATCAAGGAGCACGAGGTCAAAACTTCCGGAGAAGAACGCCTGAACGGCCTCCTCGCCGTCCGCGGCGGAAGCCGTTTCGTACCCGTCCTGCTCGAGGCTGTATTTCAAACCTTTGACGATGAGCGGCTCATCGTCAACAATCAATATTTTCTTGCCCATCCGGCCGACACCCTCTCACCGGGATGCGCCCAGAGCCTTCGCGCCGACAAAAGCCGCGCCCGCAAGTAAAACTCCGGGTTGCATACCTTTTACATCAATTCAATTATACCCAGCTTTGCGAAAAAAAACAAGCCCGCTCCGGGAGTAGTTAGGATTTTACACACAACTATATCTATGCAAAAAACGTCATAAGTGATATACTTGAATGTGTGCGCCCATGCCTATGCCGGGGCGCATCCGGAAAGGAGTTCTCGCATTGGCCAGGCGTCAGAATACGTTTTCGCTGCTCCTCGCGCTTTTGCTCTCAATGGCCATCGCGTTGAGCGCCGGGTTCGATGTGCCCGTCGAGGCCGAGGCAGCCTCCACCAAACGGGTGGACACCTACGACAAAAAGAATCCCCAAAACCTCATGTCGGAGGACATCGAGGGCGAAGCGGCTATTGTGCTGGACGAAAAAACCGGCACGGTGCTGTTTGAAAAGAACGCGGACCAGAAACTCTACCCCGCCAGCACCACCAAGGTGATGACGCTGCTGCTGGCGCTCGAATACGGCCACCTGAACGACATCGTCACCATCCCCAAAGAAGTCAACAAGGTGCCTGCGGACTCCTCCCTGGTGCCCGTGACGCCCGGCGAGAAGATGCCTTTCATTGATCTTTTATACGGCCTCATGATGCATTCGGGCAACGACGCGGCGGTGGCGGTGGGCGTGGTCGTCGCGGGCTCGGTGGACAATTTCGTGGCCATGATGAACCAGAAGGCACGGGATCTGGGCTGCGAGAACACCCACTTCGCCAACCCCCACGGCTACATGGACGAGACCCACTACACCACCGCGCGGGATCTGGCGATCATCGCCCGCGAGGCGATGAAAATCGACACCTTCCGCGAGATCGTCTCCGCCAAGAGCTACACCATGTCGGCCACCGAAAAGCGCGAGACGCTCAAGCTGGCCACCACCAACTCGATGTTTGTCAAGACCTCGCCCTATTATTACCAGTACGAGGTCGGCGTCAAGACTGGCTACCACTCGAAGGCCATGCACTGCTTTGTGGGCGCGGCCACGAAGGGCGACACTTCGCTGGTCTCGGTCACGCTCAAGACCACAAAGAACGGCAAGTGGATCGACACCACGCGTCTGATGGAGTACGCCTTCGCGCAGTTCAAGGCCTATCCCTTCGACGAGATCTACAAGGCCAACCCGCTCTACGCCACCATCAAGAACGCGGACATCGAGGACGAGAATAACGGCCTGGTGCCGCTGACGATCGTGCCGGGCGGTTCCATCAGCAACTACAGCTTCACCTGCCTGCCCAGCCAGCTCGATGCCACGTCCAAGGACCTGATGAGCCGGATCAGCGTGAAATACACCAACAGCCTCATCGCCCCCATCCGGGAAGGCGACATCCTGGGCAGCCTCTCGCTCACCACCGCCGAGGGGGAAACCCTGACGGGCACGGTGATCGCCAGCCGGGATGTGGCGGAGATCAAGCCAGTGTCCACGCTGGGCAAGATCGTGCCCTGGGTGGACACGATGGATCTGAGCCTATTGTGGTTCCTCCTGGCCCTCTTTGGGCTGATGATGCTGCTCATCCTCATCCTGCGCATCCAGCACGCGATCCGCCGCCGCAGGCGCTACAAGGAACTGCGCCGCCGCCAGCAGATGGCCTACACCCGCTACCGCGAGATGCGCTGACGCGCAGCCGTGAAGCCGCTTAGAAGGGCATGATGCCGCAGGAAACTGTCGCAGCATGCCCTTCCTGCATTACACACAGAACCGGATCAACAGGAATCAGGAGGCAATGATGAAGCGGGAATACTTTGTAAACGCTTGCAGCGGAATCGCGGTGGATGTCGCGAAAGGGCAAACGATCACCATCATCGACCTTGAGGGAAGCCAGGTGGTAGACTTTTTCGCAGAAGCGGCGGGAGATCCGGATGAGTTTCTGTCGACAGGCGTCACGATCGATTGCAACGAGTCCCTGCGGCTGAAGGTTGGCGATATCATTTACTCCAACCTGTACCGGCCGATGTTCCGCCTCCTCGCGGATGATGTGGGAGAACACGATCTGCTGCACCCCTGCTGCAGGCCGGAGATGTATGACTTTTTCTATCACAACGGGGAAGGCCATCCGAACTGCTTGGACAACATCAACAAAAGCATGGAAAGGCGGCGGCCCATCATCCATCCCGTGAACTTCTTCATGCATACCAAGATTCATCCGGACGGGCGCATTTCCGTGGAGGCACCCATTTCGAAGCCGGGGGACAGGGTTGCCCTGACCGCGCAAATGGATGTCCGCCTGGGCGTGGCGGCCTGCAGCGTTTCAGAGAGCAAGTGCAACGGTGGCAGGTGTTCCCCGATCAGGATCGTGATCGAGGATTGATCCCGTGATCTCACCGAAGCAAGCGCAGCGGCTTTTGCGCCGCCCCCGGCGGATGGCCCGCACCCGCATTACAGGAGATGCGCCGACGCGCCGCCACCCAACCGATTGCGAATGGGCATAATAACGCAGGGCGTACCCTTCTTTGCCAGGACACGACCAAGGATATCAACAGGAATTTGCCGGGCAGATCGTTTTCGAAGGAGGCGGCCGGAGAAAAGTATGAAGAATAGAAGCTATATCGCAATCGACCTGAAATCCTTCTACGCTTCGGTCGAGTGTATGCAACGGGGGCTTGATCCGCTGACCACCAACCTCGTTGTCGCTGATGCAAGCCGCACCGAAAAGACCATCTGCCTCGCCGTCTCCCCCTCCCTCAAAGCATACGGCATTTCCGGCAGGGCAAGGCTGTTTGAGGTTGTTGAGAAGGTCAAGGAAGTCAATGCGGCACGGCTGCGCAAAGCGCCCGGGCGTGCCTTTTCCGGCGCTTCCTTCAGCGATATAGAACTAAAATCCTCCCCGGATCTCTCGCTGGACTATATTGTCGCTACGCCGAGAATGGCATACTACATCGAGTACAGCACGAAGATTTACAACATCTACCTGAAGTACATCGCGCCCGAAGACATTCATGTCTACTCCATCGACGAGGTCTTCATCGATGCCACCGATTATCTGAGCACCTACAATCTTTCAACCCGTGAGCTTGCCACGGAAATGATTCTGGATGTTTTGAATACGACCGGCGTTACGGCAACAGCGGGAATCGGCACAAACCTGTACCTCAGCAAGGTCGCCATGGACATTCAGGCAAAGCACGTTCCGGCCGATCATAACGGCATGCGTCTCGCGGAGTTGGACGAAATGAGCTACCGTCGCTCGCTGTGGTCGCACCGGCCCCTGACAGACTTCTGGCGCGTTGGCAGAGGATATGCCAAAAAGCTGGAGGAGCATGGGCTCTTCACGATGGGCGATATCGCAAGATGTTCTCTCGGCAAACCTGCCGATTTCCACAATGAGGATTTTCTGTACAAGCTGTTCGGCATCAACGCGGAGCTGCTGATCGATCATGCTTGGGGGTGGGAGTCCTGCACGATGGCCGATATCAAGGCGTACAAGCCCAGCGCAAACAGCCTTGGATCGGGGCAGGTGCTGCACAGTGCCTATCCCTTTGAAAAAGCGAAGCTGATCGCTCGGGAAATGACCGATCTATTGGCACTTGATTTGGTGGATAAAAGGCTTGTGACCGACCAGCTTGTCTTGTCGGTTGGATATGATAAAGAAAGCCTCGCTGACCCGATGATAAAGAAAACCTATCACGGGGAAACCACTACGGATCACTACGGGCGCGCCGTTCCAAAATCGGCGCATGGTTCGACGAATCTTGCCAGGCAGACCGCCTCTGCAAAGCTGCTCCTGGATGCCGTCACAGAGCTGTTTGAGCGCATCGTTGACAAAAACCTCCTGATCAGAAGAGTCAACATCACAGCCAATCATGTTGTGGACGAGGCATCCGATCCAAAGGCGGGCAACCTTGAACAGCTTGATCTCTTTACGGACTACGCGGCGGTGCAGGCGAATAGAGAAGCTGAGGAGGCCGAGCTTGCGCGAGAAAAAAGGATGCAGAAGGCAATGCTGGAGATCAAGAAGAAACACGGCAAGAACGCCATTCTAAAGGGCATGAATCTGGAGGAAGGTGCAACCACCGTCGACCGGAACAGGCAGATTGGAGGGCACAAGGCATGACGGGAACCTATGACGACATCATCAATCTGCCGCGCCATGTCTCTATAAGACACCCTCCTATGGCGGCTCTTGACCGGGCGGCTCAGTTTTCGCCCTTCGCCGCGCTGACCGGCTATGATGCCGCCATCAAGGAAACCGCAAGGCTGACGGACGAGAGAATGGAATTGGACGAATATGCAAAGGACGCATTGAACGACAGGCTGCAAATCATAGCGGATCGGATCAAGGAGAACCCCGAAATCGCAATCACCTACTTTCAGCCGGATGTGAAGAAAGACGGAGGCGCCTATGTTACGGCCATCGGTATGGCGAAAAAGATCGACGAATGTGAACGGTTTGTCGTTATGACCGATGGCACTGCGATCTTCATTGATGATATCATCAGCATCGATGGGCAGATATTCGAAACCATGTGGGATTAGCGAAGGGAACATAAAGCAATGTCCCAATGATCACGGGAAATGGCTGGATATGGCTTGTTTCTCGAAGGGGAGGTATAGAAAGTGAATTTGGAGAACGAGGGGACACCGTCCGGGGCATCGGACCCCGGGCCTTTCTACCACGGCACAAGGGCGGATCTGAAGCCGGGGGACATGCTGGAACCTGGCCGCCGCTCCAACTACGGAAAGGGAAAGAAGGCCAACTACGTTTACCTGACCGCGACATTGGATGCGGCCACATGGGGGGCGGAACTGGCCCTGGGCGATGGACCCGGCCGGATCTATCGCGTGGAGCCCACAGGCCCCATTGAGGACGACCCCAATCTGACGGACAAGAAGTTTCCGGGAAACCCGACGAGGTCCTACCGCACCCAACACCCGCTGCGCGTGGTGGGCGAGGTTCCGGGCTGGGAAGGGCACTCTCCGGAAGCGCTGCAGACAATGCGGGATCACCTTGAAAACCTGAAACGGCTCGGCATCGAGGCAATCAACGATTGAGCACGTGAGGGTTGCCTGATTACGGGCATCCTTTGCGCACAAAACATGAAAAGGATGATGTGGGATGAACGAAACACTGAAAGTGATCGCCGAGCGGTACACCTGCCGGGACTATAAGGCCGAGATGCCGCCGGACGAAATCCTTCAGGCCATCGCCAAAGCCGCAATTGAGGCGCCCAGCGGAATGAACCGGCAGGCGTGGCGGGTGATCGTCGTCAAGAACATGGATTTGATCCGGGATATGGAATCCGAGGGAATGAACTATCTGGCGGGCATGGAGGACAAGTCTTCGTACAACCGGATTATGGACCGCGGCGGCAGGATGTTCTACGGCGCACCGTGCATGATCGTCGTTCCAATTGACCCGGCGCAGTACGGCCCTGCGCTGATTGATTGCGGCATCCTGTGCCAGAACATCGCACTGGCCGCGACATCGCTCGGAATCGCCAGCACGATGTGCGGCTTAACAGGCGTGGCGTTCGCCAGCGGCCTGCGCGCGGAGGAATTCAGCAAGCGGCTCCAGTTCCCGGAAGGCTACGCTTTCGGCTGCTCGGTGCTCCTGGGGTACGCGAACACGGCGAAACCGCCCCATGTGCCGGACGAGAGCAAAATCCTGTTCGTCGGGTAAAAGCGGACCGCTCATCCCACTCCAGCGTCGTTCAAACCTTTGACGGATCCCGGTTATCCTTCCAATCGTTCCCGGGCCCTAACGCGCCGGGGATCGGTTTCCATAACCAGTGCGAACACTGGTGGCGGAAACAATTCCATAAGTCGGTGAGCCGCACGGAAATTCCAGAGAATTTCATGGCTCACGCAGAGCCTCTTCTTTGCGAACAAAAACCCTCGGGTTTTTCTTCGCCCAAAAAACAACCGCCGCGAAAGCGGCGGTTGTTTTGAATCTTATGAAACTACTGACGGCGGGCGGCGAAGCACTCGCTGCAATAGATCGGTCGGTCGCTCTTGGGCACAAACGGAACGCGGGTGGGCTTGCCGCACTCGGCGCACACGGTTTCGAACATCTCGCGGGGCTCGCCGCCCTGAGACCCACGGCTGGACTTGCGGGAGTCGCGGCAGGACTTGCAGCGGGTGGGCTCGTTCTGGAAGCCCTTCTCCGCGTAGAAGGCCTGCTC
>JAEZHK010000125.1 GCA_023416655.1 Bacillota bacterium
TGCCCGAGGTGCTCAACATGAGTAACCGCGTGCTCGTCATCACCGACGGGCGCATCACGGGCGAGTTCAACCCCGAGGTGGAATCGGCCCAGACCATCATGGACACCGCGATCGGCTGACGAAAGGGCGAGTGAGATGGCGATTCGATTTCAATGGAAAAAGCTGCTGACGGACTACCTGGTGCTGGTGGCGATTGCGCTGCTGGTGATCATCACCGTCATCGTGGAGCCGAAATTTCTGACCGGCGACAACCTGACCAACATCATGCGCCAGTTCGGGCCGCTCAGCCTTGTGTCGCTGGGCATGACGCTCGTCATCATCGGCGGGTTCATTGACCTTTCGGTGGCGGGCATCATCTCGCTGGTGGCGGTGGTGACGGTCTCGCTGATTGATAAGTTCGGCCAGGGCGGCGCGCTCGTGATCGGCCTGACGCTGGGCGCGGCGCTGGGCTGCCTGAACAGCATTATCCTTCTGACCGCCGGGGCGACCACCCAGGCCAAGGCGCTCTTCATCACCTACGGCATGAGCGCGGTGTTCAGCGCGGTGGCACTGATCTACACCGACGGTTCCACGCAGCACATGAGCTGGCTGACCACGCCGCAGACCCTCTTCACGGCGGTCGGCTCCGGCACGGTGGGCGTGTTCTCGGTCTCCTTCCTGGTGTTCCTCGTGTGTCTCGCCGCGCTCTACATCTTCCAGACCAAGACCTATTCGGGCCGCTCCATCAGCTACACCGGCGGCAACATGACCGCGGCGGAGCTTTCCGGCATCCCGGTCAAGCGCAGCGTCATCCTGATCTACACGATCTCGGGGCTGATGGCCGCGATCAGCGCGGTGGTCTTGTTCTCCCGGATCACGACCGCCGCGCCCATCATCGGCAAGGGCTACGAGACCAACGCCATCCTCTCGGTGGTGGTGGGCGGCACCACGCTGAAGGGCGGCAAGGGCAGCGTGCTGCGCACCACCCTCGGCGTCATGCTGGTGACGCTGATGTCCAACTGCATGAACCTTCTGGGCGTCGCGCCCTACATGCAGGTGGTCTTAAAGGGCACGATCCTGGTCGTGGCGATCTGGCTGGACAACCGCAAGGAACTGTAGGGAGGTGGACGATCATGACGTATAGCGCTGTCAATTCCAAGCGGCTCGTTCAGTCGCTCACCAAGCAAAAGGCCGTGCTCGCGATCCTCGCGATGTTCCTTTTGATGCTGTTCTTTGACACCAAGTTCTACACCGCCTACAATTTCCTGAGCATCCTGCGGGACGCCTCCATCAACGTCATCATCGCCTTCGGCGTGACGCTCGCGGTCATCTGCGGCGGCTGCGACCTTAGCGTTGGCAGCGTGATGTGCATGTCCGGCATCCTGGCGGTGCAGATGATCAACGGCGGCACGGACATGGGCCTCGCGATCGTGCTGGCGGTCGCCGCCGGTGCGGTGGTGGGCTTTGTCAACGGCTTCCTCGTGGTGCACCAGCGCACGGAGCCGTTCATCATCACGCTGGGCGTGGGCATGCTCTTAAAGGGCGTGAGCCAGCAGCTGACCGACGCACACCCCGTCTCCTGCAAGAATCCGCTCTTCATGAAGATCGCAAACGGCAAGCTGTTCGGGAGCATCCCGAACCTCGCGGTCATCATGGTGGTGCTGGGGATATTGGTATACCTCTTGCTCCGCTTCACCAGCTACGGTCGCAACTGTTATGCCATCGGCGGCGACTACGACGTGGCCAAGTATTCGGGCATCAACGTCATCCGCACCAAGTGGATCGCGTTCATCCTGAGCGGCGCGGCGGCGGCCATCGCGGGCGTGCTGCTCTCCTCCAAGCTCAACACCGGCTCCTCCATCTACGGCGACGACACCGCGCTGATGGTCAACTGCGGCGTGGTCATCGGCGGTACGTCCTTCTCCGGCGGCGTCGGCGGCGTGCTGCAGAGCTTCGTGGGCCTGATGGTCCTGCAGTTCCTGACCAACTGCATGAACATGCTGGGCATCGCACCCTACGTGCAGCAGGTGCTGCAGGGCACGGTGATCGTGGCCATCCTGTGGCTGGACTGCTTCGGCATCAAGCGCAAGAAGGAAGCGGTGTGAGGGAGACGGGGGAGACGCCGGAGGGCTCCGCCCTCCGGACCACCCGCCAAGGGGCCTGAGGCCCCTTGGAACCCCCACAAAAGGGATATGCAAAAAGAAGGCCTTCGTTTGAGGGCCTTCCTTCGTTGTACATATGCATCGGGAAGTAGATTGCATTTACCCCTTGCGTGGGGTCAAGGGGAGATCATCTCCCCTTGTGGGGGTCCGGGGGCAACGCCCCCGGCGTCTCTTCGCCTCCGCCTCAGCAGCACTCGGGCTTCTTTTCGAGTTTGAGCGGGAAGTCGCCCAGGTGCTCCATCTTGAAACCGTTCGCCTTGTAGGTTTCGTAGTCGAAGGCTTCGAGTTCGTCGATGGCGAGCTTGTGGAACTCGTAGAAGTTGGGCCACCACTCGTAGCCGCTGCCCAGTTCGTTGCCGAGGAACGCGTCCGCGATCTCGATGCCCATCTGCGGCGCCACGTAGAACGCGCCCATCGAGAGCACGTTCACGCCGTTGCCGGTGATGGCGCGAAGCCCGGCGGGCACGCTCTCCACCACGCCCGCGTGCACGTGCGGGCACTTGGACGCCGCGATGTGGATGCCCATACCGGTGCCGCAAAAGATCAGCGCACGCTCGAACTCCCGCTCCGCGATCTTTGCGCCCACGCGTAAGCCTACGCGGTGGAACATGTTTTCGGAGTCGTCCACGTTCGGATCCGTCACGCCCACGTCGGTGATCGTCCAGCCCTTCTCCCGAAGGTGCGCACATACGGCTTCCTTCAGCGGGTACCCCGCGAAGTCCGCCCCCACCAGAAGCTGCTTGTCCTTGACCGTCTTCATGCTCTTCCTCCTTGACGCACCCTGAGGGGATGCGGTGAATCGGCTCCACGGCGTAGCCTTCTCAGCCCTCCGCCACCCCTATTATAGACCCCGCGCGGTAGGTTTTGTCAAGAGCGACGCAGCCATGTTTCGCTGCAATATGTGTCCTGTCACATTGACAGGCCTTCCCGGTTGTGCTATAATTTCGACGGGAATGATCGCAACACAACGGTAATTTTCAAGTCGATTGCGCTCCGCGGGGCGGCGCGGTTTTGGACAGTTTGACTCGTCCGGAGGCGTTTAAGACTGCCCGGTGCATTAAAACACGAACATTCCCGTCCATACCCCCGCGTGCGCGGGGCGGAAAACGGTACCCAGAATCCGCGAGGGCGGATCTAATATAGGAGGAGGGACCCCTATGCGCAAAATCCTGGCTCTGGTTCTCGCGCTCATGCTGATCCTGTCGGTGGCGACGACCGCGATGGCGGACGAGAAGGAATGGGAAATCGTCGTCGTGCCGAAGGATGCCACCAACCCCTGGTTTGTCCGCATGGACACCGGCGTCAAAGAGTATGCCGCTGAAACCGGCCTGAACATCTACCAGAAGGGCACCCCGGAAATCGACGCGACGCTGCAGTACCAGCTGATCCAGGATCTGATCGCCGCCGGTGTGGACGCGATCTGCGTGGTCCCGGTCGATCCGGGCAGCCTTGAGCCAGTCCTCAAGCAGGCGCGGGACGCGGGCATCGTCGTGATTGCGCACGAAGGCGCTTCGCTCGAGAACGTCGATTACGACATCGAGGCCTTCAACAACGAGCAGTACGGCGCGTTCATCATGGACAACCTGGCCAAGGCCATGGGCGAGACGGGCATCTACACCACGATGGTCGCCCACGTGACCAACGCCTCCCACAACGAGTGGGCGGACGGCGGCGTGAAGCACCAGCTGGAAGCCTATCCGAACATGACGCTCCTCGCGGACGAACCGCGCGTTGAATCGGAAGACAACGGCGACGTGGCCTACAACAAGGCCAAGGAACTCTTCAAGAAGTACCCGGACCTCAAGGGCATCATGGGCACCTCCTCCTACGACGCGCCGGGCATCGCCCGCGCCATCGAGGAACTGGGCCTCAAGGGCAAGGTCTTCACCGCGGGCACCGGCATGCCGGCCGCCAACGCCGAGCTTCTGAAGAGCGGCGCGGTCGCCTCTCTGACGCTGTGGGATCCCGCGCTGGCCGGCAAGGCCATGTGCGCGATGGCGCTCAAGCTCCTCCGCAAGGAAGAGATCAAGGCCCCGCTGGATCTGGGCGTGGACGGCTACAAGGCGCTTGCCTTCAAGGCCGACAGCGACAAGGTGCTGGAAGGCCAGGGCTGGATCGTCATCAACGCCGAGAACGTTGACAGCTTCGGCTTCTAAGCAATCCATTTGACCTAAGCACATTTGGCCCCGCCGGCCGGACACCGACCGGCGGGGCCGGGTATAGTTACGCCTCACGGCGGATGGCACTGAGAACGCTTTCTACTAGACGGGCGGAGGCAGCATGAGTTACTTTTCCTTCATGGCTTGCGGCCGGGAGATGCCCACCGGCCTCTTTGGACACGAGCCCAAGGCGGTGTACGACAGCTACCTGGAGTACAAGAACTCGCCCGACTACGTTCCGCCGCCCTCCTGGTTCACCGCCGAGATTGAAAGGCGGGACCCGGGGCATGAACGCAAGAAAGAGAAGATTCAAGACAAGGTTGCGGTATACGCAGCCATCAGGGATCATGAGGGCGTAACGGTGGATCCGTTTTATGTCCGGGTGGATGTCCACCAACTGCCCGATCCCGACAACCCGGGAAAGTATATCATTGAGGAATACAACCGAACGAGCGAGGAAGTGCTGATGCGGCACTTCTCCCAGCCCTTTCTCTATATCGTTGGATCTGGTTCTGAAAGTACGCTCGCAAAGTACCTGTCGATGTACTTAAGGCCCGGCGAGCGCGCCGAGGTGTACACCTGCTGGGCAGGCGAAGAGACGCTCCCGAGGGAGAAAGAGGACGCCATCGTCGATCTGGAGGAATTTGTGCGCGGTACCCTGGACCTTTCCTGGCTGGATCAGGTCAATGGCAACCAGTTTACAGTATACCTCGCGCCCCGCGAACCGGTTCAGTACGACATCAAGCCGGTCGAATGGGTTCGCTATGCGATGGAGTTCACCTTGGAACAAAGCACATGCGCCGAGCCGGGCGAGGCGCCGGATCATGAGTCCGAAAGCATGTAAGGAAGGCGAGAGCCTATGGCAGAGCTACTCAGGGTAACGGACATCAAAAAGGCGTTCGCGGGCGTTCAGGCGCTGAGGGGCGTGTCGCTTTCGATCGCACCAGGCGAAATCCACTGCCTGGCGGGCGAGAACGGCTGCGGCAAGTCCACGCTCATCAAGATCATTTCGGGCGTGTATGCGCCGGACGAGGGCAAAATCGAGTTCGGCGGGCACGCGCATACCAAAATCACGCCGATCGACGCGATTCGAAACGGCATCCAAGTCATCTATCAAGACTTTTCCATCTTCCCCAACCTCTCCGTCATGGAGAATGTCGCCTTCAATACGGAGCTTGCCGCCGGGCGTAAGGTAGTCAACTGGTCGCGGCTGCGCAAGATCGCGGACGAGGCCATCGGGCGGATCAACTTCCAGGTGGACCTGAGCGCGCCGCTGGGCAGCCTCTCCGTGGCGGACAAGCAGATGGTCGCCATCAGCCGAGCGCTGCTCTCCGACGCGCGGCTCATCATCATGGACGAACCCACCACGGCGCTGACCCGCAAAGAGGTTTCGGCGCTGTTCAAGGTGATCCTGGACCTTAAAAAACAGGACATCGCGACGCTCTTCGTCAGCCATAAACTGGACGAGGTGTTCGAGATCAGCGAACGGTTCACCATCCTTCGCAGCGGCGAACTCGTCGCTACCGGCTCCACGAAGGAACTGGACAAGAAGAAATTCACCTTCTACATGACCGGGCGGGAATTTGAGGATGCGCAGTTCGAGCCGAAAAACGTCTCGGAAAAGCCGGTGCTCGAGGTCAAAAGCCTTACCCTCCCCGGCTCGTTCGAGGATGTGAGCTTCCAGCTTCGCCGCGGCGAGATCGTGGGCGTCACGGGGCTGCTTGACTCCGGCCGCACCGAGCTTGCGCTCTCCTTGTTCGGGATCCAGAAGGCCGAAAAGGGCGAAATCCTGAAGGACGGCCAGAAAGTGACGATTGAAAGCCCCGCCGACGCGATCCGAGCCAAGATCGGATACGTGCCGGAGGACCGGCTTTCGGAAGGGCTGTTCCTGCCGCGCTCCATCGCGGACAACATCATCGTGGGCGAGATCGACAGGCTCGCGGGCACCGCGGGCGTGATCGACCGGCCAAAGCGCAGGGCCGAGATCGAGCGATGGGTGAAGGAGCTTTCCATCGCCACGCCCAACCCGGACAACGCCTGCCAGACGCTCTCCGGCGGCAATCAGCAGCGCGTGGCGCTGGCGAAATGGCTGGCCTGCGATCTGGACGTGCTGGTCTTGAACGGCCCCACCGTGGGCGTGGACATCGGCTCCAAGCACGACATCCACAAGATTCTAAAATCGCTCGCCGAAAAAGGCATGGCGATCCTGATCATTTCGGACGACCTGCCCGAGGTGATCGAGAACTGCTCGACGGTGCTCATCATGAAGCGGGGCAGGATCGTGGAAAAACTCGAGGCGCGCGGGGCGACGGAAGCACAGATTTCCGCCGTCATGATGTGAGGTGAGGCGCATGATCAAAAAACTCTCCCGGCGCAACGAAACCTATATCACGCTGGTGGCGCTGCTACTGTGCGTGCTGATCGAGTTCCGCTCCGGCCAGTTCTTTACGCCCAACAACCTCGTGGACCTTGCGAGCGCCCTGATCGTGCCCGGCCTCTTCGCCATCGGCGCGTTTCTGGTCATCGTGTCGGGCGGCATCGACGTGTCGTTCCCGGCGCTGGCGTCGCTTAGCGTGTACGCGACGACGAAGTACCTGCTCGACACCGGCTACCAGGGCGGCATCTGGCTGCCGATCTTGATCGCGCTGGCGCTGGGCGCGCTGCTGGGCGCAGTCAACGGCTTTTTGATCTCCTGGTTCAACCTGCCCGCGCTGATCGTGACGCTGGGCACCTCCTCGGTCTTTAAAGGCGTAATGCAGGGCGCGCTCAACTCCACGCAGTTGGCGGTCATCCCGCCGGGGATGGAGGCGTTCGGCAAATCCGAGCTGTTCATGGCGCAGAACGCGGCCTCGGGCCTGACCTCGCGCATGCCGGTGGCGGCGCTGTTCCTGGGGGGCGCGCTGATCCTGGCGTGGCTATTGCTGCGCTACACCATGTACGGGCGCGGCCTCTACGCCATTGGCGGCAACGAAGTGAGCGCGCACCGCGCGGGCTTCTCGGTCAAGTGGATCAAGTTCCTTTTGTACGTGGCGGTCGGCATGATCGCGAGCCTCGCGGGCCTCGTCCGCGTGTGCATGATGGGCCAATGCCACCCGACCAACATGCTCGGCATGGAGATGATGATCATCGCGGGCGTGGTGCTGGGCGGCACCGCCATCACCGGCGGCGCGGGGTCGCTGACGGGCTGCATGCTGGGCACGATCCTGATCGTCATCGTGCAGAACTCGATGATCCTCTTGGGCGTTCCCACGTTCTGGCAGGGCTTCGCGGTGGGCCTTCTGATCATCATCGGCACGGGCGTCAGCGCGCTGCAGGTTTCGCGCGTCGGCGCGCGCCGTGCGGCAAGGGGGAGTGCGCGATGAATGCTTCCAGGAAATCTCTACGCGGCGACGTACACATCGTGCGCCTCGTCGTGCTGGCGGCGGCATGGCTCGTCTTCATGGCGATCTTCAAATTCAACAAGTTCTACTCCCCCATCTCCTTCCAGACGATGGGCGCGCAGTTCCCCGAGTTCGGCCTGATGGCGCTGGGCGTAATGCTTTGCATGATCACCGGCGGCATCGACCTTTCGGTGGTGGGCGTGGCCAATTTCGCGGCGATCTCGGCGGGCCTTCTTCTGAAGGCGCTGGTGGTGGACGGCGAACTGCCCGTCTACGGCATCCCGCTGACGGTCGTCTTCGGCATGGCGGTCGGCGCGGTAGCGGGCACGTTCAACGGCCTGCTGGTCTCGAAGATCAAAATCCCGCCGATTCTGGCGACGCTCGGCAGCTTCGAGCTCTTCAGCGGCATCGCCCTCGTGCTCACCAAGGGCAAGGCGGTCTCGAAGCTCCCGATGGCCTACTCGAACCTGGTGGCGGGCAAGCTGTTCGGCGTGCTGCCGGCGCAGTTGGTGGTGTTCGTGCTGGTGGCGGCGTTCGTGGGCTTCCTGCTTTCGCGCACCACGTATGGGCCGAAGCTGTACATGCTGGGCACCAGCGAGCGCGCGGCGCGGTTCAGCGGCCTGAAAAACGACCGGCTGCTGATCAAGACGTACCTCTTGTCGGGCATGTGCGCGGCGCTGGGCGGCCTCGTGATGCTGGCCAACTACAACTCCGCCCGGGCGGACTACGGCGCGGTCTACACGCTGCAGTGCGTGCTGATCGTGGTGCTGGGCGGCGTCAGCCCCACCGGCGGCAAGGGCAGGCTGAGCGGGGTTCTACTGGCCATCCTGGTCCTGCAGATCCTCTCCTCCGGCCTCAACCGCTTTTCGGAGATCAACCCGTTCTTCATCCCGCTGATCTGGGGCGGCGTGCTCCTCCTGGTCATGGTGCTGAACTTCTTCACCGAGAAGGGACAGAGGGCTTAATCGCCGAAAGCCCGGTTCTCGCGCAGTCATGGATTTCCGGACGTCAAACAAACCGGCAGGATGATTCATCCACCAGTTCTCGAACTGGTGGATGAAACGCGTCCAGATCGGGGCAGCCGGGCAAGACCTCCAACCGGTTTCGACGGGCGGAGCGAGTGGCGCTGATCTTGCCTTTGCGAAAAAAGGCTGATATACTCAACGCGGAATCAAACCGAAAGGCAGCATCGCGCGCAGGCTGGCTTTGACAAGATGATCTATCTGGACAGCATCACATTCCCCGGCGAGGATGAAGAGTGGGACTTTCGCCTTTCGGTGAAAAGAACCTGCTATAACACCATGTATCCCTTTTTTGTGCTGTCCAAGGCGGGTTTGGACCGAATCGACTTTGAACCCGTCACCATCTTGTATGGGGGCAACGGATCCGGCAAGACAACCGCTCTGAACATCATCGCGGAAAAGCTGGGCATTCAGCGCAGCGCGCCCTACAACCGCTCGAATTTCTTCGGGGATTATGTGCGCATGTGCCGGGTGCGGCTGGAGGCGGCCGTTCCGCCCCACAGCTGGATCGTCACCAGCGACGATGTGTTTGACTATATGCTGGGCATCCGCAGCCTCAACGAGGACGTTGACCGGAAAAAAGAGCAGTTGTTCGACGATCATTTTGAAGCAAGGCATTCTACCTTTCAGGTGCGGTCCCTCGAGGACTACGAGACGCTGAAAAAGCGCAACAGCGCGCGGCGCAAAACGCAATCCGCTTTTGTCCGCGAGCAGGTAATGGAGAACGTTCGGGAGCAGTCCAATGGGGAAAGCGCGAACTTCTATTTCAAACAGAGGATCGAGGCCGACGCGATCTATTTGCTGGATGAGCCCGAAAACAGCCTCTCCGCCTCAAAGCAGATTGAGCTTGCCAGGTATCTGGAAGAATCGGCGCGATACATGGGCTGTCAGCTCATCATCTCCACGCATTCCCCGTTCTTGCTGGCCATGGCGAACGCCAAGATCTATGATCTTGACGCGCGCCCCGTGGATGTGAAAAGTTGGACACAGCTGGAAAACGTTCGCGCCTATCATGATTTCTTTGATCTGCACAGAGATGATTTTGGAAGTACACGCGACCGATGATCCGGCGGGGATCGCCATGAAACCAAATGGTTCCCCCTGTACAGCATAGGGCGAACGTGATATAATTAAAAACAATAATAAAGCTTCGCAGAAAGTGCCGGATGCGGGCGGGAGGGCTCATGAGCGGAAAACAACTGGACGTGCTCTGCGTCGGGCTGATGCTGGTGGACATCCTGGCGCGGCCCGCGGATGTGAGCCTCTTCACCCGCGACACCACCTGGGCGGACGAAATCCGGATGTGCACCGGCGGCGACGCGCTCAACGAGGCCATCGTGCTTTCCAAGCTGGGCATCCGAACGGGCCTCGCGGGCCGGATGGGCGGCGACGGGTTCGGGCGCTTCGCACTGGACGCGGCGGCCGGATGCGGGATCGACATCTCCGGTGTGCGCGTGCCGCCGGAGGAGCGCACCTCGGTATCGATCGTGCTGATCGACGATCAGGGCGACCGCCACTTTTTATGCTCCTACGGCAACATCCACCATTTCTGCTTCGAGGACGTGGACCTGGACCTCCTGGGGCGGTCCGGGATCGTCAACATCGGCAGCCTGGTCTCCATGCCCGCCTTCGACGGAGCAGGCGCGCAGCGGCTGCTCTTTGAGGCGCGCGCGCGGGGCGCGATCACTTCCGCGGACGTCAGCGGCACCCACCGAAAGCTGGCCGAGCTGACCGGAGAACTGGAACAGCTCGATTACTTCATGCCCAGCTGCGACGAGGCGGCCAGCATCGCGGGCCATGACGACCCGGACGCCTGCGCGGATGAATTTTTGAAGCATGTGCGGCAGGCCGTCGTGATCAAGCTGGGCGCGAAGGGCTGTCTGATCAAGACCCACTCAGAGCGCCTCGTGCTGCCCGGGTTCTCTGTGCACGCCATCGACACCACCGGCGCGGGCGACAGCTTCGTGGCGGGGTTCCTGGCGGGGCTTTCGAGGGGCCTGACCCTTCGGGAGTGCGGCCTTCTGGCCAACGCCGCCGGCGCGATCGCCACCACGCAGGTAGGCGCGACCAGCGCCGCCGTCGGGATCAAGGGCGTCGTGGATTTCATCGCGCGGGCAGGCAGAGGCGTGGAAGGCGCTATGGAACTGGCGGAGAAACTTAAGGGCTGGCAGGAATAAACAATCAAAGGGAGAGTCATCATGTCGCTGATTACGCTGAAACAGGGCCTGGACATGGCGGAAGCCGGGAATTACGCGCTGGGGATGTTCAACATCATCTCGCTGGAGTACGCGGAGGCGGTGGTGCGCGCGTCGGAGCGCGTGAACCTGCCGGTCATCCTGGGGTTCCCGGAGGCGTTCTTCAAGTACCATGAGGTCGAGGTGATGGGGCCGCTGCTGGTCCGGTTCGCGGAGCGCGCCAAAGTGCCCTGCGTGGTGCACATCGACCACGGCGTGGACTACCACCTTCTGATGAAGGCGATCAAGCACGGCTTCACCTCCATCATGTTCGACGGCTCGGCGCTGCCCCACGACGAGAACATCCAGAAAACCGCGGAGATCGTCAAGGTGGCCCACGCGTTCGGCGCTTCGGTGGAGGGTGAGATCGGCTACCTGGGCTTCGAAGAAGGCGCGGATGAGGACCCGACCGCCAAGACGAGCCTCGACCGCGTGAACGCGCTGCACCTGACCAACCCGGAGGAAGCGCGCCACTTCGCGGAGGTCACCGGCGTGGACGCCCTCGCCATCGCCATCGGCAACATGCACGGCCACTACCGCGGCGAGCCGAAGCTGGACTTTGAGCGACTCGAGGCCATCAAAAAGGCTACGCCCTGCGCGCTGGTGCTGCACGGCGGCTCCGGCATCTCGGACGCCGACTTCGTCAAGGCCATCCGCCGCGGCATCCGCAAGGTCAACATCTACACCGCCATGAACGACTACGCGCTGCAGTACCTCCGCGAGCACCTGAACGACGGCCTCTCCTGGGTGGACCTCGCCTGCAAGCAGCGGGACGCGATCGAGGACCAGGTGGCGGGGTTCGTCAGGCTCTTCGGCTGCGTGGAATAACCCAAAGTGAAAAGCCTGACCCCGGGCGACATCGTCGCCCGGGGTCAGTTCTATGCAATGGTATATCGAGGCTCTGCCCGCGCGTCCTTCACAGAGTGATAGCCCTGCCGAGGCGGTGCGCTTTTTGCGGGAAATCCGTCCGCTCGATGTCCGCCCGGGTCCCGCAGCCGTGCGCCAGCACCAGACCAGCGTCCTCCCACTTGAGGTACGAAAGGATCGTCCTGTACTGGGAAACGAGGTCTCCCAGCGCCTCGATGGGATCATAGGCCGCCGCGAGCAGGCATGCCCGCTTCCCGCTGCCCATGAGGTGCGTGTTGATCGCGTAGAAGCGGTCGACCACCGCCTTAAGCTGCGCCGACATCCCGAAGTAGTACAGCGGGGTCACGAAGGCGATGGCGTCCGCCGCCAACAGCTTGGGGCTCAGCGCGTCCATCCCGTCGCGGTGGACGCAAGGCCGGTCGCCCATCCCGCAATGGCCGCAGCCAAGGCACGGGGCGACTTTTTCAAACGCCGCGTCGAAGCGGAACACCTCGTGCCCCGCTACGCCCGCGCCCAGGATGAACTGCTCGGCCAAGAGCGCCGACGTGCCCTTCCTGTGCGGGCTGCCCGTGATGACCACGATTTTCATGTCTGCCTCCTAAGTTCTAAGAAAACAGCTCAGTCAGATGTTTCGTGACGGCGGAACAGGGAGGTTACGTCGGGTCTCTGCCCCGAACCCCGCAAGGGGGAATAATTCCCCCTTGACCCCTCACAAGAGGAAAATGTCCGCTAGCGCGTCCATTTTCGGGTCAAAGTGCGACGAGAAACAGGTATCAGATTGAATATTTGCAAGTCGACTGGCAGGTTCTCACCCGAACATCTCTTGGAGACAAATAGGTTTATACCTATACCCTGCCTTTGTTGCGGGGGTTCCAAGGGGAATCATTCCCCTTGGCGGGGTGCGGGGCGGAGCCCCGGCGTTTCCCCTCGCCTCCCCCTACGCCTCGCCGGCCTCGCCGTCAAAGCCCATGAGTTCGCTGGTGTAACTCCCGAACTGGCGGTCGTATGCGAGGGAAGCCGCGCCCTTGACCCAGATGTCCTCGACGGTGTTGAGCGAGATGTTCACGTCGGAGCGGTCGATGAGGTTGTTCGTGTCAAACACCGACTCGCAGAGCTGGCGGTAGATTTCCTCATAGCGCCTGAGCCACGCGCACTCGATGATCACCTCGTCGGGGTCGTACATCCGGATGGTGTCGCCGATGCAGCGCGCCAGGCGGTCGGAGGCCTCCTTGTACAGGGTCATGGGCGACACGCCATCCTTCTCCATGGCCAACGCGATGGTTTCGATGCACTCGTCGGTGCAGCGCATCTCTCGCCCCAGCGAAGGCAGCATTTGCTTCGCCTTCTCGTAGAGCGCGCGGTTGGAGATGTAAAGCTCCAGGCAGCCGCGGTTGCCGCAGTTGCACAGCTTTCCCTCGTTGTCCACGCTCAGGTGGCCGATCTCGCCCGCGAGGCCGTGGTTGCTACGGAAGATGCCGCCGTTCAAGTACAGCCCCGCGCCGATGCCGTGGCTGATGGACAGGAACACCGCGTTGACCGGGGCCGCCTGGGTTCTGGTCTGCCGGATGTGCAGGAGCGCGGCGTTGGTATCCTTGTCGATTACGGCGGGCTGCCCCAGTTCTCGCTCCAGGATGTCCCTGACCGGCACATTTTTCCAGCGGGGCGCGTTGGTGAGCCGGATCACCACGCCCTTGTCGTAGTCCACGAGGCCCGGAACGCTAACCCCCACGCCCAGGAGCGTACCCGGCATTCCGGCGGCCGCCTCGACGGCCTTTCGCACTTCCTCAACCATGGTGGTGATGCCGCTCTCCACGCTGTTCCCGTTCAGGCTGAACTCCACGGCGTTATGGTAGAGGGTGTTGAAATCCAAATCAAGGAGCGCCGCGGACATGGTGCCCAGCGTCGCGGTGAAGCCGATCAGGTAGAAGCACGACGAATTGAACGTATACAGCGAAGCCTTGCGGCCGCCGCTCGAACTGCTGAGGCCGATCTCCTTGACCAGGCCCTTGCTCTCCAGTTCCTTGACCAGGTTGTGAACCGAAGCGCCGGTCAGGCCCGTCGCCGCAGCGATTTCAGGCTTGGACACGGGGCCCAACGCCTTGATCGTCTGCACGATTCTGAGGAGGTTGCTCTTTTTCAGCGAGCTCGTGTTTGTCATCGCCATCGCCCTTCATTGTCCCGGATGGACGTCGCGTCTTGATTCAAGGTTTTCCGAAACCAACGCATAATTATACCAGAACCGCTTTGCCTGCGCAATCGCGGGAGATTACGTTTTGATGAAAGGGAAGGCTGCCGCGTCGAGCGTGACAGCCTTCCCCATGTTTTATCTCAGGCGCTTCAGAACCTCGTCCTCGGACGGCTCCGCAAGGTCGGGTACGAGACCGGGCAGGTACTTGCACGCCTCGTACAACACCTCGGCGACGTACTGGTGTACGCCCGCCACGTGGTGGATGTACGGCCCTGTGACCACCTTGTGCTCAAGCTTCGGCCAGTCCTTGAATTCCACGTAGCCGTAGGTCCCGCCCGTCTCGGGGCCGGGCACCGTCTTGCCCTCGGCGATGAGCAGCGAATACTTGTCGTCCGAACAGTCGAAGCGAAGCAGCGTCACGCCGCTGTCCTCGATCAGGAAGTTGCCCACGGCCGGGCGGCCCTCGTCAAAGTTGGGCGCGATGCAGGGCTTGCAGGCGCAGGACGCGGTGGAGCGCGGGAACACGCCGCAGTGCCAGAAGAGCTCGGCGTTGTCGTTGGTGGGGTGGCGGATGGTGATGTCCGCGAAGAACGAGGCCTTCTGCCAGCCGGTGGCCGCCTGCGCGATGACGGAGGTGATCGCGCCGTGGATGTCGGTTTCGCACACCACGGGGAGCCCCTCGTCAGTCAGTTCGCCGAAGGTGAAGCAGGCGGCGATGCCGGACATGTCTCGCATCGGCCCCCAGCAGTTGGAGGCCATCGCGGACACCTGCTGTTCAACCGCCCAATCCTTCAGCGCCGTCTTGAGCGCGGCGGCGCGGTAGAGCGATTCCTCGTCCACCCGCACGTCGAAGCCCCGCTTGTATTCGGCCACGATGGGGTCTAGGTCGGCCCTGCGGCTCTCCAGAATCTTATGGTAGCGCTGCTGGATCTCGATCAGCGTGACCGGCACGACCTCCACGCCGAACTTCTCCAGAAGTTGCAGCTCGTTGCACTTGACCGACCAGAACGCGTCCGGCCGTACGCTGATCTGCCCGATCCGAAGGCCCTTCATCGCCTTGACCACATGGGCGGCGTTCAAAAACGCGCGCAGGGTGCGCTCAAACACTTCGTCCTCGGGATTGCAGTTGGTCATGTAGGTGAACGGTACGCCGAACTGCCTGAGCACCTTGCCGGTGGCCATCACGCCGCACTGGCTGTCGGTGGCGCGCATGCCGTGGGGGCCGGGCGCGGGATCGCGCGGCGCCCACAGAAGCAGCGGCTTGCCCACGAGTTTTCCGATCTTGGCCACGGCGTCCTCGGTGCCGAAGTTGCAGTGCGGGGTGAACAGCGCGTCCACCTTTTCACGGATCATGAAGTCGGCGACCGCCTCGGCATCCAGCCCGCTCTTGATCATGCCCGGGGGATTGAGGAAGTCGATGTTTACAAAGTCAATGCCCATGGCCCGTAGCTTGGCCTCGGTGGCGTCCTTGTTGGCCTTGGCGATGTCCACGTTGCAGAAGAATTCGCTGTCAATGTTGCGCCGCGTGTGCACCACGCCCAGCTTCAGGGAATGATTTTTCATGTTCTTACTCCCGTCCTGTGCGCGAGGGGGCGCGAACGCCCCCTCGCGCGAGCGGTATTTCCCGTTGCGTTATGGTATTATCCAAGCGCCTTGATCTGGTCCTCGGTATAGCCGTGGATGGTCATCAGAATTTCATCCGCCTGCGCCTTGAGGATGAGCACGCTGTCGCAGATCTTGCTCTCGACCGGCTCGCCCTTGAGGAGCTTGGAGGCGAAGTCGGCGGCGGTCTTCGCGTAGCTCATGGTGTCCTGCGCGACGGTGGCCTTGAGCGTGCCGGCCTTGAGCGCCAGGCAGCCTTCCTCGTTGGCGTCCACACCGACTACGTAGATCTTGTCGTTGCCGGCCAGCTTCATGGCTTCGATCGCGCCCAGCGCCATGTCATCGTTGCAGGCAAGGATGACTTCCAGGTCCGGATAGGCGACCAGCCAGTTCTCGACGCAGGCCTGGGCTTTGTCCTTCTGCCATTCGCAGATTTCCTGGGCCAGCTTGTTGGCGCCCACCTTGGTGATGGCGTCGTTGAAGCCCTTGGTGCGGCCGTTGGAGTGGAACTGGCCGGCCGGGCCCTGCAGGATGGCCACCTTGGTGTCCTTCTTCAGGACGCCCTGGTCGATGCAATACTGGGCCACGATCGAGCCCTGCTGTTCCGGGTTGGCGTCCAGGAAGTAGCTGACGCCGCCGTCGTTGATGGAGCCGACGGTCACGATCACCGGGATGCCCGCTTCCTTGGCGGCCTTGACGGCGGCCACCGGCGCGTCGGCGTCCTGCTGCTGCATGACGATCACGTCATACTTGCTGGCGGTGCAGGTTTCGATCAGCTGGGTGATCTTGTCCGCGTTGGTCTCGCCGTCAAAGTAGTCGACGGTGAACTGGTCGGCGTAGGTTTCTTCCACGTACTTCTTGAAGATGTTCATGACCAACAGGCAGTAGGTGTCCTGATAGCCCTTGCAGATGAAAGCCACGCGGGCCTTTTCCTCCGCCGCAGCAAAGCCACCCAGGCAGGTCAGCGCGAGCAGTACCGTCAGAACGAGCGCCAGAATCCTTTTCATACCTTGGACCTCCTCCATGATATTATTCATGCCCGAAGGCACAAACACTGGGGTGAACGGGCTTTCCCGGCCCCGCTGGCCGGCCAAGCGATCTTTGAGGCAACACTTCCCCAGGCGTAAGGCCTAAAATGCCTTCGCCGGACCCTTTGTGATGGCATGGGGACGTCGGTCGGTCAGTTGCGCTTTCCGCCCTTGGTCTTGATGTCGATGACCACGGCCATTACAATGATCAGGCCCGTGATGATCATCTGGAAGTAGGACTGCACCGACTTGAGCGTGAGGACGTTTCCGATAATCCCGATGATCAGCGAACCGATGATGGTGCCGGTCGCGGTGCCGATGCCGCCCGCCAGCGAAGTACCGCCGATGATCGCCGCCGTGATGGAACTGAACTCCAGGCCCACCGCGGCGGAGGGCTGCGCCGAGTTCATGCGCGCCATGAACAGCGCGCCCGCGAGGGCAACGAACACCGCGTGGATGATGTAGGAATTGATGACCGTCCGCTTCTGGTTGATGCCCGCCGCCCGCGCGGCTTCGGAGTTGCCGCCGATGGCGTAGAGGTACTTGCCCATTCGCGTCTTCGAGAGGATGATCCAGGTGATGACCGCGATGACGATCATCACCACCGCGGGCCACGGGAGGAAGTTGAAGATCTTGCCCTGGCCGACCACCACGATGTCGCCGATCGTGTTGATGACCTGGCCGTCCGTATAGATGAACACCAGGCCTCGGGCCGACTGGGAGACCGCCAGCGTCACGATGAACGCGGGCACGTTGTAGCGGGTCATGATGAACGCCGCGAACAGGTACAGCGCGATGCTGGCCGCGATGCCTATGGCCAATGCCGACACGGTGCCGAAGAACGGGTTGAAGCCGTAGCTTTCCGTCAGCTGCTTGTAGGAACCCAGGATCAGACAGCCGGTGAAGGCCACCATCGATCCGGCGGAGAGGTCGGTGTTGCCGGAGATCATCAGCATCGTGATGCCGCAGGCGACGATGGTCACCACCGCGGTTTGGGTCAAGAGGTTGATGATGTTGGTCTTCGACAGGAACACCGGGGAGATGAAGGAGCAGACGACCGCAAGCAGGATCAGGATGGAGAAGATGCCGACCTTGTTGTAGACATTCGCAATTTTTTCCGTCGGTGTCAGTTTGCGGCCCGCCTTATCCATTGCCTTGTCCTCCTACCGCGCAGTGCATGACCGATTTCGCCGTGGCGTTCGACCTGTCGAATTCCCCGCAGATGCGGCCCTTGTTGACCACCAGGATCCGGTCGCTCATGCCGAGCAGTTCCTCCAGGTCCGAATCGAACAGCATGATCGACACGCCCTGGGCGCACATCTCATGCATCAGCTTGTAGATTTCATACTTGGTACCCACGTCGATGCCGCGCGTCGGCTCGTCCAAGAGCAGGATTTTCGGCTCGATGGCCAGCCACTTGCCCAAGACAACCTTCTGCTGGTTGCCGCCCGACAGCGTCTCCACCTTGGTCTGGACCGAGGGCGCTTTGATGCTCATCAGCTTCACCATGCGATCCACAATCTGCCTCAGGCCCTTGTAGTGCACCCACTTGCTGTGGAACACGTGCCGGTGGGCCACCAGCGAGATGTTCTCCGTCACGCTATGGATCAGCACCAGTCCCTGCCTACGCCGATCCTCGGGCACCATCGAAAGCCCTGCGGCGATGGCGTCGTTCACGTCCCGGATGTGGGCCTTTTCGCCAAAGACGTACATCTCGCCGGATTCGTGGGGGTCCATGCCCATGATGGCGCGGGCGATCTCGGTGCGCCCCGCGCCGACGAGGCCCGCAAACCCCAGGATCTCGCCACGCCGGAGCGAAAAGCTGACGTCGTCGAACACGCCGTACTGGGTGTAGTGCTCAAGCCGGAACACTTCCTCGCCGATCTGAGAATGCTTCGGCGGGTAGACCTCGTTCATCTTGCGGCCCACCATCATCTCGATGATGTGGGGGATGTCGGTCTCAGGCGCGGACATGGTGCGGATGTGCTGGCCGTCCCGGAGCACGGTGATGGTGTCGGCCACGCGGAAGATCTCATCCATCTTGTGGGAGATGAATATGATCGATATGCCCTGCTTTTTCAACTCCGCGATCTTCGCAAACAGGTAGTTGACCTCGCTCTCGGTCAGCGAGGAGGTGGGCTCGTCCATCAGGATGACCTTGGCGTCCACCGAAATCGCCTTGACGATCTCGATCATCTGCGCCTCGGCCACGGAGAGCGACTTCATCTTCCGGGTAATGTCGTAGTGGCCGAGGCCCTGCTGGTCCAGAAACTCGCGCGCCTTGGCCGCCATCGCCTTGTGGTCCATCAGCCCCGCGCGGGTCATGATCTCACGGCCCAGGTACATGTTTTCGAGCACCGTCATCTCCGGGACGATGTTCAGCTCCTGATAGATCATCGAAATGCCGGCCTTCAGCGCGTCCACCGGGCCGTTGGCATTTAAGGGCTTGCCGTCAAGCCTTACTTCGCCGGTGTCCGCCTTGTACAGCCCGTTGATGACCTTGAGAAGCGTCGACTTGCCCGCGCCATTTTCGCCCACGATCACGTGCGTCGTGCCCTTCAAAATGCCAAAGCTGACGTCCTGAAGCGCCACAACGCCCGGGAAGTGCTTGGAGATTCCCTTGAATTCCAGGATGTAGTCCGCCTCTGCTCGACTTCCGCTCAAAGGTTGTTGCCTCCCTCCAGCGCTTGTTTCATAGATCATTCAAAACTTTATTAGAATTGTTTATTTACAATAATAACATGCCATTTGATGCCTGTCAATAGAGATTGCATCAATATTCCACCACGTTTCCGGCGATGCTTCCAAAGTATAAATATTGTACAATCCAACTTGCGCACTTATGACAACTATTCAGTTTTTCGGGCCTGTCCGCCCCTTGAAACCGGGGCGTCCGGGGTTGGATTCGGGCGTCGCTTTCAGGCGAAAAGTCGGCCGGAATTCTTCCGCCATCGAAGTTCCGGAGCAAAAAAAGGAAGGGCCCCTGCCCTTCCCCCGTTTTTCTTCGGCTGTCCGATTTCGATGCTACTCGCTGGCCTCCACCTGCTGAATCAGCTGGCGGAGGTTGCCCTCAATGACCGGGTACTCCAGCGGCAATTTTTCAAGCGCCGCGACCACCGTATGTAGGATAAAGTAATCCCGGAACCACCGATGGTTGGATGGGACGACGTGCCAGGGCGCGTGGGCCGAGCCTGAGTGGGTGAGCACGTCGGAGTAGCACTTCTGGTACTCGTCCCACTTCTCCCGCTCCTTCAGGTCGCTTTCGGAGAACTTCCAGTTCTTTTCCGGGTTTTTCAACCGCTCCATCAGCTTTTCCTTCTGGAAGTCCCGGGAGATGTGCAGGAAGAACTTGAGGGGCACGGTGCCGTTCGCGATCATGTATTCCTCGAAATTGCGGATCTCCCGGAAGCGCCTGTGGGCGGTGTCGTCGTCGATCAGGCCGTGCACGCGGGTGATCAGCACGTCCTCGTAATAGGAGCGGTTGAAGACGGTGATCTCCCCCCGCAGCGGCGTCTTCTGGTGCACGCGCCACAGGTAGTCGTGTCCCAGTTCCTCCGGCGTGGGCGTCTTGAAGGCTTCCACGTGGAACCCGCCGGGGTTGACGCCGGAAAGCAGTTTCTTGACCGCGCCGTCCTTGCCGCTGCAGTCCATGCCCTGCAGCACCACGAGCAGCGCGTACTTCCGGGAGGCGTAGAGCGCCTCCTGAAGCTCGCCAAACCGCTCCTGGAGCCGCGTATACTCGGCCTCCGCGCCCTCTTTGGTCAGCCCCAGCGTATCGCTGGGGTCAAAATCCAACGATCGGACCCTCGCGGACGAATCGACGACGAATTTCCCGAACATCCCGCTCCCCCTCCCGTCCAGCCCGTCGCGGGCCGCTTTACAGGATTTCCCGTTGGTACCGTTTGTACGCATTGTAGCACCGGGCCGCGCGGCGGTCAACCAGATGGCAACCGTCTTTGACGCGCCCGGCGGGATCATGTATAATAAGACCGCGTCAACATATAACCCGAACTTGCAAAAAACTTCCGTTCCTGAACCTTCGCGCGTCAAAACGGCGTCGATGCCCTTTGTCGCGTCACCTACGGCGGCAAAACACTTCGGCGTCGAACGTTGGCAGCGTCCACGAAAATTCCCGTGAAATAAATCGTTGCGGCACCCATGCCCATAATTGTAGGATTTGCGTGGCTGTGGTATAATCCGGTCTGTGACCGCGGAACATTCGGACGGGTTTCCTTTCACACCGCCTTCCCCTCCCTTCACCTTTAATAATTCCTGCGACCAGGAAGGATAAGCGCCATGAGAATCAGCGAAGCCAAAAAGTGCATCATGGAACTCTACTTGAGCACCGACTGCGTGACGGCGCTGATCTCAGAGCGCGGCGTCGGCAAAACCTCCGCGTTCCAGCAGTGCGCGAAGGAGCTGGGCATCGGCTACATGGGGCTCTACGCCGCGGCGATGGAAGGCCCGGACTTCATGGGGCTGCCCGACAAGGACCGCGAGACCGGCATCACCCGCTACCTCGCGCCGCAGTTCCTGCCCACCCAAAACGCGGTGGACAAGGGCTTTTTCCCGCAGAAGGGCCTGCTGGTTCTGGAGGAGATCAACCGGGTGCCGACCGACACGATCTCGGTGCTCTACCCGCTGCTGCTGGAGCGCAAGATCAACGGCCACAGCCTCGCGCCCGGCTGGAAGATCGGCGTGACGATGAACCCCGACACCCTGAACTACTCCGTGAACTCGCTGGACGACGCCATGCTCGACCGCTTCGTCGCCGTCGAGATCACGGCAAACCTCGAGGATTACATCGACTACTCACTGAAAAACGGCCCATGCGACGACGTGCTGGCCTACCTCACCGCCTGTCCGGACATGCTGCTGCGTGTCAAAAAGGCCGCGGACAGTACAGCCGCCACCAAAAGCCCGACCCCGCGCGGCTGGACGAGGGTGCAGCAGCTTCTGAACAGCTGCCAGCTGCCGGAAAAGCTGATGCAGGAACTGATCTCGGGCACGCTGGGGCCTGAGACCACCGCGTCCTTCTACGGGTACCTGAAAAATCGGACGTACGCGATTCCCTCGGCGGCGAAAATCCTGAGCGAATACGATGCGGTGCGCCCCGAAGTGCTCCGGCTCATTTCGGGCGGCAGATTGGACCTTATGAGCCTCGTACTGAAAAAGGCGGTCACGCTGATGGACGGGTGCGAGGCGCAGTGCGAAAACCTCAATAAGCTGCTAAACGACCTCCCCGAGGAGTTCCAACTGATGTTCTTTAAGCTCTTGGCGGTGGAGAAGCCGGAAATCTTCCTCCCCGTCGCGGAAAAGACGGACGCATTCAACGCGCTGGCGGACCAGGTCGTAAGCCTTCTGCTTTAATCACCGCCAGCGGGAAGGGGGGATGGCATGCGCATGCAGGAAGCGGTGATGAAGCTTTTGCTTCATCAGCCGTTCTATGGCGCGCTTGCCGCCGCCACGTCGATCCGGGAGAGCCGGACCGTATCGAAGCTACAGATGACCCTCTCCCCCTCCCCGGTGCTCGAGTACAACCGGGCGTGGTTCGAGGATTTGCGCGACGAGCAGGCCCTCGGCGTTCTGCTCCACGAGTTGATGCACCTTCTGCTCCTCCACGCGATCCGAAGGGGCGGGCGGGACCCGCTGCTCTGGGCCGTCGCGTGCGATCTCGCGGTCAACCAGCACATCCCGCCCGACATGCTGCCGCCGGACGCCGCAACTTTGGAGAAGGTCGAGCGGCAGATCGAGCACCCGCTTGAGCGCGGGCGGAGCGCGGAATTCTACTATGACGACATGGCGCGGCTGCTCTCCGATGGGTTCAGCCTCCTCCAGCGGGAGAGCGCGGTCACGCTTCAGTGCGGCAACGTGAGCCTCTTCACCGCGGAACTTCAGACGGAGGAGCAGATCCCCGAGACCATCGCGCAGGCGCTGAAGCACACGATGGACCAGATCGTCGATGAGGCGTTTCAGAGCGGCGAAGTACCCGAGGCGCTGGGCGGGCTGATCGAGAAGCCGCAGAAGCACTCCCAGATCGACTGGCGGGCCGTGTTCAAGCGCTTCCTCTACGGCAGGGGGCGCATCGAGGCGCGGGCGACCTACAAGCGCGTGTCCCGGCGCTTCGACGAAAACCCCGGCACCAAGCGAAGCATCGGGCTGGACGTACTGATCGCGCTGGACGAGAGCGGCTCCATCACCGACGAGCAGCTGGAGACCTTCTATGTCGAACTGATGGCGGTCAACCGCATCACGAACGCGCGCATCCTGGTCACGGAGTTTGACACAGAGTGCTCCACGCCCAGGCCCGCCGCCGAGTACCGGCGCGCGAAGGAGCGCACGAAAAAGGGTGGGACGGACTTCCGCCCGGTGTTTGAGCTGGCGGACAGCCTGAAGCTGCCGCTGGTGGTGCTCTTCACCGACGGCGAGGGCACCGCACCCGAGCGCGTCGACCAGCGGGTGCTCTGGGTTCTGACCAAGGGCGCGAAGCAGCCCGCATCCTACGGCTACAGCGTGCATTTCGAATAGCCTCGCCCGATTTTCTGGCATCAGGAGGAAGTATGAGCTCGCTACTGGAATACCGGCTGACGGGCGGAACGCTGCGCCTTGGAAAGCGGGAGGCGATGCTGGAGCTTTTGCGAAAAGACAGCGCGTTAAGAAATCTTCTGGGCCTTGACCAGGGACAGCTGAAAACGCTGACCGCCGTCTCTGCGCGCGCCTTGACCGACGGCGATTTTATCACCCTTGACTTCAGCCAGCTGGCGGAGCGCTCCTATTTCGGCGACCCCGCCATTCCTTTAAATGAACTGAAAGCGCGCTACGGAATAAAGCTTTCGGGCCTTCTGCACTTCAAATGCGTGTACACCATGGGATATCAGAACTTCTACCTCAAGGCGGACCTCGACCAGGACCCCGTCGTCCTGAACCCGTGACGGCAGCACAAAGGACGCATTAAGTTGGGGAGGACTCCATGAAGAAGCCGCTTAAGGCGAGTTTGATCGCGCTCGGCTGCCTCGCGGGGGCGCTGGCGCTGGTTATCGCTGTGTCGATGGTGATGTATTCCCCCTAGTACATCGTCCGGGTCCTCGTCAACCGCGGGTCGAAGATCACGGACTACCAGGTCTTCCCCGAGCGCCTGATTGCGAGGAGCGACAGCCCGTACCATCTCGAATACGCCCCCGACGAGGATTTGGGGAGCCTGCCGGTCGAGTACACATCCGGCGGAAAGCAGGCGACCGGCACCCTCGGCGCGCTGCTCGCGGAGAACGGCACGACCTCCTGCATCGCCGTCCGGGGCAGCAAGGTCGTCTACGAAGCGTATTTCAACGGGTACGACCGGGAATCGGTGGAGACGTCGTTTTCGTCGGTCAAATCGATGGACTCCCTGATGATCGGCATGGCCATCGAGGACGGGTTCATTCAAAGTGTCCAGCAGTCCATCGCCGACTTCCTGCCCGAGTTCAAGGGCACGGCGTTTGAAGATATCACGCTGGAAAACCTGCTCATGATGCGCTCCAAGATCGGCTACGAAGAAGGCTTTGCGTGGTTCACCGACGACGGCATGACTTACTACATGCCGGATCTTAGGGCCCTCGCGCTCCGCGGGATGCGGATCGACCCGGATTATACCGGAAAATTCCACTACAACAACTACCACCCGCTGCTTTTGGGGCTGATCCTGGAGCGCGCGACCGGTAAGCATGTTGCCGATTACTTCCGCGAGAAGATCTGGGACAAGGTCGGCGCGGAGTATGACGCCGGTTGGAGCCTCGACAGCGAGGAAACCGGCTTTGAGAAGATGGAGAGCGGGCTCAACTTCCGCTCCATCGACTACGCGAAAATCGGCTGCATGCTGCTGAACGGCGGAACCTGGAACGGGAACCGGGTGATCGGGAAGGAATGGCTCGAACAGTCGACCGTCGCCGCAGAACCCTTGAAGCCGGAGGACATCGATAGCGACTTTTTGAAGGGCAAAAACGCGGGGTATCAGTACATGTGGTACAGCGTCCCGGATGGCCAGGGCGGCCATGATTTCTTCGCCGCCGGGAAGTACGGGCAGTACCTCTACATCTCCCCCGGCAGTGACGCGGTGGTGGTGCGCACGGGCATGCATACGGGCAAAGTGGACTGGTGGCCGGACGTGCTCGGCCAGGTTGCGAAGGCCGCGGGGGCCGTATCCTGAAGTACCGCAAGCTGACAAGGAGCGTGGAACCATACGATGAAATGCGTCAAGAGAACCCTGCTGGTCCTCTCATCCCTCATACTGGCCGCGGCCATCGCGGCAACAGCGCTCTATTGGAACGAACTGAGAACGCTCATGACGATGAAAAAGGTGGACGGGCACCCCCTCTTCACAATGGCGTACAGCGGGGACTACGGCTTTACGGACTTCCTGGCTCTCGGCGCCCAGAGCGACCGGGACATCGAAAAGTACGTGACCGGGCGGCTTCTGAAGGGCCTGCCGATCGACCTTGGGATCTCCTCCGCCGGCTGCTCGGCTTTCACGGCGATCAACACCAAGTGCCAGCGGATCTTCGCCCGCAATTTTGACTTTGACTACGCCCCCGCGCTGCTGATGGAGACGTCGCCGCCGGACGGGTATCGCTCGGTCTCGGTGGTCAATCTGGCGTTCGCGGGGTACGGCGAGGGGAACCTGCCGGATACGAGCCTTGTGAACCGCTTTCTGACACTCGCCGGGCCCTACCTGCCCTTTGACGGCATGAACGAGAAGGGCGTGGTGGTGGCGCTCCTCGCCGTGCCGCACGCCGAGCCGCCAATGAAGGAAGGCCGGGTGACGCTCAACACCACCACCGCGATCCGCCTGATTCTGGACCGAGCCGCCAGCGTTCAGGAGGCGATCAACCTCCTGAGCGGCTACAACCTCTACTTCTCCGGCGGCGTCGAATGTCATTATCTGATCGCGGACGCCGCGGGCGATTCGGCCATCGTGGAGTTTCTGGACGGCGAGATTAAAATAACGCGGACCGACAAGCGCCACCAAACCGTGACCAACTTTATCGTCTATGAAGGCCGCAACGAGGGCGAGGGCGGGGACGAGTTCGAGCGGTACGACACCATCGAGCAGAAGCTGGATTCCCTCGGCAGCGTGATCGGGGAAGAGGACGCGATGGCGCTGCTCGGCGACGCGCGCATCCCCGGCCGCACGCAGTGGTCCGTCGTGTACAACCAGACCACGGGCGAGGCGCGCATCGCCATGGGCGGAATTTACGACAATGTCTACCGGTTCAGGCTGACGCTTTCGAACGAGACATGAGGGGGACCGGTATGGGGACGCAGCGGAAGCAAACGGCGCACTTTTTTCTCCTCACGTTTGTGTGGACCTGGGTTTGCTACTTCGCCATCGTGGGCCTCGGGCTGAGCCCGTACCAGGGAACGGGCATGATCCTTCTGATCGTGGGCGGCTGCTCGCCGACGTTCGTGGGCTTAATTATAGCGATGGCGACGTATCCGAGGGCGCAAAGGATCGATTATCTGAAGCGCATCTATCAGGCGCGGCGGATCGGGGCCAAGTGGTGGCTGTTCATCCTGCTTTTCTTCGTCTGGGTGGCGCCGCTTGCCGTCGTCCTGGACATGGCCGCGGGCGGTGGGCTTCCGGGGATGGCGAACCTAAAGGCCATCGCCGCAAACCCGCTGATCTGGTTCCCGCTGCTCCTGCTCAGCTTCATGTCCGGCCCGTTCTCGGAGGAGCTGGGCTGGCGCGGGTTCGCGCTGGAGCCGATGCTGCGGACGATCGGGTTCACAAAGGGCTGCGCGGCCCTGGGGCTGATCTGGGGCGCGTGGCACCTGCCGCTGTACTTCATGCCCGAGACGTGGCACGGGAAGACGGGTCTGGGGTTTTCGGGGTTCGGGATGTTCCTGTTGTTTTCCGTGGGGCTGTCCTTCATCATGGGTTGGGTGTACCTGAACACCGGGCGCAGCATCCTTTCGGCGATGCTGTTGCACCTGGCCAGCAACTTCCCGGCGCAGCTCTTTGAGCCAGTGTCTTGGCGGGTGGACGTATTGCGGGAGGCCATCGTGCTCGTCATCGGCCTGATCATCGCGTTCCAGGTGATCCGCACGGGGTGGACGCGCCCGAACACTGGAACCTTGATTGATAAGCTCGCCGAAACGCGCCAGAACTTCCAATATCTGGTCGACATGAAAAACCCGTCGCGTGGCCTTCCGGTGCCCCGCGACGGGTTTCGTTTTACATCGTTTGGAGTTCCCACTTTTCCGGCCGCTCGGAGCGGGGCTGTTTGCCGTCCACATCCGTGAAGCCGTATCGCCGGGCGACCTCGGCGGCGATGAGCACCGAACCCGATTCCTCGATGGCCTTGGGGTCCAGCGTCAGCGCGGCAACGCAGCGCCCGGAGAACCGGGGCGTCTCCATCGTGGAAATATCCACCCTGGGGTCGTACTTGGCGTACTCGATCATGCCCTCGGTGCTGGCCGTGCCCGGATAGAGGGAGAACACCGCCACGCTAAAGGGCTTCAGCTCAAGCGCGGTGTCTGCGGACAGCCGGTCCACCGCCGCCTTCATGACCCCATAGGCGACGTTGTTGAAGTAGTGCCTGCCGCCGTAATAGGAGATGTTGACGATGAGCCCGCTCTTTTGCCTCACCATCGCGCTTGCGGCCAGCCTGCTGGCGACGTAGTTGGACCGCATGCCCACCGTAAAATGGTCGTCCAGAATCGACACGGGCTGCTGCCAGAAGGGCGTGCCGTAGAAATACCCCTGCATGGCGTGGACGCCGCCGCCCCAGGCGCTGTTGACCAGGATGTCGATCTTCCCCTGCTCACTCAGCACCCGCTCGAAGAGCTTTTCCACTTCGGCATCGTTTGCGTGGTCACACCGGTGCGCGATGCCTTTTCCGCCCAGCGCCGTCACCTCTTCGGCAGTCCTCTGGATGCCCGTGCCCTTCAAGAAGTCCGGCAGCGCGCCACTGTCTTCTGTGCGGCCGGTCACGTAGACCGTCGCGCCGTACTCCCCCAGCCCGAGCGCCACCCCGCGGCCAATCCCCCTGCTCGCGCCCGTGACGACGGCGACTTTTCCCTTCAGATCCATGCGCTGTTTCCTCCATGCCGGGCTTTTGTTTTATCCCCGGCAATTGGAATGATAGCGCTTCCCGAAGGGCCGCGCATGATCTTTTTTGCTGTCTATTTTGGCTTTTTGACGGGCACGAAAATCTCAACTTCCTGAGTGGTGGCGTAATCCTCCCGGAAGATGTTCAGCATGCCGATGCCGTTTTCGCGAAGTTCGACCTCCTGCACGATCACCCAGCGGTACAGGTCGTCCACGAAGCTCTCCCGGATGTCGAACATGTCTCCAACATAGAGGAACCGCTCGTACCAGCCTTCCGGCACCAGCCGGGGCGCAAAGCCCTCCACCCGCCCGGGGACGGCGGCCTCCATGCCGTAGAACACGGCGTACTCCCCGTTGTCCTGCCCGTTGCAGTGCACAAGCGCGAAAAGCCTGTCCGTCTTCAGGCGCTTGCTCTCCCGCGCGCGGGCGAGAAAGCGGTCGCAGGTGGTCTGCATGTGCGCCCGGAAATCCTCCCGGCCGGTGTCGGCCTCGAATTCAAAGCCCCCGAGCAGCGTCTCGTTCAGGTATAAAAGCTCGCCCTTCAGGGCCAGCCTGCCCTGACGGTTTACGATGTTGCGCTCCACGATCTTCGCCTTCGGGACGGGCGCGAGCAACGGCCTTTCCTTCCGGAACGACTCGGGCGAGACGCCGAACTGCTTTTTGAACGCGCGGCTGAAGACCTCCGGGTACTGAAACCCGAAGTCCAGCGCGATGTCGATGACCTTTTCACGGGTCTCGCCAAGCCGCTCCATCGCGCCGGACAGCTTGCGCCCCAGAATGTACTGCTTGAGCGTTATGCCCGCGACGGTCCGGAACATGCGGTTGAAGTGGAATTCGGATACGTGGAAGCGCCCGGACACGCTTGCGAGCGTGATCTCCTCGCCCAGGTTCTCCTCGATGTACTCCACGATCTCCTGGATCAGGCCGACGTACAGGTTCATCGCATTCCCCTTCCCCGTCAACGGTTCGGCAGGTACATCTCCTTCTCATCTTTGAGGAACCCGTACTTTTCGTAGAGCGGCCTGCCCATGTCGGTGGTCTCAAGAGAAATGCTGATGATCCCGCGGCTCCGGGCCTCCTGAACCAACAGGTCCAGCGTGCGGTAGGCAACGCCCCGCCCCCCGTAGTCCGGGTGGGTGTAGATGTTCATGATGTAGGCCTTCCAGCCGGAGGGATTATAATACGTCGGCATCACCCGGAAAAAGCTGACGCCGCCCGCGCCGACGAATTTCTCCCCGTCCAAAACCAAATAAGCCGCATGGTTTCCGCTTTCAAGGCTTTCCAGGTAGTAGCCCCGCACCGCTTCCGCCACAGGACCCATGTCCACGGAATCGTCAAAGCCGTTCGCGGCCCTCAAAACCCACACGCGGGTTTCCGTCAGAAGATCGATGTCCCCGACGCCCGCCCGGTGATAAGTAAGCTCCATGCGCCCTCCATCCATCGTAATGTTTAATCGATCAACCCCATGCCACGGGCCTTTCCCACCGCCTCGACGCGGCTCGCGGCCTCGAGCTTGGAATAGATGTTGATGACGTGGGTCTTGACCGTGGAGAGCGAGATGTAGAGCCGCTCGCCGATCTCCTTGTTGGAAGCGCCGGTGGCCAGCTGCATTAAGACCTCCAGTTCCGGTTCGCTGAGGAGGCTTTCGGCGTGGGCAGGCTTCAGGCGGGCGGCCAGCTCCCCGATGAAGAGCTTTTCGCCGCCGGACAGGTCCGCGCCGCGCTCAACGATCAGCTGATTGAGCGGCTTTGCAAGCTCCGGCCCTTCCATCAGGAAAGGCGACAGGATGCGGCTTAAGCAGCCGTAGTAGACGGCCTCGCGCAGCGCGTCCGCGGCCTGACGGAGGCTACCCGCCTGCATCAGCAGCGTCCGCTTGAACAGGAGCGCCTCCACCAGCTTGAGCGCCACGCCGCCCGAGCCGCCGCCGGAGAGCGCCGCGGCGAAGGTTCGCCAGAATGCGAGGCTGTCGCTCAAATCCTCGTCCAGGGAAAGCCATTGATAGGGCATTTCCGCGCGACAGGCGATGTAGGAGGTCAGAAGCGTCGTCTTTCCGCTGCCCGCGGCGCCCCGGACCAACGTCACGAGGTGGTCTTTCACGCCGTCGATCTTCGCAAAAAGCGCCTCCCTGCGGAGGTGGTTCCTCCGCGGGGAAGGCATTTTGAACCTTGTGGCAATCAGTCCCGTCCCGGCTTGCATATGCTCACCGCCCGTGCCTTTTGCCGATCATTATAGACCTTTACAGGTTTATTGGCAAGATTCAGGCGCCTGTTTTCAGCCCGCGGTTTGCGAGGAACGCGTTCAGCGCAATCAGGAGGATCGGCGCGGCCAGAAGATAGATGAACTCCGGCAGGGTGTGAAGCAGGTTTGCGCCCTCGACCAGGCTCAGAAAGCTCTTCTGCGGCAGGACGTTCAGCAGCGCGTCCAGCACCGGCCGGGAACTCGAGAAGTCGTGGTAGCTTCCGGCCAGGATCGTCGTAAAGAGCGCGACCGAGGAGCCCATCGCGCTGGCGTCGTCCGGCTTCCCGGCGATGGTGGCGACAAAGAGCGCGAACGCAATGCTGCCGAGCGTGAGGAGCGTTAGATACCCTGCGTACTCGACCAGAGAAAAGCCCACGTCCAACCGGAAGAGGAACTTGGCCGCGCAGATCACGAGGAAAGCCGACGAGAAGATCAGGACGAAGCCGGATGCGCCCTGCGCCAGAAGGTATCCGCCCGCGCCGGAGGGCGTGGAGGCGATGCGCTTCAGCGCGCCGTTTTCCCGGTCCTCGGAATAGAGGCCCGTGAACAGGATACCCTGCAGCAGGATTACCAGGATCAGGTAGCCCAGGATGTTCGCACCCGCGCCGCGGCTCTCGCTGTCCTCACCTGCCGCGCCGGGGTTTTCGATGGCCCGGCGAAGTTCCTCCTCCAGATCGCAACTTTTGAGGCTCCTGACCGTGAAAGCGCCGTCCACGCCTTCGACCACCACGGCGTCGTAGCGGCCCAGCATCATATCCGAAACCGGCGGCTCCTTGGAAACCAGCGTCACGTTGTAGCCGGAGACGTTCGCCATCAGAGAATCCGTCTCCCCCACCAGCGCCACGTTTCCCTTTGAGCCGGCGTTCGCGCCGAAGAAGGCGGCCAGCGCCACGGAGGCCGCGAGGAAGCCCAGCACCAGGATCACCGGGCTGGGCATGGCGCGGTAGCGCCGGAAGTTGTTTTTGAAGACCTGAAGGAAGCCGCTCATACATAATCCTCCGTTCTGAAGGTGCGTTTCGAGCCCAGCACGCACAGCGCGGTCAACTCCAGGAGGGACAGGAGCACGGGCAGGAAGTCCGAAAGGTTCCCGTCATAGACGATGTGGAACATGCCATCCAGCACCCATCTTGCGGGTGAGAGCCGGGAGATGAGCGCCGCCGCGGGGCCGAAGCCGTCCAGCTGAAAGAACATGCCGCCGAAGATGGCCATGACCGCCGTGATAAAGCTCAGGATCTTGTTGGCGGCTTCCTCGCTTTTGAAGATGCAGCAGAAGAGGACGCCCAGCGCGGCGCTCATCAGGTTGAACGCGAGCATCAGAGCGATTACGTAGCCCGCCATGGAGCCGCCATAGTCGACGCCCAGCGCGAAGGCGTTCAGTGCCATCATCAGAAGGAAGCACGTTCCCGTGAACAGCGTGGTGGAGGCGATTTTGCTCAGGTACGTCCAGCTCCGGGGGATCGGCGCGTGGATCACGCGCAGGTTGGCGTTTTTGAGCGCATGTTCCATGAAGGTGTTGGCCGCGGTGACCGAGACGTTCAGGAGCATGAAGATGAGGATCGAGATGCCGTAGTAGTCGTAGGCGTTGACGCCGGAGCCCGAATCGTCGCCGTTTCCGAGGAAGCCCAGGATCAGCGTCATCAGAATCGGGAACAGGGTGTTGTAGAGGAAAAGCACCGGGCTTGACAGGAGGTTTCCGATGTCGCGCCTGACGAGCGCCATAAACCGCAGCATATTGAATTCCCCCTTCAGTCCCGGAGCGTCCGGCCAGTCAAGTTTAGAAGTACCATTTCGAGGCTGGCCGTTTCGCTGGCGACGTTTTGGATGCGCACCCCGCGGGAGACCAGCTGCGCGATGATGCGGTCCAGGTTTTCGATGCCCTTGACAATGGATACCTTGAGGAGATTCCCATTCAAAGCAACTTCCCGCACGCCCTCGACCCGATAGAGCGCGTCGCAGTTCGCGTTTTCCGCGCCGTCCACCTGGATCAGGTACAGCCTGTCGTCCGCCAGCTTTTCCTTGAGCGCTTCCTTGGTGCCCTCGGCGATGATCTTCCCGTGGTCCATTACGATGATCCGCGTAGAAATCTCCTCGACCTCTTCCATGTAGTGGGTGGTGTAGAGGATGGTCGTGCCCTCGTCCGCTAGAGAGCGGATGGACGAGAGGATGTGGTTGCGGGACTGCGGGTCGATGCCCACGGTGGGTTCGTCCAGCACGATCACTTCGGGGCGGTGCGCGATGGCGCAGGCGATGTTGAGCCGCCGCTTCATGCCGCCGGAGAAGGTCTTGACCCTGTCGCGCCGCCGATCGGTCAGCCCCGCGAACTCGAGCGCCCAGTCCACCACCGCTTTGAGCTCTTTCCCTTTGAGGCCGTACAGCGACGCGAAGAAGGCGATGTTGCGCTCGGCGGAAAGTTCTTCGTACAGCGCAAGGTCCTGCGGCACGATGCCCAGCGCCTGCCGGTAGGCGGCGGTGTCCCGCCCGAGCGGCGCGCCTTTGAAGGAGATCAGCCCCGCGTCGGGGCGCATCGCCGTGGTCAAAAGGTTGATCGTCGTGGACTTGCCAGCGCCGTTCGGGCCCAGCACGCACAGGATCTCCCCCGGGTACACCTCAAACGTCACGCCGTCGACCGCCTTCAACTCCTTGAACCCCTTGGCAAGCCCCTGCACTTTGATGACCGGTTCCATTTTTTACCCCTCTCTTTCATGGCCCCATTGTAGCAAAACGGCCGCCGCCTGAAATCAACCGAACGGTTGATTCGGGCGGTTGATTCTGCTTGAGGCGAGGTGGAGGGCGACTCATACCAATGCAAAATATTAATGCGTCCAAAGCGGCGAGAGATTTTCGATGTAGGGCTAGGAGCCGGAGCGAGGCGTAGCAGCGCTACGTTGAGCGGAGAGCGACACCGCCATACGCGAAAAGATCCG
>JAEZHK010000041.1 GCA_023416655.1 Bacillota bacterium
CGCGATCTTGAGGGCCGCGGCGGCGGTGCGCTTGCCGTTACGGGTCTGCAGCATGTAGAGCTTGCCGCGCTCGATGGTGTACTCCATGTCCTGCATGTCGCGGAAGTGCTTTTCCAGCTTCTCGGCGGCGGCGACGAACTCATCGTACACTTCGGGCATGACCTGCTTCAGGGTGGAGATTTGCTGCGGAGTGCGCACGCCGGCCACGACGTCTTCGCCCTGAGCGTTGATCAGGTATTCGCCGTAGAGCTTCTTCTCGCCGGTGGAGGGGTTGCGGGTGAAGGCCACGCCGGTGCCGGAGGTGTCGCCCATGTTGCCGAAGACCATCGACTGCACGTTGACGGCGGTGCCCCAGTCGCCCGGGATGTCGTTCATGCGGCGGTAGTAGATGGCGCGCGGGTTGTCCCAGGAGCGGAACACGGCCTTGATGGCCTCGATCAGCTGGGCCTTGGGCTCCTGCGGGAAGTCCTCGCCCTTCTCGGCCTTGTAAAGCGCCTTGAACCGCTTGACCAGCTCCTTAAGGTCTTCCGCGGTCAGCTCGGTGTCGTAATGGACGTGCTTTTCTTCCTTCATCGCGTCCAGGATGCGCTCGAACTTGGACTTGGAGACGTCCATGACGACGTCGGAGAACATCATGATGAAGCGGCGGTAGGAGTCATAGGCGAAGCGCTCGTTCTGGGTGAGGTTGGCGAGGCCTTTGACGGCCACGTCGGTAAGGCCCAGGTTCAGGATGGTGTCCATCATGCCGGGCATCGAAGCGCGCGCGCCGGAGCGGACGGAGACCAGGAACGGGTTGTCAAGGTCGCCGAACTTCTTGCCGCAGATCACTTCGGTCTCGGCAAGCGCCTTGTCAATCTGCTCGAGAATTTCATCGGATATCTTCTGGCCGTCGTTGTAATAGGCGGTGCACGCTTCGGTCGAAACGGTAAAGCCCTGCGGGACCGGCAGGCCCAGGCTGGACATCTCCGCCAGGTTCGCGCCCTTGCCGCCCAGCAAATTTTTCATGCTGGCGTTGCCTTCCTTGAACAGATAAACATACTTGTGCGCCATGGTATTCCCCCTTACGTTGATTGCTCTCATCATTTTACAGTCGCACCGAATATTATACCGCGCGGGTATGGTTTTCATAGGGGCTTGATGTTAAAATTGCCATCCTTCCGGACGATTTCAAGCCCGATCCCATGGAGCGCGGCGGCGCAACGCGAAAATGAACTGAAGAAACTGCCGTAGATCTTCCGGGTGCGGGAGAGGCAGAGGTAGTCGACGTAGGCGTCGACGATGCCCTGCTCGCTGTCCCGCTCGAGCGACCGCTTTTCATAGGTCAGGATGCGCCCGGGGAACTCTGCCTTCAGCGCGCGCTCCTCCTCCGGAGAATCGGTGGCCAAGAAGAAGCCGACGTCCGCGTCCGCTTCGACCTCCGCGCGCATGCGCGAAACGAAGTCCTGCGTCCGGCTGGCCTCGATGGATTTTTCGTTGTCTGTCCTTCGGATGTGGACGCCCACGCAGTTCGCGGGGAAGTCCTTTGTCACCTCGTCCGCCAGCTTCGCGATATCGGGCGCGGGCCGGAAGATGGAATAGTCGTACTTTTCATAATCGCTTTCGAGGCTGTAGCAGCTGGAGGCGTAGAGGCTTTGATCATTCAGCGCCCGGACCGATTCCGGACTCAGCGTCGCCTTGGCCTGCCAGTTCTCAACCGTCCGGTCAAAGCGCCTTCCCTCGGCCCGCCGGGTGAGCATGCGGCCAAGGCTTCGAAGGCGCATTTGCAGCTTCGACACGTAAGGCCCCTCGATCACCTTCACGCCGTCCGGCAACTGAAAAAGCCGCGCTGCGGGGCAGTTCATCCCCTCGTCGCGCAGCCAGACCACCGCCAGATCCCGGCCCGCCGCCCGGGCGACCGTATAAAAGGAAGCGATGGTGCGCATCCGGTTGCACAGCCCGCCCAGCGGTTCCACATACAGCATCGGCGTGCCTCCTCTTCAAATGACCGAATAGATTATAGAGCATGATGGGAATTCTGTCAAGAAAAGGAGAAACCTGCATATCCTACTTCGGTTTGACGGTCAGCTTGTAGTATCGCGAAAGCCTGGAGCCGTCCATCGTGGCGGCCTTGATCAGCGTCGTACCAAACCCTACGATTTTCACCTTGCCGGTCTGGTCTACGGTGGCGGTCTTCTCCTGCCGGCTGTTCCAGTACAATTTTTGCTGCGTGGCATAGGAGGGCGTGATCAGGATCTTTCTGCCCAACTCCAGCGGCGCGACGGCGGAAAAATTGGCGCCTGCCACCTCGACTTCAATATTGGCCGGCATGGTCAGGGTCAGGTGCTGGACGCGGTAGGTGGGCACCTTGACGTTCACCAGCAGCATGTTGTCCGTAAGACTCAGGATTGCCACCGCCTTGTCGGGAATGGCGGGATAGGCGCACGGGAGATTTTGCAGCGCGTTTTTGACCGCAATGCGATTAAAGGGATCGTCAAGCTCGTTCGGCGCGCCGTTTGCGGTCAGGTCAATGACGAAGAGTTTGTCGCCCGCCGCAACGCGCGTGGTAATGGCGCCTCGGACGTACGCGATCGCCCCGTTCAATTGTCCGGCTCGATAGGCGTAAAAGTTGGAATAGGCGTTGGCGTTTTTCTTTTTCTTGAAGCTGTAGTACACGCGCGCCTGCTCGTCGCTCATGCCAAACCGGTGGTAGCGGCCTTCGGATTCCTGCATGTGATCGCCCATGCGCACGTCGACATGGCACCACTTGCCGCCCAAATAGACCAGATTCCACGAGTGGCGCAGGGTGTACAGGCGCCCATCCATGACCTTGGAAGGAATGCCTACCTTGGCCAGCAGCTCTCTGTAGGCGCTTGCGTATCCGCCGCAGGAGGCCTCGCCGTAGCGCAGGACATGGTATGGATTGGTGGTGCTCCCCCGATAGACGGTATGATCGATCAGCCAGTCATAAAGGGCGACCGCCTTTTCGTATTGCGACATGCTGGAATTGGTGCATTGCCCGACAATCTTCCACGCAACGCTGTTCAGGGACTTTGACACCAGCGGATCGCCGGCAGTTTGGGCCGGGCTCGCCGTCGCCGCCATCGCCCCAAACGCGATCACCAAGCAAAGTCCCAACGCCATCGCCACGGAAAACCATTTTCTCATCACCGATTCCCTCCTTGTACCTGTCCATGGGACATTGTACAACATCCGGGAATTTTCATCAAACTGCAGCTTTCCCATGGAAGTAATCGGTAATATAGCGCAAAAGATTCAGCATCCCATGGAAAACCAATCCTGCTACAGAAAAGCGGCGCTGAGAACCCGGAAGGTTCTCAACGCCACAGCAGAGGCTTGGCGGATGGCCCTACAGCCATGTCCCGTACAGGTAGCCCAGCGTTTCGGGCCCGGCGACGCCGTCGGCGGAAATGTTGCTCGCGCGCTGGAATTTCTTCACGGCGTCGACGGTCGGCTGATCATAAACGCCCGTCGGGATTCCGAACATAAACCCTGATTCGATCAACTTATCCTGAAGGCTCCGCACCGCCTCGCCGGAAGCGCCCTTTTTCATCGTTGCCGGCGGGGCCGCCGTCTGGGCGTCGAGATCCAAAAACCTTTGGATCGCCTTCAAATTTTTCGCCATGTCGGGCAGCAATATGTCCATCCCCCGGATCACCTTGTTGCGGTATGCGCCGTCGATGGGGATGCGCAGATCGGAAAAGAGCGCGCCGCGCATCTGATAGAGCAGGACGCCCCAATTGATGAAATCCAGGGCGTCGATGGACGTCTTGACCGAAGCGTACCGCTCGCGGGTCAGCTTCAGAAGGCCCTCCTGCCCGATCGACGGAATCTTGGAAAACAAAATTTTCAGCACGTCGCGCTGGCGCCTTGTGCGCTCGAAGTCGTTCCCGCAGCCTTTTCGGATGCGGCAGTACGTGAGCGTCTCGTCGCCGTCCAGCTCGTTTTTCCCCACGGTGAAATGGGCGTCAGGATACGCCCGGTTCATCACCCGCGCCTCGGAGGCATTCATCTTCACGGTGATTCCGCCGAGCGTATCGCACAAACTGCGCACAAAGTCAAAGTCGAAGACGACGTAGTCGTCCACGGTGATGCCAAAGTTCGACTGAATGGTCTTGATGGTCAGATCGGTCCCGCCGCAGGCGTAGGCGGCGTTGATGCGCCCATACCCATTCCCCGGGATGGCGAGATAGGTATCCCGCATGAGCGAAGTAAACTTGATCCGGTTTTCGTCTTTGAGAATGGTCGCAATAATGATGGTGTCCGTCCTGCAGCCGTCCCAGTTTTCGGGGTCTCGGGTGTCTATGCCGAGCAGCAGCAGGTTGTATGTCCCATCGCCCGCCGGAAGCCCGGCCGCGGCCGACGCGTTCGCCATTGTAAGTAGAAGGATGAGTCCCAAAGCGAGCAGCGTGATCCTCTTCATCTCTGTGCCTCCCGTCCCACCCCGGCTAAAGTCGCCGGGATCCACTTCGCGATGCGGTACGGTTGCAATGTATGTGCGGTGAAAGAAATCTATTCTCCACCGTGAATAATTTGTTTATAACGCCCATAACCAATGAACCCGCGGTCGTCCCGGAGGCCTGATACGCCGTCTCCACTCAATCGATTGGGGGATTGAAGGAATCCATAAATAAAAATGGCGTCCGATTTTCATCGTCCGCCATTTTTTCGTTTACAACGTGCAATCATAGGCCGGGGGCTTATGGCCGGGGCGCGGGATTGGGCTTCAGGCGCGCTCCTCGATGGGGATATATTCAGCGTTCTGCTTCACGGCGCGATACGCGGGGCGCATGATGCGGCCGCCGGTCAGGATCTCCTCGATGCGGTGCGCGCACCAGCCTGCGATGCGGGCCGTGGCGAAGAGCGGCGTGAACAGTTCGTCCGGGATGCCCAGCATCCGGTAGACGAGGCCGGAGTACATGTCCACATTGGCGCTCATGGTCTTGCGGCCCTCGAGCTTTTCGTTGAGCACCTCGATGCCCATGCGCTCGATGCGCTCCATGAGGTCAAACTCCTCGTCGTACCCGGTCTTGACCGCCATATCATGGGCGTACTTCTTCAAAAGGATGGCGCGGGGGTCGTCCATGGTGTAGACCGCGTGGCCCAGGCCGAAGATCTTGCCGGAGCCGTCGCCCGCCTTCTTGTCGCGCACGAGGCGCAGGTAGTCGGCCACGGAGCCGTCGCTCTTGGGATCGACGGCATTCTTCCGGACGTCCGCGAACATCTCCATGACCTTCTGGTTCGCGCCGCCGTGCAGCGGGCCCTTCAGCGAGGAGATCGCGCCGGAGATCGCGCCGTAGGTGTCGGTGCCGGTGGAGGACAGCACGCGGCAGGTGAAGGCGGAGTTGTTGCCGCCGCCGTGCTCCGCGTGCATGGTGAGCATCAAATCCAGAAGGTGCGCCTCTTCCGCGGTGAACTGATTGTCCCGGCGCAGCATGTGCAGGAAGTTCTCCGCCAGCGACATGTGCTCCTGCGGCACGTGCAGGTAGAGCGACTGGCCGTCGTAATAGTGCTTCTTGGTGGCGTACGCGTGGGCCACGATCACCGGAAGCCGCGCCGTCAGCTCCATCGACTGGCGCACCACGTTTTCAATGGAGGTGTCGTCCGGGTTCGGGTCGTAGGAGTAGAGCGCGAGCACGGCGCGGGAGAGCTTGTTCATGACGTTCTTGCTGGGCGCTTTCAAGATCATGTCCTCGGTGAAGCCGTCCGGCAGACGCCTGGCCACCGCCAGCGCGCGCAGGTACTGGTCCAGCTGCGTCCGGTTGGGCAGCTTTCCGATCAACAGCAGATAGCTGACCTCTTCGTAGCCGAAGACGCCCTCACGCACATGGTTTGCGATGATGTCGTTGATGTCGATGCCGCGATAGTACAGGTGGCCGTGCATGGGCACCGGCGCACCGTCGATCATCTGATAGCCCTGTACGCTGCCGATGGTCGTGACGCCCGCCATGACGCCGGTGCCGTCGGAATTGCGCAGGCCTCGTTTGACGTTTTGAAGCTCGAACTGCTTGGGATCGATATAATAGCTCTGTCTGATGTCTTCGCAAAACTGCCGGACGTACTCCCGAAGTTCCTGCTGCTGAATATACTGCATGGGTTCCTCCTTGCAGCCTTGCGGCCCCCGTTGGCTTTTCGCGATTATAGCGCAAGACAGATAATTATGCAAGCCATTTAACCGAAAATTTCAAAAACTTATATTTCGGCACGGTTTGAAGTGCCGCGATGCACAACAGAAAACGTAATCCTGCAGCATATTGCATTTTGCGGGACACCTGTTGTATACTGATGCAAAATGCCTTGTGGAGGGATGACCGATTATGAAACTGACCGCGGCAGGCGCCGTCTGGCGCGGCGGCCGCCCGGAGCCCGCGCCGGGGACGCCGCCCACCGAAGAGGCGCGCTCGCGCACCATCGCGGGGCGGATTCTGCGCGCCCACAGCGTAGGACTCAAGCAAAACGACGGCCTCATGCACCTGAGGTTTGACAGCCTGATTTCCCACGACATCACCTATGTCGGCGTCGTGCAGACCGCGCGGGCCAGCGGCATGAAGCGCTTTCCGGTGCCCTACGCGCTGACCAACTGCCACAACTCCCTGTGCGCGGTGGGCGGCACCATCAACGAGGACGACCACGCCTTCGGCCTTTCGGCGGCGGTCAAGTACGGCGGCATCTACGTGCCGGCGAACCTCGCCGTCATCCACCAGTATGCCCGGGAAGCGATGGCCAAGGCCGGCGGCATGATCCTGGGCTCGGACAGCCACACCCGCTACGGCGCGCTGGGCACGATGGGCGTGGGCGAGGGCGGGCCGGAGCTGGTCAAGCAGCTTCTTTTGAACACCTACGACGTCAAGGACCCGGAGGTCGTGCTGGTCTACCTGACGGGCGCGCCCCGCCCCGGCGTCGGCCCCCATGACGCGGCGCTGGCGCTCTGCGAGGCGGTCTACGGCAACGGCTTCGTCAAAAACAAGGTGCTGGAGTTCGCGGGCCCCGGCATCAAAAACCTGTCCGTCGATTTCCGGCTGGGCCTGGACGTGATGACCACCGAGACGGCGTGCCTATCCTCTGTGTGGCAGACCGACGAAACAGTCGCGGACTTCTACCGCCGCGCGGGCCGTCCGGGCGACTACCGGGCGCTCTCCCCTGACGAGGGCGCGCATTACGATGCGCTGATCGAAATGGACCTCTCCGAAATCGAACCGATGATCGCGCTGCCCTTCCACCCGTCGGCGGCGCTGCCGATCCGCTCGCTCCTCGAAAACCCCGGCGACATCCTGCGGGCGGTCGAAATCCGGGAGGGCCTCCCGGCGGGCAGCCTGACGGGCAAGATCACGGGCGGCAAAGTGCTGGTGGACCAGGCCGTGATCGCGGGCTGCGCGGGCGGCCTGTACGATAACCTCGCCGAAGCCGCGGCGATCCTCTCCGGCGGCTCGGTGGGCAGCGGCGCGTTCTCGCTCTCCTGCTACCCGGCCAGCATGCCGGTGCAGCTCCAGGTCACAAAGAGCGGCGTTGCCGAGACCTTTATGGAAGCGGGCGCACTCTTAAAGCCCGCCTTCTGCGGCCCCTGCTTCGGCGCGGGCGACGTGCCGTTTAGCGGCGGCTTCTCAATCCGCCACACCACCCGGAACTTCAGAAACCGCGAAGGCTCGAAGCCCAGCGAAGGCCAGCTTGCGATGGTGGCGCTGATGGACGCGCGCTCCATCGCGGCCACCGCGCGAAACGGCGGCGTGCTGACCGCGGCCGACACCATAGACTACGCGCCGCCCGCCGCGAGCGATCTGCCCATCGACCTCAGCGTCTACGAAAAGCGGGTGTATCACGGCTGGGGTTCGGCCAAACCAAGCGAACCGCTGAAATTTGGCCCCAACATCGCGGACTGGCCGAAGTTCGGCCCGCTGAAAAAGCACCTGCTTTTAAAGGTCGCCTCGGTCCTTACGGACCCGGTGACGACCACGGACGAGCTGATCCCCTCCGGCGAGACTTCCTCCTACCGCTCGAACCCGGTGCGGCTCTCGGAATTCACGCTGTCCCGGCGCGACCCGGGCTACGTGGAGAGAGCCAAAGCGGTCCGGGACGCAGCGCCCGAGGAATGGTCGAATCTGGTGCCCCATCCGGAGGATACGGACTACGCGACGCTCATCTGGGCGGTGCGCCCCGGCGACGGCTCCGCGCGCGAGCAGGCGGCGTCCTGCCAGCGTGTGCTGGGCGGCCGGGCCAACATCTGCCTGGAGTACGCGACGAAGCGCTACCGCTCGAACCTGATCAACTGGGGCATCCTGCCCTTCACCACGGACGCGCTGCCCGGAGCGTTGGGCGACCTTCTCTTGATCGAGAACATCCGCTCCGCCGTGGAAACCGGCGCGGAACAGGTGACGGCCACGCGCCTGTCAGACGGGCAAGAGGTCCGGCTCAGGCTGGACAACCTCGACCCGGTACAGCGGCGGATCCTCTTGGACGGGTGCCTGATGAACTACTACGCGTCAACCGCAAAGGAGAGAGAGTCATGAGCCGGATCCCGATGAGCCCGATCGTCGAAATGGACGGCGACGAGATGACGCGCATCCTGTGGAAGATGATCAAGGAAGCGCTTCTCGAGCCCTTCATTGATTTGAACACGGAATACTTCGACCTGGGCCTCCCCTGCCGCGACGCGACCGACGACCAGGTGACGATGGAAGCCGCGCAGGCGGCGAAGAAGCTGGGCGTATCGGTCAAGTGCGCCACCATCACGCCCAACCAGCAGCGCGTGGAGGAATACGGCCTCAAGCAGATGTGGAAAAGCCCGAACGGCACCATCCGAGCGGTGCTGGACGGCACGGTATTCCGCGCGCCGATCCTGGTCTCGAACGTCAAGCCCGTGATCCCGCGCTGGGTGAAGCCCATCACCATCGCCCGCCACGCCTACGGCGACGTGTACCGCGCGTCGGAGCTGCGCGTGAACGGCCCGGGCAAGGCGGAGCTGGTGTTCACCGGCGAGGACGGCAAAGTGCAGAGAGTCTCAGTCTACGACTTCGAGGGGCCAGGCTTACTTCAGGCGATGCACAACAAGGATTCGTCCATCCGCTCCTTCGCGCACTCCTGCTTCCGCTACGCGCTGGCCACGAATCAGGACGTGTGGTTCTCCACCAAGGACACCATCTCGAAGATCTACGACCAGACCTTCAAGATGATCTTTCAGGAGATCTACGACGAGAGCTACAAGCCGCTCTTTGAAAAGCAGGGCATCGAATACTTCTACACGCTCATCGACGACGCCGCCGCGCGGGTGGTGCGCTCGGAGGGCGGGTTCATCTGGGCGTGCAAGAACTATGACGGCGACGTGATGAGCGACCTGGTGTCCACCGCGTTCGGCTCCCTGGCGATGATGACCAGCGTGCTCGTCAGCCCCGACGGCGCGTTTGAGTACGAGGCCGCCCACGGCACCGTCACCCGCCACTACTACAAGTACTTAAAGGGCGAGGCCACCTCCACCAACCCGGTGGCCACCATCTTCGCCTGGAGCGGCGCGCTCAAAAAGCGCGGCGAGCTGGACGGGAACGAACCGCTTTCTGACTTTGCCGAAAGGCTTGAGCGCGCGACGCTTGATACCATCGAAGCGGGCGTCATGACGCAGGACCTCGCGTCGCTCGCCAGCGGCCCCGCGAAATCCGTCACCTCCCAGGCTTTCATCTCCGCCATCGCGGAGCGGCTGAAGGGGTAGGAGGCGGGAGAGACGCCAAAGGGCGCTGATCCTGGGTTCTAAAAACGCCCCACCGGGGCGTTTTTTGCGGCAGGGCCGCACCGAACCCGCTTTCCGCCAAGCGCATTTGAATTAATTCCAAGGTATGCGCTTGGCGGGAAAGCCCTTTGGAATCCCGCCAGGGGAGCATGATGCTCCCCTGGACCCCACCACAAGGGGTAAGGCAAAGGAATTTTCTACTCAGCAACAAGAAAAAGGGTTGCCATGCCATCACGGCAAGGCAGCCCCTTAGTTTTATGCAAGATCGACACGCATTCCCCTTGCCCTACCCCTTGTGCGGGGTCAAGGGGGTTCAACCCCCTTGCGGGAGGTGCGGAGGGCGGAGCCCTCCGGCGTCTCCCCTCCTACCCTTCCTCGTTGACCCGAGCGACGCGAAGGACCGCGACGGCGCTGGTCGCGCCCGCGCCGGTGATCAGGTTCTTGGGCGAGTGGATATTGATCATGAAGCCATCCTCCCCGTACTTGCCGTCGATGCCTGTGGCATACGCCGCCTCGGCGGCGATGTGCGTCACCCGGCCGATAATGAGCGCCGCGCGCCCACTGCCCGAGAGGTCAAGCTCCCGCTCCAATTTGCATTCCAGCGAGAGGAACGCTTCGCGCATGCGCGGGCATCCGACGGTCTGTGAGGGCTCCTGATGGAATCCGCCCGCCTCGAATTCGTCCGCGTCATCGCCGCTGCTCTGAATGGTGGCCATGCAGGCGTCAAAGTACGCCTTGCCGAGGAAGTTGACCACGAATTCGCCGGTTCGAAGGATGTTCCGGTAGGTATGGCTGTGCCGGTAGAGCGGGATCACCGCGAAATACCCGTCGCCGTCCCCGGTAAAGCAGCCCGAGAAGTTGAAGTTCACGTTGGGCGCGCCGTTCTCCTTTAAGGTGGTCACGGCGTGCAGTACGCTGGGGATGCCTGCGGCAAATTCGAAATGGGAGAAGACATCGTATTGCCCCGGCCAATGTTCCGCAAAGTTCTCCGGCTTCCGATTCCCGATCTCAAGCTTCATAAATCCCCTCCGCCTTCGTCCAGTCGACGAGCAGGTTGTACCGTTCCGTCATGAAGCGAAGCACGCAGTATTCCGGGTCGTCGGGGCCTTTGAAGTGGTGCTTCAGCCCCTCGTACCACATCTCGCGCTTCGTCGCCTCGTCCGTCAGGATCTCGATCCTGCCGGTCAGGGTGACGTTGTGGTCGACGCTTGAGAAGCAGACGGCGGCGCGGTCACTCCGTGCGGCGCGCTTGGCCTTGTTGCTCTGAAGCCCTGTGCAGAAGGTCATCCACGCGATGCCCTCCGCCTTCGCCGGGGTGACGGCGGACGCTGTGGGGCCGCCGTCATCGCCAATGAGCGCCAGCACGCAGTGGGGTTCCGCACCCACCGTCGCGCCCTGTGCGGTGTTCTTTGCGATGATCTCCCCGGCCTTCAAAATGATTGCCCTATCCATATGCCCCGCCTCCTGTGCTTCGTTTTGCCCATCATACCATGTGTAACCGGACATCTATACGTCCTGTTTACGGTACGCATCCAGCAAATTTCTGGCGATCCTTTGAATCTCCTCCGCGACGGACGGAGGCTCCAGCACCCGAACCTTGTCCCCGAAGCCCAGCAGCCACTCGAGGATGTAGTCCCGGTTGGTGAAGCCGATTTCGAGCCTCAGCCGTCCGTCCTCTGCAACCGTGTAGCCGTTCAGGCCGTAGGCTTCGATGAGCTGGTGTCGGACCGATGGCTCAAACAGCGCCACCAGCCGCTCGCCGTCGGTCAGGAATGCGCCGAAGTCGCTGCGTTCGGGCGGGATCTCCCGGGGTTCGAAACTTTCGTCGCACACCGTAAGATCCCACAGCCGCGTCAGCTTGAACATTCGCCAGTCCCGCCGCTTAAGGCAGAAGCCGAACACGTACCAATCCGTCCACTGAAAGGCCACGAGGCAAGGCTCGATACGGCGGCGCGCCTGCCCCTTTTCGTAGTAGTAGTCGAACTCGATCAGCCGTTTCTCCAGGATCGCCCGCTTGATCTTCGCAATCTTCTCCGTCAGGCTGAGCTTGTGATGGGAGCTTAGGTCGATCACCACCGGCTCCCGGAGCGAGACAATGGCGTCCCTGCCCGCGGAGAGCTTGTCCAGCGTGCGCTCGATCTGCGAAGACTCACTCACGCTGCCGATCCCCTTGAGCGCCGCGATGATGCCGGACAGCTCGTCGGCGGTCAGCACGCTTTTGTCCAGCTTGAACCCCTCGGCGATGGAGATGCCGCCGCCCGCGCCTTGCCGCGTGACGACGGGGATGCCCGCCTGGCAGAGCGCGTCGATATCCCGCCCGATGGTGCAGCGCGTGACCTCAAATTTCTTCGCCAAATACGGCGCCGTCACGCAGTCGCTGCGCATGAGGGCGATCATAATGCCCAGCAGCCTGTCCAGCTTCACACGGCGCCTCCTTCCTTTTCCCACATTATAGCACACGAACCGGACAGGCACATGTCCTGTTTAAACGACGTTCATAGAAAAAGGCCACCGCGCTTTGATGCGCGGCAGCCTCTGACTGTTGATAAACCTCGTCGTACCTTCTAATCATTCCCGGCGACCCGTGCGCCGGGAATCGGTTTCCATAACCAGTGCGAACACTGGTGGCGGAAACAATTCCTGGGGTCAGTGAGCCGCCCGGAAATTCCGCAGGTGTTTGGCTCGCGCAGGCTTCCTCTTTCGCGCCCAAAATCCGCCCGCTTGGATTTTGGGCGCCAAGGCTTACTTGAAGAAGACCGGCTGTCCGGTCTTGCCGGACTCGTAGATGGCCTCGAGGATCTGGGTGACGACCAGCGCCTGCTCGGGCGTGACGACGAGGGGCTTTGAGTTGTCCCGCAGGTGGTCGATCCACATGCGCGCCTCCACGTCCTCCGGCTTGCCGCCGGCGTCGCCCTCAAAGAAGGCCGCGCTGCCCGCCGTCAGGGATGGCTCGGTGATGTACATCTTGGAGAAGCGCTCGCCGTTGATGCGGAGCGCGCCGTCCTTGCCCAGCATGTCCGCGCCGGCCTTGTCGCCGCACAGGATGGTCTTGGCCTCGTTGGCGTCGATCATGTTGAGCGCCCAGGAGCTTTCCAGCACGATGGTCGCGCCGTTTTTCATCTTCACAAAGCCGAAGGCGCTGTCCTCGACGGTGTACTGCTTCGGGTCCCACGGGCCCCAGGCGTTGGCGGAGTTTTCGTTGTCGCCGAGCTTGCGGAACACGCTGCCCACGACCATCTCCGGCTCGTAGTTGTCCATCTCCCACAGCGTCAGATCCAGCGCGTGGGTGCCGATGTCGATCAGCGGGCCGCCGCCCTGCTGCTCCGCGTCCAGAAACACGCCCCAGGTGGGCACGGCGCGCCTGCGGATGGCCAGTGCGCGGGCGTAATAGATGTCGCCCAGATCGCCCGCCTCGATGCACTTTTTCAGGTACATGCTGTCGGGCCGGAAGCGGTTCTGGTAGCCGATGGTAAGCCTCTTGCCGGTGCGCCTGGCGGCGTCCACCATCTTTTGAGCTTCACTGGTGTTGATGGCCATGGGCTTTTCGCACATGACGTGCTTGCCTGCCTCGAGGGCCGCCACGGTGATGGGCGAATGCGACTTGTTGGGCGTCAATACGTGCACCACGTCCAGGTCCTGTTTCAGGAGTTCCTGGTAGTCGGTGAACACCTTCGCCTCGGCAGAACCAAACTGCTTGGCGGCCTTCTGGGCGCGCTCTTCAATGATGTCGCAGAAGGCGACCATTTCCACATCCTTGAGCCTGGAAAGCGCGGGCATGTGCTTGCCGTTGGCAATGCCGCCGCAGCCGATGATTCCGATGCGCAGTTTCTCCATGATGAAGCTCCTCCCGATCCGATGTGAATTCGCAGCGATCCCATTATACAGTGAAAACGTTTCCGGTTCAAGTTAAATGTGAACCGGAATACGCAAGTTCCGTGTATTCATGCAGAGCGAGCCGGAAACGTGTTTGGCCTGTCAGTGCGCACACTGGCAGGCCAAACAATTCCTCAAGTCAGCGGGCCGCCCGGGACGCCCGCGGGCGTTTCAGGCCCGCGCAGCCCTTCTCTACTGCAATGAAAAGCCGCTCGGCGGATTTTCATTGCGCGCGTCGGCGCATCAGTTGTACTTTGCGATCAGTTCCTGCAGCTGCTTGCCGTACTTGACGATGTTGGTGTAGTTGGCGTTGTCGATGGCGTTCTGGGTGTTCTGCATCGACTTCTGCAGCTTCGTGGCCTGGGAGTTGGTCAGGTTGCCTCCGGCGATCAGCGCTTGCGCCTGGTCGATCAGCGAGGAGGCCTTGTTGATGGCGCTCTGCAGCTTGCTCTCGTCTTGGTTGCCCGCGCTCACGTTCGACTTCTTGCACTTGTTGCAGGTGCCGAACGACGCGCTGCCCTTGTTGGTGGACGCGCCCTTGAAGTACTTGCGCACTTCCTTGATGTCGCAGAACCGCAGCGGGTGGCCCTCCGGCAGGTAGATGGTACCGTAGGTGGAGACCGATTGGCAGTTCGGGCCGGGCAGCATCTTGGACTTGTTGCAAAGGCGGATGGTCCGGTGCATGTTGCAGGCTTCGGTGGGCTCGGTGCCCTTGACGTAGAAGTCGGTGGTGATGCCGTACTTGTTGACGTCGTTTTTGCAGGCGGCGGTGGGCTTCATGCCCGAGACCGCGCAGGCCTGCGCCTTGACGATGCCCAGTTCCTCGGCGGTCTTGGTGTTGATCTTGTGGTCCTTGGTGATGCCCTCGAGGGAATGCACCGTCTTCATGATGGCGGCCCAAAGCGGCGCCGCGTAGGTGCCGCCCTGCGCGTTGGAAACCAGCGGCTTATAGTTGTCGTGGCCGATCCACACCGCGCCGGAGTAGTACCCGGTCATACCGGCGAAGAACACGCCGCGGTAGTCGGAGTTGGTGCCTGTCTTGCCCGCCACGGTGAAGTTGCCGAACTTCGCCTTCTGGCCGGTGCCGTTCTCGCCGACGCAGCCCTTGAGTACGCTCACGAGCAGCCACGCCGTCGTCTCCTTGAACGCCTGACGCTTGATCTGAAGGTTCCGGGCGTTCAGGTACACCTTGCCCTGGGCGTCCACCACGCGGGAGAACGCGTAGGGCTCCTGATATTCGCCCCTGTTGGCGATGGCTCCGAAGGCGGCGGCCATTTCGACGGTGGAGATGCCCGAAGCGCCCAGCGCGAGCCCCGCGCCAGTGGCGGAGACGTGGCTGCGGGTAACGCCCAGCTTCAAAAGGTAGTTGACCGAGTTCTCAATGCCCACGTAGGCGAACAGCGTCTGCGCGGCGGCGGTGTTGTGGGACTTGTTGATGGCCTTCCGGAGCGTCTCCACGCCGGTGTAGCTCTCGCCCGAGAAGTTGGCGGGGTAGCCCTTTTCGGTGTCCCAGCCATCGATCTTGAGCGGCGCGTTGACCACCGGGGTTCCTGGGGAGTACCCCAGATCGAACGCCGGGCCGTACACGGATAGGGGCTTGATGGAAGAGCCCACGGGCATCGTGCTCTGGTAGGCGCGGTTGAGCTGCTTTCTCTGGGTCGGCGTCGAACGGCCGCCGATGATGGCGACCAGTTCGCCCGTGTGCCAGTCCATCACCGCGGCGGCGGCCTGCGGCTGCGCCAGCTGGATGTACTGCCCGTCGCCCAGCGAGGTCTTGAAGGTGCGGTCGGAGGCGTAGCGCGTCTCCGGGTACTTGTCCCAACCCGTCACGACCTCCTGCACCCCCTCCTGGATCTTGGGGTCCAGCGAGGTGTAGATGCTGTAGCCGCCGGTGCGCAGCTTGTTCTCCATGGCACTGCGGTTGGCGGTGGTATCGTCCAGCTTCTCCACGCGCAGCATCTTGGTCACCACGTCGTAGATGGCGTATTCGACGTAGTAGGCGTTTTCGAACATGGTTGTGGTGTAGGCGGACTTTTCCTTGACGCTCAGCCGCTCGCTCATGGCCTTGTCGTAGTCGGCCCGGCTGATCAGGTTCTGCTCGAGCATCTGGCTCAAAACGTAGTTGGTGCCCTTTTCGATTTCATCGGGCGTGTTGGTGACAAAGTAGTTGCGGCGCGGGTTGTAGCGGTAGGGGTTGCGGATGGTGCGCGCCAGCGCCGCGCATTCGCGAAGGGACAACTGGGACACGTCCTTCCCGAAGTAGTCCATCGCCGCCACCTTGACGCCGTAGTCACTGCCGCCGAGGAAGATGATGTTCAGGTATTCCAGCAGGATGTCGTCCTTTGAGATCTGCTTTTCCAGCTGCAGCGCGAGGTAGGCCTCCTGCAGCTTGCGCTTGTAGTTCTGGTCGGAGGTGAGCATGGTCAGCTTGACCAGCTGCTGCGTGATGGTGGAGCCGCCCTGCACGTTGTCGTTCAAGAGGTTTGTGACCAGCGCGCCGACGATGCGCTTGATGTCCACGCCATTATGGGTGCGGAAGCGCTGGTCCTCGATGGCGATGACCGCGTTTTTCAAATTTTCAGGGATTTCATCCCAGCTGGCGTCGATGCGGTTTTCGGTGCCTTTGAAGTCGGAGATCAGGGCGCCGTACTTGTCGAAGATGAACGATGTCTTGGCCTGCTCGTTGAAGGAAGAGAGGTCAAGGGCCGGCGCCGTTTCAATCCAGGCCTTGGCCACGCCCACCAGAAGGCCCGTCCCGGTGATGCCCAGGATCAGCACCACGATGAACAGCATCTTCGCGGTCGTCAAAACGACCGAAAAAAGGAAGTTGCCGTCCCCCGTGCGCGATTTGAATGCGCTCATTGCGTTGGTATCCTCCCGAAAATCGTTGCCCCGCGCCCGAAAGGCGCATGTAATTATAGCATATGAGTGGTTTGAATGCACGTACTTTTGCTGCGCCGTTCAGTTCGCCGCGCCCGGCGCATAGGATTGCACGGGTGCGAAAAATACGCTACGCACCTTTGGACGGAGTGGATCGGCAGATGGTTGCAAAAAAAGGGAAGCGCCGCGCGCTGATTGCCATCGGGGCGATCCTCATGCTGGCGGCGGCGCTGGCGACCTACGTGGTCGCCAACCTCAACCCGGTCGTCATCGCGATGGCCGAGGCGCGCGCGCGGCAGCTGGCGGTGGCGGCGATCAACCGAGCGGTCGCGCAGGTGATGCAGGATTCCGTCAGCTATTCGGATTTGATCCAGGTGTCCACAGACGGGAACGGCCGCGTAACCCTGATCCGCGCCAACACGATCCTGATGAACGAGCTGGCCTCCAAGACCGCGCTGACCGTGCAGAAAAATCTGGCGGAACTGGAAGACGAAGGCGTGACGCTGCCGCTGGGCTCGGCCTTCGGCATCAAGGTGCTCAGCAGTTCCGGCCCGCGCATCGTCGTGGGCGTATTGCCTGTGGGTTCGATCACCACCCGGTTTGTGACGGCCTTCGAGACCGCCGGCATCAACCAGACCCGCCACGAGATCTCGCTGGAGACGTCCACGCAGATGCGCATCGTGATCCCGACCGGCGCAGCCACCGTGTCCATCGTCACCACCGTTCCGGTGGCCGAGGCGATCATCGTGGGCGAGGTGCCCAACTCCTACGTCAACGTGCCGGACGTGGACAGCATGCTGAACTTGATCCCCAACAGCTAGGGCAATCGCTTCCGCCCATGGCGTAAGCGATTGCGAAGGAACGGGGCCGGATTTCTAAATTTCCTGCGGGAAATTCCGGGCGAAATCCGGATGGCAGGGTATTGATTTCCCGTCGGGCGGGCAAGCGCGCCCTTTGGGGAAATCCATAAGTACCGACAAAGCCGGTGCTTATGATCGAAGATGGAGGGCTGCGGCCCTCCAAGCCTCCCAAGGGCCGGACACCCACCAGTCTTTTCAGCGAACGAATTGATATTCCCATCCACAGGCGTTACAATGAAGCCAGACAGTGAGTGCGGAGGATGAAGCGCATGGAGATACAAACGCTGGACGAAAGATTTCGAGGCGCGGTGGATGGCTACGTCCGGTGCCTCTGGGGCGGGCCGATGTGCGCGACGATGGGCACGCTCTACGACATGAGCGGGCTGCCCGGCTTCGTGGCGTCGGATGAGGGCGCCCTGCTCGGCGCGCTTGTGTACCGCGTGGCGGGCGGCGAGATGGAGGTCAGCGCGCTGTTCTCGCTGGTGGAGGGGCAGGGCGCGGGCAGAAAACTCTTGGACGCGGCGGCGGAAGAGGCCAGAAGGCTCGGCCTCAAACGGCTGTGGCTGATCACCACCAACGACAACACCCGCGCGATCCGCTTCTACCAGCGCTACGGCTTCCGGTTAAAAGCCGTGCACATCGGCGCGGTGAACGAGGCGCGCAGGCTCAAGCCCTCAATCCCGCTCGTCGGAGACGGCGGTATCCCCATCGAGCACGAGTTCGAGTTTGAGATCATCCTGTAATCATCAGGCTCCCGCGCCATAGCTAACGCGGGAGCCTTTGCGTAGGTATGCATCGTTCCCTTCCAGGGGTTCGGGGCCGCGCCCCGATTCATTTACGGCAACCGGAGGGCGGCATGTACGGCCGCAGGTTGCCCATTCCGATTCGCGCGCAGGCCTGCCCGCAAGCCCACGGCTTGCAAGGCCTGCGCCGTTCCCTCGCGGGCGAAAGGCGCTTGCGGATTTCGCCCGCTGGGCTTTAGCCCAATGCCACATCCAGGATCATCATGATCAGGAAGCCCGCCATCACGCCCATGGTGCCCACGTTGGAGTGCTCGCCCAGGTGCGCCTCGGGGATCAGCTCCTCCACCACCACGTACATCATGGCGCCCGCCGCGAAGGCGAGCATCCAGGGCATGTAGGGCGCGATGAAGGTGGCGAGCAGCACCGTGGCCAGACCGAAGATGGGCTCCACGATGCCCGACATGCTGCCCATGACGAACGCCCGGCCGACGCGCATGCCCTCCTGCCGCAGAGGCAGCGAAACCGCCGCGCCCTCCGGGAAATTCTGGATGCCGATGCCCAGCGCCAGCGCCAGCGCCGAGGCGTACAGGCCTATGTCGCCGCCATGCTGCGCAGCCCGCGCGAACGAAAGGCCCACCGCCATGCCCTCGGGGATGTTGTGCAGCGTGACCGCCATGACGAGCAGCGTCGTGCGCCGCATCGACGAGGAGAGGCCCTCCGCCTGGGTGGAGCCGATGTGCAGGTGGGGGATCAGCATGTCCAGCCCGTACAAAAACGCAATGCCGATGATGAAGCCGCCCGCCGCCGGAATCCATCCGATGCCGCCCGCGGCCTCGGCCTCCTCGATGGCGGGGATCAGAAGGCTCCACACCGACGCCGCGATCATCACGCCCGCCGCAAAGCCCAGGAAGATCTTCTGGATGCCTCCGGTCATCTCCTTGCGGAAGATGAACACCATCGCCGCGCCCAGCACCGTCATCAAAAATGTAAAGCCCGTGCCCCCCGCGGCCCACAAAAGCGCCTGACCCATATCCTTTCACCCTTCCTCTGTGCGAAACCGAGACATTCTCCCAGCCGTATCCAGCGTAGCAAAAAACCGCCCGCGCTGTCAACCGGATTTCCGGCGGCGCGGGCAGTTCATGGCAGATTTCTTTGTTTTCCTCCGCTACTATACGTTCCGCGTCGCAGCGTACAGCGCGCGGTAATGCTTGAAGCACTCGTTGTAGGCCGCGTGTCGGGCGGGGTCGGGCAGATAGGTGCCCAGCTTCTTCACGAGCAGCGCCGCGCCCTCCGCGAGGCTTTTAAATTCGCCCGTGGCGACGCCGGTCAGAAGGATGCTGCCGATGATGCCCGCCTCGCTGTCACCCAGCGAATCGATCGGGAGGCCCAGCACGTCCGCCTTGATCTGCAGCCACTTCCCGGACTTCGCGCCGCCGCCGGTGGCGTGCAGCCGCTCGATTTCGATGCCCGCGCGCCCCAGCGCCTCGACGTTAACGCGCATCTCGTAGGCGATGCCCTCCAGCACCGCCTTGAAAAGGTCGGAAAGCGAATGCTCGATGGTGAGGCCGGTGATCACACCCTTCGCGCCGGGGTCCATGTAGGGCGTGCCCGCGCCCGCGAAGTGGGGCAGCACGTAGATGCCGGTGGGCTCCTCCCCCATGTCGCGCTCCAGCGCCCAGTAGACATTCTTCCCGGCTTTTTCGGCTTCCGCCCTGGCGCCGCCCGCCAGCCGGTCCGCAAACCACTTGACCAGCGCGCCGCCGGTGAAGGAGAACGCGTAGGTGGCGTACAGGTCGCCCGCGGCGAAAGGCACCATCGCGTAGCCGCCCGCGCCCATCACGGCGGGATCGGAGACGGCGGGGAAAACCGGCGTCACGCACTGGGTCGTGCCCGCGCCGTCCACCGCCACGCCGCGCTCGAATACGCCCGAGCCGACCGCCGCCGCCACCTGATCGTGGCAGCCGGAGACGACCAGAACGTCCGGCGAAAGGCCCAGCGCCCGCCGGAGCGCCTCGCGCACCGGCCCCGCCGCCGTGCCCGAGGGCACGGGCTTTGAGAGAAGCGCGGGGTCGATGCCCGCGTAGTCCAGCATCTCCCGGCTCCAGGCCTTTTGATGGATGTCCAGCGCCATGGTCCGGGACGCCAGCGAATAATCGATCTGACGGACGCCCGTCAGCATGTACACGATGAAATCCTGCATGAGGAGGATGCATTTCGCCTTTTGCAAAAGCTCCGGCCTGTTGCGGCGGACCCACAAAAGCTTTGGCAGGCTGTACATGGCGTGGGGCGTCATGCCGGTGATCCCCGCCACGCGCTCCGCGCCCAGTGCCTCCGCGATCTCCTCGCATTCCGCGACGCCCCGAGGGTCGGTGTAGAGCATCAGGTCCATCAGCGGCTCGTCATTTTCGTCCAGCACCGCAAAGCTCTCGCCGAAGGAACTGACGCCGATGCCCTTGATGTCCGGCGCGGCGGCCGCCGCCTCCCGGATCAGTTCCCGGATCGCCTGCCAGATGGCGCGGGGGTCCACCTCATGTTCCGACCGGGAGCGGGCGGCCGGGTACTCCCGGTAGGCGTGGAAGCGCGCGCCGCTGTGGTCGTAGACCGCGATCTTGCAGCCGGTGGTGCCGATGTCGATGCCCGCGATGGACATGGAAACCCTCCTCATGGGGGAGAGGCGACGGGGGCTCCGCCCCCGAACCCCCGCAAGGGGAATGATTCCCCCTGGACCCCTCACAAAATATAGCAAAGGCAATCAGTCTGCCGCTCTGACGTTCCTTCAGACCATTTCCGGCGACCTGTGCGCCGGAAATGCGTTTCCGACATCAGTGCACACACTGGTGTCGGAAACATTTCCTTGAGGTCAGTGAGCCGCCCGGAAATTCCGGAGATGTTGGCTCACGCAGCACTTCTTCCTGCGCGTTGAAAAGCCGCCCGGCGGATTTTCAACGCTAGAGGATCACGGTCTCGTATTTCAGGTAGGTCTTGAAAGCTTCCTCAACGGCCGTCAGCACATGGCCCTCGGTCAGCGTGGTGTGGTGGCGGAAGCCGCTCTTGCCCATGTAGATCAGCTTCTTCTGAAGGTCGGGAATCTGGATCACGCCCGCGCAGCCGAAGAACTCCTTCTCCACCGGGTCCGAAGTGATCTCTCCGTTGCCCGCGTAGGTCCAGATCTTGCCGTCCATGGTGGCGGCGGAGGCGTAGGTGACGGGCATGGGCTTGATGCGGCCCTCGTTGACGCCCCAGCCCTGGTCCGGGTGGGTGCCCTTGGCGAACATCTTGTGCACCGCGATGGTGCCCGGCTCCGCCATCAGCGCCCGTGCAACCGGGCCGCAGTGGAAGAGGATGCACTTGTCCGGGTCGTCGCCGTAGTTGTTGTTCCAGTCGAGGCAGGCCGCGGGCGCGCCGGACGCGGACTCCAGCGCGCGCATGGTGACCACGTTGGCAACGTCCATCTCGCAGGAGGCGGCGATGCCCTTGTCGTTGAGCGCGCCGAGCAGCACGCAGGGCGCGACGCCCAGCTGCTGGTGCATCTCGTTCCAGCAGCGGATGGACACGGTGTCGAAACGGTATTCGCGGATCATGTCCTCCATGGCGACGGCCATGCGGGCGATGGTGTCGAACCGCTCGGCGGGGGCTTTTGAGAAGTCGGCGTAGCCGCGCAGCTCGTTTTTCTTGTCGGCGAGTTCGCTGCGGCCCTCCTTGATGTTCTTGATCCGCGCGAACAGCTCCGAAAGGTCGTGGGATTCGACGGTGATGCCGTACTTTTCCAGCGCCAGCTCGTCGCAGCGGACGGTCTTGAACGCGGTGGTGCGCGCGCCGATGCCGCCAATCACGTACCGGCGGCAGCGCTTGACCACGTTGCACACCGCCGCGAAGTCGCGCAGGTTCTGGGCGAACGCATCCGACAGCGGGTGCGCCACATGCGGCGCGAACACCGTGTAGCGGATGCCGTACTGGTTGAACATGTCCTCAATGGAGAACTTGCCGCAGAAGGAATCCCGGCGGCTTTCAAAGTCCATCTTGCCGATCTCGTCGGGGTAGGCCTGGATGAAGATGGGCACGTTCGCGTCGCGAAGCGCGGGCACCGCGCCGTTCTCGTCGCCGAAGTTGGGCAGGCACAGGATCACGCCGTCGAATTCGCCCTCATGCTCCCGGAGGAAACGGGCGTACATGCGGCCCTCCTCGGCGGTTTCGATGGCGCCGTTCTTGGTGAGCGACGGGTCCATCGCGAGCCACCCGTGGCCCGCCTTTTCCACGGCCCGGGTCAGCTCCTCCCGCGCGCCGGCGATCAGCGTCTCCGGGAAAAACCCGCGGTTTGCGAAGTACAGCGCGAATACCAACTTGTCCATGGATTTCCCTTCCTTTTCATCGATAACGTTAATATATAATGGCATTATAAGCGCACCTGCACAAAATGTCAACGATTGGCGGTGGGTTCCTTCAGGTCGATTTCGTAGCGCCGCCCCGGCATGCGAAGGCCGTTTTCGCGGAACAGGCGGCCCACGCGCTCGTTGACATCGAAGAACATGTCCCAGTAATCGGCGGTGGCGACCCAGGCGCGCACCGTGAACTGGATGCCGCCCTCATTGTAGCCGCCCACGCGCACCAGCGGCGCGGGCTCCGGCAGGACGCGCGGGTCGGAAAGCGCTTTTAGGATCAGCGCCTTGACCGCCTCCGGGTCCGCGTCGTGGGTGGCGGAGAAACTCATGTCCAAACGGCGCTTTCGGGTGCGGGTATAGTTGACGATCTGGCCGGAGGACAGCGTCCCGTTGGGCAAAAAGACGATCTTGTCGTCGAAGGTGGCGATCTGGGTGTAGATCAGCCCCACGTCCAAGACCGTGCCCTCCGAGCCTCCCGCGGCGATGTAGTCGCCCACAATGAAGGGCTTGGTGGCCAGGACCAGAAGCCCGCCCATCAGGTTCATCAGCGTGTTTTGCACCGACAGCGAGACGGCGAGGCCCGCCACGCCGAGGACCGCGAGCAGCGACGTGATCGGGATGCCCAAAAGCCCGGCCCCGAGGAGGACGGCGACGGTGTAGATCACCGTCCGGATCGCGGCCTTGACGAAGGTGAAAAGCGACCGCTCCACCCGGGCGCGCGCAAGCGCCCGGTCCGCAAATCTGCCGACCAGGCGCGTAAGGATCGCGCACGCGATCAGGACGACCGCGATGTTGAGAAGCCTGTCCACCGTCAGCGTGCCGACGGGGGTTGCGAGAAACGCGTAGAATTTGTCCAGCATTCGCCCTTATAGCGCCTCGAACGCTTCGCCCGCGATCTCAATCGTTTCGGCAATGTCCTCGTCCGACAGCGCATAGTTGATGAAGTGGTTGTGGTGATTGGTCAGGAACACGCCGCGCCTCACCATCTCGGCGATCCAGCGCTGGTGCAGCATCAGCGAGTCGTCGTCGGCCAGCCTGAGGTAAAACAGCGACGGCGCGCCGGAGGCGAGCAGCTTGTGGCCGTGCTTCTCGGCAATCGCCACCAGGCCGTCGGTGAGCTTTTTGCCCTTCTCATTCAAAACCTTCGGCAGGTCAAGTGCCTTCATCTTCTGGATGCAGGCGATGCCCGCCGCGAACGGCACGGCGCTCATCCAGTAGCTGCCGGTGTAAGTGAGGCTGGACACGGCGTTTTTGAACGCGTCCTTGCCGCAAAGCGCCGACACGTTGTAGCCGTTGGCGATGGCCTTGCAAAAGCAGATCAGGTCGGCCTCGAAGCCGAAGTAGTGGTCGCTGCCGGCCACATCCAGCCGGAAGCCCGCCCGCACGTCGTCGATGACGAGCAGCGCGCCCGTCTCGTCGCAGATCTTCCGGACGCCCGCCCAGAAGCCTTCCGCGGGGAACACGTTGTCTACGAAGTTGCCGTGCATGTAGGGCTGGGAGATGACCGCGGCGATCTGGCCCTTGTTCTTCTCAAAGGTCTCCTTGAGGCCCTCGAGATCGTTCCACGGAACGTACAGGTTGTTGGCCACGTCCTCTTCCAGCACGCCCGGATAGTCCATCTTCTGCGTCCAGGGCGCGACGCCGTGGTAGTAGCCCTTGAAGAACACGATCTTTTTGCGGCGGGTGTGGGCGCGGGCGGTCATGATGGCGAGGGTGGTCACGTCGCCGCCGTTCTTGGCGAAGAACGCCCAGTCGGCGGAGGCGACGGTGGAGACCATCAGCTCCGCGAAGTCCACGATCAGGGACGGCGGCGCGGTCACGCAGTCCGCGATGGCCATCTGCTTGATCGCGGCTTCGTCCACGTCGGGATCGCCGTAGCCCAGCACGTTCGGGCCGTAGGCGCACATGTAGTCGATGAAGCGGTTGCCGTCGAGGTCCCAAAAGTACGTGCCCTTGGCGCGGCTGGAGAACTGCGGGAACGCGCTGGGCGGGATGTGGCAGCCCTCGGCCGGACCCTGGTGGCCGTACAGCCCCGACGGGATGACACCAATGGCGCGCTCGAACATGGCGCGCGTCTTTTCATAGCCATAGATTGGATGCATCGTCATGCCCCCCTACGAAAGATAGACCGCCACGCGGTCCAGGATGCGGTTCAGGTTGTCGATCATCGAGATCATGCCGCGCATTTCGATCTCGCCGCGGCCAATGCAGGCGACGGCGTTGACCTGCCCGTCAAAGAGCTGCCGGGCCAGGCGCATGGAGGTAAAGTGCATGACGGCGCGGGGCTTTTCCGGCTTTTCGAGGGTGGTCGTCAGCGCGTGGTCTTTGACGCGGATGGTCGCCGCCGGGCCGCCCTCGATGGACAGCTCAATGTCGCCGTCCACGATGTTGGAGGCGCTGAAGGAACCGATCTTGTCGTGGTTGCCAATCTGCGCAAGCGACTGCGCGATCACCGAGAACATCAATTCCGTGCTGACGGCGAAGAACCGCTCGTCCTCAAGCGCCTTGGGCTCGGCCTTCAGGTACTTGGTCAGGATGTCGGTGAGCTTGGTGAAGCGGCGCAGAAGGAACAGCAAGTGGTGCAGCCCCTTCAAGGGAAAGGGCGTGACGGTGCCGTTGATCATGCCGTTGAACTTTTCGGGCGAGGAAAAGGAGAGGCGCATGTCGCAATTTAACGCGCCTTCGGTCATCGTGCAGACGCCGTTTTCAAAGTTCAGGGTGGCCGAAGGGCCGCCCTTGACCTTAAAGCCGAGCTTGAAGGGCTTTTTCACCTGGGCCAGCTGCTTCGCCGCCGGGTCCAGCGCGCACAGCCTGGGCAGCGCGCCCAGCACCCCGTACAGGTTGACGTAAGCAAGCGTCGTTTGATCCATCGCGCTCCCGCCTTGTATGCCAATTTACCGCGCAGCGCGGTATAGTCCATTATACCGCCCCATGCGCGCCAATGCAAGCCGGAGTTAAGGCAAACGCTTCCAGATCAAAGATCAGGGGGAATCGTTTTCGGCCTACGCGCGGGCCGGAAAACCGGATTGACAGCCCGCGCGCCGCGTGCTATCCTATGTTCGGATGGAAGGAACATCCATTTCTTCAATCCACAGGTTAGCAAACGCTAACGTCAAGATGCTGGGGGTTCGAAAAGAGGTGGAGCCCATGAAACTGATGGTGTACGGCGCGGGCGTGCTGGGGAGCTACCTCGCCCACGTGCTGATCGCGGCGGGGCACGACGTGACGCTGCTGGCCCGAGGCGCGCGAAAGGCGGAGCTTCTTGAGCGCGGCCTGGTCATCCGCCACCATGTGCAGAGGGAGACGACGGTCGATCGGCCGAAGGTTGCGGAGAGGCTGGACGGCTCGGAGCATTACGACGCGGTGTTCGCCGTGATGCAGTACCAGCAGATGGCGGCGATCCTGCCCGACCTCGCGCAGGCGGACACGCCCCTTCTGGTGCTGGTGGGCAACAACCTGTCCGCGCCGGAAATGGAGGCGTACCTGGCGGCGCATTCCCCCGCCCCCAAGGCGGTACTCTTCGGCTTTCAGGCAACCGGCGGGCGGCGGGAGAATAGCGAGGTGATCTGCGTACGCGCCGGGGCGGGGCGGATGCACGTCGGACGCGCCCACATGCCGCCAGACGAGGCGGAAAAATCCATGCTGGAGCGCGTTTTTCAAGGCTCAAAGTACAGGCTCGTGTGGCAGCCGGACATGGACGCGTGGCTCAGGAGCCACCTGGCGTTCATCCTGCCGGTCGCCTACCTCTGCTACGCGCTGGACTGCGACCTGAGAAAGGCCCGCCGGGCGCAGCTCCACCGGGCGCTCGACGCCGCCCGGGAGGGGTTTGGCCTATTGAACGCGCTGGGCTTTCCCATCCTGCCGGAGGGTGAGGAACTTTACTTTGAGCCGGGCCCGAAGCGGCGGATGATGCTTGCGATGCTGTGGATTGCGGCAAAGACTGCCATCGGCGCTCTGGCGGCCAGCGACCACTGCCGCAGCGCGACGGCGGAGATGCAGGCGCTGGACGAGGCCTTTCAGGCCATGCGGGATCAGGCGCCGAACTTCCCGATGCCCGCTTGGGACGCGCTGAGAAGCTCCATGCCCGGCTGGGACGAATTAAAAAAGAAGTATGCCAAATAAATCCAAAAACACTCGGCGCGCCCCGATGCAGGGCGCGCCGCTTCATTTGATTATTGGATGAGGCCCAGTTGCACCTTCCACTCCAAAATACGGCGGACGGATTCGTCCAGGCGCTCCTCGGTGATGCGACCATCCTTGACCGCGTCCAGCACGCCGTCGATGCCGGTGGAATAGTCATTGAGCATCAACATGTCGTTGCCCGCCTCGACGGCCAGCACCGCGGCCTCCCGGGTGGAGTACTTGCGGGTGATCGCCTTCATGGCCAGGCCGTCGGTGACGATGACGCCCTCAAAGCCCAGGTTCCTCAGCGTCGCATGCACGTCCGGCGAGAGCGAGGCGGGGAGGTCCTTGTCCATGCACTCCACGATGTTGTGGCTCATCATGATCGATCCGACGCCCGCCTCAGCGCCCGCGATGAAGGGCAGGAAGTCCCGCTCGATGAAGGTCGTGATCGGGCGCTTGTCCACCACGGAACCTTGGTGGGTGTCGCGGTTCGAGCCATAGCCGGGGAAGTGCTTGAGCATGAGGCCCAGGTTCAGCGCATTTGATTCCTCCACCACGGCGGTGATGAATTCGCTGGTCAGAACGGGGTCGGTGCCCATCGAGCGGTTGTAGATGAAATTCTTCTTGCTCTCCGGCACGTCCGCCACCGGCGCGAGGTTCAGGTTGATGCCCATGGAAGTGAGCAGCTTCGCCTTTTCGCGGGCGTCCGCGCGGATGGCCTCCATGCCGCCGTTTGCGTACACGTTCAGCGGAGAGGGGAACCGCTTTTTGCGGTAGGCCTTGTAGCTGCTGACGCGGGTGACGGTGCCGCCCTCCTCGTCAACGGCGATCAGCATTGGGATTTTGCTCGCCGCCTGGCAATCCTGAACGCCTTTCAAAACCTTCTTGGGGTTGTTCTTTACGAAGTGGGTCGCGTACAGCACGTACCCGCCCAGATGGTACTTTTTGACAGCCTTTACGGAAGTAGAAAGGCTTCCCGGGCGGGTGACGATGAACATCTGCCCGACCTTCTCCTCCAGCGTCATCCCCCGGAGGATGTCCTCCACCGGATCGGCCAACGCAAGCGCGCCCGCCTGCGCCGCAAGCAATACCAGCGCTACGAGCGCGGCGAGCGCCACGAGCAAATGTCTTGTCATGCTTTCCTCCTGACCGGCCCCATTCCGGAGCGCCTCGGTTCATTATATGAATCGCATAGGTCAATGTCAACCGGGATCACCGCACGTAGAGTAACCAGAAAAGCGCGGTCGGGCCGCGGCATTTTTCCCGTTTTCGCCCTCTCAGTCCGCGTGAAGGCAAATAAATGCTGCCGTCGGTCAGCATGCCGGCGGCAGAAACGATGTGTTTCATCAAAAATCAGCCGGGGAAACTGGAAGAACATTCTCGGTCTAAATCAGGCCCAGCTGCCGCTTCCACTCCAGGATGCGGCGCACGGATACGTCGATGCGCGATTCCTTGATGCGGCCGCTCTTGACCGCCTTCAGAACGGCGTCGATCCCGGTCCTGAAGTCCTCCGTAATGAGCATGTCGTTGCCCGACTGCACGGCCATGACCGCCGCCTCCGCCTGGCCGTAGGCTTCGGTGATCGCGCCCATCGCCAGGTCGTCGGTCATCACGACGCCGTTAAAGTCCAGATTGTCGCGCAGCAGCTTGTGCATCTTCAGGGACAGCGAAGCGGGGCGCTTGGGGTCGATGCTCTTCACGATGTTGTGGCTGACCAGGATCGCCGGGGCCCCGGCCTCGATGCCCGCCTTGAAGGGCAGGATGTCCCGCTTCTTGAACGTCGAGAGGGGGCGGGCGTCCACCGCAATGCCCGTATGGGTATCCCCGTTGTCGCCGTAGCCGGGGAAGTGCTTGAGCACCGAACCCAGCCCCGCCTTTTTGCTCTCCTTGACCACCGCGGCCACGTACTTGCCCGTCAGCTTCGGATCGGTGCCGAAGGAGCGGCCGTAGATGAAGGAGTTGGCGCTGGTGGGCACGTCCGCAACCGGCGCGAGGTTCACGTTGACGCCGAGCGCCTTGAGCAGTTTCGCCTTCTCCCGGACGTCCGCGCGGATCGCATCCGCGCCGCCCGCCTTGTACACTTCCTGCGGCGAGGCGAATTTGCTGGAACGGAACGCCTTGTAGCGGCTGACGCGGGTGACAGTGCCGCCTTCCTCGTCCACGGTGATCAGCATCGGGATCTTGCTGACGCTCTGGTAGCCGCCGATGGTCTTTTTGACGGACGCGGGCGTCTCATTCTCAAAGTCCCGCGCAAAGAGCACGTAGCCACCCAGCTGGTAGGTTTTTGCCCATTTCTGGGCGTCCGTCGGGCAGTCGGCCAGAAACATCTGGCCCACCTTCTCGTTAAGGCTCATCCCCTTGACCATCTTGTCGATTTTACCGGTCGCAGCCTCGGCGGTGACAACGCCGGTCAGCGTCGGATGGACGCCGTTCAGCGTTGGGCCAACGCCGGTGAGCGTCAGGACCAGGGCCAGACACAGGCACAGCGCCGTTCGTTTCAGCTTTCTCATGTTGATCCTCCTCTGGTTAAATGTACAAATTTTGCTTTGTGTTTTCATGAATACATTATAAAAAATCGCCGCCAATCTGTCAACCGGCCGATTTTTCCAACCAGCGCGGAGAGGCATTGACAATAGGAAGGAAAATGATTACACTGAACCGGGGGAATTATGTGGAGATGGAAGGAGCGCTTTGTATGTTCAAGAAGTCGCCGGTCGTTACCATCGTCGCCATCGGCATCGGTGCCGCGCTGTTCTTCGTGCTGGCCCGGTTTGTCGCGATTCCGAGCCCGGTGCCCAACACCAACATCTCGATCCAGTATGCTCTCCTCGGCTTCATGGCGGTCCTGTTCGGGCCGGTGGCGGGGCTTGCCATCGGGTTCATTGGCCACATGCTGACGGACATGTCCTTCGGCTGGGGAATTTGGTGGAGCTGGGTGATCGCCTCGGGCGTCGCGGGTTTCCTCTTGGGATTCGCCGGGCAGAAGGCCGAACTGACCAAGGGAACTTTTGGAACCGCGGCGATCATTAAGTTCAACATCTGGCAGGTCGTCGCCCACGCGGTGTCCTGGGTCGTGGTGGCGCCCCTTCTGGACATGCTGATCTACGCCGAACCGGCGAGCAAGGTGTTTTTGCAGGGCGCGGTGGCGGGCGCGGCCAACATCGTGACCACCGGCATCCTGGGCACGCTGCTGCTGCTGGGCTACGCCGCGGCGCGCCCGGCCAAGGGCAGCCTCAGCAAGCAGTAATTACGTATTCGTTTGAAGGACCGGGGCCGTATCGTCCGGCCCCGGCTTTTGTTACGGAGTTTCATTACGGAGGATAAAGCGTGAGCCGTCCGGTCATCGAATTCGATCATTTCAGCTTTCAATACGACGCGCAGGCGGAGCCGACGCTGCGGGACGTGTGCCTGACCATCCATGAGGGTGAGAAGGTGCTCATCGCGGGGCCGTCAGGCTGCGGCAAGTCCACGCTGGCCCACTGCCTGAACGGGCTGATCCCCTTCGCCTACCCGGGCAAGGCCACCGGCTCCCTCCGGGTAATGGGGCGCGAGACCCGCGAGATGGGCATCTTTGAGCTATCCAAACTCGTGGGCACGGTGCTGCAGGACGCCGACGGCCAGTTCATCGGCCTGACGGTGGCGGAGGACATCGCCTTCGCGCTGGAAAACGACGTGGCGCCCCACGAGGAAATGCGGCGGCGCGTCGGGGCGGCGGCGGCGCTGGTGGGCGTGGAAGCGCACCTCGCCCACGCGCCCCACGAGCTTTCCGGCGGCCAGAAGCAGCGGGTGAGCCTCGCGGGCGTGATGGTGGACGACGTGGGCATCCTGCTCTTTGACGAACCGCTGGCGAACCTCGACCCCGCCACCGGCCGTCAGGCGGTGGAACTGATCGACGACATTCAAAAGAAGGCCGGGGCGACGGTGGTCATGATCGAGCACCGGCTGGAGGACGCGCTCCACCGCCCGGTGGACCGGGTGATCCTCATTGACGACGGCAAGGTGGTCTGCGACCTCCCGCCGGACGAGCTAGTGTGCGGCGTACACCTCCAAACAATCGGCCTTCGGGAGCCGCTGTATGCGACGGCGCTGAAGTACGCGGGGCTAGCCATCCATCCCGGGATGCGCGCGGGCTCCATCGCGACGCTCTCCCTGTCGGAGGCCGAAACCGAAGCCGTCCGTCGCTGGTTCCAGAGCGCGCCGGAAGCGCCGCGGGGCCCCGCCCCAAAGCCGCTTCTCGAAACCGACGCCCTGCGCTTCCAGTACCCGAACGGCCTGAAGGCGCTGGAGGGGATCAGCCTGACCATCGGCGAAGGCGAGATGATGGCCATCGTCGGCTGCAACGGCGCGGGCAAGTCCACCTTCGCGAAGCTTTTGTGTGGGTTTGAAAAGCCCTCGGGCGGCGTCATCCGCTTCCGGGGCCGGGACATGGCGGGGGACAGCGTGAAAAAGCGGGCCGACCACATCGGCTACGTAATGCAAAACCCCAACCAGATGATCTCCCACGCGATGATCCGGGACGAAGTGGCCTCCGGCCTCGTCGCGCGCGGCATGGGGCCGGACGAGATCGCCCGGCGGGTGGAGCACGCGCTGACCATCTGTGGCCTCCATCCGTTCCGCGCCTGGCCGGTGTCGGCGCTGTCCTACGGGCAGAAGAAGCGGCTGACCATCGCGTCCATCCTGGCACTGGAGCCGGAAGTGCTGATTCTGGACGAGCCCACCGCCGGGCAGGATTTCAGAAACTACACGCGGATCATGGAATTCCTGCGCGGTCTCAACGCGCAGGGCATCGCCATCGTGATGATCACCCACGATATGCACCTGATGCTGGAATACTGCCCCCGCGCGGCGGTGTTCGCGGGCGGGAAGCTGATCGCGGACGACACCGGCGCGGGCGTGCTGACCAACCCCGGCATCGTGAGCGCCGCAAGCCTCCGGGGGACATCGCTGTACGCGCTGTCGCTCTCCTGCGGCATCCCGGACGCACGCTTGTTCGCGCAGCGGTTCATCGACCACGACAGGGATGTGCGAGCGTAGAAAATCCGCTTTGCGGCTTTTCTACGCGAGGGAAGGACCTGCGTGCGCCTAAAAATCTGCGGATTTTCCGGGCGGCGCACTGACTGAAGGAAATGTTTCCTCCACCAGTGTGCGCACTGGTTACGGAAACTGCGTTCCCGACGACAAGTCGTCGGAAGCGATTGAAAGACACGACGGGTTTTATTCCCATACATTTAAACTATCGTTCAAGGGTGTATGCTTCATCCGCAAAGTGCCGCGGCCCAACGATCGGGTCACAATCGGGGGTATGAAAGTGATCAACCTTTTCAACTACATCGACCGGCCCTCCCCCGTCCACCGGCTGACCGGCGCGACGAAGCTGGTTTGCCTGCTCATCTGGACGTTCGCCGCGATGAGTTCCTTCGACCCGAGGCTGCTCCTCTTCATGTCGATTTTGTCGGTGGCGCTGTTCCGGCTGTCGCGCATCCGCCTGAAAGACGTGCGGTTCACGCTGGGCGTCACCTTCTGGTTCATGGCGCTCAACAACATTTTGATCTTCCTGTTCGCGCCGGAGCACGGCGTGACGCTCTACGGCGCGCGGCACGAGCTTGTCCGGCTGCCGCTTCACTACGCGGTGACGGCGGAGCAGCTTTTCTACCAGCTGAACGTGGTGCTCAAGTACTTCGCGACCATCCCGGTGGTGCTGCTCTTCGTGTGCACCACCCAGCCCAGCGAGTTCGCCGCGTCGCTGAACCGCATTGGCCTGAGCTACAAGATCGCCTATTCGGTGTCGCTGGCGCTTCGGTACATCCCGGACATCGAACGCGAGTACCACGACATCGCGCTATCCCACCAGGCCCGGGGCATCGAAATGGGCAAGGGCGTTCCGGTGACCCGGCGGATCAAGAACGCTTCGGCCATCCTGTTCCCGCTGATCCTCAGCAGCATGGACCGGATCGAGGCGATCGCAAACGCCATGGAGCTGCGCGGCTTCGGGAAGAACAAAAAGCGCAGCTGGTACAATGCCCGGCCCTTCGCCCGCGCGGATTACGCGGCGATGGCGCTCTCCGCGCTGCTCCTCGCCCTGTCCGCCGCGCTGACGATCTTAAACGGCAGCCGTTTCTACAATCCGTTTCTGCCTTGATGCGCGGCGGTTACACATCGCGGCGCCGCGGTTTTCAAATGCGTATTGACAATTGATAAAATATTCGTTACCATGTGAATGAAGATATTGTTAACAGCCGGGCGAACCTGCGCGAAAGTGCGCATGGCGCAAGTGTTCTCGATCATTCAAACCGGGAGCGAGCGAGGATGAGAAGCGGGAAGGCTGACCAGGGCAAGACGATATGCGTCATGATCGGCGACGTCAGCTACGACTATGCCCTGGAGCTGATGAGCGGCATCAACAGCGCCGCGGCGAAGGTCGGCGCGCAGCTGTTCTACATGACGGGGAAGCAGAACCGCGCCGCCCCCGCCGACGGGAACAAGGAACAAGAGGCCGTCTCGCGCTACAACAGCATCTACAACTATGCCAGCCTCGTGGGCGCGGACGCCTACATTATCTCTTCCGGCTCTCTTTCGGGTTTCCGCAGTGAAGCCGAGTACCGGCGCTTTCTGGAGCGCTTTGACGGGCTGAACCACGTCGTGCTTCAAAAGGACATCACCGGCGGGCCGGGAAGATGCAACATCACCATCGACAATTATGACAGCTACAGTAGGCTGATCGAACACCTGATCCTGGCGCACGGCTTCCGAAAGATCGCCCATATCGCCGGCCCGAAGCACCATCCGGAATCCTCCGAGCGGGAACAGGCCTACCGCGATGCCATGGAAAAGCACGGTTTGCCCGTGGAAGACGGCATGCTGACGTATGGCGACCTCTCCGGTTTTGTGTTCGATCAGGTTGAAAAGCTGCTGGCGGATCATCCGGATCTCGACGCCATCGCGTTCTGCAACGACGAGATGGCGAAAACCGGGTACAGGGTTTGCGAAAAGCGCGGCCTGAGGGTCGGCGTCGACATTGCGATCACCGGGTTTGATAACTTTGCGACAGGGCGTTCGCTGACGCCGCCGCTCACGACTGTATCGCAAAACGCGTACCGTTCGGGCGAACTGACGCTCCTTCAAGCGGTCGCGCTGGCGGAAGGGAAGCGCGCGGAATCCGTAAGGCTCAAGACCAACCTCACGATCCGCAGCTCATGCGGCTGTCATCGCTACGGCGACCTCCTCGTTGACCCGGATAACCCGGCCGCCGCCGGTGACCCACGGGCGGTGATCCGAAACATGCGGGAGGATCTATTGCGGCTGTACGCCCGGGACGATCAAGAGCCGCTGGCGATCGCTCTGAATCACTTGATGGACCGCATCGAGGCCCTGGCCCTTGAGGAGGCATCCGATCCGCCGGACGAGCGGGCGCTGGAAAGCTGGCTTGCAGGCTTGTCCGTCGAACTGGAAGCGTCCGGCGCGCTGATCGCCGAGCGCCTGCACGGCTACCTGATGCAGATGGCGGACATAAGCGCCCATCCCGGGATGAAGCGGCTCTATCGCGTCCTCCTGCACGTCCAGGGATTCCTTTTTGCCCATGAGTCGCGCGAGGCCGCAAAACAGTTTGAAAATTTTAAAAGACAGGCCTGGTTTGTTCCGGAATTCATCCGCGACCTGGTGATCCTTAAGGACGAAGGCGAAGGCGTGTTTCTGAGCGTCGTGGAGAAACTGCGCGGCATCGGCCTTGACAACCTGTACATCTGCCTGCTTCCCGAACCGCATCCGCTCAGGGAATCGAGCCGGGAATACATTCCGGAAAGGCTTCAGCTTGCCGCCTACTTGAGCGGCGGCGCTTCCGGCGCGTATCCGCGCTCCAGGATGCCCGTCATCGACAAAACGCACCCGCTGCGCGATCTTCCGTTCCTCGGAAGCGACGCCCGCCTGATCAGCTTCAGCATTTTCTCCGGGGACATGCAATACGGGATCCTGCTGTGCGAGGCGAACAAGGAAAAAATCCCGCTTCTGCACGTCATCGGGCTGCAGCTTGGCATCCTGATCAATTTCCTGGACCTGAAGGCCAAGGAGAGGGTCGTCGAAGGTGAACTGGTGCAGATCCGGGAGATGAACGAGATCCTGAACTTCCTTTCCGAATATGACTCGCTGTGCAATGTGTACAACCGCAGGGGGTTCATTGAGCAGGCGCTGCGCATGAACCACGCAAACGTCGGAAAACAGGCGTTCTTCGCTTTCATGGATCTGGACCACCTGAAGGAAATCAACGACAATTTCGGCCATGCGGCGGGCGACGACGCCATCTGCGCCGCCAGCGCCATTTTGAAAAAAGCCATCCGTAAAAATGACCTGATCGCGCGCCTCGGCGGGGACGAATTCATCGGCATGTTCATTCTGGACGATCCGGGTTTTCTGGCAGCGTTTCAGGCGCGCATCAAGGAATCCTTTGAAGCGTACAACCGAGATTCCGAAAAGCCCTACATCGTGGACCTCTCCATGGGCACCGCGGAATTCACCTGCGATCACGGGCTTGAACTCAGCGCCATCATCCACCAGGCCGACCGGTATCTCTACGAGGCGAAGAAACACAGGCGCGACAGCGTGCTCCGATGACGCAGGTCGCTCCTTAAGCGGATATTAAAGAAGCGCGGCGCGTGATTCAAACCGGATCACGCGCCGCGCTTTTGTTTGGGCATCCCGCAGGGAAACTGCGCCGACCATGAACGGCCGGAAATGGCGTCAGCGGCTCAGCGCGCGGATCTGCTCGGCCAGTTCCAGGTACTGCCGGTTCAGTTCCTCGGGGTTGTCGCCCTTTTTGGGCTTTCCGAGCCGCGCGGCCAATTCCGCCATGCGCAATTCGAGGATCATCTTATCAGGCGTGGGCGCGGCGGGCTTCTCTCTCCGGGCGGTCCACTCGTCCATCGTGCCTTCAAACGCGTTCAGCCGCCCGTTTTCAAAGAACAAAAGCCGCGTCGCCACCTGCTGGACGAACCGGCGGTCGTGGCTGACGAAGAGCATCGTGCCGCCGTAGCCGCCCAGCACCTCGCCCAGCGCCTCCAGCGAGAATACGTCCAGGTGGTTCGTCGGCTCGTCCAGCACGAGGAAGTTCACGTCCGACGCCATGAGCCGGGTCAGCATCACCTTCACGCGCTCGCCGCCCGACATCCTGCCCACAGGTTTGAGCGCCGCGTCGCCGCGTATGCCCAGCCGCGCCAGCGCCGTGCGCACCGCGCTCTCGGGCTGTACGCTCAGCTGCATCGCGTTTTCCAGCGCGCTTCGGTCGTCCTCCAGCGTCCGCATGTCCTGATCCAGAAAGCCGATCTTCACGCCCGGGCTGACGGTGACGCCCCGCCCCGCCAAAATGGCGCGGATCAGGGTGGTCTTGCCGCAGCCGTTGGGGCCGATCAGCGCCGTGCGGGAGAAGGTGGGCACGCGGAAGTCCGCGCCCGAAAGCAGCGTCTTCTCCCCCGCCCGAAGCGTCAGGTTCCTGGCCTCCGCCGCCACGCGGCTTACGATGCCCGCGGAGTTGATCTCCATTTTGATGTCCGGGTCCTCCCGGGGCCGCTGTTTTTCCGGCAGCTTCTGAAGCCGCGTCTCCAGCGCCTTGCGCGCCTGGTGATGGGTGGACTGCGACGCGCTGACCGCCCGCTTGTGCAGCCGCGCCTCGCTGTTGCCCATGCGGCTGGGCAGCTGCACCTGCGATGCGCGCTCCACCATGCTCTGGGCAGCCTTCCGAAGGCGCGCCTGCTCCGAGCGGTACTGGTCGTACTCGAACCGCTCAAACGCGCGCCTGTTCAATAGCTGCTCGCGGTAGCTTGAGTAGTTTCCGGGGTAGACCGTGATTTTTCCGTCCGCCAGTTCCCAGATGGCGCTCGTCACATCGTCGAGCAGCGCGCGGTCGTGGCTGACCAGGAGGAGCGCGCCGCCGTACTTTTTCAGCGCGTCGGTCAAAAGTTCCACGCCCTCCCGGTCGAGGTCGCTGGTGGGTTCGTCCGCCAGCAGCATCCGCGCGTCCGAGGACAGCGCCGAGGCGATCCTGCGGCGGGTCTCCTCGCCGCCGGAGAGGTTCTCCCCCGCCTCCGGCGCGTGGAAGCGGCTCTGCAGTTCCCGGGTCGCCTCCCCCGGCGCGTCTCGCCGGTCCTGCCGGATCATGGCGACCGGGGCGAGGGCGCGCACCTGGCCCTCATCGGGCGTCCGCGCGCCGATGAGCACGTTCAGAAGTGTGGTCTTGCCCGCGCCGTTCTCCCCGACCAGGCCGATTTTATCGCCGTCCCGGAGTTCCAGGCGTTCGATGTCCAGTACAACCTTCAGGCCGAAGCTGACCTTGATCCCCTCGGCCGATAACAATATCTTACCCATACAAAAAACCCTCCCGGCGTGCCGGAAGGGTCGCAAACAAAGGGAAATCCCCTCGCGACTTCTTCCGGCAGCGCAAACTCATACCAATACGATACATTGTTTCATCCAAAGCGGCGAGAGATTTTTGTTCCTGGCAAGGAGCCGCAGTGCAGGAATAGCAGCGCTATTTCAAGCGGAGAGCGACACCGCCAGGGCTTGAAAAGATCCGGCGCAACGATGAAAGAATGTTTTGGATTGGTATTGCGCCCCACGGGGCGCATTGCCTGTCGAAATCAGCCGCGGATCTTCATTCGGTGTGGTTACCGTCCTTTCCCGGATTTCAAGTGAAGTATACTATGGAGCGCGGCAATTGTCAACGCACTCGCGCCAAGCGCATGCGAATGCACGTTTACGGCGAATATTGATTGTCAACCTGCACGATCAGGCGGTAGCGCTCGTCCAGCGCCCTGGCCGCCTGCTCGATTTTCTCAAGCGCCTCCTCGCGGTCGGCCTCGCCCATCTCGCCGGGCACCGCAAGGTCAAAGATCAGGTTGATGTGGCCGCCCACCTCCACCTTGCGGAAGTCGTGCAGCGTGAAATGCGGGTTGACCGAGGTGATCACCCGGACCATCTGCAACCGGAGCGCGTTGGTCTGGTCGCAGTTGACGGCCACCGGGTCCATGTGGATGACCACCGGCACGCCCAGCTCTTTTAATATGCGCCGCTCGGCGGCGTCGATGGACTCGTGGATGGTGCGGATGTCCGCGCCCTCGTCCACCTCGGCGTGTACCGATGCCATCAGCCGCCCCGGCCCGTAGTCATGCACGATCAGGTCGTGCACGCCCGCGATGCCCTCGCCCGCCAGCACCGTCCCGGAAATCTTGCGCACCAGGTCCGGGTCGGGCTTGCCGCCAAGGATCAGCGAGATCACTTCCCGCGCGATCTTGAAGCCGCCGTAGAAGATGAAGAGCGACACCAGGATGCCGGCGGGCGCGTCCAGATTCCAGCCAAAGCGGGTCGCAAGCAGCGAACTGACGATGATCATGGTGGTGACGACCACGTCGTTCATGCTGTCGGAGGCGGCGGCGGCGAGCACGCTGGAATCGATGCGCCTGCTAAAAAAACGGTTGTACGTGAACATGAAGAGCTTCACGAGGATCGACGCGCCCAGCACGAGCAGCATCGGCAGGCTGACCGCGACCGGCTCGGGCGTAATGAGCTTGCCGATCGACTGCTTCAAAAGCTCTACAGCGACCAGGAAGATCATGACCGCGACGATCAGCGCACTCACGTACTCGGCGCGGCCGTGGCCGAACGGGTGCTCCCGGTCGGGCTTTCGGGCGGCAAGCGCCGCGCCGATCAGCGCCACCACCGAGGAGCCGGTGTCGGAAATGTTGTTGAATGCGTCCGACAGGATGGCCACGGAGCCGGAGAGGATGCCGATAAAAAGCTTTACCGCGAACAGCGTCAGGTTGAAGCCGATGCCGAGCGCCCCCGCCAGCATGCCCACGCGCGCGCGGGAGAGATCGTTCTTCGCGTCGTCGTACCCCGGCGCGTATTTTTGCAGCAGCCTTTCGATCAACCCGGTGGCCCCCTCAAGTGAAATAGAATTGATTATAAGTCTATTGCGCCGCGTTGTCAAGCGTGCGTAAATTTGGTATAATCCCCTTGAAACCTTGAAAGGGGACGATCCGCTTGTCGCTGAAAAATCCGCGCTTTGACACGCTGCAGGCCCACGCAGGCCAGACCCCGGACCCCACCACGAAATCCCGCGCGGTGCCCATCTACATGACCACCTCCTACACCTTTGACAGCGTCGCGGACGCGGCGGAGGTGTTCGCGCTCAAAAAAGAGGGCAACATCTACACCCGCATCATGAACCCCACCACGGACGTGCTGGAAAAGCGCCTGGCGGCGCTGGAGGGCGGAAGCGCGGGCCTGGCGTTCTCGTCGGGCATGGCGGCCATCACGGCGGCGATCCTGAACGTGGCGGTGGCGGGCGACGAGATCATCTCCGCCCAGTCGCTCTACGGCGGCACCTACACGCTCTTTACCCGGCGCTTCCCGGAGCGCTACGGCGTCAAGGTGCGCCTTTTCGACATCGACGACCTTACGGGCATGGAGGCCGCGATCAACGAAAAGACCCGCGCGCTCTACTTTGAGACCATCGGAAACCCCGGCATGAACGTGCCGGACATCCGGGCACTGTCAGACCTGGCCCATCGGCACGGCCTGCCGGTGATCGTGGACAACACATTTGCCTCGCCCTACCTGATCCAACTGAAGGACTTCGGCGTGGACGTGGCGGTGCACTCGCTGACCAAGTACGTGGGCGGCCACGGCGCGGCCATCGGCGGCGCGATCGTGGACCTGGGGACCTTCCCGTGGAAGGGCAACCCCCGGTTTGAGGACTTCAACAGGCCCGACGACACCTACCACGGCATCGTGTACGCGGACGCGCCCGCACCGTTCGCCACCAAGGCGCGCGTACAGGGCCTCCGGGACGTTGGGGCTTGCCTGAGCCCGTTCAACGCGTTCCTCATGCTGCTGGGGCTTGAGACGCTTTCCTTACGCGTCGAGCGCCACTGCCGAAACGCTGAAAAGATCGCTTCGTTCCTAAAAAACCATGCCGCGGTTTCCTGGGTCAACTACCCCGGCCTGCCCGGTGACAGGTACTACGCGCGCAAGCAGGAGTACCTGCCCAAGGGCGCGGGCAGCATTCTGACGTTCGGCATCAAGGGCGGCTACCAGGCGGGCGTAAAGTTCATCGAGGCGCTGACCATCTTCAGCCACCTGGCCAACGTCGCCGACGCGAAGTCGCTCATCATCCACCCCGCCTCCACCACCCACGGCCAGCTGGGCGAGGAAGAACTGAACCTGGCCGGCGTGCCCGCGGACATGATCCGCGTGTCGGTGGGCCTAGAGGACGCGGAGGACCTGATCGAGGATTTGGAAGCGGCGCTCGCCGCCTCCCAGAGGTAGCCAGATGCTGTACAACGAGATCAAACACGTGCTGCCGGAGTTCCAATTCGAGGGCAAGTACCGGTCGGTGGAGGAGCTGCACTCGGGCAACATCAACCGAACCTACCGGCTGGAGTACGCGCAGGGCGACCAGGTGCTGCACTACGCGCTGCAGTACATCAACAACTACGTTTTCAAGGACCCCGCCCGGGTGATGCGAAACATCGAGCGGGTGACCGGGCACCTTCGGGATCGCCTGATCGCGGAAGGGATGGACCCAAGGCGCAACGTATTGGCGCTGGTCCCGTCCCGGACCGGCGGAACCCTCTACCGGGACGCCGAGGGCGGCTTCTGGCGCGCGTACCACTTCATCGAAAACGCCACCGCCTACGATCAGGTGCGTGAGACGCGCCAGTTTTTCGAGGCGGGGCGCGGCTTCGGCATGTTCCAGCGGCGGCTGTTTGACTTCCCGGCTGAGGAATTGTTCGAAACCATCCCCAACTTCCACCACACGACGAAGCGGTTCTACGCGTTCGTGCAGTCGGTGGCGGACGACAAGGCGGGGCGGGTGGCGGAGCTCGAGGACGAGATCGAGTTCTTCTTCGAGCGCCGCAGGATGATGGGGCAGATCGTAAAGCTCTTGGCAGAGGGAAAGCTTCCGGTTCGCGTCACCCACAACGACACCAAGGTCAACAACGTCATGATCGACGACGTGACGGGCGAGGCCATCTGCGTGATCGACCTGGACACGGTGATGCCGGGCTCGGCCCTCTACGACTACGGCGACGCCATCCGCTTCGGCGCGTCCACCGCCGCCGAGGACGAGCCGGACCTTTCCAAGATCGCGCTGGACATGGAGAAATTCGAGCAGTTCACCCGCGGCTTCTTCCAGGAGACGAAGGGCTTTCTGACAAAGGAGGAACTGCTGCTCATGCCGCTCGGCGCGAAGGTCATGACCTGCGAGCTGGCGATGCGCTTCCTCAAGGACTACATCGACGGCGACCTCTACTTCAAGGTCAAGTCCCCCGAGCACAACCTCGTCCGCGCCCGCGCGCAGATGAAGCTTTTGACCGACATTGAGGCCAAGTACGACCGGATGACGGAATTCGTGGAAAAACTGGCGTTGGAGTGACGGTAGGGCTTTGCCCCGCACCTCGCCAGAATACCTCGGACACACGCCCACAAGCGGGCGCGCGGGGAAGGACTGTAAGCATTCTGTTCTTTGTTCGACAGAACCAAGAAGGATGTGATCGCTGTAATTTCGACCTTATACGTTTTCGCGTCTTTCTTGAAGTACTTGTTGGATGATTACCCCATGTACAAGCACTACGAAGAACAGCCCGAGCAACAAAGGTTCTTCATGGAGCAATTGTGGGGGAAGAAAGGCCTGCGCCGGTTTAGCAAGGCAGGATTTTATATCGCCACCGCAAACCTTATCATATGCTGTTTGTTGCTTGTGCTGAAATGCGCCGGTTACATTGAGTGGTGGTAGGATTTTTCGTTGCATAATCCCCCATTCCGGGCCGGAATTGATTTTTCTTGTCCAGGCCCCGAAATCCTATGGAACTTTTCCGATTTTTGTCGTATAATGCGCACATAAGGAATGGCTTGAGGTCACACAGGACAGGACAGCGGATCATCCGGTGAAAGGAGGAAGGCCTGTGGGCGTAACAGGGGTTGGATACGGCAGGATGAGCCAGTACGCATACGCTCAGGCATTCGCTCCAAGACCGGCGCAAGGCAGCGGCGCGATCGACGCCGCGCAAGCCGGACAGGCTGTCTCCGCCGCCCGAGAGGCATCAGGCGCACGCGCCGTGGCCGGGCCGGCATCGGGCGCACGCGCGGTGAGCGGGCCGGACGACGCCAAATCGTCGGAAAAAATCGGCGCCGCTGAATGCCAGACCTGCAAGGACAGGAAGTACCAGGACGGCTCCAACGACCCCGGGGTGTCCTTCAAAACGCCGGGGCATATTGATCCCGGCAATGCCCAGTCCGTCGTCCGGGGGCACGAGCAGGAGCATGTCTCGAATGAACGGTCAAAAGCGCTGTCTGAGGATCGCAAGATCATCTCCCAGAGCGTCAGTCTTTTCACCTCGGTTTGCCCGGAATGCGGGCGCGTCTATGTTTCCGGCGGTGTGACCCGGACGGTCACGGCCTCCGCCGACAACAAAGCGCAGAATTCATCGTACAAAACAGAAGGAAACAAGCGCGGACAGCTCCTTCACGCGACCGCATAATCCGTACAAATCACGCATCCACATTAGACATACGCAGGGCGCAGAGCGGAATGATCGCTCTGCGCCCGTTTTTCCCTGATTACCGGTTGCAAAAACGCCCTTGGGTGCTCCATTTACCCAACGTCTATTACCGCAGCGCCTCGATCTCCTTGATGCGCTCCTCGAGGGTTTCGAGGGTCTTGCGCGCGGTCTCAAGCTTGCCCTTCTCGGTCTCGATCAGCTGGGCCGGGGCTTTCGAGAGGAAGCCCTCGTTTTTGAGCATCGCTTCGCCGCGCGCGATGTCGCGGGCGGTGGCGTCCCGGTCCTTGGTCAGGCGGGAGAGTTCCTTGTCCACGTCCACCAGGTCGCCCAGCGGCATGAAGAGCGCGCAGGCGTCCGTCACCGCGGAGGCGGATTTGTCCGGGTTCGGCTCCCCTTCCCCGATCAGCTCCAGCGCGCTGACCGACGCGAGGCGCTTGAAGTAGGTTTCGGCGGAGGCGATGGCGCTCTTCCAGTCCACCGCGCCCTCTCGGGGCCGTACGATCAGCCGCGCCTTGCGCCCGGCGGCCACGTTCATCTCGGCGCGTAAGTTTCGGACAGTGCGGATGATCTCCATCACGCCCTCCATGCGCGCCTCGTCCTCCGGGAAATCGCGTTCGCCGTCGGTCATGGGCCAGCTGGACACCATGATGGAGCCTTCCACGCCCGGCAGGTGGTGATACACCTCGTCGGTGATGAACGGCATGAACGGGTGCAGGAGCTTCAGAAGCCCGATCAGCACGTGGTACAAGACCGCGCGGGCCACCGGCGCGCCCTGCTCGTCGTTCAACCGGGACTTCGCCATCTCGATGTACCAGTCGCAGAACTCGCTCCACGCAAAGTCGTAGATCTTCTGCGCCGAAAGGCCAAGATCGTAGGTGTCAAGGCCCGCGGTCACGCCGCGGATGGCCTCATTGAGCTTGGTGAGAATCCAGCGGTCGGGCGCTTCGAGGAGCGCGTTGTCAATGGAGGCCAGCGGCGCGGGCGCTTCGCCGTTTAAGTTCATCAGCACAAACCGCGCGGCGTTCCACACCTTGTTGGCGAAGTTGCGGAAGGCCTCGAACTTTTCACTCGACACGCGCACGTCGCCGCCGGGAGCCACGCCCATGGCGAGGGAGAAGCGGAGCGCGTCGCAGCCATACTTGTCGATGACCTCCAGCGGGTCGATGCCGTTGCCGAGCGACTTGGACATCTTGCGGCCCTGCGCGTCGCGCACCAGGCCATGCAACGCCACCGTGTCGAACGGGAGCGTCCCCATCTGCTCGATGCCGGAGAAGATCATGCGGGCGTCCCAGAAGAAGATGATGTCGTAGCCCGAGAGCATCACGCTGGTCGGGAAGAAGTACTTGAGGTCCTCGGTCTCGTCAGGCCAGCCCAGCGTGGAGAAGGGCCACAGCGCCGAGGAGAACCAGGTGTCCAGCACGTCCTCATCCTGATGCAGGTGCGCGCTTCCGCACTTGGGGCAGGCGCCCGGCGCCTTGCGCGAGACCGTCATCTCGCCGCAGTCTCCGCAGTAGTAGGCGGGGATGCGGTGGCCCCACCAAAGCTGGCGGGAGATGCACCAGTCCCGGATGTTCTCCATCCAGTTGAGGTAGACCTTGGTGAACCGTTCGGGCACGAATTTGAGTTCCCCGGTCTGCACGCAGCGCACCGCGGGTTCGGCCAGCGGCTTCATCTTCACAAACCATTGGGTGGACACCAGCGGCTCCACCGTGTCGTGGCAGCGATAGCACGCGCCCACGTTGTGGGTCAGCGGCTCGGTCTTGACGAGCAGGCCCAGCGCCTCAAGCTCGGCCAGCACGGCCTTGCGGCACTCCTGCCGGGTCATGCCCTGGAAGCGGCCAGCGGCCTCGTTCATGGTGCCGTCGTCGTTCAGAACGCGCAGTACCGGCAGGTCGTGCCGCTGCGCGACTTCAAAGTCGTTGGGGTCGTGGGCCGGGGTCATCTTCACCGCGCCGGTGCCGAAGGCCGGGTCCACGTAGTCGTCCGCCACCACGGGCAACTCGCGGCCCACGAGGGGCAGCGTCACCATCTTGCCCACGAGGTGCGCGTACCGCTCGTCCCCCGGGTTCACAGCCACGCCGGTGTCGCCCAGCATGGTCTCCGGCCGGGTGGTGGCCACCACCACACCCGCGCCGCCGTCCGCGCCGGGATAGCGGATGTACCAGAGGCTCGACGTCACCTCGCCGTACTCCACCTCGGCGTCGGAGAGCGCGGTCTTGCACACCGGGCACCAGTTGATGATGCGGTTGCCGCGGTAGATCAGGTTCTTCTCGTAGAGCCGCACGAACACCTCGACGACGGCGCGGTTGAGGCCCTCGTCCATGGTGAAGCGCTCGCGCGTCCAGTCGCAGGAAGCGCCCAGCCGCCGCTGCTGGCGGGTGATGCGCCCGCCGTACTCGCGCTTCCACTCCCAGGCGCGGCGCAAAAACTCGTCGCGGCCCAGGTCCTGCTTATTCAGGCCCTCCTTTTTGAGGGCGTCGACGATTTTGACCTCGGTGGCGATGGACGCGTGGTCGGTGCCCGGCAGCCACAGCGTCGGCTCGCCCTTCATGCGGTGGTAGCGGGTCAGCGCATCCTGCGGCAGTGTGTCGAGGGCGTGGCCCATGTGAAGCTGCCCGGTGATGTTGGGCGGCGGCATCATGATGACGAAGGGCTTCTTGCCCGGCACCCTTTTCGCGGTAAAGTAGCCGCTCTCCTCCCACTGCCGGTAGAGCCTCTCCTCCACCTCCTGGGGCGAAAACACCTTGTCCATTTCAAACTGCTTTTCCACGCGTTATCTCCTCTCCCATATCCCCGAAATTAAAAGGAGCGATCCCCTCATAAGGGCGAATCGCTCCGCGGTACCACCTTAGTTAACGGCCAAAGGCCGCCTTCCACGCGCTGTAAGGGGCGCACCCCTGCGGGCTAAAAATCACCCGGCAGCCTCCGAAGCGACCTTCGCGCGCGTCCTTCCCGAGGCGGTCTCGCAGCCGGTGGGCCGCCCTCTCTTGCGGGGGAAAGCGCCTACTCCTCTTCGTCATTGGCGGTATGTGTGGTCATTATAATCGCGAAAAACCGCCCCGTCAATCGAGGTTTGACAAACTTAACCTTGCTTCTCGGGTTTCGGGCGGATGAACGCGAAATACGTGTAGACGAAGAACGCCGCCACAGAAAGCGCCACGGCCACGTACAGAAGCACGTCGCCCAACTTCGTCAGCCAGCCCATCGGATGCCACGGGAACACGAACGTCAGCGCCAGGATGAACGCCACCGTCGCCGCCTTGCCCAGGAAGTTGGCCGAGACGACCACGTTCTTTTTCAGCATCCATACGCTGCCCGCCATCATCAGAAGCTCCTTGACCACCATCACGATCAGCACCCACCACGGGATCAGCCCCGAACGCGTGATGCAGAAGAGCACCGCGAGCAGGAGGAGCTTGTCCGCCAGCGGGTCAAACAGCTTTCCGAACGCGGTGATCTGGTTCCACCTGCGCGCAAGGTAGCCGTCCAGGCAGTCCGTAAGGCTCGCCAAGAGGAAGATGAGGAGCGAACCTGCCGGGGGGATCTCGGCGTAGGTCAGCACGAAGACCGGGATCATCGCCACGCGAAGCGCGGTGAGAATGTTGGGCAAGTTCATGCGTCCGCTCCTTTGGTAACATATCTATAAAAATGATAGCAGGGCGGCGGCAGAATGTCAACCGGGGCAATTGTATGAATGAAAGTTCCTGCCGCCTAATACTCGACGCCTTTTCTGGCCTGCACACCGGCGGCGTAGGGGTGCTTGATCATGCGCATCTCGGTCGCGTAGTCGGCAAGCTCGATGAGCTTCGTGGGCGCGTTCCGCCCGGTCAGCACCAATTCTGTGCCCCGGTACTTGTGGGCGATCAGGTAGGCCAGCTGGTCCACGCCCAGCGCCCCTGCGGAGGCCGCGCCCAGCGCCTCGTCCAGGATCACCAGGTCCACGTCCTTGTCGCAGGCGGCGTCGCAGGCCTCGTCAAAGAGCGCCTGCTGCGCCTCGCTCCAGGCTGCCTTTTCTTCCTCCGTCATGTCCCAGACGAATTTTTTGACCGGGCTGTCCGCCCGCCGGACGATGCCCGGGGCGATCTTCCCCAGCGAGGTCAGCTCCCCGGTGGGCTGGTTTTTCATGAACTGGAAGATCTTCACCTTCAGCCCGGCCCCGAGCGCCCGGAGCGCAAGGCCCATCGCGGCGGTGGTCTTGCCCTTGCCGTCGCCGGTATAGATGTGGGTCAGCCCCTTTGTCACGGCCAATCACCTCCCTTCCATTATAGCGAAGTGGCAAAATCGCGTCTGGGATTCGCCAAAATTTAACTTGATCGAGGGCGAACTTTCGGCCTATAATCAAATTTCCCCCTCAAATTACAAGGCGAACGGGAGGCAGAAGGCCATGCAGGATCATCCGGCGCTCCGGGAGGAGCGGACGCACCTTGACGAGACGCTCGCGACCATCCGGCAGGAGCGCGTGTACGCCCAGCGGGAGCTGGAAAACGCCAACCTCGCGCTGGCCGAAGCTAGACGGAGCATGCCGGACGCGCTGCCCGTGCGTGAAATGCTGTTCGCCCGGGCGGAGCAGACGCTAAGGCACCTCGCCCTCTCCGCCGGCCGCCCCTACTTCACCCGGATCGACTTCGCGGAGAAGGACGGCAAGCACACCTACTATATCGGCCGCTGGGGCGTTTTGAAGGCGGACTCGATGGAGAGCGTGGTCACCGACTGGCGCGCGCCGGTGGCGAACCTGTACTACTCCGGGCAGATCGGGCCGATGCGCTACACCGCGCCCGACGGCGTGATCGAGGGCGAACTGACACTCAAGCGCCAGTTCGGCATCGAGCGGGGCGAACTGAACAGCATCTTCGACGTGGACCTGGCCACGGCGGACGCGCTCCTTCAAAAGGTGCTCTCGGAGCGCACGTCGGAGCGCCTGCGCGACATCGTGACCACCATCCAGTCCGAACAGAACCTCGTCATCCGGCACCCGCTGGAAAAGTCCATGGTGGTGCAGGGCGCGCCGGGCTCGGGCAAGACCACGGTGGCGCTGCACCGGATCGCGTACCTATTGTACGCCTATCAGTCGCTGAGGCCCGAGCAGATGGTGATCCTCGCCCCCAGCCCGCTGTTTCTGAACTTCATCGCGGGCGTACTGCCGGATCTCGGCGTGGAGCGGGTGCGGCAGACCACCTTCGACGGCTTCCTGCGAACGCTCATGGAACTTCCCAAGCTCGGTGCGTTCGGGGAGGAGCCGCCGGAGCAGAAGGCACGGGATGGCAGGATCAAGGGTGCGCCGGAAAACGAGGCGAGGATCGACGGCTGGCTCACCGCCTACGAAAAATCCTTCGCCAACCGCGACATTTCATTCGGCCCGGTAAAACTCTACGACCGGGCGGAACTGGCGCAGTTCTTATTGATCGACGAAGCGCCCTTCCCGATGGCGCGGCGGCTCAAGGAGTTTGAAAAGCAGCTGACCGCCCGGGTGAAGCGCGCGGCGCGCACCATTGAGAAATATTTCACCGACGAGGCCGCGCGGCGCGCCGAAAGGCTGCGCGCCACGCTGGGCGACCCGGATGCCGCTCGCGAAAAGGTGGCTCTCCTCTACAAAAGCCTCGACGAGCGGACGGCCGAAGTCAAAAACGAGATCAAGCCCTTCCTAAAGCGGGAGATGGCGGCCTTCCCGCCGGTCGATCCCGCGGCGGTCTACAAGGCGTACCTCGCGAATCAGGCCGCTTCGGGCGACCCCTCTCTGCAAGAGGCCAGCGGGCGGGCGCTGAAGCGGTTTACGGAGCGAAAGGCCATCGCGCGGGACGACCTGGCGGCGCTGGGTCTGATCGCGCTCAAGATGACGGAGGTCAAAAAGCCGGATTCGCGGCACCTCGTCATCGACGAGGCGCAGGACTTCAGCGCGCTGGAGTTCGCGCTTTTGAGCCGCCTCGCGCCGGGCGCGACGGTCACCGCCGTGGGCGATCTGATGCAGTCCATCGGCGCGGGCGGGATCACCGACTGGGAGGAACCGCCGTCGCTTTCAAAGGCCGCGCGGCGGGAACTCACGGTCAGCTACCGCAGCACCGTGGAGATCATGCGCATGGCGGAGGCCGTGTTCGCCCGTCACCCCGCGCCGGGCATCGCAGTCCCAAAGACGGTGCTGCGCCACGGCGACGAGCCGGTGGTGGAGGAATATGATAGCCGCGCGGCGCAGACAAAGGCGGTCGACCGGCTGGCCAGGGAATGGCAGGAACAGGGCATGGCCACCATTGCGGTCATCGGCCGGAATGAAGCGGCCCTCCGGGAACTGCTCAAGGCGCTGCCAAAGACGCTTGAAGCGAAGCTCCTGTCCGCCGACGACCCGGAGGCGCTCTCCGGCGTGATGCTGGCCCCCGCGGGCGCGGTCAAGGGCCTGGAGTTTGACGCGGTGATCCTGGCGGACGTTGGCGCGGAGTCCTTCCCCGACGACCCGCGCAGCGCGAGGCTCCTCTACGTCTGCCTGACCCGCGCGCTGCACAAGCTGGCTGTGCTGTACGAAGGACCCCTGACCCCGCTTCTCAGCGGGCGTTGAAAATCCATCCCGGCTCCCCCATCTGTTTACCCGAGGCCATCGCATACGGAAACTGTGGGAGGTTTGGAGGGCCGAAGCCCTCCATGTTCGACCACAAGTACCGGCTTTGCCGGGGCTTATGGATTCCCCCAAAGGGCGCGCTTGCCCGCCCGACGGGGAATCAATACATGCCGCCCGGATTGTGCCCGGAAAATCCCGCAGGATTTTCAGAAATCCGGCCCCGTTCCCTTCGCAAACGCTTACGCCTTTGGCGGAAGCGTTTGCCCTTTACTTGAAAGCGTTTGAATTTGCCACTATTCTGATGTATACTATATCTGTGAAATGATGACTTCGGAGGGTTTGATGGCGGGGAAATCAGGTTCGACAAAAAAACAGGGTTCCAAGTCCGGCGCGCCCAGGAGCGCGAAGGCGCGTCAAGCCGCGCCCAGGCCGCAGCCGCAGCCGCCCGAGGACAGGAGCTTTTTGCGCGAGGTGCTGGGCGTCGTCGTAATGGGCGCCGGGCTTCTGCTTCTATATTTTTGCTTTGCCGAGGGCGACGCCGCCGAATCGGTGCTCCGTGTGCTCCGGGGCCTGGCGGGTTCGCTGTTCTTCGTGCTGCCGCTGATCGTCGTATGGATCGGCGCGCTGGTCACATTCGCCGGGAAGGAGCGCAGGGTGCGCCCCGGGCGGGTGCTTTTGACGCTGACGCTGCCGCTGATCGTCGCGGCCGGGTGGCACGCGTTTTACTATGAGGTCATCACGGCGCAGATGCGCCAGTACTCCTTTTTGAACTTCGTGAACTACTCTTACTACTATCAGAAGGGCGGCACCGGCGTGCTCGGCGCGCTGCTCGCCTGGCCCGTCCACCGCGGCCTGATGGGCGAGAACCTGTTCGGCTCGGTGCTGGCGCTTTCGATCCTTCTGGTGGCCGACCTGGTGCTGCTGCGGAAGATCTCGCTGCGCAAGCTCGGCGGAAAAGTCAGGCAGTCCTACGACGTGTACGTGGAGCATGCGCGCCAGCGGGCGGACGAAAAGCGCCAGGCGGCGGAGCAGCGCATGCAGGCGATGGTGGTGCCCACTCTGTACACCACGCCGGGCGGCGCGGCGGAAGCGCCCCTCAGCGCGGGCAAGCCCGTCAAGCTCCAGCGCGCGCCCCGTGCCAAGCTGCCCGACAGCGACGACCTGGAGAATTGGGACGTCCCGAAGACTCCGGTCCGAGGGCAGTCGGTATCAAACGGCCATGAGATGGTGATCGAGCGCATCCACCCGGACGACCCGCTGCCCGGCGAGCCGCGCGTAAAGCCCGTGAAGGACGAGGCTGTTGGGCCGGATGTGCCCCACTTCCTCGCCAAGCGCCGCCCCACGAACTCAAAACCCGATCCGATCAAGGTCAGGGAGCCGGAGCCACTCTATAGACCCGAGCCGGAGAAACTGCCGCCGCAGCCCGACGGCCGCGAGGTGGCGGAATCCTCGCCCTACGAAACGAAAGGTCAGGCGGAGTTCACCGGCGGCGACTGGCAGGAAGTCAAGCTGGGCGACGACGCGCTCGTCTTTGATCGCGCGATAAAGCCCGAGCCCGCCTCGGCCCCGGAGCCGGAGCCGCCCTTCGAGCCGACCGCCGCCGCGAAAAAGGACAAGCGTCCGGTGATCATCGCGCAGTCGGTCAAGAAGCCCGCGAAAAGGCCGGAATCCGCAGCGGAACCGCCCAAGAGCGGCGACCCCGACGCCTACAACTACCCGCCGATCGACCTTTTAGCCGCGGTGCAGCCGACGCAGGCCAAGAACCGGGAACAGACCGACGATCTCAAGGCCCGGAAGCTGGTGGAGACGCTGGCGAGCTTTGGCATCAGCGCCCGGATGATCGGCATCGCCCACGGCCCGACGGTGACGCGGTTTGAACTCTCACCCGCCGCGGGCGTCAAGGTCAGCCGCATCACGGCGCTGGCCGACGACATCGCGCTCAACCTCGCCGCCGTCAGCGTCCGCATCGAAGCGCCGATCCCCGGCAAGGCGGCGGTGGGCGTAGAAGTGCCCAACGACACCGTGGACGTGGTGCCGCTTCGGGATGTGCTGGAATCCGGCGAGGCGCGAAAGCACCCGTCGAGGCTGGCCGTGGCGCTGGGCCGCGACAACGCGGGCCGCTACATCGTCACGGACCTTGCGAAGATGCCCCACGTGTTGATCGCGGGCGCGACGGGTTCCGGTAAATCCGTCTGCATCAACTGCGTCGTGTGCTCCATCCTCTACCGCGCCACGCCCGACGAAGTGAAGCTGATCATGATCGACCCGAAGGTGGTCGAGCTAAGCGTCTACAACGGCATCCCGCACCTTCTGGTGCCGGTGGTCACCGACCCCAAGAAGGCGGCCAGCGCCCTCGACTGGGCGGTGGCGGAGATGAGCGGTCGCTACAAGAAGTTCGCGGAGCAGGGTGTGCGCGACATGAAGGGCTACAACCTGCACCGGCCCGAGGACGAGCCCGCCATGCCGCAGATCGTCATCATCATTGACGAGCTGGCGGACCTGATGATGGTCGCCCCCGGAGAGGTGGAGGATTCCATCTGCCGCCTGGCGCAGCTCGCCCGCGCGGCGGGCATCCACCTGGTCATCGCCACGCAGCGGCCCTCCGTCAACGTCATCACCGGCGTCATCAAGGCCAACATCCCCTCCCGCATCGCGTTCACCGTGGCCTCCCAGGTGGACAGCCGCACGATTCTGGACGTGGGCGGCGCGGAGAAGCTCCTCGGCCGGGGCGACATGCTGTTCGCGCCCGCGGGAACGAACAAACCCGCCCGCGTACAGGGCGCTTGGGTGTCGGACGACGAGGTGAACGACATCGTGTCCTACATCAAGGTGCGCCACGAAACCACCTACGATTCGGAAGTGATCGAGCACCTGGCAAACGCCGCGATGAGCGACGCCGAGAAGGACGACGCCCGCGAGGAGTACGACGACCTCCTGCCGCAGGCGGTCGAGATGGTGATCGAGGCCGGGCAGGCCTCCACCAGCATGATCCAGAGGCGGCTGCGCGTGGGGTACGCCCGCGCGGGGCGGCTCATCGACGAGATGGAAAAGCGGGGCATCGTCGGCCAGGCCGACGGCGCGAAACCGCGCAGCGTATTGATTTCGCGCGAACAGTACAAACTTCTGTTCGGCGACGCGTGAGGAAATTTATGGACAGAACGGTAGGTCTTGTCTCGCTGGGCTGCTCGAAAAACCGCGTGGACAGCGAAGTGATGCTTGGAATCCTGACCCAAAACGGCTACAGGGTGGTGGCCGACCCCGTACAGGCGGACGTGATCCTGGTCAACACCTGCGGCTTCATCCAGTCGGCCAAGGAGGAGTCGATCGACGCGATCCTCGAAATGGCGCAGTACAAGAGCGGCGGGCGGCTCAAAAAACTGATCGTCACCGGCTGCCTTTCGCAGCGGTACGGCCAGCAGATCCGGGACGACATGCCGGAGGTGGACGCCATCCTCGGCGTCGCGGAGTACCAGAACCTGCCGGAGATCCTGGAGGAGGCGTTTCGGGGCGAGAGGCCGCTGCGCACCGGCACCAGCAGCCGCTTCCCGGACCCGGACGTGCCGAGGCTTCTCACCACGCCCTCCCACTCGGCCTACGTCAAGATCTCCGACGGCTGCGACAATCGCTGCGCCTACTGCGCCATCCCGCTGATCCGGGGCGGCTACCAGTCTCGCCCGGCGGACGCCATCCTGAAGGAGTGCCGCCTGCTCGCGGAGCGGGGCACGACGGAGCTGACCCTGATCGCGCAGGACACCTCCCGCTACGGCAGCGACATCCCCGGCAGCCCGGACCTCGCGGGGCTTCTGGAAGCGGTCAGCGAAATCGAGGGCGTCAAGTGGGTCCGCGCGCTCTACTGCTACCCGGATACCGTGGATGAAAGACTGCTCACCGCCATTCAAACCCTGCCCAAAGTCTGCAAGTACCTGGACCTGCCGCTGCAGCACATAAGCGGCGAGCTCCTGCGCCAGATGAACCGGCGCGGCTCGCCGGAGCACATCCGGGCGCTTGTCGAGGTCTGCCGTGAAAAGGGCATCCTGGTGCGCACCACGTTCATCGTGGGCTTCCCCGGCGAGACCGAGGAGCAGTTCAACGAACTTCTGGACTTCGTGCGCTGGGCGCGCTTTGGCCGGCTGGGTGCTTTCACCTACTCGCCGGAGGAGGGCACCTCCGCCGCGTACATGGCCGATCAGATTGCAGACGATGTCAAACAGGACCGCCTCGACCGGCTGATGCTGCTGCAACAGGAAATCTCGCTCGAACTCAACAAGGCGCGGATCGGCGAAACCTGCGAAGTGCTCGTCGAGTCCTTCGAGGACGGCCGGTACGCGGGCCGCTCCCGGCTCGAAGCGCCGGAGGTGGACGGCGTGATACGCTTCAAGTCCCGTAAGAATCTGAAACCGGGCGAGTACGTCCGGGTGAGGATCACCGGGGCGTCCCACTACGACCTCTCCGGGGAGGAAGACGCATGAACCTTCCCAACCGGCTGACCATCCTCCGGGTCATCCTGATCCCGGTGTTTGTCGCGCTCTTCATGATCCCGGAGCCATTGACGCAGGCGCTGGCGGCGCTGGCGTTCATCATCGCGTCCGTGACAGACTGGATGGACGGCTGGTACGCGCGCAAATACAGCCAAGAGACGGATTTTGGCAAGCTCATGGACCCGATGGCGGACAAGCTCCTCGTCATGGCGGCGCTCGTCGCGCTGGTGGCGGACGGCCGCGCGCCCTGGCTGGCGGCGATGCTGATCCTGGCCCGCGAGTTCGTGATCTCGGGCATAAGGCTGGTGGCGACCGCGCAGGGCCGCGTGATCGCCGCCGACTGGCTGGGAAAATACAAGACGGCGCTTCAGATGCTGGCCATCCCGATGCTGATCCTCTCCCCCCTTCTGGGGGCGTGGTGCCTCGTGGGCGGCGAGCTCTTTTTGTGGGCGTCGGTCATCCTCTCCGTGGCGTCGTGCGTGCAGTACGTTGTCCGGAACCGCGAGGTCTTCAGCAAATAAGCACCCACTGTAAATCGTCGGGAGGTCTTCCACAAATGATCTGTGAAATCCTGTCGGTCGGAACGGAACTTCTGATGGGCCAGGTGGCCAACACAGACGCGCAGTACCTGTCGCGCCGGCTTTCGGAATTGGGCGTCATGGTCTTTCGCCACACCACCGTGGGCGACAATCCCGCGCGTGTCAAGGAGGCGCTAAATACAGCGCTCTCCCGAAGCGATCTGGTGATCACCACCGGCGGCCTGGGGCCCACCGAGGACGACCTGACGAAGGAAATGGTCGCGGAGCACTTTGAGCTGAAGATGGAGCTGCATCAGCCCTCGATGGACGCGCTGGTGGAGCGCATGCGGCGAATCCACCCCGACCGCCCGCTGGCCCAGAACAACCTGAAGCAGGCCTGGTTCCCGACGGGCTCCACCGTGATGCCGAACCGCCGCGGCACCGCGCCCGGCTGCATCGTGGAGCGGGACGACAAGGCCGTGGCCGTGCTGCCCGGCCCGCCCCGGGAACTGAAAGACATGTTCGAGCAGCAGCTCGAGCCGTGGCTTTTAAAGCGCCGGGAGATGAACCTGACCTCCCGCTTTTTCCGCGTCTTCGGCGTGGGCGAATCGAACGTGGAGACCATCCTTCTGGACCTCTTCCACAGCCAGAACCCGACGCTCGCGCTCTACTGCGGCGCGGGCGAGGTGACGGCGAGGCTCACCGCCTCCGGCGCGCCGGGCGAGGACCTTTCGCCGCTTCTGGACCCGGTGGAGGCGGAGATTTTAAAGCGCCTGGGCGATTCCGTCTACGCCGAGGGCCGCGACAAGACGATGGAAGGGACGGTGCTGGAGCTGCTTCTAAAGCGCGGCGAGACCGTCGCGCTGGCGGAGAGCTGCACCGGCGGCAAGCTGGCCGCGATGCTCACCGACTCCCCCGGCGCGTCGGGCGCGTTCGTCGAGGGCTTCGTTACCTACTCCAACGCCGCGAAGGTGCGCTCGCTGGGCGTCAAAGAGGAAACGCTCAGCGCCCACGGCGCGGTCAGCGAGGAATGCGCGAAAGAGATGGCCGAAGGCGCGAAGCGGCTGGCGGGCGCGACCTGGGCGCTATCCGTCACCGGCGTCGCGGGCCCGGACGGCGGCAGCGAGGAAAAGCCCGTGGGCACTGTGTACATCGGGCTTTCCGGCCCGGACGGCACATCGGCGCAGCGCTTCCAGTTCGTCGGCGACCGATCCTGGAACCGTACGCTCAGCTGCCAGAACGCGCTGAACATGCTGCGATTGAAGCTCATCCGGTAATCGTCGGCGCGCGGGGCATTCATTCGTACCCCCTGGAGGCTTGGAGGGCCGCATCCCTCCATGTCGATCATAAGTACCGGCTTTGCCGGGGCTTATGGATTCCCCCAAAGGGCGCGCTTGCCCGCCCGACGGGGAATCAGTACCGGCCATCCGGATTGCGCTCGAAAAATCCCGCAGGATTTTTAGCAATCCGACTCCGTTCTCTCGCAAACGCTTACGCTTTAGCGAAAGCGTTTGCAAATTATTACAAAGGAGTAGCGCCATGCAGATTTTTGTTTTCAAGGACGCCGAATCGGTCGCGGCCGCCGCCTCCATGGTCTTCGCCTCGCAGCTCTTCCAAAAGCCCGACAGCGTGCTGGGGCTGGCCACCGGCTCCACGCCCATCCCCACTTATCAGGCGCTGATCGAGCTGAGCAAAAAGGGCCTCATCGACTTCACCCGCGCCCGCACGTTTAACCTGGACGAGTACGTGGGCCTTTCGCCCAACCACCCCTGCGCCTACCGCCGCTTCATGGACGAGCAACTGTTTGAGCACATCCCGATCGACTCCCGGAACACCCACGTGCCTTCTGGCCTCGGGAACGCCGAGGACAACGCCCACGCCTACGACCGGATGATCGAAGCGGCGGGCGGCATCGACCTGCAGCTTCTGGGCATCGGCCGCAACGGCCACATCGGCTTCAACGAGCCCGCGGCGGACTACACCTGGGGCACCCATGTGGTCAAGCTCACCGCCTCCACGCTGGAGGCCAACGCCCGCTGGTTTGACGACCCGACCAAGATGCCCCGCGAGGCCATCTCCCTGGGCATCGGCGGCATCATGGAGGCCAAGCGGGTGCTGCTGATCGCCATCGGCCAGGACAAGGCCGAGGCGGTGGCCCGCGCGGCGAACGGCCCGGTGTCTCCGGACAGCCCCGCGTCCATCCTGCGCTTCCACCCAAACGCCCAGCTGATGCTGGACGAGGAGGCGGCCTCCCTATTGAAAAATCGGTAACAAAAAATTAATGGTCGGAAGGAGTTTTTTCCGTCCATATAGAATATACTCATCATTACACCCGAATGGAGGCGGTGCCCATGAGCGATTCCTCCCGGACCCCGTCCAAGAAAAAATTGCATCAGGAGGTTTAAGCCATGCGTATTTCCATAACCGGCCGAAACCTGGAGATATCCGACGGATGGCGGGCCAAAATAGAAAAAAAAGTCGGCAAGCTGGATAAGTACCTGCGCGACGACTCCGAGGTTCAGGTCAGGCTCTCCCAGGAACACGGAAATCGCAACACCGCCGAAATCACGATCATGTTGCCGGGATCGATCCTCCGGGCTGAGGAGACCGGCATCGAGATGGGCGCCTGCCTCGACAAGGTGCTGGACAAGATCGTCCGCCAGATCCACCGCCACCGCACCCGCATCGAGAAGCGGCTGCGCGCCGGGGCCTTCGAGGTCGAAGCGCCCGAAGTCGCTTTAGAGCCTGCCGAAGCGCTCGAAACCCCCAACGTGGTGCGCGTCAAGCGGTTCAACGTCAAGCCCACCAGCGTCGAGGAAGCCATCACCCAGATGGAAATGCTGGGCCACAACTTCCACCTGTTCCTCAACGAGGACACCGGCACCTACAGCGTGGTGTACCGCAGGGTGGATGGCGATTACGGCCTCCTGGAGCCGACCAACGCGTAAAGCGAAACCATTGCCCCCGCCTTCGGGCGGGGGCCGTTTTGTGCGATGAAACACAAGCTCACTGCTTTCAACGCGGATGGAAGGATCTGGACACGAAAAGGAATCATATCAATTCATAAGATTATTGCGTCCAAAGCGGCGAGGATTTTTCGATATGCAGGACAAGGAGCCGGAGCGATACGTAGCAGCGCTACGTTGAGTGGAAGGCGACACAGCACTGCGCGAAAAGGACCGGCGCAACGGCGCAAGAATGTTTTGGATGGGTATCAGACCTTCTGCCCATGGCAGCCGCTCTCCACGATCTCGTCAGCCTTGACGCGAAGGAGCGCATGCGTCTGACCCCACTCGTCCGCTTCTTCCTCCCCCGCTGGCTTGAAGCCGTACCGGGCGTAGAACGCCTCCCCGCCGGGCCGGACGAGCGCGTAGACCTCCGGCGCGTTCAGTTCCTGCGCGCGGTAGAGGAGCATCCGAAGGATCAGGTCGCCAAGGCCCTTGCGGCGCTTCTCCGGCAGCACGCCGACGCAGCCGATCACGAACCGGTCCTCATGAAGATACAGCCGCCCGGAACCGGAGGGGCTGTCCTCCTCGTCAAACACCAGCGCGTAGAAGGCCATCCTGTCGTGGCAGTCGGCGCCCCCCGGAAGGCCCTCCGCCCGGCATACTTGCTCGCGGACGGCAAGCGCCACCGACGCGTCCTCCGCGGAAGTCAAAAATTTCCCTCGAATCATAAAAACCTCCCCGCGGCAGGATTTGCACCGCCGCATGCCGAAATATTAGGTTCTGCCGTCACACCCGCCCGTGGGCGTCTTTCAATCCGCGCTACTCGCATCCTGTCGGCAGCCCCAAGAAAAGGAGCGTGAACCCATGACCCCAGAACTGATCGCGCGCATCAACGAACTGACGCGCCTTTCCCGGGAGCGGGCGCTGACCCCGGAGGAGCAGGAGGAGCGCGCCTGCCTGCGCCGCCAGTACGTAGACCATTTCAAGGCGGGCACCCGCCAGACGCTGGAGAACACCCTCGTCCAGTACCCGGACGGCAGCCGCGTGCCGCTGAAGGACGCGCGCAAGGCCGCGCCGTCCAAGTGTCCTGAAAACTAGCCTCGTCCCCCCATTGTACCAGCAACCCTTCCGAAATTCAACCCGCCCGGATGAACGAACGCGCCGGTCCCGCCTCCATGGGCGGAACCGGCGCGTTGAATGTCTTGGCGTTCAGCGCCTTACGCTATTATGTGCTTGCTGCCCGGGATGCGCTTGCACTCCTTCTTGACGCGGCTGGCCTCCGCGGAGAGGGCGTAGATGTCCGAAAAGCGCCCGGACTCGGAGTGCACGCCGGCGATGGAGATGGAAATGACGGGAAACTGCTCCTCGCGCCCGTGCCGGTCCCGGGAGAGGATGTAGCCGCTCGCCGCGTCCTCGGGGCTGTAAAAACCGCGCACGGTCTTGTCGAACTGGTCGATGACCGAGCGGCAGATCCGCTCCGCCTCCTCCGGCGCGGCGATGGCCACGAAGTCGTCCCCGCCCACATGACCCAGGAACTGGTCCTCGGGCAGCGCCTGGGCGATGCACCCGGCCAGGTGCCGGATGACCCGGTCGCCGTTTTCAAAGCCGTACACGTCGTTGTACGCCTTGAAGTTGTCGATGTCAAAGTAGAGCACGCAGCCCTCCCGGCGCTCGTAGAGCATGTTGGAAAGCGCCCGCTCGATGAGCGGGTTGCCGGGCAACGAGGTCAGCGGGTTCAACTGCGTGGCGTTGTTGACCTCGATCTCGATGGTCTTCACCAGAAGGTCCTTGATGGTGACGATGCCGTAGTACTGGCCGCCGCGGGTGACGGTGAGAAAATCGTACACCTTGCTGTCCGGCCGGGCCATGGCCAGCTTTCCGGCCAGCGAAACGGGGGTCTGGTGGTCCAGCGCCAGGAACTCCCGGTCCATGATGCCGGAAACCGGCTTTTTCGCGTTCAGGCTGAAGCCGTAAACGCCCGAAACCGCCTCGCTGATGGCCTGGCGCGTCACCACGCCCTTGACCAGCCCGTCGCTCGTGACGCAAAAGCCCTGAGCGCCGCAGTGCTGGAGCATCGTGTGCGCTTCCTGCACCAGCACATGCTCGTTGACCGACGGCGCGGGGTAGGCGAGGTTGCCGATGTACACGTCGGAAAGGCTGTACCCGTAGAGGTGGTTTTTCTTGCCGTTGATGTCCAGAATCGTCGTCAAAACATCGTCCGGTACGCCCGAAATGCCCGCCGCGGGCCGCTTGATGTAGTATCCCTGCCCGTAATGGACGCCGATGTGGATGAGTTTTTCCAGCTCTTCCCGGGTTTCGATGCCCTCGGCGATCAGGTACGTGCCGGTCACCTTCGCAAATTCCTGCAGCGATTTCACCAGCGCCTGCTTGACGGTGTCCCGGTCGATGCCGCGGATCAATTGCATGTCCAGCTTGAGGTAGTGGGGGTTCAGGTCCGTGATGAGGTTCAGCCCGGAGTAGCCCGCGCCCGCGTCGTCGATGGCGATCTTGTACTGCTGTCCCTTGTAGTAGCTGATGATCCGCTTGAACTCGTCGATGTTCTGGCACGCCGAGCGCTCGGTAATTTCAAAGATGACGCGGTCAGGCCCGATGCCGAACTGCCCCAGGTAATCCTTTGTGAACCCTTTTTGGAACTTCACGTCCTCCGCCACGCTGGGGTTGACGTTTAAAAACAGCATCGCGTCCACCTGTGCGTACTGCATGGCGGCCAGCGCCTTGGTCCTGCACAGCCGTTCCAGCTCCCAGATCTCCCGCACCGCCTCGGCCACCTGAAACAGCATGTCCGGGCTCTCCATGTCGGTGCCCGCGGGCCCCCGGGAGAGCGCCTCGTAACCGAGCACGGAACCGTCCCGGAGTGAGACGATGGGCTGAAAGACCGGCGTAATCGCTTCTTCCCGAATGATGCGCATCAGTTCGTCGCCGCGCGCCGTCAGGTCCATGTGATTGATGATTCGCATATTGTCCCGCGCTTTCAGCAAGTGTACCCTGAATATATCGTCCGGTTGCGTCGGCCTGTGAGGATCATTCGGTAAAACTTCGCTCAATTATCCGAAAATTTTGTGTTTCGCGGGCAGTCTTCCCGCTTAGCAGGATGGAAAAGTTCACCGCTTCGGGCGGTTTTCGCCACGCGAGGGTTACAAGCGCTTCGATTGGGAACCGTATGGAAGCAGATGCGTCAGAAGAGAAAAGGGAGGGGTTCCCATGAGGATCACGTACCTGGGCCAGTGCGGTTTTCTGATCGAGGCGGCGGGAACGCGCATTGTCACCGACCCATACCTGTCGGACTACGTGGACCGCAGCTTCTTCACCGGCGAGACCCCCTGGCGGCGGCGCTATCCCGCGCCGGTCGCGCTCGAGGACCTGAACCCGGACGGCGTATTGATCTCCCACAGCCACGGCGACCATCTGGACCCGTGGACCATCGGCCGGTATGTGGAATCGGGCGGGGAGGCGCTGATCGCCTGCCCCGCGCCGGAGTGCGGCCTGCTTGAAGACCTGCGCGTCCCACGCATCGTGAAGGCGCGCGCGTTCGAGCCCTTCCCCGTCGGCCAGGCCACCGTCACGCCCATCCCCTGCGCCCACACGGAGCTGCACCGGGACGAAGCGGGCGACTTCCGCGAACTGAGCTACTTCATCGACCTGGACGGCGTGAAGGTTTTCTTCGGCGGTGACATGAGCCTATATGAGGGGCTTTGGGAACGGCTCAAAGCGGAAAAGCCGGACGTCATGCTGCTGCCCGCCAACGGGCGGGACGAAGCGCGCACGGCAAAGGGCATCGTCGGCAACATCAATGAAACCGAGGCGGCGGAGCTGGCCGCAAAGCTGAGCGCAGTCTACATCCCGATGCACTGGGAGCTGTACGACATCAACGGCTGCGACGAGGATGCCATCCTCGCCGCCGCCCAAAACGCGGGCGCGCGCATCCGGCTGATGCGGCCGATGGAGTCGATCGAAGTGCCATAGGAAAACCGAGCGGGGCTCTGCCCTCCGGACCCCCGGGGTTCTAAAAATGCTCCACTGGAGCATTTTTTGCGGCAGAGCCGCACCGAACCCGCTTTTTCGCCAAGCGCATTGATTCGAATCCAATGGTTGCGCTTGGCGAAAAAGCCCCGCAAGGGGCATGAGGCAGATTACAATATGAAGTGCAACAGGAGGTAAATAAAGAAAGACTGCATAGCGAGCCAAGAGTATAATGGAGTTGCTACACAACCATATACGGAGGCCACTATGCAATCTTATAAGCATTTTAC